>NZ_JBKEEE010000101.1:0-46098 GCF_047975795.1 Ottowia sp. | reverse complement strand
GTCGGCCGACCTGATCGAGGCCATGATCACGCTGGAAGACGCGATCAAGAAGATCGACGCCGAAACCCGGGAGTTGCTCTCGGGCACCTTCAACGCGGTCAACCAGCACTTTGGCACCATGTTCCCCGAACTGTTCGGCGGCGGCAACGCGCGGTTGGTCATCACCGGTGACGAGATCCTGGACTCCGGGGTGCAGGTCATGGCCCACCCACCGGGCAAAAAGAACCAGACCATCCACCTGCTGTCGGGCGGCGAGAAGGCGCTGACGGCCATTGCGCTGGTGTTTGCCATCTTCCAGCTCAACCCCGCGCCGTTCTGCCTGCTGGACGAGGTGGACGCCCCGCTGGACGACGCCAACACCGAGCGCTACGCCAGGCTGGTTACCCGCATGAGCGGGCAGGGCACGCAGTTCTTGTTCATCAGCCACAACAAGATCGCCATGGAAATGGCCGAGCAACTGATCGGCGTCACCATGCAAGAGCAGGGTGTGTCACGCATCGTGGCGGTGGACATGGAAAGCGCCGTGGGGATGGCGGAGGTATGACATCAGATACGACATCCACCCTAAGCTGCTGCGCAACTTCCCCCCACGGGGACGACGCTGCTGAGCGGGGAAACCCCGGCCAGAGCGTCTGCTGGACTGGCCTGCTCCGCGGCCATCTGAATTGCATGCTGATGTGCTCAAGTGCAGGCATGGTCATCCTCAAAGAGGTGTTTCAGGCATGAATTCTTTGCAAGTGGGCTTGGCGATTGCCGGGGGGGTGATTCTGGGCGGCGTGATCGCCTACAACACTTGGAACGCGCGCCGTAATGAGCCGCGCCAGGCCCAGCCCGACAGTCGGCCCGCCCCCTTGCCAGACCGGGTAGAGCCGGGCATGGGCGGCGACCAGCCGGTGGCTGAAGGCGGGCGGGTGGAGCCTTCGTTCGATACCGCCTCGGCGCTGTCGCCTTTGGGGCCAGTGCCTGCGCCTGACAAACGCCCGCATCTGGACGCGTTGATTGACGTGATTGCGCCCATTGCGCTGGACGGGCGGGTGGTGTCGGGCGATGCGCTGCTGGCCGCGCTGCCCGCCACGCGTCGCGTGGGCAGCAAGCCGTTTGCTGTCGAAGCGCAAAAAGAGTCCGGCGGCGGATGGGAGTTCCCGGCGACCGGCCAACGCTATGCCGCGCTGCAAGCGGGCGTGCAAATGGCCAACCGAACCGGGGCGCTGAATGAGATCGAATACTCTGAATTCGTGGTCAAAGCCCAGCGCTATGCCGACGCTGTGGGCGGCGCGCCTGAGTTTCCCGACATGCTGGACGAAATTGCGCGCGCACGCGAGCTGGATCAGTTTGCCAGCCAGCACGACGCCCAACTGAGCTTGACCCTGCGCGCCCGCGGTGCCAGTTGGAGTCCCGGTTTTGTGCACCAGCAAGCCGCACGGCTGGGGTTTGTGGCGGGGGTGGTTGCCGGGCGCATGGTGCTGCCGTCCAGTCAGCCGGGCTTGCCACCGCTGCTGGATTTGAGCTTTGACCCACGGGCGGTGCTGGCCGAAGACCCGGTGCACACGGCCATCACATCGGTCACGCTGAACCTGGATGTGCCCCAAGTACACCGCAGCGAGCAGCCCTTTGACCGTCTGCGAGATGCTGCACTGAGCTTGGCGCAAGCCATGGACGGCATCATCACCGACGATGCGGGCCAGCGCCTGCAAGCCGAGACCATCGAATCCATCGGCAGCGACTTGAATCATCTGTACGACGCGCTGGATCAACACGACCTGGCCGCTGGCTCGCCCCAGGCCAGAAGGCTTTTTAGCTGACCACCTTTGTGGCGTTGCCACGCTTGCTGAATATACGCATCAAGCTATGACTATTGAAGCAACAACGGTAAATCAGGCGGCCGATCTGCGCCAGCGCCTGAACCGCGCGGCGCACCAGTACTACACGCTGGACGCCCCCGAGCTGCCCGATGCCGAGTACGACCGGCTGTTCCAGCAGCTTCAGACGCTGGAGGCTGAACACCCCGAATTGCGCACGCCAGATTCGCCCACCCAGCGTGTGGGCGGTGCAGTGCTCGATGGCCTGGCTGCGGTGCGGCACGCCGTGGCCATGCTCAGCATCCGCACCGAAACCGACACATCGCCCAAGGGGGCCGAGGTGTTCGATCAGCGCGTGCGCGATTTTTTCGCCAGCGAGCAGCGCCGCACCTTGCTCAAAACCACCGACGAACGTTATCGGGCTGAACCGCTGGGTGCCGAAGCATTGGCCGTGCTGGGCGGTGCGCCCGTGGCTTATGTGGCTGAACCGAAGTTCGACGGCCTGGCCATCAACCTGCGTTATGAACACGGCGTGTTGGTGCAGGCCGCCACGCGTGGTGATGGCGAGACCGGCGAGGACGTGACACAGAACATCCGCACCATTGGGCAGATTCCTTTGCGGCTCGAAGGGCAGGTGCCGCCCGTGCTGGAAGTGCGCGGCGAGGTCTACATGCGCCGTGACGACTTCGAGGCTCTGAACGAGCGCATGCGTCAGCGCATGGCGGCAGGCGACAAGGCGGCCAAGACTTTCGTCAACCCGCGCAACACGGCAGCCGGGGCGGTGCGCCAGCTCGATCCGGCGCTGGTGGCTGATCGGCCTTTGTCGTTTTATGCCTATGGTCTGGGCGAGATGACGCCAGCGGGCGAGGGTGGCCTGACGTTCAGTGGCCACTGGCAATTGTTGCAGGCGCTGAAAAGTTGGGGCTTTCCGGTTTCAGTGCTGGTTCGTCCTGCGCAAGGTGCTCAAGAATTAATAGCGTTTCACGCTGATATGGCCGCCCAACGCGACGCACTGCCGTTCGACATCGACGGCGTGGTTTACAAAGTGGACAGCACCGTGCTGCAACGCGAGCTGGGCTTCGCCACCCGCGAGCCGCGCTGGGCCGTGGCGCACAAATACCCGGCGCAAGAACAGCTCACGACGGTGCAGGCCATCGACGTGCAGGTGGGCCGCACCGGCAAGCTCACGCCTGTGGCCAAGCTGGCCCCCGTGTTCGTGGGTGGCGTTACTGTCACCAACGCCACGCTGCACAACGAGCTGGAGGCGCGCCGCAAGGACGTTCGAGTGGGTGACACCGTGGTGGTGCGCCGGGCGGGCGACGTGATCCCCGAGGTGGTGAGCGTGTTGCCTGAAAAACGCCAGCCGGAGGCGGCTGAGTTCACCATGCCTGTCACCTGCCCGGTGTGCGACAGCACGGTGGTGCGTGAAGAAGGCGAGGCCGACCACCGCTGCACCGGCGGACTGTTCTGTCCGGCCCAGCGCAAGCAGGCGCTGCTGCACTTTGCCAGCCGCCGCGCCATGGACATCGAAGGCCTGGGCGACAAGCTGGTGGAGCAGTTGGTGGACGGCAACGTGGTCAAGAGCTTGCCCGATCTGTACCGCATGGGCTTCGTCAGTTTGGCGGCGCTGGAGCGCATGGCCGAAAAATCCGCACAGAACCTGATCGAAGCACTGGACAAATCAAAGCAAACCACGCTGGCGCGATTTTTATACGCGCTGGGCATCCGCCATGTGGGCGAAAGCACGGCCAAGGATTTGGTGCGCCACTTTGGTCAACTGGACGCGGTGATGGTCGCCACGCCCGAACAACTGTTGCAAGTGCCCGACGTCGGCCCGGTGGTGGCCCATAGCCTTCGCACCTTTTTTGACCAGCCGCACAACCGCGAAGTGGTCGATCAACTGCGCGCGGCGGGCATTACCTGGCCCGAAGGTGAACCTGCCGCTGCCGCCACGCTGCCGCTTGCGGGCCAGACCTTTGTGTTGACCGGCACGTTGCCCACGCTGAGCCGCGACGAAGCCAAAGCCTTGCTTGAAGCGGCGGGTGCCAAGGTGGCAGGCAGCGTAAGCAAGAAAACCCATTGCGTCGTCGCTGGGGCGGAGGCAGGCAGCAAGCTGGACAAGGCGCGCGATCTGGGTCTCAAGGTAATCGACGAAGATGGGTTGAGGGCGTTGCTGGCGCTCAACGGATCGTAACAACTCAAGACAGCGCCTGCCCGCTGCTTTTTACTGAAAGAGTGTCAGCGCCTATGGGTCGAGCGCAAAACGGTGGGGCGCGAAGCCATGCCTTTGGGCAGCATGCCGTCAAACAGTACCGACAGACTGACCATGCGCGTGCGGGCGGTTTTTTCGCCATACAAACCGGCCAGGGCCGCCATCAGTTCGGCGCGGACATACCACAGGGCTTGCGCATCGGCGCTGGCACGAATGCGGCGTGCCACCTGGGGGTAGCGGCGCGCGCCGTCGTCGCCCAGCATGTCGAGCATGGACAGGCGGATGTCCTCCAGCCGGTTGGCCACGCGGTCTGCGCGGGCGGTGCGGCCCGTCCAGCGGTCGTAAATTTCGGTAAGTGACAGCGAGGGCAACCAGCGTATCGTCATTTAAAAAATCAATGCAAAATAATGCGAATAACAATCTGATGGTATGAAATACTAATCCATTGGGCGAGTTTGGCCTTGACACAGGCGACTATCAAAGACAGTGATGTTGTTACATGGCGACGCATTTAAAAGGGTATACCGCTTGTGCGACCCCTATTCGCAGAAAGTGGCTGCTTCGCGCACGTTATCCTTTGATCACCACGGCACACTAAAATGCCGGGCCTCCCAAAGATGGCCTCATGCATGGCAGCGTGTGTGTCGTAACTGTATGTCGCGACTGTGTGCCGCAACAGGCTTCAGGTATCGCGCTGACGCCATTTAAAACAACAACCCCAAAACGCCCCCGACATGACCGCTCCCATCACCATCGTGTTCATCGACCTGACTGGCAGCACGGCTGCGTATGAGGCGCTGGGCAATGAGCAGGCGGCCGGCGCCATTTTAAAAATCACCCAGTGGGTGGGCCGCGTGTGCGAGGCGCATGGCGGCAGAACCATCAAATACCTGGGCGATGGTGTGCTGGCCAGTTTTGATGCAGGGATGCAGGCCGTTGAAGCGGTGGTGTTCATGCAGCAAAACCATACTGAGCGCATGCAGGACTGGCCCGAGCCGCTGCGCATGGGGTTGAAAATCGGCATGGCGGCGGGCAATGTGGTGGAAATGGCATCCGACACCTATGGCGATTCAGTCAATTTGGCCGCGCGCCTGTCGGACATGGCCGGGCCGTTCGTGATCTGGGCTGACGAATCGGTGGTGCAACAACTGGGGCCGCGCCCCGGTGGGGCAGGCATGGCCCAGAGCGAGGCGCTTGCCGGAGTGCGCTTTCGTTCGCTGGGCGCGGTGCGCGTGCGCGGCATGGTGCAAACGCCCTCGGTGTTCCAGATCGAATGGAACAAGGACTTGGCCACCCAGTTGCTGACCATGCCGGGCGAGCTGCTGGAGAACATGCCCGCCTACGGCAACGATGCCAGCATTGCCCTGGCCTGGCTGGGCAGCAGCGCCGTGTTTGCCGCCAGCGATATGCCGATACTGATTGGGCGCATTCCTGATTGCGGCTTTGTGGTCAGCGACCAACGTGTGTCACGCCAGCACGTGAGGCTGGAGTGGGTGGACGGCGCATTTGTACTGACTGATTTGAGCAGTTTTGGTTGCTGGGTGCGGTTTCAAGATGACGTGGGCACGGAGCTTCACCTGCGCCGCAGCCAGTGCATTTTGCATGCCACTGGGGAGGTGGCGCTGGGCGCGCCGTTCAGCGATTTCAGCGCGCCGGTGATGGCCTTCAATGTCCTCAACATGAGTGGCACAGCAGAGCATGCCAGCGCCACGCCATCGCTGTTCGACGACATGGGGGGGTTGTAAGCGCTGGCCCTGTGCAGTCGGCGTGTGGCGGGCGTGGTGCAGTTTTTGCGCATCCCCACCCGTGGCGGGTATTCATCGCCCGATCTGAACACACAGCATGAAGCCACCAGAAATTTTTCAGTCCATGAACGCTTTTATTTCGTCTGACGCGCTGCTGGGCCTGGCGCTGGCTGCGTTGTTGCTCAACCTGATTTTGGTGCTCGTGCTGCTGTGGCGTCGCCCGCGCCGCCCTGAAGATGTGGCTGGGCGCGATGAGTTGCAACAGTTGCTGCACACACGCCTGGACGTCAGCAGTGAACGGCTGGAGCGCGAATTGCGGCAGGAAATCGGCGGCAGTGCGCGCGATGGGCGCCAGGAGCTGCTGCACACGTTGGGCACTTTCCAGAACGCACTGATGCAGCAAGGCGCTGAATCCACACGCACGCAAAACGCCCAGATCGACGCCTTTGCCCAGCAACTGGCGCAATTGCGCGGCACGCTGGCCGAAACCTTGACGCAGCAGTTGCAGGACTTGAGCGAGCAAAACGCGCGCCGCCTGCACGAAGTGCGCGGCACGCTGGAGCAGCAGTTGGGCGCGCTGCAAGCGGCCAACACCGCCAAGCTCGAAGAGATGCGCCGCACGGTGGACGAAAAACTCCAGGCCACGCTGGAGCAGCGTCTGGGCGAGAGTTTTCGGCAAGTGGCCGAACGGCTGGAACAGGTGCACAAGGGCCTGGGCGAAATGCACACCCTGGCCCAAGGCGTGGGCGACTTGAAACACTTGCTGACCAATGTCAAAACACGCGGCATGTTTGGCGAAGCGCAATTGGGGCAGTTGCTGGAGCAGGTGTTTTCACCCGAACAATATGCCGAACAGGTATCCACCCGACCGGCAAGCCGTGAGCGGGTGGACTTTGCCATCCGCCTGCCGGGCCGCGGTGGTGATGACAACACACCCGTGTGGTTGCCCATTGATGCGAAATTTCCCAACGAAGATTACGAGCGCCTGCTGCAAGCGCAGGAAAACGCCGACCCGGTGGCTGCCGAGGTCGCTGCAAAGGCGCTGGAGCAGCGCATCCGGCTGGAAGCGCGCGCCATTGGTGACAAATACCTGGAGCCGCCGCACACTACCGATTTCGCCATTCTGTTTTTGCCCACCGAAGGGTTGTACGCCGAGGTGCTGCGTCGCCCCGGCCTGATGACGCAGTTGCAGCGCCAGCATCGCGTGACGCTGGCTGGCCCCACCACGCTGCTGGCCATGCTCAGCAGTTTACAAATGGGTTTTCGCACGCTGGCTTTGGAAAAGCGCAGCAGTGAAGTCTGGCAGGTGCTGGGGGCGGTGAAGACCGAGTTTGGCAAGTTTGGCGACGTGCTGGCGCGCGTCAAATCACAAACGCAAACCGTGCTGAACACGCTGGATGCGGCGCAGACACGCACCAACGTGATGAACCGCGCCTTGAAAAAAGTGGAAGCTTTGCCCGATGCGCAAACCCAGCAACTGCTGCCGGGCGATGGCGATACGGATGCTGATTCAAAGCCTAGTGTCGAAGCCGAATTTTCAAGCTAAATTTTCAAGCTCAATCAGACGATGGCAGCGTTCAACTGATTTCGGCAATCAGCTCGATTTCCACGCAGGCTCCCAGCGGAATTTGCACTACCCCAAAAGCGCTGCGCGCGTGCTGGCCGCGTTCGCCCAGCACCTCGGCCAGAAGTTCAGAGCAGCCGTTGGTGACCAGGTGCTGCTCGGTAAAGTCGGGCGTGGAACACACCAGGCTCATCACCTTGACGATGCGGTTGATGCGACTCAAGTCGCCCAGCGCCGCATGCAGCGTGCCCAGCATGTCGATGGCGATGTGGCGCGCTGCGGCCTGGCCGTCCACGGTGGTCAGGTTATGGCCCAGGCGGCCGACGTGGGGCTTGCCGTCTTTACGCGCAATGTGGCCTGACAGATAAATGCGGTTGCCGGTAATGACGTAAGGCACGTAAGCGGCGGCGGGTGCGGACAAGGGGGGCAGTTCGATGCCCAGTTGCTGGAGTTTGTCGTAGGCGTTCATGGTCGTGGAGCCAAGGTGGTGGGGTGTCCGCATGGCGCGGGCGGCATTAAGAGGTAAGGGAAGATCCAACGAGCGGCGTGTCGAACAGCTTGTCATCGCCGCACGGCTCGACTGTAACCCCAACGTGCAGCTCGTGGCTACCGCTGCCGTGGATCACGCCGCGCATGGGCGAGATGTCGGCAAAGTCGCGCCCGACGGCCAGACGCACGAAATCCTCGCCCGGCGTGCCCCAGCCGTCGCGGTTGTTGGTGGGGTCCAGGTCGTACCAGCCGTGGCCTGCGTGTTGTTCGGCCAGATCGGGCAAAAACACCGATACCCAGGCGTGTGAGGCGTCGCTGCCAATCAAGCGCGGTTGACCGGGCGGCGGCTGCGTCAACAAATAGCCGGACACATAGCGCGCGGGCAAGCCCAGTGAACGCAGGCACGACAGCATGACATGCGAAAAATCCTGACACACGCCGCGTCGCTGGGCCAGTGCTTCAGCGGCGGGGGTGTTGATTTCGGTGCTGTTGCTGGCGTAGGTGAAGTCGGTATGCACGCGCTGCATCAGCTCGCGTGCGGCGTCCAGCAAGGGTCGTCCTGGGGTGAACGAAGGCTGCGCATAGTCAGTGAACACCTCGCCCGGGTGCACATGCACCGATGGGTAAATGCCTTCAGCCGCGGGGTGCCAGTGCGCACCGGCGTGGTAGACGAACTGATCGCGCACCGCTTCCCAGCCGATCTGGCTGGCCACAGGCTCAGGCGCTTGCGTGTCGATCAGGCAGCGGGCGCGCACCAGCAGTTGGTCGTGCGGGCTGGCGATTTCAAAATAAGCGCGCACATTGCGGTACACGTCCAGCGATTCGGTCAGCACCACGGGCGTGGGTGACACTTCCAGCCGGGCGTCCAGCCGGTGTTGCGCACGGGTGTGGGGCGGGGTCAGGTACACCATGTGCTGCGCTGCCTCGACGGCGGGCGCATACACGTAGCGGGTGTCATGGGTGATGCGAAGGCGCATGGCTTATTGAGGTGATATCAAGCGCCGAGGCTGCGGCGTTCGTCGCCCGTGTGTGAAAAGTGGCGCAACCCGATGTCGTCCGACAGGCCGACGCCGATCTCGATCTGGCCTTGCAGCCAGGCTTGCAGGTGAATGAAATCGCCAATGCCGTCGTGTGTGCACAGGCGGGGCAGCGCCGTGCCTTCAGGCACTTGCAGGCGCGGCGCCAGAGTTTGCAGGTCTTCGGGTTCGTTGGCGTCCAGTTGGGCCAGTTGGGTTTGCAGATCGTGGATCACGCCGCCGATCGAGCGGGGGTTTTGTCGGTTCAGCGCCAGATGGGCAATCAGCGCGGCAATGCCCCGGCTACGCTGGTGGCGGGCGTGGAATGAGATGGTGGAATCAAACAGATCCAGCACCACGGCGTAACCCGCCGCATCGTGCACGGCGTTGGTGTAAAAGCCTTTGGACAGCGCTTCGCTCAGCCAAATCAGCCGCTCGATCAGTCGACCCACGGTGAGCATGCGCCAACCGTCGTCGCGCCACATGCGGTCTTGCTGCAAGCCGGTGACGGCCGACAGCGTGCGCGACAGTTGGGCCAGCACCAATTGGGCGTCGGCACCGGCACCCAGACCGGCCCCGCGCAGCGACTGGCTTTCGCTGAGAAAGCTTTCTTCGGCGTCCTTGACGGCGTTCCAGTGCTCGGTGGACATGCGCTCGCGCACCGCTGTCGCGCTTTGGCGCAGCGCGCTCAGGGCGTGACCCATGCCGGGGGTGTCGCTGCCGGTGTCGCCCAGGTGGTCGAGCAGCAGGCGTTCAAATTCGGCCTGGTCTTGCAGGGGTGAGGTGCCGTCTTCAGGCACTAGGCCTGCGGCCTCGGCCATCTGGCCCAGCCACATCAGCACGGCGGGCGATGGGTCTTCGTCGCCGTGCAGGGTTTCCAGGATGATTTCGGCCAGACGGCAACTGTTTTCGGCCCGTTCGGTGTAGCGGCCGAGCCAGTACAGGCTTTCGGCGGCGCGGCTGGTGATCAGGCGTTCGCGCAGCACCAGGGTGGTGGATTCGGGCGTGATGGCAGCCAGCCCTGCGCCCTGGTCAGCTTCGGCCGCATCGGGCGGACGCAGCTCGCCCAGCACCCAGGTGTCGGTGCTGCTGCCGCCCGATGCCATGGTGGCCATGCCTGCGCTGCCGCCCACCAGCCGCGTCATGCCGCCGGGCAACACGCGCCATGAACCGGGGCCGTCGCACAGCGCAAACACGCGCAAAATGGCCGCGCGTGGCTGGATCCGGCCACCTGATTCGTGGTCAACCCAGGTGGGCATTTGCGACGGTGGCAGATAAGCCTGCACCGTGTGCTCTTCGGGTGTGCGCTGGATGCTGGCCCGCCAAGAATCGAGCGTTTCGGTGCTCATCAGTGGCCCCACGCCGACGTTGAAGGTGCCCCGGCTGGTGGACCAGGGGTAGGTGGGTTTGATGACGCAGCGGCCCAGTTGCGGCAGCACGTCGCGCATGGCCGCAGGCTCGCCACACCACCAGGTGTGCAAGGCCGGCAAGCTGAGTTCTTCATCCAGCAAATGCTGCGCCAGTGCGGGCAAAAAACCCAACAAGGCGCTGGACTCCAGAAAGCCCGCGCCCGGCGTGTTGGCCACCAGTACGTTGCCCGCGCGCACGGCCTGCATCAGTCCGGGCACGCCCAGGCGCGATTCGGGGCGCATTTCCAGCGGGTCTAAAAAAGCGTCGTCCATGCGCTTGATCAGGCCGTGTACTGGCTGCAAGCCACGCAGGGTTTTCAGGAACAGCCGCTGGTTGCGCACCGTCAGGTCGCTGCCTTCGGCCAGCGTCACACCCAGGTAACGCGCCAGATAGGCGTGTTCAAAATAAGTTTCGTTGTACGGCCCGGGCGTCAGCAAGGCAATGTGGGCGTCGCCATCGCTGTGCGGGGCCATGCGTTTGATGGCGTTGATAAAGCGGCGATAGGTATCGGCCAGACGACGCACGCGCATGCCCTGAAAGGCGTTGGGAAACTGGCCAGATACGCTCAGGCGGTTTTCCAGCAGATAGCCCAGGCCCGACGGCGCTTGCGTGCGCTGGGTGACCACCCACCAAAAGCCTTGCGGGCCGCGCGCCAGATCAAACGCCACGGTGTGCAGGTGCATGCCGCCCAGCGCAGGCATGCCGTGCATGGCGCGCAGGTATTCGGGATGGCCTTGTACCAGAGCGGCGGGCAGCAGACCGTCTTTGAGCAGACGGCGCTCGCCATACATGTCGCGCATGATGGCGTCCAGCACGCGCACGCGCTGCAATACCCCGGCTTCGATGCGCTGCCAGTCGCCCGGCGTGATGAGCAGCGGAAACAGATCCAGCGGCCAGGGCCGTTGCAGGTTGGCGTCGTCGGCGCGCACGTTGTAGGTCACACCGTGCTCGCGCAACTGGCGGCGTAAACGGGCGGCGCGGCGATCCAGCTCTGCGCCGGGGTCGGCGCTCAGGTAGCTGGCAAAGTCTTGCCAGACAGGCGCAAAGCGCGTGCGGTCTGACCAGTTGACACTGTCGTCGTGGGGTGTGCCAAGCAGTTCATCAAAATGCCCTTGTTCGGCAAACGAAAACGGGTTGGATGGCGAAGACAAAGCGTTCACAGCGTTTGGGGGTTGAGCAGGCCTGCACCATCATGGTGCCGATTCGGGCGGGCGCCATTGTCGCATTGACGCCCGCTGCTACTGCGCGAAACTTTCTTCGTCAATGTATGTTCACATGCGCCATGCGGCGGCACGCCGCAAGTCCAGCGTGCACGGAAATTCACGCGAACCCGGCTGGTGCAGCGTGGCCGCAGGCACAGCCATGGTGCCTGCGGTGTGCCCGGTGCGGAAAAAGCGCGCCAGACGGCGGCTTTCAGCCTCGTAGGCGTTGACGGGGAAAGTGCTGTAGTTGCGCCCGCCGGGGTGGGCCACGTGGTACTGGCAGCCGCCGACCGAGCGGCCATTCCAGGTGTCGAACACGTCAAACACCAGTGGCCCGTGCGGCTGGATGCTGGGGTGCAATGACGACCAGGGGTTCCACGCCTTGAAGCGCACGCCCGCCACATAGTCGCCTTCGGCACCCAGGGCCTGTAAGGGCAGCGCCTGACCGTTGCAGGTGATGGCGTAGCGCGAGGGGTTGAAGTCACGCACGTGCACTTGCAGCCGCTCCAGCGACGAATCGACATAGCGCGCGGTGCCGCTGCCGGTGTTTTCTTCGCCCATGACGTGCCAGGGTTCGAGCGCGTTGCGCAGGGTGATTTGCATGCCCAGTACGTTCAGCTCTCCCACCACCGGGAATCGGAACTCGAAGTGCGGCGCAAACCATTGGCTGTCGAACGCAAAACCTGCGCGGCGCAGATCGTCGATCACGTCGTCAAAGTCTTGCCGTATGTAGGCGGGCAGCATGAAGCGGTCGTGCAATTGCGTGCCCCAGCGCGCAGCCGGGGCGGTGTACGGCGTGCGCCAAAAGCGCGCCACCAGCGCGCGCATCAGCAATTGCTGGGCAATCGACATGCGCGCGTGCGGCGGCATCTCGAAGGCGCGCATTTCCAGCAGGCCCAGGCGGCCGGTGGCCGAGTCGGGCGAATACAGCTTGTCGATGCAAAACTCGCTGTGGTGGGTGTTGCCTGTGACGTCGATCAGGATGTTGCGCAAGCTGCGATCGACCAGCCACGGCAACATCGCCTCGCCATGGCGCTGGCGGGCGGCGTGAATTTCTTGCAGCGCAATTTCCAGCTCATAAAGCTGGTCGTTGCGCGCTTCATCCACGCGCGGGGCCTGGCTGGTGGGGCCGATGAACAGGCCGCTGAACAGGTAGCTGAGCGAGGGATGGTTGTGCCAGTACAGAATCAGGCTGGCCAGCAGCTCGGGTTGGCGCAAAAAAGGGCTGTCATTCGGCGTCGCGCCGCCCAGCACGAAGTGGTTACCGCCGCCGGTGCCCATGTGGCGGCCGTCGGTCATGAACTTTTCGGCCGACAGGCGGCTTTCAAACGCCTGTTGGTACAAAAACTCGGTGTTGTCGACCAAATCGCGCCAGTTGTCTACGGGCTGGATGTTGGCCTCGATCACACCGGGGTCGGGCGTGATTTGCAGCATGCGCACGCGGCGGTCGCGTGGCGGGCCGTAGCCTTCGAGCACCACCGGCAGTTGCAGTTTTTCTGCCGTGTCTTCCACGGCGCTGACCAGCGCCAGATAGTCTTCCAGCGCGTCCAGCGGCGGCATGAAGACGTACAGGATGCTCGATTGCCCAGCCTTCAGCGCATATTGGGCCACTGCTGCCTGGTGCGCGCTGCGGGCGGCGCGGCGCGCCTGGGCCTGTTCGTCATCACCTTCGATGTCGGGCAGCGCCGGATCGGCCGTGTGCGAGCGCACCGGGTCGCGCACTTCCACACACAGTGCGGTGCGTGGCACCCAGCGGGCTGATTCGTGGCGTTGCGGGGTGCGGTCTTCGGGATGCACTGAACCTGAAGTTTGACCGTCGTCGGCGTCCAGCAGCAGCTCGTCGGCCACGGACGGATCGAAGGGGTCTTTGGGATAGGCGCGCGGCAACTCGTCATCACTGACCCAGGGCAGGCTGGCCAGCGGCAGGCGGTAACCCATGGGCGAATCGCCTGGCATCAGGTACAGCCGGTCGTCGCGCTGCCACCAGCGCCCGGTGAGCCAGCGCGGGCGCTGGGCGGCGGGCACGCCGGGCATGAAGTCGGGCTGTGCGGCCAGTTGCGAGCTGGCTTGCAGCGGCAGCAGGTAGCCGATGGCCTTGTCCAGCCCGTGGGTGAATACGCGGCGCAGGCGGGCGCGTTCTTGCTCGTCGTCCAGACGTGAGTCGAACGGGTCGACATTGACGGGCAGACGCCGTTCGGCCTGGATGTAGTGCCACGGGTCTTCGTAACCGGCGCGGATGGTGTCGGCACCCACGCCCAGCCGCTCTGCCAGCGCGTGGATGAAGCGCTGGGCGTCTTCGGCCTTGGCGTGGTGCGGCTGGCGTTCGTCGGCTTGCAGCGCAGGGTTGCGCCACAGGGGCTGACCGTCGGGGCGCCAGAACAGGCTGAGCGCCCAGCGCGGCAGTTGCTCGCCGGGGTACCACTTGCCCTGGCCCAGGTGCAGGAAGCCGTTGGGGCCGTAACGGTTTTTCAGGCGGTGCAGCAAATCGAGTGCGAACACGCGCTTGGTGGGGCCCAGGGCGGCGGTGTTCCATTCGGCACCGTCGCGGTCGTCGATGCCGACGAAGGTCGGCTCGCCGCCCATGGTCAGGCGCACGTCGTCGGCCTTCAACTGCGCATCAACTTCGTCGCCCAGCTTCAGGATGGCTTGCCACTGCGCGTCGCTGTAGGGCAGAGTGACGCGCGGTGATTCGTGGATGCGCGTGACCTGCATGTGGTGCTCAAACGCTACCTCGGCCGACTCCATCAGGCCTTCGATGGGCGCTGCGCCCGAGGGTTGGGGCGTGCAGGCCAGCGGAATGTGGCCTTCGCCGGCCAGCAGGCCCGAGGTGGGGTCGAGCCCGATCCAGCCGGCGCCGGGCAAATAAACCTCGCACCAGGCGTGCAGGTCGGTGAAATCCACTTCGGTACCACTGGGGCCGTCGAGCGACTTTTGATCGGCCTTGAGCTGGATCAGGTAACCCGAGACAAAGCGCGCTGCCAGCCCACAGTGGCGTAGCAGTTGCACCAGCAGCCAGCCCGAGTCGCGGCACGAGCCGCTGCGTTTGGTGAGCGTTTCTTCAGGCGTTTGCACACCGGGTTCCATGCGGATGAGATAGCCGATGTCGTGCTGCAAGCGCTGGTTCAGGCCTACCAGGAAGTCGATGGTGCGCTGCGGGTGGCGGTCGATGCCTTGCAGGTACTGGCTGAACTGCGGTGTTGGCGTGTCCTTGGCCAGATAGGGGGCGAGTTCTTCTTTCAGCAACGGGGCGTAGGCAAAGGGAAAGTGCTCGGCTTCAGGCTCCAGAAAAAAGTCGAACGGGTTGTACACCGCCATCTCGGCCACCAGATCGACGGTGACTTTGAATTCGGTGGTCTTTTCCGGGAACACCAGCCGCGCCTGCCAGTTGGCAAACGGGTCTTGCTGCCAGTTGATGAAGTGCTGGGCCGGTTCGACCTTGAGCGAGTAGGAGATGATCTTGCTGCGACAGTGCGGCGCAGGGCGCAGGCGCACCAGTTGCGGGCCCAGTTGCACCGGACGGTCGTAGCGGTAATGGGTGATGTGTTGCAGCGCGGCGTGGATGGACATGGAAAGTGAAGGCGGGAAGTTGAAGGTTGAAGGTGGGGTGGGGCTGGAGTGAAGGGGTAAAACAGAGTCAGCAAAAGCCGGGTTACGCTTTCATCCTAGCAATATTTGTGCGCAGCCTGCTTGACCTGCTGACCAAGGCGCAGCCTGCTGTCCCAAGGAATTGTTTTATGCATCAAACTGGCCTCTGGCGCTTGATAGGCAAGCGCTGAAAGCTATCAAATATGTAGAAATATGTGGTTTTGATGGATCGTCAACGACCCGCTTCAGGATTCGCTTCGGATCAGCATGCCCGGCGCTGGGGCTGGGCGCTGGCGGCGGCCATGCTGGGGTGGGTGGCGGGCACGGCGCTGCAATTGCAGCAGCCTGCGCTGTGGTCTGGACAGGCGTATGGCGCAGTAGCGTTGTGGGGGCTGGCAGCGGCGGTGGCGGCGCGAATCAACCGAAGCCGGGTGCGCACCATGGCCGTGTGGTGGCTGCTGGCGGCAGCGTGCATGGCGTGGGCGGCCACGGGCGCACGGGCGGTGCGGGTGCAGGCACAGGCCATGCCCCTTGCGCTGGAAGGCCAGGACGTGCAGGTGACGGGGGTGATCAGTCGCATGCCCCAGCGCAGCAGCACGGGCTGGCGTTGGCGCTTTGACGTTGAGCACGCCACGCACGCGGGCCGCCCGGTCACACTGCCGCGCTATGTGCAACTGGCGTGGTACGCAGCGCCGCAGGGGACGGCCCATCCTGACTGGCGCGCGGGTGATCGCTGGGCTTTCACCGTGCGGCTGAAAGCGCCGCACGGCAATCTGAACCCCCACGGCTTTGACTACGAGCTGTGGCTGTGGGAGCAGGGTGTGCGGGCCACCGGTTATGTGCGCACGGGCCGGGTTGATGCGCCACCGCGCCTGCTGGCGCGCGCCGTGGCGCACCCGGTGGAGCGCTGGCGCCAGCGGGTGCGCGACCGCATTCTGGGGCAGAGCGCTTCAGGCGATGAGGCAGCGGATGGTCCACAGCGGCTGCGTGATGAACGCTTGCGTGGCATTGTGGCGGCACTGGTCACGGGCGATCAGAACGTGATCGCACGGGCGGACTGGGACGTGTTCCGCGCCACTGGCGTGGCGCATTTGATGAGCATCAGCGGGCTGCACATCACCATGTTCGCCTGGCTGGCCATTGCGCTGGTCGGCTGGGTGTGGCGACGCAGCGCGCGCTGGCGCTGGCTTGGACGCATCAACCCTCGGCTGAATCCGTGTCTGTGGTTGCCCGCGCCCCATGCTGCCTTGATCGGCGGTGTGTTACTGGCGGCGGGCTACGCGCTGTTCAGCGGCTGGGGTGTGCCCGCGCAGCGCACGGTGCTGATGCTGGCGGCGCTGGCCGCACTCAGGCTGGCGGGGCTGCGCTGGCCGTGGTGGATGGGTTGGCTGCTAGCGTGTGCCGTGGTGCTGGTGCTGGACCCGTGGGCCTGGCTGCAAGCGGGTTTCTGGCTCAGTTTTGTGGCGGTGGGGGTGCTGTTTGCCAGCCATGCAAGGGCTGATGACGCAAGGGCTGACGGCGCAGCGCCATCGGACATGCGTGCGCGGCTGGGTCAATTGTTGCGCGAGCAGGCGGTGGTGACCGCCGTGCTGACGCCGCTGACACTGCTGCTGTTCGGGCAGGCGTCGCTGGTGGGGCTGTTGGCCAATCTGGTGGCCATTCCGTGGGTGACGCTGCTGGTCACCCCACTGTCGCTGTTGGGCGTGGGGTGGGCACCGCTGTGGCAGGTGGCGGTGTGGGCATTGACGCCGCTGGCTGCGCTGCTGCAAGCTTTGGCGACCTGGCCATGGGCCACGGTGTCCCTGCCTGCCGCGCCGTTGATATTGGGTGTGGTGGCCGTGGCGGGCGGTGTGCTGCTGGCTTTGCGCGGGCCGTGGCCGTTGCGTTTGCTGGGTGTGCCGTTGATGATGCCTTTGCTGCTGTGGCAGCCGCCGCGGCCAGCGCCGGGGCAATTCGCTCTGTTGGCCGCTGATGTGGGGCAGGGCACGGCAGTGCTGGTGCGCACGGCCACGCACACGCTGCTGTACGACGCCGGGCCGCGCTATTCGCAAGACAGCGACGCTGGTCAGCGCGTGCTGGTGCCCTTGCTGCGCGCTTTGGGCGAGCGTGTGGACACCCTGGTGCTGAGCCACCGCGACAGCGACCACACTGGCGGTGCCGGGGCGGTGCTGGCCATGCAGCCGCAGGCGACAGTGCTGTCGTCGATTGAAGATGGCCACCCGCTGCACAGTGCGCACGCCATGACCGGCTGTGAGGCTGGGCAAGGCTGGCAATGGGATGGCGTGATCTTTGAAATGCTGCATCCGGCAGCGCATGCCTATGCCGATGTCCATGCCCGCAGGCCCAAGCCCAAACCCAATACCTTGAGTTGCGTGTTGCACGTGCGAAGTGCCAATGCCGGAGTGGAGGCCGACACGGGAGCCAGTGTCTTGCTGATGGGTGACCTGGAAGCCGCGCAAGAGCGACTATTGGCTCTTGATCTGGCGCAAGCGCCGCCCGTGGATGTGCTGCTGGTGCCGCACCACGGCAGCCGCACTTCGTCCAGCGCGGCGTTGCTGCAAGCGGCGCGCCCGCGTTGGGGCTGGGTGCAGGCGGGGTACCGCAACCGTTTTGGACACCCGGCGATCAGCGTGACGGCACGCTACAGTGCGCATGGTGTGCGGCTGCTGGATTCGCCCGCCTGCGGTGCAATGCACTGGCACAGTGCACGCCCCGATGTGGTGCGGTGCGAGCGCCAGCAGGCACGCCGCTACTGGTGGCATCAGCCCCCACCGGCACAGACGTGGCCAATGCAGTGAAGAGTGCAATAAAAAAAGCGCACAGCCAAAGTGATGGCCCGCGACTTGCTATGCTGTAGTGGTGAAAAAAAACGTTATGAGAAACAAGCGTCAGGAGAATTCAGGACATGCACCCGTTTGACGAAATGTACGAAGCCGTAGCCCAGAGCGCGGCCAGCCCGGTGGCAGGCGCAGCGGTGCGCGCGCACTACCGCAGCTATGCCAGTTGGTTGGCGGGCCAAGACGATACGCTGATGCGCTCGCGCCGTGACGAGGCCGAGTTGATCTTCCGTCGGGTGGGCATCACCTTCGCGGTGTATGGGGCCAAAGACGAAGATGGCTCGGGCACCGAGCGGCTGATCCCGTTCGATTTGATCCCGCGCATCATCCCCGCCGACGAATGGCGCGAAATGCGGCGCGGGCTGGTGCAGCGCGTGACGGCGCTCAACCGCTTTTTGCACGACGTGTACCACGATCAGGAAATTCTCAAAGCCGGTGTGGTGCCCGCAGAACAAGTGCTGAACAACGCGCAATACCGCCCCATCATGCAGGGCGTGGACTTGCCCAATAACGTGTATTCCAGCATCTCGGGCATCGACATCGTGCGCGCCGCTGACGATCAGGGCAAAGGCGTGTATTACGTGCTGGAAGACAACCTGCGCGTGCCCTCGGGCGTGAGCTACATGCTGGAAAACCGCAAGATGATGATGCGGCTGTTTCCCAGCCTGTTTGCCAACCACCGTGTGGCCCCAGTAGCGCATTACCCCGATTTGTTGCTGGAAACCCTGCGCGCCAGCAGCCCGGCGGGCATTGCCGCGCCCACCGTGGTGGTGCTGACGCCCGGCATGTACAACAGCGCCTACTTTGAACACGCTTTTTTGGCCCAGCAAATGGGTGTGGAGTTGGTCGAGGGGCAAGACCTGTTCGTCAAGGAAGATTTTGTTTACATGCGCACCACGCGCGGCCCCAAGCGGGTGGACGTGATTTACCGCCGGGTGGACGACGACTTCATGGATCCGGAGGCGTTCCGTCCTGATTCATCGCTGGGCTGCGCGGGCATCATGCGCGCCTACCGCGCGGGCCACGTGACCATCTGCAATGCGGTGGGCACCGGCGTGGCCGACGACAAGTCGATCTACCCTTATGTGCCCAAGATGATCGAGTTTTATCTGGGCGAAAAACCGATTTTGCAAAACGTGCCCACTTACATGTGCCGCGAACCCGACAGCCTGAAATACGTGCTGGCCAACATGAAGGATCTGGTGGTCAAAGAAGTGCATGGCGCAGGCGGCTACGGCATGCTGGTCGGCCCGGCATCGACCCAGGCCGAGATTGAAGAGTTTCGCCAGGCTGTGATCGCCAGGCCAGACGGCTACATCGCCCAGCCCACGCTCAGCCTGTCAAGCTGCCCCACCTATGTGGAAAGCGGTATCGCGCCGCGCCACATCGATTTGCGTCCCTTTGTGCTGTCGGGCACCGAGGTGCAAATGGCCCCTGGCGGGCTGACGCGCGTGGCGCTGAAAGAAGGCTCTTTGGTGGTCAACTCGTCGCAGGGCGGGGGCACCAAGGACACGTGGATTTTGGAGGTTTGAGTGCGCGCGTCGTCGATGCCCTGATGCCGCTTGTCGAACCCATGACCTGAAAGACTAAAAACATGCTCTCGCGTACTGCTGATCACCTGTTCTGGATGTCCCGCTACACCGAGCGCGCGGAAAACACCGCCCGCATGCTCAATGTGAACTACGAAACCTCGATGCTGCCGCAATCGGCGGCGGTGTCGGAAACCGGCTGGCTGGGCGTGCTCTCGCTCAGCGAGCTGCTGCCCGACTACACCAGCCGCTATGGCGAAGTCACCCCACAGGGCGTGATGCAGTACATGGTGCTGGACGAGCTGAACCCGGCGTCCATCTTCAACTGCCTGAAAGCCGCACGCGAAAACGCCCGCGCCGTGCGTGGCGCACTGACCACCGAGGCGTGGGAAGCGCAAAACGATACCTGGCTGGAAATCCTGCGCCTGCGCAGGCAAGGCGCGTTCGAGCGCGATCCGCGTGAGTTTTTTGAGTGGGTCAAGTTCCGCTCGCACGTCTCGCGTGGCGTCACGCTGGGCACCATGATGCAGGACGAAGCCTTTCACTTCCTGCGCATGGGCACTTACCTGGAGCGCGCCGACAACACCGCCCGCATTCTGGATGTGAAGTTTCACGCCGTGGCCAACGATTTTTACGGCAGCAGCGGCGAGCGCAATCAGGAAAACGACTTCTACCACTGGGCCGCTGTGCTGCGCAGCGTGAGCGGTTTTGAAATCTACCGCAAGGTCTACCGTGACGTGATCACGCCCGCGCGCGTGGCCGAGTTGCTGATGCTGCGCGCCGAGATGCCGCGCTCCATCCACCACTGCATGACCGGCGTGATGCGCAACCTGAGCGCCGTCGGGGCTGAAGACGAGGGCCGCACCATGCGCCACGCCGGACGCCTGCGGGCTGATTTGCAATACGCCCACATCGACGAAATTCTGGCCACCGGGCTGCACGCTTTTCTGACGCAGTTTCTGGAGCGCGTGAACCAGTTGGGCGCGCACATCAGCCGCGATTTTCTGGTGCCTGCCGCCTGACTGGCGGTTTGAACCTGGATCCGGCAGTTGGACGCATCCGATGGTGCTGAGATGGGCGTGCCAGGCAAGACGCGAGGACGCTGCGGGTTGGCTGCCCGCAAGGACGAGCAACGCCGCATCGCGCGGCGAGCGCAGTGCCAATGGGTGCCAATGGGTGCGGTGCGCCTTGGCCTCCAAGGTGAGCTTGGGAAAGAGCAGAAAATTGCGTATTCATGCGGCTTTCACGAAGAACACAAGCGGTCAACTGCTGGATCTAGGTTGAATGAAGGCTGGTGCGGTGACATCGTCCACGCTGGTGCAGTGCACACACCAGCGGCACGCCAGCGCGATATTGACCATCTTCAACGAAGCCATCCTGAACTCCACCGCGCTGTACGACTATCAGCCGCGCGCGCTTGCAAGCATGGCCCCCTGGTTTGATGCCAAAAAACAAGATGGTTTTCCCGCCATTGGCGTAGAAGATGAACGCGGAACGCTGCGGGCTTTTGGCAGCTATGGCCCTTTTCGAGCCTGGCCTGCGTACAAGTACACCGTGGAACATTCGGTGTACGTGCACCAAGACCATCGTGGCCTTGGTCTGGGGCGGCAAGTGATGCAGGCGTTGATCGAGGCGGCGCGCCACAACGATGTCGACGCCATGGTCGGTGGCGTGGACGCCAGTAACGCGGGCAGCGTGGCGCTGCACCAGCGCTTGGGTTTTCAGCACATGGGCACACTGCCGCAGGTGGGATTCAAGTTTGGCCGCTGGCTGGATTTGTCGTTTTACCAGTTGCTGCTGGATACGCCCACCCAGCCAGTGGATGGTTAGGAGTGTGGGCGGCAGAAGACATCGAAGCGAAATACGCGAAAAACGAGGACAGCGTGGTGATGCCGACAAGCCCATAGTCGAGCTATGGGTGCAGGAGGTAGCACCGTGATGGACCGTTTTTTCGTGCATTGCAGCCGATGCAGCTTCTGCCGCGCACGCTCCTGGCGCACTGCGGCGTCAGCGTGGTAAAGCGGCGGCTATTTCATCACCCAGCTCGATCACTGCCATGGCGTAGTAGCTGCTCCAGTTGTAGCGGGTGATGACGTAAAAATTTTGTGTACCCGCGACGTAGCTGGGCTGGTTGGCGGCCTTAGTGGGGTCGCCGTTTTGCAGCTCGATCAGCGCCAGTGGGCCGACGTGAGCCAGGCCGTCTGCGCCGAGCAGCGCACCGTGGGCATTGAAGTCGGTGGGGCTGAACGTGGGCAGGATGTCGGGGGCCATCAGTGTGGCCATGTCGGCATCGGCAGCCAGACGCATGGTGTAGTGGGTGGGCTGGCCGGGCTGCCAGCCGTAGCCTTTGAAGTAGTTGGCGACTGAGCCAATCGCATCGGCCTCGCTGCCCCACAGGTCAATACGGCCATTGCCGTCGTAATCCACGGCGTATTTGCGCCAGCTCGACGGCATGAATTGCGGCATGCCCATGGCTCCGGCGTAGCTGCCCAATGGCTCGGTGGGGTCCATGCCGGTGCGCATGGCAAGCGACAGAAACTCTTCCAGCTCGCTTTGAAAATAGGCTTGCCGCGCCGCCGCACGTGGGTGTGCGGCGGGGAAGTCAAATGCCAGCGTGGCCAGCGCATCCAGTACACGGAAGTTGCCCATGATCTGGCCGTAAATGGTTTCCACGCCGACGATGCCAACGATGATTTCGGGCGGCACACCAAATTCGGCCTGCGCGCGGGCCAGCGTGGCGGCATTGCGTTGCCAGAAACGCACGCCCGCGCGAATGCGTGTGGGGTCGATGAAGCGGCTGCGGTAGGCGCGCCAGTTTTTAGCGGTGCCGCGGGTTGGGGGCAGCATCAGGCGTGGCACTTTGGGCAGGTATTGCGCCTGGCCGATCACACTGCGCACCCATTCGGCGTCCAGGCGCTGGCGTTGGGCCATGTCGGCCGCAAAGCGCATGGCGTCACTCCGCAACAGGTAGCTGCGATCTGCCGCCGCATCGGTCTGCCGACTGGATTGCGAACGTTTTTGGGCGCTGGTGCCGGTGGGTATGGCGCAAGCAGCTATAAAAAAAGAAGCAATCAGCAGCCCTGTCAAAGGCTGGCGAAAAAAACGGGTGTTCATGGCGAAGGGGCAGGCTGGCGCGGCCAGTTCAGTTGGCGAAGGTCGCGCTGAAGTGTAGCCAGTGTCGCGGACTGGCCCGCATGGCCTGGTGGGGCGTAGCGCTGCTGCTCCAGCGCCAGCAGCCAGTTGCTTAAAGGGTGCTGAAGCTCGGGCGGCAAGGCGCTGGCACGCACGTGGCGCGCCAGCTCGCGTGGTGGGGCATTGGGTGGGGTTTGCACCCCGGCCAGGGTCAGGCGGCGGCGCACCTGCTGTAACAGCCGCACCCAGGGGTCATGCTGGCTGCGCTCCCAGCGCGCCCAGGCGGCCCCTGCCAAAGCCACCACGGCCAGCAGGCCGCCCAGCAGCTTGGCCAGGTCTTGCCAACTGGGGCTTTCAAAGCCGAGGTTTTTGAGCATGTCGAACTGGCGGCTCTGGGCGTAATTGAGCACCCATTGGTTCCAGCCGTTGTTTATGGCCTCCCAGGTGGCGCGCAACTGGGCCAGCATGGTGGGGCTGAGGCGGCCCACGGCACCAGCCAGCGCCCCGTCGGGCGCGCGCAGGCGTTGGAACTGACCCACGCGCCCTGGCATCACGGCCCCGGTGGGGTCAACGCGCACCCAGCCGCGCTCGGCCAGCCAGACCTCGGCCCAGGCGTGGGCGTCGGCGTTGCGCACGGCCCAGTAGCCGTCGACGCCGTTCAACTCACCGCCCTGAAAGCCGGTGATGATGCGCGCGGGCACGCCCGCTGCGCGCATCAGGATCACGAAGGCCGAGCTGATGTGCTCGCAAAAGCCCATTTTGGTGTCGAACCAGAATTCATCGGCCGTGTGCTGGCCTGCCACGCCCGGCTCCAGCGTATAGGTGTAGCCGCCGGTGCGCAGGCGCTCCAATGCGGCGCGCACCAGCGCCATGCTGTCGCCCTCCGGCGTTTGGCGGCGCAACTCTTCGGCCAGCGCCAGCGTGCGCGGGTTGAAGCCGTTGGGCAGGCGCAGGTAATTGGCCAGATCGCGCCGGGGGCGTTTGTCCCAGCCCAGCAGGCCGTAGCGGAACTGCGGATAGCTTTCGACCCGGTAGCGCAGCAAATCGGTCACGGGGCGGTAGCGCATCCACTGCAAATCGGCCGTCATGCGGGCACGCATGCCCTGGGGCAGGGTGGGGCTGGCCGGGGTGGCGTCCAGCGTCAGCAGCCAGGGGCGATGGCTGGGCTCCAGCGTGACTTCGTAGCGCACCGGCTCGCCACTGACTTGCAAGTCACCGGGGCCGGGGGTCAGCGTGGCTTGGTCTTGCCGATCGGCCCCGGCTGTCCAGCGGCGGCCATCGAACCAGCTCAACACCGGACCGCGAAAGTACAGGTCTCTTTGCGGCGGGGGATTGCCATCAAACCGGACGCGCAAGGCAATGCCTTCGTCCAGCGCCAGTTGTGCCACTGCGCCCACTTCCATTTCGGCCGATAAGCCGGTGCGGCCCGCCATGGCGTCGCCGGGGACACCCCACAACGGCGCAAAGCGCGGGAAGAACACAAACAGCGCGAGCATGATGGGTGCCCCGGCCAGCGCCATCTTGGCGGCGGTGGTGGCCGATTCGCGCAAGCTGGGCTGGCCCACGGGCCGGTGGGCATTGACCAGCGCCGTCAGCAGCCCCAGCAGCGCCACCAGCATGGCGGTGGCCACCAACAGCGACTGCGAGTAGAAAAAATTGGTCAGCATGGTAAAAAAGCCGAGGAAGAACACCACCAGCGCATCGCGCCGCGCGCGCATCTCCAGCGTCTTCAGCGCCAGCAGGCTGACCACCATGGTCACGCCGGGTTCTTGCCCCAGTAATTTGCCGTGCGTAACCCAGGTGGCGGCCATGACGGCGAGCAACAAACCCGCTAGCCACCAGCGCCCCGGCAGTGGTCGTCCGCTGAGTGCCAGCCAGCCTCGCCACAGCAGCAGCGCGCCTGCCAGTACGCTGCACCACACCGGCAGGTGGCTGACCTGGGGCAGGATGACCCAGCCGACCACCACCAGCAAAAACAGCGTGTCACGCGTTTCGCGCGGCAAATGGGCGAAGGGGTTTTTCATGCGCTGGCCAGTGCTTCGAGGCACTTGAGTCGTTGAACCACGCCCGAGTCTGGCTTGATTTCCACACCCGGCAGGCGCAAGCCGTAATCCAGCCCGGCGGCATCGGCCACCAGCACCCAGGCGGTCAGACGCGCCAAGCGCGCTTCGACGTCCAGCGAACCCACGCGCGCAAAGTCCAGCCACAGCTCTTGCCGCTGCATGTGCTCGGTGTCGCGCGAGACCAGCTCGTCTGATTTGGCAAATTTTTTCCACACCACCAGCTTCATCGGGTCACCGCGCTGGTAGGCGCGCACGCCGTCAAATTCGCCTGTGCTGCGTGCGCCACCGGCCAGGCCCGCCCCGGCGCGCGGCTCGCCCGGTGGCAGCGCGGGTGGGTGGGCTTCAGGCGCGGGGTACACCAGCACCTGGGCGGCAGGCCGCCACACCGTCCAGACGCGAAAGGTGCCCAGCGGGTAACGGGTTTCAGCGGTCAGTGCAGGCACGGGGTGCAGACCGCGCCGTGTCGGTTTGAAGCTGATCTGCACCGTGGCCTCGCCCTGGGCGGGCACATCGGCCCATGACCAGTGCGCCGTATCCAGCAGCGCCATGCCGATGGCGTAGCGCGGCGTTCGGCGTTGGTTGGCCAGCTTGATCTCCAGCACCGCCAGCTCGCCAGCAAACAGCGGGGTGGGTGGCAGCAGATGCAGTCCCAGCCCCCGCAAGGTGCCGTGACACACCACCATGCCCGCTGCTGCGCAACCGGCCAGCAAAAAGGTGAGCAGGTAGCCCAGGTTGAGCTGGTAGTTGATGGACGCAATCAGCAGCACCAGCAGTGTGGCTGCCAGCATCCAGCCCGCGCGGGTGGGCAGGATGTAGACGTTGCGCTGCGTCAGTTGCAGGCTGTCGGTGCGCGGCAGCCGGGCATAAAACCAGCGCCGCACCCGCTGTTGCCAGCGCGCGCGCAGCGCCCACCAGGGCAGGGCGGCGGCATCGGCAGTGGAGGCAGCAGGGGCGGTGGACATGGAGTTGGATGGATGTGTCAAATCAGGTTTTGTGGCCGCGATCAGTGCCCGTTATCACAGGGTGGCGAAGCAGGCCAGTCCAGCGACCGCCGCAGGCGCACCGAGGGGCGTCATTTGGGCATCATTTCAACGGCACCGCATCGATCATGGCACGCACTTGCTCGACCGCACCACGCCCGGCGTCGCTGACGGGCACCATGCGGTGCGCCACGCATTGCGGCAAGATGGCTTGCACATCGTCAGGGGCCACATAGTCGCGCCCGTTGATCAGCGCCTTGGCCCGCGCTGCCCGTACCAGGGCAATGCCTGCGCGCGGCGACAGCCCTTGCAAGAACCAACGGCCTGAGCGTGTGGCCCCGATCAGGTCTTGCACGTAGTCCAGCAGCGGGGCGGCTACATGCACCTGATCCACCGCCTGTTGCAGCGCGGTCAAGTCGGTCTGGTTCAGCACGGCGGGCAGCGTGGCCAGCATGTCGCGGCGTCCGGCACCTGCCAGCAAATCGCGCTCGGCCGCGCGCTCCGGGTAGCCCAGGCTGATGCGCATTAAAAAGCGGTCGAGCTGCGACTCAGGTAGCGCATAGGTGCCCAACTGATCGTGCGGGTTTTGCGTGGCAATGACGAAAAACGGCCAGGGTAAGGGACGTGTTTCGCCTTCGACGGTGACCTGCTTTTCTTCCATCGCTTCCAGCAGCGCGCTTTGCGTCTTGGGGCTGGCGCGGTTGATCTCGTCGGCCAGCAGCACTTGGGTGAATACGGGGCCGGGGTGGAACACAAAGCGTTCTTGCCCGCGCTCGTACACCGACACACCCGATAAATCGCTGGGCATCAAGTCGGCGGTGAACTGCACGCGCGCAAACTCCAGCCCAAAGGTGCGGGCCAGCGCGTGGGCCAGCGTGGTTTTGCCCACACCCGGCACGTCTTCGATCAGCAGGTGGCCGCCTGCCAGCAAGCAGGTTGCGCTGTCGCTGACCTGTTCGGGTTTACCCGCCATCACCGTGTTAAGCTGGTTGAGCACGGTATGGATTTTTTGTGTGACGTTCATACTGAGAAGGTAACTGATATTTAATTTTGTATCGTGAGAACAGGAGACGAGCGTGGGCAGAACCGGATATTTCACACACCCCGATTGCCGCAAACATGTGATGGGCGCGGGCCACCCCGAATGCCCCGAGCGGCTGGACGCGATTGAAGACCGTCTGCTGATTACCGGTGTGGTCGATGCGCTGGACCGCCGCGAGGCCACGCCCGCCGCCATGGGCGAGCTGCTGCTGGCGCACGGGCGCCGCCACGTGGCGGCACTGCGCGGGTTGCACGATATTTTGCTGGAAGACATGGCCGCCGGCGGGCCGGATCATTACTCGCTGGATCCCGACACGTCGATGAACAGTGCCACTTACCACGCGGCACTGTTGTCGGCCGGTGCGGCCATTGATGCGGTGGACGCAGTGTTGGGCGGTGAGCTGGAAAACGCTTTTTGCTGCACCCGTCCGCCCGGCCACCACGCTACGCGCAATCAGGCGATGGGTTTTTGTTTTTTCAGCAACGTGGCGGTGGCCGCAAAATACGCCTGCGAACGTCGTGGCTTAAAGCGCGTGGCCATCATCGACTTTGACGTGCATCACGGTAACGGCACCGAAGATATCGTGGCGGGCGACGAGCGTATTTTGATGTGCAGCTTTTTTCAGCACCCGTTCTACCCTGAAGGCGGCGCGCAGAAAAGCGACGCCAACCTGATCAACTGTCCGGTACCTGCCTACACCAAGGGCATGGACATCCGCGAGCTGGTCGAGGCCATGTGGATTCCGCAACTGGAAGCGCACCGACCTGAGTTAATTTTCATCAGCGCCGGTTTTGACGCTCACCGTGAAGACGACATGGGCCAGATGGGCTTGGTTGAGGCCGACTACACCTGGATGACCATGCGTATCAAGGACATTGCTGCACGCTATGCCCAGGGCCGCATCGTCAGTTGCCTGGAAGGCGGCTACAACCTGAGTGCGCTGGCGCGCAGCGTCGAAGCGCATCTGAGGGTGCTGGCCGACGTTTGACTTTATATGTAAACCAACTTTCAGCGCAGTTGCACGAAGCGCTGGAAGCTGTTGTTTTTGAAGTTTTCAAAGCCCGGCCAAACCGTGCCCGGGCAGTTTTTGACCCGGAGGTTTGTCATGACCACGCCATCTCCTGATTCACATGCCGATGCACCGTTGCACCACCAGCGCGATGCGCGTGGGGTGCATACGCTGACGTTAAATCAGCCCAAGGCTTTCAATGTGTTGAGCCAGGCCATGCTGGCCGAGCTGCAACGCCAGATCGATCTGATCGCTGCCGATGAAGGTGCGCGCGTGCTGGTCATCGCCGCCGAAGGCAAGGCGTTTTGCGCGGGGCATGACCTGAAGCAGATGAAGGCCCACCCGCAGCTTGACTACTATCAGGCGCTGTTTGCCCAATGCAGCCGGGCCATGCTGTCGCTGTTGAAGCTGCCCATTCCGGTTATCGCCCGCGTGCAGGGCCTGGCCACGGCAGCGGGCTGTCAACTGGTGGCCCAGTGCGATCTGGCGGTGGCTGCGCAGGAGGCGCGCTTTGGCGTCAATGGCATCGACGTGGGCCTGTTCTGCGCCACGCCCAGCGTGCCACTGGTGCGCAACATGCAACCCAAGCAGGCGATGGAAATGCTGCTGACTGGCGGCTTTATCAGTGCTGACGAAGCGCGCGCGCGTGGGTTGGTCAACCGCGTGGTGCCTGCGGCTGAGCTGGATGTGGCGGTGGACGATTTGGTGGCCGCCATTCTGTCCAAGCCACGCGAGGCCATTGCCAGCGGCAAAGAGATGTTTTACCGCCAGCGCGAACTGGGTATTGAAGCTGCTTACCAACTGGCGGGCCAAAGCATGGCCTGCAACATGATGCTGGACGTGGCGCAAGAAGGCGTGCAAGCCTTCATGGAGAAACGAGCACCATCGTGGCGGCAGTAAGCGCGGCAACGGCGGTATCGGCATCGGCACCCGCAGTGGCTGGGGGTGCGAACGCGCCCGTGCTGTACATCGACAACTGGTCGCAGTGGTGGCAGGTGGTCACGCAGCAAGGCGTGCTGGCCGACGTGCTGGTGCTGCTTGCCTGCGGTGTGCTGGCGTGGCTGGTGGTGATGGCGCTGCGCCGCGCTCGTGCCAGCGTGCAGGCGGCGGGTGTGGCAGCGCCAGGAGGCAACGCCGCATTGCATGAGGGTGCGCAGTCGGCTGACACGCGCCGGATGGACACACACCAGAGCGATGTGCACCGGATCGATGCACAGCGGGTGGACATCTTGCTGGGCAGCAAGGGTTTGAAGGGCGTGCTGTTTCCGCTGCTGTGGCTGGCGTTGACCTACATGGCCCGCGTGGTGCTGTTGCAATGGCAGCCCACGCCGGTGCTGCGGGTGGCACTGCCCATGCTGATCGCGCTGGCGGTGATCCGCACCGGAGTGACGGTGTTGCGCGCGGCTTTTCCAAGCCATGCGGTGGTGCGCGTGCTGGAGCGCACCATCTCCTGGATGGTCTGGGTGGCGATGGCGCTGTGGGTGACCGGGGTGCTGCCCATGGCGCTGGATTTTCTGGACGGCATTGCCTGGAAAGTGGGCAGCACCCAGTTGTCGGTGCGCACCTTGATCGAAGGCGCATTGACTGCCGGGGCCTTGATGCTGCTGGCGCTATGGGCGTCGTCCAGCATTGAAGACAGGTTGCTGCGCTCGGCCACCGGTACCACCCTGTCGGTGCGCAAGGTGATCGCCAACGTGGTGCGCGCCAGCATGGTGTTTGTGGGCTTGATGCTGGGGCTGTCGGCGGTGGGAATCGATTTGACGGCACTGTCGGTGTTGGGCGGTGCCATCGGCGTGGGCATTGGTCTGGGGCTGCAAAAGCTGGCCGCCAATTACATCAGTGGTTTCATGGTGCTGGCCGAACGCAGTGTGCGCATTGGCGATATGGTGCGCGTGGATGGCGTAGAAGGGCGCGTGTCGGACATCCGTGCGCGTTACACCGTGATCCGCTCGCTGGCTGGGGTGGAGGCCATCGTGCCCAACGAAACGCTGATGACCAACGTGGTGGAAAACCTGTCGCTGTCGGATGCGCAGGTGTACCAGAGCACCACCGTATCGGTGGGTTACGACAGCGATATCGAGCTGGTCGATCGCCTGCTGACCGAAGCCGCGCTGGGGCAGCCCCGTGTGCTGCGCGATCCTGCGCCTGCCGTGCTGCTGACCAGTTTTGGGGCTGATGGGCTGGATTTCACGGTGGGTTACTGGCTGGGTGATCCGCAAAACGGCCTGGGCCGTCCGCGTTCTGATCTCAACCGGGCCATCCTAAGCAAGTTGCGCGCCCATGGGGTTGAAATTCCGTTTCCGCAGCGGGTGCTGCACGTCACGCATGCGCCGCTGCCCGAGAGCGTGGCCGATCCCGAGCCTGCGCCCGCGCGCACCGAGGTGTCGCCCAAGAGTCAGTGACAGTCGGTGACTGCAAGGACAGGCGATGAGGCTGCCTATAATCACAGTTCAAAAAGAACGACCGTACTTTTTTGTGGTGTGAAGCCGCAACCCGTATTTCGGCCTCTAGAATGGGTCGCATCCATTTCAATCTTCCTGATTCAGAACAATCAGGACAACCATCCTCTAGGAGAGACAAATCCATGAAAGCACTTGTCGCCGTCAAGCGCGTGGTGGACTACAACGTGAAAGTGCGCGTGAAGTCCGACCAGACGGGCGTGGACATCGCCAACGTCAAGATGAGTATGAACCCGTTTGACGAAATCGCCGTTGAAGAAGCTGTGCGCCTGAAAGAAAAAGGCGTGGTGACTGAGGTGATCGCCGTCTCCTGCGGCCCCACGCAATGCCAGGAAACCTTGCGCACCGCCATGGCCATTGGCGCGGATCGCGGCATTCTGGTTGAAACGGCTGAAGAATTGCAACCACTGGCAGTGGCCAAGCTGCTCAAGGCCCTGGTCGACAAAGAGCAACCCCAGCTCATCATCCTGGGCAAGCAGGCCATTGACGATGACGCCAATCAGACCGGCCAGATGTTGGCTGCGCTGGCCGATCTGCCGCAAGCCACGTTTGCCAGCAAAGTCGAAGTCGAAGGTGACAAAGCCAAGGTCACGCGCGAGATCGATGGTGGTCTGGAAACCCTGTCCGTTAGTCTGCCTGCGGTGGTCACCACCGATTTGCGCCTGAACGAGCCGCGCTACGTCACGCTGCCCAACATCATGAAGGCCAAGAAAAAGCAACTCGATACCGTCAAGCCCGACGAACTGGGCGTGGACGTGGCCCCGCGCCTGAAAACCCTGAAAGTGGCCGAGCCACCCAAGCGTGGTGCAGGCGTCAAAGTAGCCGATGTCGCCGCGCTGGTCGACAAGCTGAAAAATGAAGCCAAGGTGATCTAAGGAGACTTACGACAATGACTGCACTTGTTATCGCCGAACACGACAACGCCACCATCAAGGGCGCTACCCTCAACACTGTCACCGCCGCTTCTGCCTGCGGGGGCGACGTGCACGTGCTGGTGGCAGGCCACAACGCGGGCGAAGTTGCCAAGGCCGCTGCACAAATTGCCGGTGTAGCCAAGGTGCTGCACGCCGACGGCGACAGCCTGGGCCACGGTCTGGCCGAGAACCTGGCCGCCCAGGTGCTGGCCATCGCCAAGGACTACAGCCACATCCTGTTTCCGGCCACCGCCAGCGGCAAGAACACCGCCCCCCGCGTGGCTGCCAAGCTGGACGTGGCGCAGATCTCCGACATCACCAAGGTCGACAGCCCCGACACCTTCGAGCGCCCGATCTACGCCGGCAACGCCATCGCCACCGTGCAGAGCGCCGACGCCACCAAGGTCATCACCGTGCGCAGCACCGGCTTTGATGCGGCCGCCACCACCGGTGGCAGTGCGGCGGTGGAAACCGTGGCAGCGGCTGCCGACAGCGGCAAGAGCAGCTTCGTCGGTGCCGAGATCGCCAAGAGTGACCGGCCCGAGCTGACCGCCGCAAAAATCGTCGTCTCCGGTGGCCGCGCGCTGGGCAGCGCCGAGAAGTTCAATGAAGTCATGACCCCGCTGGCCGACAAGCTGGGAGCTGCCATCGGTGCCAGCCGCGCGGCGGTGGACGCGGGCTATGCGCCGAACGACTTGCAAGTCGGCCAGACTGGCAAGATTGTCGCGCCGCAACTGTACATTGCCGCAGGCATTTCGGGCGCCATTCAGCATTTGGCGGGCATGAAAGACAGCAAGGTCATCGTGGCCATCAATAAAGACCCTGAGGCACCCATCTTCAGCGTGGCTGATTATGGGCTGGAAGCTGATTTGTTCCAGGCCGTGCCGGAGCTGGTCAACGCCCTTTGATCTTGCGCGCGCCCTGTCTTCGGGCGCTGCATTACACACCCGCAGGGCATCCATCAGTGATGCCCTTTTTCATATTTCATTGCATCAATCATTCAGCCATCAGGAGATCCCCATGAGCTACAAGGCCCCCGTCAAAGACATGCTGTTCAACATGGCGCATCTGGCGCGCCTGGACCAGGTCAGCGCCATTCCTGGCTTTGAAGACGCAGGGTTGGAAACCGCCCAGGCCGTGCTGGAAGAATGCGCACGCTTTAACGAAGAAGTGCTGGCACCGCTGAACTTCGAGGCTGACAAGGCACCGTCCACCCATTCCGGCACGTCGGTTACCACCAGCAAGGGCTTTAAAGAAGCCTACAAACAGTACACCGAAGGCGGCTGGCAGGGCCTGCAGCACCCGAGCGACTTTGGCGGTCAGGGCCTGCCCAAAACCATTGGTGCGGCCTGCGTGGAAATCCTCAACTCGGCGAACATGAGCTTTGCCCTGTGTCCGTTGCTGACCGACGGTGCGACCGAAGCGCTTTTGACGGCAGGCAGCGACACGCTGAAAGCCACCTATCTTGAAAAGCTGATCTCCGGCGAATGGACCGGCACCATGAACCTGACCGAGCCGCAGGCGGGCAGCGACCTGGCTGCCGTGCGCTCGCGCGCCGAGCCGCAGCCCGATGGCACCTACAAGGTTTTTGGCACCAAGATCTTCATCACCTACGGCGACCACGACATGGCCGACAACATCGTCCATCTGGTGTTGGCGCGAGTGCAGGGCGCGCCCGAGGGCGTCAAGGGCATCAGCCTGTTCGTGGTGCCCAAATTCATGGTCAAACAAGACGGCAGTCTGGGCGATCGCAACGACGTGTATTGCGTCAGTATCGAGCACAAGATGGGCATCAAGGCCAGCCCCACGGCGGTGCTGCAATACGGTGACAACGGTGGTGCCGTGGGTTATCTCGTCGGTGAGGAAAACCGTGGCCTAGAATACATGTTCATCATGATGAACGCGGCCCGTTATGCCGTGGGCATGCAAGGTGTGGCCGTGGCCGAAAGGGCCTACCAGAAAGCGGTTGAATACGCCAATGAGCGCGTGCAAAGCCGCCCGGTGGACGGCAGCGTCAAAGGCGCGGCCCCTATCATTCACCATCCCGACGTGCGCCGCATGCTGATGACCATGCGCGCGCTGACTGAAGGCTGCCGCGCCATGGCCAGCACTGCCGCTGCCGCCTACGATGCGGCCCACCACCACACCGATAAAGCGGTGCGTGCGCAAAACCAGGCGTTCTACGAATTCATGGTGCCGCTGGTCAAGGGCTACAGCACCGAGATGAGTCTGGAGGTCACCGACCTGGGCGTGCAGGTGCACGGCGGCATGGGCTTTATCGAAGAAACCGGCGCGGCCCAGTACTATCGCGACGCCAAGATTCTGACCATTTACGAAGGCACCACCGCCATCCAGGCCAACGATCTGGTGGGCCGCAAAACCGCACGTGATGGTGGACAGACCGCTAAAGCGATTGCGGCGCAGATCGAAGGTACCGAGAAAGAACTGCTCGCCACAGGCAGCGCCGACGCCAAAGCCGTTGCCCAGCGCCTAGGTGTGGCGCGCAAGGCGTTCCTTGACGTGGTGGACTACATTGCTGCGCAATCCAAAACCAACCCCAACGCCGCTTATGCAGGCAGCGTGCCTTACCTGCTGCTCACCGGCAATCTGGTGGCGGGCTGGCAACTGGGCCGTGCGCTGCTGGCGGCTGAAAAGCAACTGGCTGCGGGCCAGGACGCGGCCTTCATGCAGGCCAAGATCATCACCGCGCGCTTTTATGCCGACCACATTCTCACGCGCATCCCTGGCGTGCGCGATGCCATCGTGGACGGGGCAGACAGCGTGACGGCGCTGTCGTTGGAGGCGTTTTAAGTAGTGGCGGTATGGCCAGCGCTTATTCGCTGGCCATGGCTGCACCCGGTGGTGCATCGCCCGCCACGCCCAGCAGGCGGTGCAGTTGCGTGCTGCTGGTGGTGTACTGAAAGGGCACTGGACGGTCGGGCGCGATCAGCGGCTGCGCCGCGTAGGCGGCCAGGGTAGCTTCATGAAAGCCACAGACGATGAGTTTTTTCTTGCCCGGATAAGTGTTGATGTCGCCCACGGCAAACACGCCTGGGGCGCTGGTTTCAAACGTCTCGGGATTCACTGCCAGTTGCTTGCGTTCCATGGCCAGTGGCCAGTCGGCCATGGGGCCTAATTTGGGGCTGATGCCTTGCAGCACCAGCAGCGCATCCAGCGGCAAAGTCTGTGTGCGGCCATCTGGCCCAAGCACCTGCACGCTGTGCAGACGGTCATTTTCGGTGGCAAAGCTGTCGATCTGGCCTTGCACAAAACCCAGTGCGCCGCTGCGCTGCAGCGCCTGCATTTGTTCGAGCAGGGCGGGCGCGGCCTGAAAGCTGTTGCGCCGGTGCAGCAAGGTGACGCTGGCGGGGCGGGGTGTGGTCTGCGCTGCCAGCGCGGTGGCCAATTGGGTTGCAGCGGCTACGGCAGATTCGCCACCGCCTGCGATCAACACGCGCTGATCAGCCAAGGCGGCGGGGTCATTCAGGTGGTGAAAAAGCTGGCTGCCTTCAAACGCACTCAGGCCGGGCAAGTTCAGCCGCTTGGGCACAAAAGCGCCCACGCCCGCAGCGATAAACACCGTTTTGGACAACAGGCGTGTGCCGGTGTGGGTAGTCAGCAGCCAGCGCCCGCCGTCCTGCCGCGCCAGTGTTTCGACCAGTTGCCCCAAATGCAGGGTGGGCGCGAAAGGGCGAATTTGCTGCAACAGGCGCTCGGTCAACTCTTGGCCGCTGCACACGGGCAGGCCTGGGATGTCGTAAATCGGCTTGTTGGCGTACAGCTCGGTGGGCTGGCCGCCGGGGTGGGGCAGGGCGTCGATGAGGTGGGCGTGAATGCCTTGCAGACCGAGCTGGAATACCTGCCACAGCCCCACTGGCCCGGCACCGATGACCACGGCGTCCACGGCGGTGGTGGTTTCGGTGGTGGGCTGGATCATGGCGTGTGAGGCAGTGAAAGTGTGTCTGCTTTTAAATCAATAGCTGCTTGTGCAGGTGAGGCAAACCTCAAGGGTTGATTGGGGTGATGGCTTTGGCATCCCGGCAGTCCTGGTCAACCCTGATGTGGTCAATATTTGAGCAGCGGCAGCTTGTCCGTGCGGTCTTTGTATTCTTCGGCCGTGTCCAGCGCGTCTTTGCGCTTGGTGATGGTGGTGTACTCGGGCGACTGGGCCAGTTTGGCGTTGATTTCGGTCATGTGCAACTGGTCTTTGGGAACGTCTTCTTCGGCAAAGATGGCGTTGACCGGGCACTCGGGGATGCAGACGGCGCAGTCGATGCATTCATCGGGATCGATGGTGAGAAAATTGGGGCCTTCTTTAAAGCAATCGACGGGGCATACGTCCACGCAATCGGTGTATTTGCACTGGATGCAGGCTTCGGTGACGACGTGGGTCATGGGGCTGGGTTCAGTTGATCGTGGGGAACATTCAAAGTGCCGCGCGGGTGATTTTTACAAAGCAACCTCTGGCGGCGCGAAACGGCTGATTTTAGAGTGTGGGCCGCACTGGCTGGGCGATCGCCACGCTGCGGGCGTGGAGAATGCCCGCCACCAGGTTGACCTGCATCAACGCAGGGGTTGAACTTCAGCGCACCAGCACTGCACCCGCCGTTTTGTGGCTGGCCGTGTCCACCAGAATCAGTGAACCCAGCACGCGGCTGCTGGAAAACGGGGCGGCGGGCACAGCTTCTTGCAGCACCAAATCGATGTGACCGATGGCGTTGGATTCCAGCTGGTTCGCTTCTTCCCGTGCCAGGGTGTTGATGTTCAGCCGCTCGGCAATGCGCACCACCTTGGCTTTGACCCAGCGGTGGCCGTGCAGCGCCCAGTACACGCGCCCGGGCAGCAGCGGCTCGTCGTCCATCCAGGCGATGGTGGCGGCCAGCTCGCGCGTGGCGGGCCAGGGGCTTTGTGGTGTGGGGGTGTCGAAGTCGTCTTTGGCAGGGGGTGCAGTTAAAGGCACCGCTGAAGGCGCGGCCACGATCCAGTCGCCGCGCGAGATGTCCACCTCGCGGTCCAGCACCACGCCTGCGCTGTGGCCTGCGAGCACATCATGCGGACGGCGGGCGTGGTCAAGCACCTGTGCTATCACGGCTTGCTGGCCGCTGGGCAGCACCTGCACGGTGGTGCCGGGTGTCAATTCGCCCGTGGCGACGCGACCCCAGAACACGCGCCGACCTTGGGAGGTGTCGGACGAGGACGACGAGAATTTCTCGACCCACTGCACTGGCAAAGCGATTGGCAGATCGGTTTCACGCGGCGTGGCGGGCAAACGCTCCAGGATTTCCAGCAGCGTCGGGCCACTGTAGCCGCACCAGCCTGCCTGTTCGTGACCAAAATCCACCACATTCCAGCCCTTGAGGGCCGATATGGGCACGATGGCGGTGGCAGTAATGTCGGCTTCAGCGGCAAACGCCTGCAAGGCGAGCTGGATGTGGGCAAAAGCCAGAGCTGGGTCGGCCACGGCGTCGAGCTTGTTGACGGCAAACACGATGGAAGGCACACGCAGCAGGCCCGCCAGCAGGGCGTGGCGGCGGGTTTGCGCCAGCAGCTTCAGGGCTGCGTCTTGCCAGTCGAGCTTGGTGGCGTCGACCAGCACCACGGCGGCGTCGGCCTGGCTGGCGGCGGTGACCATGTTGCGGGTGTACTGCTCGTGGCCTGGGGCGTCGCCGATGATGAATTTGCGCGCCTCAGTGTTGAAGTAGCGGTAAGCCACGTCAATGGTGATGCCCTGCTCGCGCTCGGCCTGCAAGCCGTCGGTCAGCAGCGCCAGATCGGCCTCGCCCGAGCGGGTGACGCCGGCCAGGTGGTCCTGCAGCACCGCCCGGCTGTCGACCAGCAGGCGCCCAATCAGCGTGCTTTTGCCGTCGTCCACCGAGCCGCAGGTGATGAAGCGCAGCGCGGTGGCAACGTCACCCCCTGTGTCGCCTGCGGCGCCTTCTTCCTGTCTCTTCGGGAGGGGGACAACGCCACTGGCTGGGGCTGCCCCGTCCACGGCGTTCACCCGGCTGGCCTGCTCTGCGGCCTTTTGTGGGGTCAGTTCAATCGTGCGCATGATGGTGTTCTGTGTTCAAAAGACTGGTGTGGAGCGCTACGCGCTCCTGGGGGAGGGTGTCGCTGGAGGCACAGGAGATGTCAGAAATAGCCGTCTTTTTTGCGCTTTTCCATCGACGCCTCGCTGGTCTTGTCGTCCATGCGGGTGGCACCGCGCTCGCTGACGTCGGCAGCCAGGGTTTCGATGACGATCTGGCCGGGCGTGGCGGCGGGGCTTGGCACCGGGCAGGTGCAGGTCACGTCGCCCACGGTGCGAAAACGCACGGTGCGGGTTTCAACGCGCTCGCCGTCTTTGGCCGGCGTGAGCGGCGTTACCGGCACCAGCAGGCCGCGGCGTTCGACCACTTCGCGCTGGTGCGCGTAATAAAGGGATGGCAGGGCAATCTGCTCGCGCTCGATGTACTGCCACACGTCCAGCTCGGTCCAGTTGCTGATGGGAAATACGCGAAAGTGCTCACCGGGGGCCAGGCGGGTGTTGAACAGGGTCCACAGCTCGGGGCGCTGGGCCTTGGGTTGCCACTGGCCAAAGCTGTCGCGGTGGCTGAAGATGCGCTCCTTGGCGCGGGCCTTTTCTTCGTCGCGGCGCGCACCGCCGATCAGGGCGTCAAAGCGAAATTCTTCAATGGCTTCGAGCAACGTGACCGACTGGTGCACGTTGCGGCTTTCGCCTGGGTGGGCCAGGCGCACGGTGCCGCGCGCCATGCTGTCTTCGACACTGCGCACGATCAATTCGGCACCCAGTTCTTTGGCGCGAAAGTCGCGGAAGTCGGTCACCTCGGGGAAGTTGTGTCCGGTGTCGATCATCAGCAGTGGATAAGGGATATTTCCGGTGCCAAAGGCTTTTTCGGCGCACTTGAGCATCACCAGCGAGTCCTTGCCGCCAGAAAACAGCAGGGTGGGGCGCTCGAAGGCGGCGGCCACTTCGCGCAGGATGAAGATGGTTTCTTCTTCCAGCGCGTCGAGGTGGGCGCTGCTTAAATGGTGCTCGGGCTGGAGCAACGCGGTGGGTTCGGTGCGGGCGTTCATGGTTTATCCAATCAAATTGCGCTGTAGCGCTTGTGGAGATTGCGAAAGCAGCTATATTTTTTAAAGCAATATCCTTCAAAAAACTGGCCTGTTCCCGGGCTATGGGCACCGTGCAAGGGCCGCCCCGCAGCACCGGTGCCGCTCCCTCCCGCGCAGCGAGAGAGGGGGAAGCCGCGCAGCGGCTCAGGGTGAGCGTTCAATGACTCAGGTGCAAACCACATTCGCGGTTGTCTTCACCCTTGGTGGGGTCAACGTAGTCAAAGTTGTTGGGCAGGCCGTGCTGCTTGCAGTACTCGTGCAGGTCTTTGGAGGACCAGTGCAGCAGCGGGGCGACTTTGATCAGCCCGTCGGGGTTGATGCTGACTGGCTCCATTTGCGCGCGCACGGCGGTGTCGGTGGCGCGCAAGGCGGTGAACCACACTTTGGGCGCGGTTTCGCGCAGGGCGCGGGCAAAGGGTTCGAGCTTGACCTCTTCAGTGAATGCGGCGTGGCGCGGCTCATCCAGCGCGGGCGTGGGGCCGTCAACGGCTTCGCGGTGCGCACGCGAGCGGCGCGGCAGGTAGGTGTGCAGGTTGAGTTGGAGCAGCCGCGTCAGCTCATCGGCAAAGCGGTAGGTGGCGTCGGTGTTGAGGCCGTTGTCCATCCAGATCACCGGCACGTCAGGCTGCACGCGCGTGACCAGGTGCAGGATGACGGCTTCAAACGGGCGGAAGTTGGTGGTGACGATGGTGGGCTGCTTCAAATCCAGCGCCCAGGCGGTCAAGCCTGCGGCGTCGTGGCCCAGCTCGGCATTGACGCGGGCCAGATCGAACATGGTGGCTTCGAGCGCGGTGGTTTCACGTGCGGTGGCTTCAAGTGCGATGGTTTCGGTGGCGGCGACGGTGTTCATGCAGCCTCCTGGGCGAGCGTGTTTTCACGGGAAAAGTGGGGGCGTGGCTCGTGGGCGTCGCCCTGATAAAACGCGCTGTAGCGGTCGAACTGCCGCTGGGCGGCGCTGGCGTCCACGCCTTCGGCCAGCACGGCGCTGGTAAAGCCTGAACGCGCCATTTGCACCAACTGGTCGATCAGCACGTCGCCGGTGGCGCGGATGTCGCCCGCAAAGCCAAAGCGACGGCGCAGCAGCACGGCCTGGCTGAAGGCGCGGCCATCGGTGAATTTGGGGAAGGCCAGTTCAATGCAGTCCATCTCTTTGAAAGCGCCTTCAGCGGCCAGCGTGGCCAAATCGGCATCGTTGGCAATTTGCAAGTGTCTTGGGCTGCTGTCGCAAGAGGGAACTGCGTCATGAGCTATTATTTTCATAGTATTTTGGGCGTATGTCCTGGGTGTATGCCTTGGGTGTATGGACAGGTGCTTCAAGCCGTGGCGGCTTCAGCCTGTCGGGCATGGCTGCGGCGCTCTGTAGCGGCATGGCGCGCGCCGTTAGCGGCTTGTTTGAATGGCTCGTGCCCCACGCGGCGCAGGGTGTCGATAAAGTGTTCGGCCGCGCTGCTGCGTTGGGCGCGGTAGGTGTCCAAAATGGCTTCCACCACGTCCGGCACTTCGGCGGCGCTGAACGAGGGGCCGACCACCTTGCCGGGCATGGCCGGGCCTGAGAGGGCCGAGCCGTCCGCGCCGCCCAGCGTCACCTGGTACCACTCTTTGCCGTCTTTATCTACGCCCAGGATGCCGATGTGGCCGCTGTGGTGGTGGCCGCAACTGTTGATGCAGCCGCTGATGTGCAAATCGATCGGCCCCAGGTCGGTCACTTCGTCGATGTCCTGGTACATCTCGGTCAGCGCGGCAGCGATGGGGATGGCGCGGGCGTTGGCCAGCGAGCAGAAGTCGCCCCCGGGGCAGGCGATCATGTCGGTCAGCAGGCCTATGTTGGGCTGCACCAGGCCCAATGCTTGGGCATGCTCATACAGCGCTGGCAAATCACTGGCGTGCACCCATGGCAAGGCCAGGTTCTGCTCGTGCGTCAGACGCGCCTCACCGGCACTGAACGTGTCGGCCAATTCAGCCAGTGCATCCAGTGTGGCGGCGTCGGCGTCGCCCGGGGCAAAGCCGGGGCGTTTGAATGACAGGGTGACCACCGACAGGCCAGGCAGGCGATGCGGGCGCACGTTTTGTTTTAACCAGCGCTGGTAGGGTTTGGCGGTGATACTGACTTCGCTGGGGATGCCCGCCGGGCTGAGCGCAGGCACCACAAAACCGGCCTGCACGCGGGCCAGCTCGGCGGCGGTGATGGTGTGCGGCGCGCCATCTTGCGCCACGATGGCGGCGTATTCGGCCTCCACCGCGTCGATGTACTTTTGCCCTTCGGCCTTGACCAGGATTTTGATGCGCGCCTTCCACTTGTTGTCGCGCCTGCCGTAGCGGTTGTACACGCGCACCACGGCCTCCAGGTAGTTCAGCAGCTCGGCGGCGGGCAGAAACTCGCGCACCACGCTGCCGACGATGGGCGTGCGGCCCATGCCGCCGCCGACCTTGACCGTGAAGCCCACTTCGCCCGCACTGTTGCGCCGCGCTTGCAAACCCACGTCGTACCAGCCAGTGGCGGCGCGGTCTTCGGCAGCGCCATTGAAGGCGATCTTGAATTTGCGCGGCAAAAAGGCGAACTCGGGGTGCAACGTGCTCCACTGGCGTGTGATCTCGGCAAACGGGCGGGTGTCCACAATCTCATCCGGTGCAATGCCTGCCAGCGCTTCGCAGGTGATGTTGCGAATGGCGTTACCGCTGGTTTGAATGCCGTGCATGCCCACGCTGGCCAGCAGATCCATCACATCAGCGGCTTTGGTCAGTGCAATCCAGTTGTATTGCACGTTGGTGCGGGTGGTGAAGTGGCCGTAGCCGTAGCGCAGTGGCGGCGCGGCCAGCGTCAGGCCGGGTTGCGAGGCTTGCAGCTCGTCTTGCGTGGCCTGGGCGTGGGCCAGCAAGGCGGCGTCTGGATGGTCATATTCGCGTGCAATGTGTGCCAGCACGCGCAGTTGGGCACTGCTGATTTCGCCATAGGGCACGGCGATGCGCAGCATGGGCGCATAACGCTGCACATACCAGCCGTTTTGCAGGCGCAGTGGCAGAAACTGCTCTTCGCTTAACTGGCCTGCCTGCCAGCGTTCCAACTGGTCACGGAACTGCTCGGCACGCAGGCGCACGAACTGGCGGTCGAATTCGGAGTATTGGTACATCGCGGGTTGGTTTCATTCAAAAGTGGCCAGGGCGCGATCACGCTCCGGCACAATGGGCGGCAATGTACCGGCTTCTTATGCCAAAACAAACCAATAGTTTGTTGTTGATATATGTCTTTTGGTCATAAAGAAGCGTTGGCTGTGGCCAACCATGGCATCGGTCAGGCCTCCGTTTTTTGGTGAATGGGGTGCCTTGCAGGCTTTACTTGTGAAGCCAAATAAAGTCCAATAATGCGGTAGTGTGTGCAGTCTTGAACTTGGCGCGATGCGCCGGGGTTTGAAGATGTGTGTTGTTCAATGAATTTTCAGGAGAGCGCTTGATGACCATCCCTTCACGTTTGACTTCGTCTTTGGCGGCCGTTGGTGTGGCCGCACTGCTGGCCGCTTGTGCCGCGCCAGGCCCGCAGGCTTATCCCGCGCAACCTGCGGCGTCCACGGCTGGGCAGATGAGTGGTTATGGGCGGGTGACCAATGTGGAGTTTGTGCAAGGTGGCCAGTCCAGCGGTTTGACCGGTGCGGTGATCGGTGGTGCGGTCGGCGGTCTGGCGGGTAACCAGATTGGCGGTGGTTCAGGCCGTACGGTGGCTACGGTGGCCGGGGTGGTGGGCGGCGCGCTGGTGGGCCGCCATCTGGAGCAAAACGCCAACCGCAATACTGTCAACCATTACCGCGTGTCGGTGCAGTTTGACAACGGCGGCGCACGCAGCTTTGATTTCGCCGAACCACCGAACGTGCAGGTGGGCGACCGGGTGCGCGCTGAGGGCAATCAGCTTTACCGTTGACGAGTCCCTTGTTGCTGTATGAATGCAAATGCGGCACTTTTGGGTGTCGCGTTTGATTTTGACAACAGGATCAGAAAACGGGGTCAGTGCAGCGCAGACGAGCCGGGGGCCGCCGCCTGCAAGCGGAAAAAACCGGTGCCCGCAGAGCGGCGCTCAACTTCTTCTTCAGTAGCGGCACGCACGGCCACCACTTTCAAATGCAGCCGCAGCGAAATACCGGCCAGCGGGTGGTTGCCGTCGAGCACCACGTGCTCGGGGTAAATCTCGGAGACGGCGAGGATGGCATCGGACGGAGCGCCTTGCACTGCACCTTGGGGCAGGCTGGCCGTTTCCAGCAGCATGCCCACGTCCAGCCCTTCAGGCAGCAGCGCCCGCGGAGCCAGAAAAATCAGTTGCCCGTCAAAGTCGCCAAAAGCGTCTTTTGGCTCCAGGTTCAAATCCAGCGTGGCACCCGCTGCGTGGCCTTGCAAGGCGACCTCAATGGCGGGCAGCAAATCGTCGCCACCGACTAAAAACTCAACCGGCTCGTCCAGTTGATCCAGTACATCGCCCAGGCTGTCTTTCAAGATCCAGGTGAGCGCCACGACGCAAGGGGGGGTAATTTCCATCTGTGCGATTGTCGCATTGACGGCCAGTTCCGGTGCGCGGTCGGTGGCTTGCTGCGCCGTCAGGCATGATGGCAAATCATGAGTTGCTGGATCGACACCCATTGCCATCTGGATGCGCCCGAATTTGCGTCCGACGTGAACGAAGTGCGCGCGCGTGCGGCGCAGCGCGGTGTGAGCCTGTGCGTGATACCGGCCGTGGAGGTGCCGCACTTCAAGGCATGCCGGGCGCTGGCGCACCGCTTTGCCGATGCTTATGCGCTGGGCATCCACCCGCTGTACGTGGCGCGGGCGCAGGATGATGCGCTGCACCAACTGGATCAGGCGCTGGCGCAATACGCGGATGATCCCCGCCTGGTGGCGGTGGGCGAAATCGGTCTGGATTACTTTGTGCCTGAGCTTGCATCCGGGCCGCTGCGCGAGCGGCAGGCGCATTTTTTTGCCATGCAATTAAAGCTGGCCCAGCGCCATCGCCTGCCGGTGCTGCTGCACGTGCGGCGCTCGGTTGATCAGGTGCTCAAAGCCTTGCGTCAAACGCCGGTGCCCGGCGGCATTGCGCATGCGTTCAGCGGCAGCAGGCAGCAGGCCGATGCGTTTTTAGACCTGGGCTTCAAGCTGGGTTTTGGCGGCGCGGCCACGTTTGAGCGCGCGACCCGCTTGCGGGCTTTGGCGGCCGAGTTGCCGCCAAATGCGATCGTGATGGAAACCGACGCGCCGGACATTCCACCGCATTGGCTGTATGCCACGGCTGGGCAACGCGCGGCAGGTGCACCGCAAGGCCGCAACGAACCGGGCGAGCTGCCGCGCATCGGCCAGGCGCTGGCGGCTTGCCGTGGCGTGTCGGCACACGACTGGGCCGCCGCGACGTGTGATAACGCCTTGGCAGCGTTGCCGAGGCTGGCTGCTTTGGTGCCCGATTTGGTGCCCGATACGGCGTGATGCCAAGAGCGATGGCTTATAAAAGCCGTTTTGGGCGGATGCTGTGCGGCTTTGCGCGGGGTATCAACCCACCATGATGCAAGTTTGTTTATGAAAATTGACCATGCTTTACCGTTGCTGGGCGGCTTGTCGCCCGTGCAATTTATGAAGCGGCATTGGCAAAAAAAGCCCTTGCTGGTGCGGCAGGCCATTCCGGGTTTCAAGCCGCTGCTCTCACGCACAGAATTGTTTGCGCTGGCGGCAGGCGAGGGCGTGGAATCGCGTTTGCTCAGTCAAGGACAAGAAGGTTGGCGCTTGCGCCACGGCCCGATCATGCGGCGGGCGCTGCCGCCTTTGAGTCAACCCGACTGGACGCTGCTGGTGCAAGGCGTGGATTTGCATAGCGACAAGGTGCATGCCTTGATGCAGCAATTTCGTTTTGTGCCCGATGCGCGGCTGGACGACGTGATGATCAGCTACGCCAGTGATGGCGGTGGGGTGGGGCCACACTTTGACAGTTACGACGTTTTTTTGCTGCAAGCGCATGGACAGCGCCGCTGGCGCATTGGGCGGCAAAAAAATTTGAGTTTGGTGGACGGCTTGCCCTTGAAGATATTGGCCAATTTCACGCCTGAACAAGAGTATGTGCTGGAGCCGGGCGATATGCTGTATTTGCCGCCGCGCTGGGCGCACGATGGCGTGGCGGTGGGCGAATGCATGACGTATTCGGTCGGCTTTCGTCAACCAGCGCGGGGTGAGCTGGCGCACGAGCTGTTGCAACGCTTGGCCGACGAAGCGGCTGAGCTGCTGGATGACACGGCTTATCGTGACCCCGGCCAGGCGGCGGTGGCCGACCCTGGCAGGCTGCCTGATCCCATGCTGGCGTTTGCACGCGATGCGCTGGAGCGGGCTTTGCGTGACCCCCGGCAGTTGGGCATGCTGCTGGGCGAGGTGATGACCGAACCCAAGCCGCAGGTGTGGTTTGAGGCGCAAGAGTTTGAGGCGCAATACGGTGAGCGCCCGGCGCATGGCGGCATCAGGCTGGATCGCCGCACGCGGATGATGTACGACACGCATCACCTGTTCATCAACGGCGAAAGCTACCGGGCCAGCGGGCGCGATGCGCGCTTGCTGCGCCAATTGGCCGACGGGCGCGGCCTGTCGGCGGCGCAAGTGAAGGCTTTGAGCGACGGGGCGAGCGAATTCGTCAGTCAGTGGAGGCAAGCAGGGTGGTTACACGATGATGAATAAGCCAGATAACCCGCTTCCAAACGCGCAAAGCGCGGGGCCAGCCCTGTCCGGCGGTGCCTTTACGGGGCGCGAAACGTTTCGCCAGCACGTGCGCAATGCCTTGATGGCGGCGCAAGCACAAGGCTGGCGCGAGATGGTTTGGTGCGACACCAGCTTTCACGACTGGCCTTTGGGCGAGCGTGCCTGCGTCGAGGCATTGCAGCAATGGGTGCGCACTGGGGCGCGGCGCTTGGTGCTGCTGGCGCTCGGCTACGACGATGTGGTGCGCGAGCACGCGCTGTTTGTCGAATGGCGGCGGCAGTGGTCGCACAAAATCGAGTGTTATGCCTGCGCCAGCGCTGCGCCGCAGGACTTCCCCAGCGTGCTTTGGACGCCTGTGTGGGCCATGCAGCGCTTTGATGACGTGTTGCATAACGGCATCAGTGGTCCAGAGCCTGATCGCCGTCACATGCTGCGTGAGCAGCTGGCCCAATGGCAGAACAAAAGCACGCCTGGCTTTCCTGCGACAACGCTCGGCTTGTAAGTTATTGTTGCAACGCACCAGATAATGCAATAGCGCGCGCAGTGATTTGGGGTAAACGCTATAATGTCAGGTTGAGCGGAAAGGCACTTTTAATACAACTTTCTCTCAATGGGATGCGGGTTAATCAACTTTTGCACCCGGGTGTTTTCTCCAAATTCAATCACTTACCTTCAGACGAGGACTCTCGACATGAATAAATCGCTTGTTTTGGCAGCCCTGATTGCTGCTGCTGCACTGTCTGCTTGCGGCAAAAAGGAAGAGCCTGCACCGGCTCCTGCCGAGCCTGTGGCTGCGGCTGTGGAAAGCGCGGCATCGGCTGCTGTTGAAACGGCCTCAGCTGCTGGCGCTGCCGTGGGTGATGCTGCTGCTGCCGCTGGCGAAGCCGTGACCGACGCCGCTTCGGCTGCTGGCGCTGCCATGGGTGATGCCGCCGCCGCCGCTGGCGAAGCTGTGAGCGACGCCGCTTCGGCTGCGGGTGCTGCTGCCGACTCGGCTGCAACGGCTGCTGCTGACGCCGCCGCAACGGCCGCTGCAGCTGCGGCCAGCGCTGCGCAATAATGAATCAGACACGCTCTGATCTTCGCCATGCGTTTTGAAAGCGCATGGCCCGCAAAAGCCACCTTCGGGTGGCTTTTGTTTTTATGGCCGCTTTTTTGGGATGTGGGCAGGCCCGTTTTGGCTCACACGCTTGACCAGTCCAGGCCGTGACGACTGCTCAGCAGCACCTCATCAGGGGCGCAACCCAGCACCTGGGCAAAGCTGGCTTGCACCAGCGCGGGGCGGTTGTT
>NZ_JBKEEE010000084.1:0-44684 GCF_047975795.1 Ottowia sp. | reverse complement strand
CACGCTTGCGCGTGCGTTTGGCTGCAAGCTCGAATCCAGTGGTGGCAAGGCTTGTCTGTTGCATCGCTCCACTGTCTCAGATCAGGCCGTCATGGGGCTGACTTTTGCAGACCTTCCTTAGTTCTTCTTGGTGCGCCAGCCCACCATGCCAGCCAGTCCAAGTGCCAATGCAATCAAGGCAGGCAATCCCAACGTGGGTACGGCGGCGATACCCGCCCCGCCGGTCACTAGCGCCCTCCGCACCACCAACTGCTCCGCAAAGCCTGCAGCTCCAGTCATGCCAGCCCAGGGGCCCTGCGGTTGCCCCAAGCCATCCTGCCAATCACAGTGAGGATAGCTCGATGAAAAGTAAGGTGCCGCACAAGCAGCATTTCCCGTCAGCGCGGCATTGGATACAGAAAAGCTGGCATTGCTGACAGGGTCGATCCCTCCGAGTGGCACATTGGCCCCGCCGTACATGAACTCAGTTGCCAAAGGCGCATTGGCCAGTTCGGCAGCTGTCGGCAAACGCCATCCGTTTGTGGACTGGTACGAAAGATCCAAGCCCGAACTCGCTGGTAATGGGTTGGCCCAAGCCCACTCCAGCCCGCCCTTGACGACAGTGGCGTTTGAGGGCACAGGTGCATCCAGCAATGCAGCTTGCGCACCCGCAGTCAAAAACACGCCAGCCCACACGCAGCCAGCACCCATCCAGCGTCGAACCCTCTCATGCATACCCATCTCCCAAGTGTCGAAAAGTAACCAACCAGAGCAGCAGGGCGGATTCTAGATCAATTGGGAACTATGTAAAGTTTTGTTTTGAGCGTTCAGGCGGTCACTTCAGCGCCTTGTAGCGCACCCGGTGCGGCCGGGCGCCTTCTTCGCCCAGGCGCTTGATCTTGTCGGCTTCGTATTCCTGGTAGTTGCCGTCGAAGAAGACCCACTGGCTGTCGCCTTCGGCGGCGAGGATGTGGGTGCAGATGCGGTCGAGAAACCAGCGGTCGTGGCTGATGACCATCACGCTGCCGGCAAACTCCAGCAGCGCGTCTTCCAGCGCGCGCAGAGTTTCCACGTCGAGGTCGTTGCTCGGCTCGTCCAGCAGCAGCACGTTGCCTCCCTGCATCAGCGTTTTGGCCAGGTGCAGGCGGCCGCGCTCGCCGCCCGAGAGCATGCCGACTTTCTTTTGCTGGTCTTGTCCGTTGAAGTTGAAGCGCCCGCAGTAGGCGCGGCTGGGCATCTGGAACTTGCCGACGGTGATGATGTCCAGCCCGCCGGAGATGTCTTCCCACACCGTCTGGTCGTTGGCCAGGTCGTCGCGGCTTTGGTCCACAAAGGCCATTTGCATCGTCTTGCCCACCGTGACCTCACCACTGTCGGGCTGCTCCTTGCCCGCAATCAGCTTGAACAGCGTGGACTTGCCCGCGCCGTTGGGGCCGATGATGCCGACGATGGCACCGGCCGGCACCTTGAAGCTGAGGTTGTCGATCAGCAGGCGCTCGCCAAAGCTCTTGCTCACACCTTTGAACTCGAACACCTCATGGCCCAGGCGCTCGGCCACGGGGATGAAGATTTCGTTCGTTTCGTTGCGGCGCTGGTAGTCGTAGTCGGAGAGTTCTTCAATGCGCGCCAGCCGCGCCTTGCTCTTGGCCTGGCGACCCTTGGGGTTCTGGCGTGCCCACTCCAGCTCTTTCTTCATGGCCTTGGCGCGGGCGTCTTCGGTGCGCTGCTCTTGCTTGAGGCGCGCTTCCTTTTGCTCCAGCCAGGTGCTGTAGTTGCCTTTGTAGGGAATGCCGTGGCCGCGGTCCAGCTCCAGAATCCACTCGGCGGCGTTGTCGAGAAAGTAGCGGTCGTGGGTGATGGCCACCACGGTGCCGGTGAATCGCTTCAAGAAGATTTCCAACCATTCCACGCTTTCGGCGTCCAGGTGGTTGGTCGGCTCGTCCAGCAGCAGCATGTCGGGCTTGGACAGCAGCAGCTTGCACAGCGCCACGCGGCGCTTCTCACCGCCCGACAGTTGACCGATCACCGCGTCCCACGGCGGCAGGCGCAGCGCGTCGGCGGCGATTTCGAGCTGGTGCTCGCTGTCGGTGCCGGCGGCGGCAATCACGGCTTCGAGCTTGCCTTGCTCTTCGGAGAGCGCGTCAAAGTCGGCGTCGGGCTCGGCGTAGGCGGCGTAGATTTCTTCCAGCCGGGCGCGCGCGGCGTTCACCTCGCCCATGGCCAGCTCCACCTCCTGGCGCACCGTGTGCGTGGGGTCGAGCTGCGGCTCCTGCGGCAGATAGCCAATGTCCAGCCCCGGCATGGGCGTGGCCTCGCCTTCAATCTCCTGGTCGATGCCGGCCATGATTTTCAGCAGCGTGGACTTGCCCGAGCCGTTCAGGCCCAAAACGCCAATCTTGGCACCCGGAAAGAAGCTGAGCGAAATGTCCTTCAGGATCTGCCGCTTGGGCGGCACGATCTTGCCGACGCGGTTCATGGTGAAAACGTACTGGGCCATGGATTTACTCTTTAATTGATAGCTGTCAGCGCTTATTGCACAAGCACCAAAGGTTAATTCGATTTAAAAACAGGGGCGGATTGCAACGGCACCCGTTCTGAAAACGGCGGCAGGCACCCCACGCGGCGCAGCCGCAATTATCGGTGCAGCGCCAAAGCGCTGAATGCCACCACCGCACCACGCCAGGCTGACCACATCTTGTGACACGCCCCTTGCCATACCCCGGTCGCAGCGTGCGATAATGCCCCCGCTTGCGGACACCAGTTCACCGCAACGCCAGCGCTTACGCTGGGGCACTGTTCTCATCACAAGGCTCAGTCGCCCATCTCCCAAAAGAACCCGCTTGGGCCTCATCAACTGGTCGGCACCCGCCGAAGCAGGCCGCAAGTCGCCACGCCGACAAAGAGACCGGCGTTTCCATTTAGATGAACTTTGATGATCTGAACCTGGCTCCCGCCATTTTGCGGGCCGTGCAAGAACAGGGCTACACCCAGCCCACCCCCGTGCAGGCGCAGGCCATTCCCGTGGTGCTCGAAGGCCACGATCTGCTGGCCGGCGCGCAAACCGGTACTGGCAAAACCGCCGGCTTTACCCTGCCCATGCTGCAACTGCTGTCGGGCCGCCCCGCCACCCAACCTGGTGCCATCCGCGCCCTGGTGCTCACGCCCACGCGCGAGCTGGCCGCGCAGGTGGAAGACTCGGTGCGCACCTACGGCCAATACCTCGACCTCAAATCCACCGTCATTTTCGGCGGCGTGGGCATGAACCCGCAGATCAACCGCATCGCCCGCGGTGTCGATATTCTGGTGGCCACGCCGGGCCGCCTGCTCGATCTTCAGCAGCAAGGCCACATAGACTTGTCGCACGTCGAAATTCTGGTGCTCGATGAAGCTGACCGCATGCTGGACATGGGCTTTATCCACGACGTCAAGAAAGTGCTGGACCTGCTGCCCAAGGCCAAGCAAAGCCTGCTGTTCTCAGCCACCTTCAGCAACGAAATCCGTGAGCTGGCAGCGGGCCTGCTCAACGACCCCAAGAGCATCCAGGTCACGCCGCCCAACACCACGGTGGAGCGCATCGCCCAACTGATCTACCCTGTGGGCCGCAGCCGCAAGCGCGACGTGCTGGCGCACCTGATCGGCGAAGGCGACTGGACGCAGGTGCTGGTGTTCACCCGCACCAAGTTTGGTGCCAACCGCGTGGCCGACTTTCTGTGCGACCAGGGCATCAAGGCCATGGCCCTGCACGGCAACAAGAGTCAGAGCGCCCGCACCCAGGCGCTGGCCGAGTTCAAGAGCGGCGAGCTGCGTGCCCTGGTGGCCACCGACATCGCCGCGCGCGGCATCGACATCGACGAGCTACCGCACGTGGTCAACTACGACATCCCCAACGTGCCCGAAGACTACGTGCACCGTATCGGCCGCACTGGCCGTGCCGGCGCCAGCGGCCAGGCCGTCAGCCTGGTGTGCATGGACGAAGAGGGCTTCATGCACGAGATCGAGCGCTTTACCAAGCAGCAGATTCCGGTGCAGATCCTCGACGGCTTTGGCCCCGCCGAGGGCGAGCAGGCCGAGCCTATCGCCATGGGTCGCCAGACCCTGTGGGGCGGCCTCGGCAAGCCGCCCAGCCGCGAGGTCATGCAGGCCGCCGCCCGCAACGCACGGCAAGAGATGATGCAGCGCATCCGCGACAACAAAGCCAGCCAGGGCACCCGCGGTGGGCGCGGCGGCCAACCCCAGCGCGGTGCCCGTCCGCAACGCGCAGGTGACGGCAACGCCCCCAGCGATGCCGAAGCCGCGCTCAACGCCGATGGCACCTCCATCGAGGGCAGCAGTCAGCCGCTAGGTGATCGCCCGCAAGGCCAGCGCACCAGCCGCAACCGCCGTCGCCGTGGGCGCACCAGCACTGGCGGTAACGCCAATGGCAACAACGGCCAGAACGGCCAAGGCCAGCGCCAGGCCCAACCACCGCGCCCCACGCGCGACTTCGGCTTTGACGACGACGACCATGACCGCGACATGGATCGCCTGCCGCGCCACATCGACCCGCTGCAAACCAACCTGCACGGCCGCCGCAACGCCCCACGCGGCCCCAGCCACGGCGCAGTCGGCCAGCCCGACCCCATGCGCACCAGCATCGACATGATGGGCAAGGGCAAAGGCGGCGGGGGCGGCAACCGCAAACGCGGTGGTGGCGGGGGTGGTGGAAGTAACCGCAACTACGGCGGTGGCAACCGCTCGGGTGGGCATGGCCGGTAAGCGCAAGTCCACATCTTCAAAAGGCTTCCTGGCTGGAAGCCTTTTTTCATGCTGAATCTGTTTTTTGTGTTTGCATTGCCTGCGTGACAATCTCTTTGCCCTCATGGGGCCAAGCACAATGTCATGCAAACACAAGAGATTTGCACCATGACCGAGACACCCGCCGATCATTTCAAACTTGCCGCCCTGCGCCCAGGCGCATCCACTCAACAGGTCACAAATGCCTACGGCGAACGCTGGATGCGGCCCTTGCCGCACCGCGAAGGGCGCGTGCTTTCACTCGACAGCACGCACGGTGTTGTGGCGCGCATGACCCAGCGTGGCGAGCTTGGCTCCATCCGGTTCAACTGGCGTTTTGGCAACGAATTTTCGGTGCTGGGGGTGCCGATGAATGCTCCCCTCAAGATCATCGAAAAGCGGTTTCCCGGCATCGATCTGGCACCGCTCAAGATGAAACCATTTGCATGGCTCAGCCATGTCAAAGGGCCAAACCTGCACGTCCGGATGGAAATGGGCAGCACCCATGACCACCAACGGTACCTGCGCTGGATCGAACTTTTTGATCCGGCGGCGGTTTACCCGGAAAAACAGCCCGTGGCGTTTCCCGCACCTTCTGGCGAGGCGGGCACGCCCTTCAAGGACGCCAACTTCAAGCTCGCGGTGTTGTCCGAGTTGATGGAAAAGGCGCACATCGACATTGGCGAGCCGCAAGATCTTGCCGAGCACGTGCTTGGCCGCCCGGTCGATCTGGAAGAAGAGGGGTACGCGTCGATTCCGCAAGCGCAAGCGTATCTGGCGCGCTACCCGTTGTCGCCCCAGCTTCTGGCCCAAGTGCGCAGTCTGGAGCTTGATGGCGGCACCGAAATCTACAGCTACATCCATCGCTTCTGGGGTGGGGAAACCGAAGAGTTCGACATCACGTCCTTTGAGGGCATCGAGGCATTGCCCAACCTCAAACAGGTTCGCATCATCTCCATGGTGGACATGGACAAGGTGGATTTATCGCCCTTGAAGCAGCGAGGCATCACCATCAAGTAAAGGCCCAGCCACCGCAGCGCTGAACTGCCCTGCACCGCATCTCAAGCCCGCACAAACAGCGTCACCAGCGGCACATCGCCCAATAAGCAACTGCGGTGTCCGTGCAACTGGGCGTCGAATGTGGCACCCACCGGCAGCGTGTCGTTGGAATAAAAACACTGCCCCGGCCCAAACACGCGCGTGCTGCCGTCTTGCAGGCCGATCTCCATGCGCCCTTGCAGCACCACCAGCCATTGCGGTGTGGTGGTGCAGTGAAAGTCACTGGCAAAGCCCACCGGGCTGTGGCGAAACTGGCAGCCGCCTGAAGCCATCAGGCTCGACAGGCGGGCGGCGGGCGTGCCTTCGGTCAGTGGCACGGGGTCGTCACGAAAGCGCGCACGGCCATCGGTGTCGGTGTAGAGGGTGGGCAAGGTCAGGATGCTCATACGTGCAGCTTTCAAGGGGGTGACTGATCTGCGATGCAGCGCAGATGGTTACCAGTCGTTGCAATTTAACAGTGGCAGCTTAACCCCGTTGGGCTGCCACCATCGTTTCAAAGCGCTCCACATACTTTTTTTAAATGGAGGCTTTGCATGAAACCGTTTTCCCCTCTGTCGGCCGCACTGGTCTTGACTGCCGCCGCACTGATGGCCGCAGCGCCTGCCCATGCAGTGGGCCGTCTGGTCGACGTGCAGGTGATCGACCGCGACCGCGGCCAGCGCCTGCCGGTGTACCGCCACAACGGTGACTGGTGGGTGGCGGGCCGACCCGGCGCACGCTATGCCATTCAGGTGCGCAACAAGGTCTATTCAGAGCGCGTGCTGGGCGTGATGTCGGTCGATGGCGTCAACGTGGTCAGCGGCGACACGGCCCATTGGGCGCAAACCGGCTACGTGCTCGATCCCCGGCAGCGGGCGCGCATCACGGGTTGGCGCAAAAGCGATGCCGAGGTGGCGCAGTTTCACTTTACCGCGCTGCCCAAGTCTTACGCCGCACGCACCGGCAGGCCCGACCACGTGGGGGTGATCGGCGTGGCGGTGTTTCGCGAGATGCTGCGCACCCCGCCCACCCCCCCCGAATACAGCCCGCGCCGCGAAAGCCCTGCGGCGGGCGAAGCGTCTGCCGCAGGCAGCCCGGGAATGCGCAGACAAGCGCCCGCTCACGCGCCCTCACATGCCCCATCGCATGCGCCTTCACACGCATCCAATGCCGATATGGCCGAAGCCGAAAGCCACGCAAAAAAAACCGCGCCCAGCCTGGGCACGGGCCACGGCGCACGCGAGGTGTCGCGCGTAGGCCATACCGACTTTGAGCGCCGCACCAGCCAGCCGCAGGAGGTCATCACCATCCGCTACGACAGCCGCGAAAACCTGGTGGCCATGGGCGTCATTCAGGCTCCGGTGCGCAGCGCGCAGCGCCCGCAAGCGTTTCCCCAATCGCCCACGCCCGGCTACACGCCCGATCCGCCCGCGTGGCGTTGAAAACCACCAACCGCCATCTGCGTCGGCCTGGCTAAGAGCATGTTTAAAGTCTCAGCGCGAGGGGCGTGGGATGCGGATCGGGATGGGCTGCAAGGCGTAAACCGCAGCGATACCTGGCGGTATCGCGAGGATTTGCAACGCAGCAGACCGCCCCAGGCCGCGCCCACACACCCGCGCAGAGGCTTTGAACACGCTCTAAGGCATCGCCATAATCGGGCACATGTCCCAGCCGCCGCCCCAACCGCCACTTTTGGCCGACGAGGCACTCATGCACGCCTATGCCGCTGGTGACGTGCGCGCGTTCGAACAACTGTACGACCGGCACCACCTGCGCGTGTGGCGCTACCTTTACCGCGGTGTGCGCGACAGCGCCACGGCCGATGAACTGGCGCAGGACGTATGGTTCAAAGTAGCGCGTCATGCCGACCAATACACCCCGCACGCCGCCGCACCCGGTCGCCCTCGGGCGCGTTTTACCACCTGGCTGTTCACGCTGGCACATCACCGCATGGTCGATCACCTGCGCATCGCACGGCCCGCCACCAGTCTGGATCAACCACTGGCAAAAACCGAGCTGACTCTGGCCGATACCCTGGCCGCCCCCTCGGGCTTTGGCCCCGTGCGCCGCATCGAAAACCGCCAGCAAGCCCAGCAACTTCTGGCCGCGCTGGACGCCTTGTCACCCGAGCAGCGCGATACCTTTTTGCTGCAAGCTGAAGGCGGCCTGAGCGTGGCCGACATCGCCGCAGCCACCGGCGTCGGCACTGAAACCGCCAAAAGCCGCCTGCGCTACGCCCGCGCCGCGCTGCGCCGCACCCTGGAGGACATGGCATGAGCAATGACCCCACCAACCACCTGCCGCCACCAGCGGACGACCCGCTGCTGGCGCGCTACCACGAGGCCGCCGCGCTGGAGCCATTGAGCGATTCCGGCGGCCCCATCGGTCCCGACATTCACCTGCGCGCCGCCGTGCTGGCCGAAGCGCAGATCCAGTCATGGAAGCGCGAGGCGCAAGCAGACGGTGATGGCACGCCACACTTTCCATCGCCACTGCCAGAGCCTGTGGGCAGCCAGCCAGGTGCTGAAATCGACTTCACCGCCCAGCCACTGGCCCCCGCCACCCCGCTCGAAGCCGCCAACGACCGCCGCTGGTGGGTGCCCGCCGTCGCCAGCGTGACCGTGCTGGGCCTGGCCGGTTTGTTGGCCTTGCAGTTCGAGCACAGCGGCAGCCACGCCGACAAAGACCTGACCTTGGGTCGCACCAACGCGTCGGCCATCCCGACCACTGAAACCGCCGCACCATCCAGCGGCCCGGCGACCAACGAAACCGTTGCCCCTGTTGCCTCAGAAATCGCTCCAGTCTCCGGCACTCAGACCGAAACCCGTGCAGAAAAATCCGTCCGCTCCGCCACGCCCAGCGAGCCTGAAGCGCAGCCTGTTGAGGCTATACGGGCACCTGCGCCTTCGCCTGCACCGCAAGAAAAGCCACGGCTCAACGCCCGTGCCACAGCGCCACGCGCCTCAACCACAGCGCCGCACACCTCAAGCGCGGCACCTTCACCTGCGCACCGCATGGCCAACACACCGCCAGCCGAATCGCAGGCAGACGCTGCGCAAGATGCCCACCAAGGATCACCTGTTCCCGGCGCTGACCGCCGCGCAACAGCCCGCGTGCAGTCAGCACACACCCGGTCACGTGCAGAGGCTGCCACCCACGCCGCAGCGGACACGTCTTCTTCCAGCGCTGCGATGGTTTCAGCCGCGCCCGCCGCCCCTGCGGCGATCCCGGCCCCGGTGCCTCAAGCGCCCGATACTTTGTCTGGCAGCCCAGTCATGGATGCGCCGCAAGCGCCCGCCCACATGGCCGCGCCCCAGGCGGTTTCAGACGAGACACAACCATCCTCTTCAAGCGCAGCATCCACCACGCCTTCATTGGCCTCATCACCCTCACCTGAGCTGTCGCCCACCCAGCGCCTGCTGGCCGCAGCCTCCGCCGGGCAAGCTGATGCCGTGCGCCAGGCGCTGGCCTCAGGCGCGCCGGTCAATGCCGTGGACAGCACGGGCCGCACGGCGCTGATGCTGGCGGCGCAACGCGGCAACGTCGCCATTACCCGCCTACTACAAGACGCCGGTGCCCACCTTGGGCGCACTGACGCCTACGGTTTCACCGCCATCGACCACGCACGCCGCGCAGGCCACGAAGCGCTGGCGCGCCATCTGGAAGCCGCAGCGGACATCCCGCCGCCTTGAGTTCGACACCATCGCTGCCCCAACATGCCAACACAGCCCAATGCCTGCATAAGTATTAATAAAACAAGTGAGCGCAAGCTCTCAAAAAACCCGCTCGATCATTGTTGTTTGGCCGCATCCGGGCACGTCGCCACCTGAAATTGCCGGGAAATTTTTCACACTCTTGTAGTACATGCGCATTGGCACATCCAAAATACATGCCAAAAATTTCATCTTATGTTGATTGCGCATCTGACCGACCCGCACATTGGCCTCGGCCCCGGCCAAATTGAGTGCGACATCAAACCCGTTCTGGCACTGCGCCGCGCCTTGGTCCACGTGGCCCATCTGCGTCCAGCGCCCGAAGTACTGCTGGTCAGTGGCGACCTGACGGATTCAGGCCACGAGGCCGACTACCAAACCATCGCTGATTTGCTGCGCACCCAGCTGCCCGCGCCCGCGCAAGGCGGCCCGCAGGTGCTGATGGTGCTTGGCAACCATGACCTGCGCGCGCCCATGCTGCACACGCTGGCCCCGTACATGCCCGTTGCGGACGATGCGCCAGAAGGCACGATGTGCCTGCATGCAACACACGGCGACCTGCACTTCATCGGTCTGGACACCGTGGTGCCCGCTGCACCCCACGGCACGCTGGACGCCGCCCGCCTGCAATGGCTTGAGCGCCATCTGGCCCAGGCCGCCGGGCAACCAGTGGTGATCTTCATGCACCATCCGCCATTGGTCAGCGGCATGGCCGTCATGGACAGTCACGGTCTGCTGCAAGGCCGCGCTGAGCTGGGCCAACTGGTGGCCGCCCACGGGCAAGTGCAATTGATTGCAGCGGGCCACATGCACCGCGCCATCACCGGCCAGTTGGGCGGCGCACCCGTGACGGTGCTGCCTTCGGTGTCACACCAACTGGCGCTGGATTTGGCCGCCGACGGCCTGCTGGCCTGCCGCATGGAGCCAGCCATGGTGGGCGTGTACCGCTGGACGCCCGAAGACGGCATGGCTTGCCACTACAGCTACGTCAAATCGTTTGGCGCACCGGTGCCGATTTAAGCTGGCAATTCAGGCTTGGGCGGCTGTCACCACCGCCTCGTCGGTGCGGCTTTCGCCCTTGTTGTCCTGCCAGGTGATGGACAGCTTGTCGCCCACCTGCCCACCTTTGATAACGAACTTGAGCAAAGGGTTGCGCGACACGGCAGGCCCCCATTCGCAGGCGAACACGGGTTTGCCGTTGAGCGACGCACGCACGCTGGCGATGTGCCAGGCAGGGATCAACTGGCCTGCCGGGTCTTTGCGCTGGCCCGATTCCATCTCGTGGGCCATCAACACACGCACGGTGGTTTTGCCATCGGCAAGCTGGGCGCGGATGCGCATGGGATCGGGCATGGGGTTTTCTCCTTGGGCGCAGGGGGTCGGATTCAGGGGCTGAACATCAACTGCCGCACCCGCCCAGCGTGACCTTGACTTCTTTTTTGGCGTAAAGCGCCGCACCGTCGCTCGTCAAGGCGATGGCGTACACGTCGGACGACTGGCTCATTTTGGAGCGCGTGGCAAAGCTGGCCTCTACCTCGGGGGTAACGTGGAACACGGCCACCAGTGGCGCGGGGTTTTTCTCGACCACCAGGGCAATTTTCTTCAGGTTGGCGGCTGTGCTGGCCACCTCGACGGGCACCACGGAGCCGTTGTCGGAGATGTCAGGTGCGGTCAACGTCACCTGTTCGCTGGCGGTCATGGCCCTGGTGGCCCCCAGTGCCTTGACCGCGTCGGCCACGGTTTTGGCCGCGAATGCGGCTTTTTCAGCAGCAAGGGCAGCGGTCTGTCCAGCAGCCTGCGCCTGCAACGGCCATAGAGCGCCCGCAGCGAATGCGCTGGCGACGGCAGCACCTTGCTGGAGTGTGTTTCGACGGGTAAGCATGTCTGTTGGGTTCCTTGTGGAAGGTGGCGCAGCTTGGGATCAGCCCAGCGTGTCGGCCCAGATGTTGCGCGCCCAGGCCCAGGCGTATCCACCTTCCAGATCGCTGGCCGCCGTGGACAGGCCACCTGCGCCAGGCACGGGCTGCATGGTTTGGCGTTCAGCGTCGTAACGGTGCACGCTGGCCACGTGCATGGCCTGAGCCTCATTCACAAAACTGTAGCAAGTGTTGTTGTAGATCGGCAGTGGATTGACGTCACGCCCCGACAGCAACGCCACGATGGCCGCTGCGGCCACTTTGCCGTGCTGATTGGCCATGTGGCCGGATTTGGGCATGGCCGATGCCGCTTGCAGCGCATCGCCCAGCACGTGGATGTGGCGGGCGGCTTTGGATTCGTGCGTCAGCCAGTCCACCTCGCACCAGCGTTTATCGGCGGTGGTCAATCCGGCATCGTGGGCAATGGCCCCTGCGCGCTGCGGCGGGATCACGTTCAGCACCTGGGCCTGAATGTCGTCGTTAAAGTCAAACTTGAGCGTGCCGGTGGCCGCATCCACATCGATCAGGCGGTGCGCCGGACGATAGTCGATGATGCCCTTGTAGCGCTCGGCCCAGACTTTTTTGAACAACGCACCTTTGGAGGTAATGTCTTCATTGGCATCCAGCACCAGTACTTTCGATTTGGGCTTGAGTCGGCTGAAGTAATGCGCCACCAGACTGGCGCGCTCATAAGGCCCGGGCGGGCAGCGATAGGGCGTCAGCGGAATGGTCAACGCATACACCCCGCCATCGGGCATGGCCTGCAACTGGCGCTGCAAAGCCACGGTTTGTGGCCCCGCTTTCCAGGCGTGCAGCACCTTGCCTTGCGCATCGGGCAGCTTCAGGCCAGGCAGCGCATCCCGCATGAAGTCGATGCCGGGCGAGAGCACCAGGCGGTCATACGCCAGCGTGCCGCCGCTGGCCAATCGCACCTGCTGCTTGTCCACGTCAATGGCATTCGCGCGGTCTTTGACGATGCGCACACCGTGCTGCTGGCGCAGGCGGTCATAAGACAGCGTGACGGCTTGCAGCGACATGCCGTTCAACACCAGGTTGGACAGGGGGCAGGACACAAAGGCATCGGCAGGCTCGACCAGCGTCACCTCCACCTGCCCCTCAGACCACAAGCGGATGTACTTGGCTGCTGTGGCCCCGCCGTAGCCGCCGCCCACCACCACCACTTTGCCACCAGCCTTTCCCACCACAGACGACCCACCTACCGATGCGCAACCCGCCTGCATGCCCAGCACGGCAGCGGCAGAAGTACCCACCACGAACTGACGACGATTGATGGGTCGCCGTGTCATGGTTTTTGCTCCGCCCATGATTGCTGCGCCGCAAACCAGCCCGCGATGGCGGCCAGTTGTTCGTCGGTATAGCCTTTGGCGATCTGGTGCATCACGGTGGCAGGCCGGATGTCGGTTTTGAATTCGGCCAGCTTGCGCACCAGGTCATCGCGGCGCGCACCGGCCAGCGGCTCTATACCACGCAGGGCGATGCCATTGGTGCCGTGACAGTTGGCACAGGCAGCAGCCCAACTGCGTACCTGTTGTGGATCGGGCGACGTAGTCGGTGGCGTATTCATCTGCACAGCTGACTGGGCCAACGCAGCACTGCCCACCCACAGTCCGGCAAGCAACCATGCACCAGCTGTCCACCGCCCCCTAACCATCGCTCCACGCTTGCGCCGTGTCACAGCGTCACCGCCGCCGTTTCGTCCGTGACATGGCTGCACATGGCGCGGCAAATGGCCACCACATGCTCGTTGACGATGCGGTAATAGATTTGCACCCCCACGCGCCGCCGCCCCAGAATGCCCGCGCGGTACAGCGTGTGCAAGTGCTGGCTCATGTTGGGCTGGGTGGTGGGAATGTGGGCCAGCAGATCGCCCACGTTCTTTTCGCCGTGGCACAGGGCGCTGATGATCTTCAGACGCATGGGCGCAGACATGACGCGAAACAGCTCCGCCGCCATCTCGAACACTTCGTCGGCAGGCAGATGATCGGCAGAAGGTGAATGCACAGTGGGGTTCGCCATGAGAATCCGTATCAATAGCTCCGCACTATAACGGGCGACACAGCGAGTCGCACGGCGCAAAGGCTGTCCGCTCAGGCTCCTGAAATGCTGGCCTTTTAAAAAAAGCGACTTTAGCGCCTGCCTATCAAGCGCAGGCAGCTATCAACAACATAGCAAATATCAATCGCGCAAAGCCATCACCTGCTGGCGCAGTTCAGCCGCCCAGGCGCGGCGCTCACGCCCTTCGGCGTGCTGCGGCGCGCCGTAGCGCAGCACAGCGCAGATGCCAGGGGTGGTCAGGGTGCGCCATACCGATCCCAGCAGCGTCTGATCGTCCACGTACATGGGCGCGGTGCTGGGCTGGCCACTGGCCTGATCAATGAATTGCAGCGCCACCGGCTGCACCGGGGCCTGGGCCGAGATGGCGGCCTGGATCAGGTTGGCGTGAAACGGCAGCAAGCTGCGACCATCGCTGGTGGTGCCTTCGGGAAACACGGCCAGCACCTCGCCACGCTGCAAGGCGTCGCGCATGTGGTGCACCACGCGCAAGGCGTCGCGCGGTGAGGCGCGTTCGATGTACAGCGTGCCCGCCGCCGTGGCCAAGGGGCCGATCAATGGCCAGTGGTGCACTTCGGCCTTGGAAACAAAGCGGCAAAACCCGGCCGCGTGCAGCACCAGAATGTCAAGCCACGAGATGTGGTTGGCCACCAGCAGCACCGGGCCTTGGCGGGGCGGCTGTCCGTGCACCTGCAAGTCGACGCGCCACAGACGCAGCAACGTGCGCGCCCACTGCTGCACGCGCGTTTGGCGCTCCGCAGGGGTCAACCGGGGAAAAGCGGTGCGCACCGTCCACCAGCCGCCCAGCACGTGGGCAGTGCCGCGCAGCAGCAGCCACAGCGCTGTCAGCCCTTTCATGATGGCAGTCAATATGACCGTCGCAGATTACTGGCGCGTGTCGGCAGCCGATCAGGCCCCATGCGCCAGATGCCCGCCCACCAGCGTGTGGCTGACGCGGCCCGTCATCTGAAGGCCCGCAAACGGCGTGTGTTTGCCCTGGCTGCGCAGCGCCTCGGGCGTCACCTGCCAGCGCGCCGCAGGATCAACCACGCACACATCGGCCACCGCACCTTCGGTCAAACGGCCACAACTGGCTTGCAGCGTGCCCAGCGCTGGCCCCAGTACGCGCGCTGCACCATCGGTGATGGCCTGCAAGGCCCGCACCACACCGGGGCCACCGGCGGCATGGCCCCACTTCAGTGCCAGCGGCAGCAGCAGCTCCAACCCGGTGGCACCGGGTTCGGCCTCGGCAAAAGGCAGCTGCTTGGCGTCGGCGGCCACCGGAGTGTGGTCTGACACCAGTGCGTCGATGGTGCCGTCAGCCAGTGCAGCGGCCAACGCACCGCGGTCGCGCGCCTGGCGCAATGGCGGGTTCAGGCGCGCACGGCTGTCGTAGTAGCCGATGTCCATCTCGGTCAGGTGCAGCGAGTTGATGCTGACATCGGCCGTCACGTTCAACCCCTCGGCCTTGGCCTGCCGCAGCAAATCGACCCCCGCTGCGGTGGACAAGCGGCAAAGGTGCACGCGCGGCGCGGCACCACCACCGCCGCCTGCTCCACCGCCTGCCGAGCGCAGCAGCTCAAACAAGGTGTACAGCGCAATGGTTTCGGCCATGGCAGGCACCCCGGCCAGGCCCATGCGCATGGCCAGTGGCCCGCTGGCAGCCACCCCGCCGCCCAGCCACGAATCGACCGGACGCAGCCACACGGCGTAGCCAAAGGTGCTGGCGTACAGCAGCGCGCGTTGCAGCACCTGGGTGTTGGCCAGCGGCACATCGGCCTGCCCAAACGCCACGCAGCCGGCCTGGGTGAGCTGGCCCATTTCGGTCAGCACCTCGCCTTTCAGCCCGCGGGTCAGCGCGCCTTGCGGAAACACGCGCGCCTGGTGCATGCGCTCGGCACGGGTTTTCAGCATCTCCACCAGGCCCGGCTCATCCAGCACGGGGTCGGTGTCGGGCGTGCAAACCAGGCTGGTCACGCCGCCCGCCACGGCGGCGGCCATTTCGCTTTCCAGCATGCGGGCGTGCTCGTGACCAGGCTCGCGCAAGCGCGCCGTCAAATCCACCAGACCGGGCAGCACCCAGCAGCCCCGTGCGTCGATGATGCGGTCGGGTTCAAAGTCAGGTGCCAGCGTGCCGATGCGCAGCACGCGGCCCGCCACAATCGCGACATCTGCCACTTCGTCGCGTCCGGTGGCGGGATCGATGACACGGCCTTGTTCGATCAGAATTTTCATGATTGAGCCTCAAATAAGCTGCAACCGCTTATTACACAAGTGCAAGCAGCTATGTTTTTGAAAGCAAAAATGGTCATGCTTCATTGCCCGCCACGATGCTCATCACCGCCATGCGCACGGCAATGCCAAAGGTCACCTGCGGCAGAATCACGCTCTGGCCGCCATCGACCACGGGCGAGTCGATCTCCACTCCGCGGTTGATAGGGCCTGGATGCATGACGATGGCATCGGGTTTGGCCCAGCGCAGCTTGTCTTGCGTGAGGCCAAAGCTTTCGAAGAACTCCTGGCTGGACGGCAGCAGCGCGCCGCTCATGCGCTCATTTTGCAGGCGCAGCATGATGATCACGTCGGCGTCTTTAATGCCTTCTTCCAGCGTGTGGCACACGCGCACGCCCATCGGCCCCAGATCGCCCGGCACCAGCGTGCGCGGGCCGACCACCCGCACTTCAGCCGCGCCCAGGGTGGTCAGGGCGTGGATGTCCGAGCGCGCCACGCGCGAGTGCAGCACGTCGCCGACAATGGCCACCACCAGATTGCTGAAGTCTTTTTTGTAGTGGCGGATGGTGTACATGTCCAGCAGCCCCTGCGTGGGGTGCGCATGCCGCCCGTCGCCCGCATTGACCACGTGCACGTGCGGCGCCACATGCTGGGCCAGCAGATAAGGCGCACCGCTTTCGCTGTGGCGCACCACAAAAATGTCGGCCGCCATGGCGCTGAGGTTGGCCACGGTGTCCAGCAGCGATTCGCCCTTGGCGGTAGACGAGCGCGCGATGTCCAGCGTGTACACATCCGCCGACAGGCGGGTGGCGGCAATGTCGAAGGTGGTGCGGGTGCGGGTGCTGTTCTCGAAAAACAGGTTGAACACGCTTTTGCCGCGCAACAGCGGCACTTTTTTGACCTCGCGGTCGCTGACGCTGACGAACTGCGCCGCCGTGTCCAGGATGTGGGTGAGGATCTCGCGCGGCAACCCTTCGGTGGACAGCAAATGGATCAGCTCGCCGTGCTGGTTGAGTTGCGGGTTGTGTCGGGCCAGCACTGTATTTACCCCTTGTGGTTGAGGCTGAAGCTGAACGCGCCGTCGTCGCCCCGCGCCAGCCGCAGCGACTGCGCCGCAGGCAGGGCCACGCGCGCAGCGGCGTATTCGGCCGCCACCGGCAACTGGCGACCACCCCGGTCGACCAGCACGGCCAGCCGCACGCGCGCCGGACGGCCGTAGTCGAACAATTCGTTCACCACCGCACGCACCGTACGGCCGGTGTACAACACGTCGTCCAGCAGCAGCACGTCAGCACCGTCGATGTCAAACGGCAACGTGGTCTGGCTGCTTGCCGACAGACCGCGCTTGGCAAAATCATCTCGGTGCATGGCCGATGAAATGGCCCCTGCTGCGCCAGACAAACCCAGATCGGTCTGCAAACGCTCGGCCAGCCACTGCCCGCCCGAGACGATGCCCACCAGGCGCGTGTCGGGGCCGACCAAAGGGCGCACGCCGTGCAGCAAATCGGCATACAGCGCCTCGGCGTCAAGCGCGAGTGAACTCATGAAAGGCTCCTCAAAAACTGTTCCAAGATGATGGTAGCTGCGGCGGCATCGGCATCGCGCGCACCAGCGGCATGCGCTTCGGTGGTGCTGTAGCGCTCGTCCACCTCATACACGGGCAAGCCAAAGCGGCCGCGCAACTGGCGTGCAAACCGCTGGGCGCGGCGGGTATTGTCGTGGGCCGCGCCATCGGGGTGCCACGGCACGCCAACGACCAAGGCATCAGGCTGCCATTCGGCCATGCGCGCTGCAATCAGCGGCCAGCGTGCATCGCCTTCGGCCCGCAGCGTGGCTTGCGGCGTGGCCGTGCCAGTAAGGCGGTTGCCAGCGGCCACCCCGGTGCGCTTGAGTCCAAAATCAAAAGCCAGAAAACGGCCCAGATGGGCAGGAACGTGGGCGCTGGGCAGTGGCCCAGTCATGCATGCCCCGCCTCTGGCGACAGCATCCAGGTTTGCAAGCCCAACAAACTCAAAGCCAGGTCGTAGCGCTGGTCAATGGGGGCTTCAAAAATCAGATTGATATCGGCATCTACCGTCAGCCAACTGTTGCGGGCAATTTCCGATTCGAGCTGCCCTTCGGCCCAGGAGGAGTAGCCCAGTGTGACCAGCACCCGACGCGGCCCGGCACCGGAGGACATGGCTTCCAGCACGTCTTTGGAGGTGGTCATCTCCAGCCCGCCCGGCACGCTGAGGGTGGATGCGTACACCGACTCATCCGGCTGTAGCCCCTCAACCACGATGGGGTCGTGCAGCACGAAACCGCGTTCCATTTGCAGGGGTCCGCCGTGAAACACCGGCAACACACCCAGATCGGCCCGTTGCAGCGGCAGATCAACCTTGTCGAACAAATCAGCCAGATTGATGTCGCCAGGCTTGTTGATGATCAGGCCCAACGCACCGCGCTCACTGTGGTCGCACACGTAGACCACGCTGCGGGAAAACGTGCCATCCTCCATCCCCGGCATGGCGATGAGGAAGTGGTTGGTCAGATTGATGGGCGGGGCGTCATCGGCCATGCCCGGATTTTACCGGGCGATAAGTCTTAACTTATCGCCCGCAGTCATCATTCGGCGTCAGCGGCTGCGGCCGTAGCCGCCTGGGCAAAGCTTCTGACCAGACCCAGCAGCGCGTCTTCAGCATAAGGCTTGCCCAAATAATGCTCGACGCCCAGTTCCCGGGCATGCTCGCGGTGCTTCTCGGCAATGCGCGAAGTGATCATGATGACCGGCAGATCGCGCAACTGCTCGTCAGCGCGGATGTTGCGTACAAAGTCAAAACCGTCCATGCGGGGCATCTCAATGTCCGACAGCACCACCGCCGGACGTTCGGCCTTCAACTGTTCCAGCCCCTGCAAGCCATCGGCGGCCAGCGCCACACGGTAGCCTTCACGCTGCAACAGGCGCTGGGTCACGCGCCGCACGGTGATGGAATCATCCACCACCAGCACCAGCGGAATATGAGAATGCGGCCTGATTGCAGACACGCCACCGCGACCATCATCGGCCACCGTTTGGCCCAGCCCCTCGGCATGCGCGGCCTCAGCACTGAGCGCACGCGCACGTTCGCCAAACACCGCCGCCAGCGCCACCGGGTTGTAGATCAAGGCCACCGCGCCCGAAGCCAGTGCGGTCATGGCCACCAGGCCCGGCAAGCGCGACAACTGCGGCCCCAATGGCTTGACCACCACTTCCTGATTGCCAAGCACCTCGTCCACGTGCATGGCCACACGCTGGTCGGCCGAACGGAACACCACCACGGGTGTAGAACGCGTGGGCGGCTCCACACTGCGCGCCGAGCTTTGCAGCAAAGCCCCTGACCAATAAAACGCAATGTCTTCGTCGCCATAGCGGTACGTGCCGCTGGCGTACGCGGCGCTCAACTGCTCTGGCGTCAGGCGCCGCACCACTTCGACCTGGTTGGACGGCACACCAATCGACAACTGGCCTGCACGCACCATCACCACGTGGGTCACGGCGGTGGTCAGTGGCAGCACCAGCCGGAACAAGGTGCCCTGTCCCGCAGAAGTTTCGGTCTCGATGCGGCCGCCCAGCGCCAGCACTTCGGTGCGCACTACATCCATGCCCACGCCGCGCCCTGCCAGTTCGGTCACCTCGGTGGTGGTGGTAAAGCCAGGGGCGAAAATCAGGTTGCTGAGTTCACCGTCGCTCAGTTTCTGATCGGCAGCAATCACCTCTTTTTCAATCGCGCGCTCTCGAATGCGCGCCAGATCCAGCCCTGCACCATCGTCACGGAAGGCCACCGATACGACGTTGCCCGCCTGCTGCACACTGACGGTGATCAAGCCGTTTTGGTCTTTGCCTGCGGATGCGCGAGCAGCAGGTGCTTCGATGCCGTGCACGACGCAGTTGCGCAGCAAATGCTCAAACGCAGGCGTCATGCGCTCCAGAATGCCCCGATCCATCTCGATGGTACCGCCCACCACGTCCAGACGAACCTGCTTGCCGGTTTCTTTGGAGGCTTGCCGAACCACCCGGTACAGGCGCTCGGAAATGCCATCAAATTCGACCATGCGCGTGCGCAGCAGATCGCGCTGCAATTCGCGCGACTGGCGCGCTTGAGCCGCCAGACCGTCTTCACTGGCCTGAACGGCGCGCTGCAAGTTGCGCTGCACCGTCGCCACGTCGTTGACCGACTCGGCCATCATCCGGGTCAACTCCTGCATGCGCGTGAAGCGGTCAAATTCAAGCGGGTCAAAGTTCTGCTGCGCATCCTTGGTCAGCGCCATGCGCGACTGCATCTGCGTTTCGGCCTGCAATTCAACATCCCGCAGCTGCGTGCGCAAACGCTCCAGGTTGCCCGTCAATTCGTTGAGCGAGCCGCGCAACTGTCCCACCTGAGTTTCCAGTCGTGCTCGCGAGGTCATCACCTCACCCGCTTGATCCATCATGCGATCCAGCAGTTGAGAGCGCACACGCACTGCATGCCCCGCCGACGCGCGGGCCGACACCAGCGACAAGGCGGCCGGTTCGGCCACATTGCCACGCACCACAGGCTGTGCGGGTTGCGCCACCGCCTTGTCCACTGATGGCGCATGCGCCGTCTCGGCAACTGGCACCATTTCCACGGGTGCCGCTTCTATAGGCCTCTCTTTCGCTTGCGCGTGGGCGCTGGAAGCGGCATCTGAGGCCGACTGTTCGACGCCAACCGTGGCCACGCCTTCGCCCCCAGCCTGGAGCTTGCGGAAGTCTTCCTCCAACTCGTCCAGGTGATCGAGCAATGGCTCCACATCTTCGGTGGCGATTTTTTCAACACCAATGACTTCAATGGCCGACTCTGCGCGGTGCGCCATCTCACCCAGGCGCAGGGCACCGGCCAATCGGGCACTGCCCTTGAGCGTGTGCAGCCCCCTGAGCACTTCGGCGCGCGCGGCCATATCGTCGGGCTGCTTGGCCCACTGCCGCAGCGACGCGCTGATGCTGGGCAGCAACTCTTCGGCCTCTTCTTCAAATATCGGAAACAGGTCTGGGTCAACCGCATCGACCACGTCGATCCCATCGCCCAATACCAGCCGCGGCGCGGCACTGGCTGTCTGGACACTGGCATGCGGCGGCACATGAACCGCATGTGCCGCATCCAGGGCCTTGGCCGCGCTGCTGTGCGCTTGACCTTCCACCGGCTCCAGCGCCTGAACGGCATGCAGGATGTCTTCATTAGGCAGCTTCAAAATACCTGCGGCAAACTGGTGCAGGACCCGGCGCACGTCCGCCGCCGCATCGCCCAGCACCTGCGCCTGCTCGATCGAGCCATGAGACTGCGCGGTCAGGCGCTCCAAAGCATGCTCGATGGCCCGCGCCAGATCCGACAGCGCCGTAAAACCCACTGTGGCCGAACTGCCCGCCAGCGAGTGCGCGCGTGCAATGGCCCTGTGTGGCACAGGCCGGTTCAACTCCAGCGCCCACTCTGACAAATCCGTCATTAACTGGCGCGACCATTCATCCGCCTCGTTGAGGTACACGTTGTACAGCGGCATGCTGATCCGCAGATCGCCAATTTCCTTGTACGAATCATCGTTGTCTTGCTCATTGGTCGCACCGTCTAGCGTCTCAGCCAATTCGCTCGTCGGCAAGGATTCGTCCAGGACGTCCGCAGCCTCTGCACCCGACTCGACCACTATTGCGTTACCTTCGGGCAGATCAAATGCATCGTCACTGCCTGGCACCGTCGGTGCCGTCAGCTCAACGGCGTCGATAGCGGTAGCAACACCTTCATCGCCAACATCAAACCCAAGTTCGCTGAGGTCCAGATCCAGCATCTTGACTTCGGGCAGTGACGCCTGTTCGGCCGATTCAGGTGGCTCAACCCGGCCCGCATCTGCCAATACATTCACCGGAAGCGAAAGTGCTTCATCAGCCAGCAGATTGGCTGGTGCCGGCACATCGCCAGCCCCCTCAACTTCTGCAAAAGCTTCCAACTCCAGATCAGGCAATTCAAAGTCAATCGCCATGTCAGCCAGCGATGCGTCGGTATCCTCTGCTTCGCTGCTCACCTCGGCACCCAACAAGGTCGGTGCATCAGAAGCATCGAGGTCTTCGAAAATTTCGACCTCCAGGCTCTCGACAGGGGCTGGCGGCAATGCTGGCTCAGGTGCAGCAGGCGTTGCGTCCAGCGTGACATCGCTCGCAGCGTCTGCAGCACCGGCTTGCTGTGGCAAATCCAAAGGTCGACGCTGCCCCTGCAAACGCAAAGCATCGGCCGCCGCGCAAAACGGCTCGGCCTTCCAGCGGCTCGCGCGCGGCGTGGCAATGTCTTCTACCCAACGCGCAAAACCATCGATGGCCTCGCTCGACAGCGTGCGCACGTCATCATTGATTGGTTTTTGCTCGGCCAGCCAGGCATTCAGCAATTGCTCCATGGCCCATGCGGCTTCGCCAAACTCGTCCAGGCCCACCATGCGCGAACTGCCTTTGAGCGTGTGGAAGGCGCGACGCAACGTCGTTTGCTGCTCCATATCACCAGGCGCGCTGCCAAGCGCCATCAGCGCTTGACGCCCCACTTGCACCACTTCGCGCGCTTCGTCGAGGAAAATGTCCAGCAACTCGTCTTCGCCATCGAGCGCTTCTTCAGGCGCTCCAGAGATGGCAGGCTCTGGCACAGGCTCATTTTTGCCTTTGTTCACCACCGTCTGCAAATCGGCCAAGGCATCGCTGAGGCCATCCGCATCGGGTTGCCCTGCGGCGGTGGCCGCACGATTGGCCGCCTGCGCCAAAGCTGGTTTGTCGTCTAAAGCGGCCTGTTTGGCGATCTGGCTGAGTCGACCAGCCACATCGGCCTGAGCAGACGGGTCTCTCGGGCCACTCAAATCCAACTCAAGATCGGTCAAAACAGCTTGTTCGCCAGTAACCGTTTTTTCGACTTTTGAGGTCGATGGCGCTGCGGACACCCGCCCCATGACGTATTTCAGCTCACCCTGCGCTTCGTCATACACAAACAGCTTGCGGGCCAGCATCGGCTGATAGCCCATCATATCGATCTGAAAACCGAGCGCCCCCAGGCTATTGCCCAGCCTGTTGAAGGCATTGGACTGGCGCAGTGACTCAACGTCCAGATCGTCCGCCAGCCATTCGGCGACAGTTTCGCTCAGGCGCGACATCGCCAGCGCGGCCTGGTCCAACGCCAGCACCGACAGTACCCCCCGCATCTGCGACATCCGCTCTGGCACGCTCGCCAATACGGAGCCATCTTCCGGGTGACGGAAAAATTGGTCCAGACGTTGCTCCACCTCGCCCAGCGTGGTGCGCAACTCGGCCACGACTGTCCCCATGGTTTGCTGATCGCTGATCTGGCGGTACAGCTCTTCCATCCACGATTCAAGCGCAGGTGCCGATGCCCCCGAGCGCACATTGTCCAAACGCGCTGCGAGTTGCTCGATACGCGCGCCAAACTGCTGGTCTGCCGGATGAAAATCAGCGAAAGACGCCTCGAGAAACAGCACCGCAGTGGCCGTCTCCATGGCCAGCTCTGCACTGGGCGCTTGTCCTGTTTGCAGCAGTTGTTCAGCCACACGGCGCAAGGCCGCTGAAAGTGGCTGGCCTTTGGGGTGCAGCTTGTCCAATGACTCGGCCACCAAACCAAGCTGGTTGGTACACGCTTTCAAACGCCCCACATCGCCGCCGGCCAAGGCGGACCAATTTTCCTTGATGGCTTCAACGCGCTTGCGCCCTTGTGCCAGCAGTGCCGGATCGAACATGCCGAACATGCTCTGCTCGTAATCGACAGGCTGATGGCTTTGCAAGCCCCATGCGCTGCGCACGGCTTGCAGCACGGGTGCGGCATCACCTTGGGGTGGAACCGCCTGGGCGCAAAAGAACAGCACATCGAGCGACAAGCGCTCAGACACCGCCTTGTCGCCGTGGGCCATCGCGGTGTATTGCAGCAAAATGCGCGATGTCGCCCGCTTGGTATACACATCCATCGGCACCAGCGACTGGCCTAAAGCCTCGAACAATCCGGCGACCAAGATCCAGAAAATGCGTGGTCGGCTTTTTTCTGGCTCTTCTGCCGCCAAACCAAGGCACAGAGGCACCAGTTCTGCCGCCGCATTGACGCTACCACGCTTCATGATCCTCAGAATGCGGTGATCGATCTGAGCGCGTACTTCTGGCCCATATTTCAGCGCTTGCACCGAACTGCTGGGCCACTGCGGCTCCAGCCAGCCCCATTGATGCGTCCACAAATCGGCCGGGTGAATACGGTCCGCGCCCGCCATTTGCTGAATTTCACGAAACTGGGGAAAAAGCCCTAGGGCAGAACGCGGGTGTGCGCCCAGTTGCCCTTGCAGATACTCCATCAAGGCAAAACCGGTGCGCTCGACCGTCAGTGCTGCAGACCCGTCAAAGCCATCGGGATGCTGCACGAAACGGTGCACGGCTTCTTCCATCGCTCGCACCATGTGCGCGGCCACGGATTGCCCCACCATTTCGAGCGCGCCAACGGCCTGGTGGATTTGCTGCCGCGCGAGCCGAAGCTGACTGGCATCGACCGAGGCCATGTCGATGCCGCGCGCCGCCTCGGCCTCACGAAGATAGCGCTTGAGGGCCTTGGTGGCAGACGCAATCGACTCACGCGTTTCGTCCAGCACCCACGCCAAGGGGCCAAGATCGGCCACTTCGCCCGCAGTGCTCACTCGATCATCGACTTCGGAACGCATGACCATGGGTACAGCCCTTCTTGCAATTGGTGTCTATTGATCCGGCATCCCTCCCGCAGACACCGGCCTCCGCTCATCGAATAAAAATCAGGCAATCTTGAACCGTGCGACAGACTGGCGCAGCTCGTCGGCCATGCGCGTCAGATCGCGCACCTGAGTGGCTGTTGACCGCGTGCTTTCTCCGGTTTGCTCTGTCACCGCGAAAATATGCTGAATATTGGCCGCCACTTCATTCGCCTGATTGGCTTCTTTGGAAGCTGAGGCAGAAATCTGCTGAATCAGCTCAGCCAGACGGCGCGACACCTGGTCAATTTCTGCCAGCGCCGTGCCCGCGTTATCTGAAAGACGCGCGCCTTGCACCACACCCTGGGTCGAGCGCTCCATGGCCGCCACCGCATCCTGGGTGTCGGTTTGAATGGCTTTGACCAGCGCGGCAATCTGACGTGTGGCATCGGCTGATCGTTCGGCCAGGCGCTGCACCTCTTCGGCCACCACCGAAAAGCCCCGTCCGGCTTCACCGGCTGACGCGGCCTGAATCGCAGCATTCAGCGCCAGCACGTTGGTCTGCTCGGTAATGTCGGCGATCAGCTCGGTAATCTCACCAATTTCTTGCGAAGATTCGCCCAGCCGCTTGATGCGCTTGGAGGTTTCCTGAATCTGGTCACGAATCGAATTCATGCCACCAATGGTGTTTTGCACCGCCGTCAAGCCGGACTCTGCCGCCTGCAACGACTGGCGCGCCACCAAGGCTGACTCTTGCGCCTGCGCCGACACGTCGTTGATTCGTGTGGCCATTTGCAGCACGGATTGGCCCGTCTCTTTGATCTCGCGCAACTGTTCGGACGATGTAGCCAGCAGCTCTGTCGACGTGGTTTCCACACGGGAAGTTGTCTGCGCCACCCGCGAGGCCGTGCTTTGCACGTTGCCGACCAAAGACCGCAATTCCTCTACGGTGTAGTTCACGGAGTCGGCAATCGCACCCGTGATGTCCTCGGTCACGGTGGCTTCTTGCGTCAAGTCGCCTTCAGCCACCGTTTGCAGCTCATTCATCAAACGCAAAATAGCCGCCTGATTGGCATCGTTCACCCGCTTGGCTTCAAACTGCTGCTGTTCGGCCGAGTGGCGTTGTTGCTCAGACACGCCCTGACGCTGGCGACTGTCGCGCAACTGCACCATCCAAAGACCCGCAACCGCAGCCATGGCAATCAATGCCGGCACCAGCAACCAAATCAAATCCACAAGGCTCAGACCTGCTTGAGCAGAAAGACGGGTTTGCAACGCCTCCAAATCGATCCGCAAAGGCTCGCTGTCAGCGGTAATCGCTGCCTGCGCTTCACGCGCCGAAACCAGCCCCTGCAAATTGCCCAATATGCCACTTGCCTGAGTGCGTGTATTTTCATACAGCTTGATCAGTGCGGCCAGCCGTTCTCGCGTTTGTTCATCTCTGGTAGGAGACAAACGAAGATCCTGATTGCCCTGTAGCAGCCCCTCAGCAATTTCCTTGAACGTATTCAGATCCTTGCCTAGCAAAAATACCGCCTCGGGGCTAACCCCTTCCGCCGTCAGAAACTCATTTGCGGATTTACCAATACGCTGGGTCAGCATCACCAGTTGGCCTGCCGCAGAGATTTCTGCAGGTGCCGCGTTTTGCTGCAATTTGAGCGATGAAACTGTCTCAGCCACCTCCAGCAGCTCCGAAGACTGGCGACTGATTTGTCGCAACGATGCTCCCACTTGCGTCAAAATTTGCCTTTGTTCTAAAACTACCGCTACATTTTGATCAGCGCGATCAATGTAAGGCATAATTTTAGATATTTCTTCGCTATAAGAAGCATCCAATGTCGGTATGTCACCACCACCAGCTTGTAAACCACGCATGTTTCGTGATAATGCCGCAGAGCTTTCTTTCATTTCATCAAAAGATTCCGCATGCCCCATTAGCGCTTGAGAAACAGATTTCGCCAAACGCTGTGACTGCATCAATGATTGACCCGTGGCAGCCACCTGGGTAGCGCTACGATCCGTTTGAACTACAGTCCTCCCAGTCATGGCCACCAAAACAATCAACGCTAATATTAAAACAATCCACAAGATACGTGAATGCTGCGCGGCCGTCCGATATCTCAACAACGGCATGTAAAAACCGTCTTCCGCAACAGCCACCGAACTATCAACCTGTTGATCCAACGGTAATGCAGCCAGCGCCTCCTCCGTCGCAAAACCTGAACCAAACTGGCTATCGTGTCGAATAGAATCGTGCGTTTGACCTTGGTCACCATGGCCTTTTATTTGCTCACGATGACTTTCTGTTTTCTTTTTAAGAAAATTTGAAAATTTATCATTAATTGCCATGATGATATATTAAAATAATAGGTTACGCACCAATTCCCAAAAATTGCTGATGTTGCGATAGTAATTGTAAATTAACTTCTTGCCACTGCTGGCCATTAAAGTCAGTATAAATAGTACTAAAATAAAATAAGGCATCCGTCTTTAGTATCTCATCAGACGATGAAAAATCTTCAGATGTGCGCAAGCCTATCAGCCGATCAACTAACAAAGCGCCATTGGTTTCCAACACGGGATTGAACGTCACCAGTCGGCAATGACTCAGTTCGATTTCAGTACGTGGCTTAGATTGACTATTCCCCATGAACAAAGCCAGATCAATCAACCCATATAAACCACCACGTAAATTAGACACCCCCAGGAACCAAGGTTGAACATAAGGCACCTTCTGAACATCTGTCCACGAGAAAATCTCGCCCGCATGCGTCAGGGGCAGCAGCAACTGCAACGCACCAGCTTCTACTGCCAGCCAGGACGCAGTAGCCTCTGCCGCATTGGCAGCCTGCAAGCGTTCGGCCAGACGATTTTGGAAATCTCGCAGTGCCTGCTTATTCTGTTTTCTCTTCGACATCCCGCAATCAACCTAACGCTTTGATTTTTCCCATCAATTCAACCTGATTCACTGGTTTGGTGATGTAATCCTTGGCACCCTGCCGCATACCCCAAACCCGATCTGTTTCCTGATTCTTGCTGGTGCACATAATAATTGGAATGTTGGCATAACGAGGATCACGGGACAATGCACGCGTCAACTGAAAACCATTTTGCCCTGGCATCACCACATCCATTAAAATCAAATCGGGCACTGATTGTTCCAAGCGACTTTTAGCAGCTTCGGCGTTTTCGGCTGTGGACACCAAAAATCCAGCTTTCTTGAGTATCTCACTGACATACATCAGCTCGGTTTTAGAATCATCCACCACCAAAACATTGCGAATAGACATTTAGGCCACTCCTTTTTCTGTTGCGCCGTACTGTTGTACAGCCTGCAACAACTGGTCTTTGGTAAATGGTTTGGTCAGATAGTCCTGCGATCCCACCATGCGTCCGCGGGCTTTGTCGAACACGCCATCTTTAGACGACAACATCACCACCGGCGTGGTCGCAAACTTTTCATTGCGTTTGATAATGGCGCAGGTTTGGTAGCCATCCAGGCGCGGCATCAAGATGTCGCAAAAAATCAAATCTGGTTCAGCGTCGTTGATTTTTGCCAGCGCATCGAAACCATCCTCGGCCAGCATGACCTCATGCCCGCCTTGCTTGAGAAAAATCTCGGCGCTGCGCCGAATCGTGTTGCTGTCATCAATGACCAGCACCTTCTTGGATTCCATTGAAGCCTCTTTGCTGCGGAAGGCAAGCCATCCGGTATTTGTCTCAGTCCAGAATTGAAGCCAAAGTCCTCAAATCTGCACCATTTCAAAATCTTCTTTTCTTGCACCACACTCAGGGCAAGTCCAGTTCATCGGTACCTGCTCCCACAACGTCCCTGGCGCTATGCCATGCTCAGGCGCTCCAGCCGCCTCGTCGTACAGCCAACCGCAAATCAAACACATCCACGTTCTGCTTACACTCATGATTGCCTGATTTTCCCAGCGGCGCACCCGTAAAATTAACGAATTGTATCGGCGCACCTTGTCTTGGAGCGACATCATGTCGCAACCGATTGCCACAATTGCGTCTAATGCCTCACTCTAACGCTGCTTTATCGTCGCAGGATGGCCACAAGATGGAATCATTCACGATCCCCCCTACTTTGGCGTGCGTACTCTGCTTCAACGCCAGCGACCCTTTGGGCGCGGGCGGTCTGAGCAGCGATGCGGCCGTGGTTGCATCCATGGGGGCCCATGCCTTGCCGGTGGTCACTGGCGCTTACCTGCGGGACAGCCGCGAAACCCAAAGCCACGCCAGCTTGGACGACAGCGCTGTGGCCGACCAGGCTCGGCTCGTGGCCGAAGATGCGCCACCACACGCCATCAAGGTCGGTTTTGTCGGCAGCGCTGAATCGCTGGCTGCCATTGCGGCGCTGGCGGCCGATTACGCCGATGTCCCCCTGATCGCCTACCTGCCCGACCTGTCTTGGTGGTCTGAACACGACATTGAGCACTATCTGGATGCCTTTCGTGAGCTGCTGCTGCCACAAACCGCCGTGCTGGTCGGCAACAATGCCACGCTGCGCCACTGGCTGCTGCCAGAGTCGCTGACTGATCGCCATGCCCGCGCCACCGACTTGGCCCGCGCCGCCGCCGAATGGGGCGTGCCTTATGTGCTGGTGACTGGCCTGCCCGTGGCAGACGACGAGGTGGGCAACGTGCTGGCCTCGCCCCAGACGACCTTGGTGACGCAGAAATTTGAACGCATCGACGCCGCCTTCATCGGCGCGGGCGATATCCTCTCGGCCGCTTTGGCAGCGCTGCTGGCCAGCGGCAGCAGCCTGGAAGGCGCCACCGTCGAAGCCCTGCAATACCTGGATCAGGCGCTCAGCCACGGCTTTGTCCCCGGCATGGGCCGCGCCATGGCCGATCGCCTGTTCTGGGCCGAATCGGGGGGCGAACCGGACGATTCAAGCTCCACCGACGACTCACCTTCTTCCCCTTTTCCTGATCCCACCCATGAAACCCAGCATTGACCCCCGCACCGCCCTTCATACCGACCTCAACGAACAGCTCATGGCGCGTGCGCGCCAGGTCATTCCCGGCGGTGTCAACTCGCCCGTGCGCGCCTTCCGCGCCGTGGGCGGCACACCACGCTTTGTGCAACGCGCGCAGGGCGCTTACTTTTGGGATGCCAATGGTCAGCGCTACATCGACTACATCGGCTCCTGGGGCCCCATGATCCTCGGCCACGGCCACCCCGCCGTGCTGGAGGCGGTGCAAAAAGCTGCTGCCGATGGCTTCTCGTTTGGCGCGCCCACCGAACGCGAGATCGAGCTGGCCGAAGAAATCCTTGCGCTCTATCCATCGATGGAGATGCTGCGCCTGGTCAGCTCAGGTACCGAAGCGGGCATGTCCGCCATCCGCTTAGCGCGCGGAGCCACGGGTCGCAGCAAAATCATCAAGTTTGAAGGCTGCTACCACGGCCATGCCGATGCGCTGCTGGTCAAGGCCGGCTCGGGCCTGGCCACGTTTGGCCATCCCACCAGCGCCGGCGTACCGCCTGAAGTGGTGCAACACACGCTGGTGCTCGAATACAACCACCTTGCACAACTGGAACAAGCCTTTGCACAGCATGGCGCTGAAGTGGCCTGCGTCATCCTGGAGCCAATCGCGGGCAACATGAACTTCGTGCGCGCCAGCGTCGAATTCGCACGCCGCGCCCGCGAGCTGTGCACCCAGCACGGTGCGCTGCTGATTTACGACGAGGTCATGACCGGCTGCCGCGTGGCGCTGGGCGGCGCGCAAAGCGTCTATGCACAGCAAATCCCCGGCTTTGCGCCCGACATCACCGTGTTGGGCAAAGTCATTGGCGGCGGCATGCCTTTGGCCGCATTCGGTGGCCAACGTGCGGTGATGGAGCAACTCGCCCCGCTGGGGCCGGTCTATCAGGCAGGCACACTCAGCGGCAACCCCGTGGCCACCGCTTGCGGCCTGGCCACACTGCGCGAGATCAAAAAACCTGGCTTTTTCGATGCCCTGTCGGCCCAGACCCGCCGCCTGGTCGATGGCCTGAGCGCCGCCGCCCAACAGCACGGCGTGCCTTTTGCCGCCGACTGTCAGGGCGGCATGTTCGGCTTTTTCCTGCTGCCCGAGTTGCCGCGCAACTACGGCGAAGTCATGAAAACCGATGGCAACCGCTTCAACACCCTGTTCCACGGCCTGCTAAATCAAGGCGTGTACATCGCTCCGGCGCTTTATGAAGCAGGTTTTGTCAGCGGCGCGCACAGCGATGCAGACATTGACGCCACCATCGCTGCAGCGGCTGACATTTTCAAATCACTATCAATAAAGTAGCTTTGTCTGCTTGCTGTATTTAATCAAAATCATTTTTCTTATAAATATCAAACGCCGTTTTGGTCGCCGCCGCATCAACGCCCCAGATGCGGCGGCACCCGCAGCCGCTCGACCGGCTGACCACCTTTGAGGTGCGACTCCACAATCTCGTCAATATCGGTCAAATCCAGATAGGTGTACCAAACGGCTTCCGGGTACACCACCGCCACCGGGCCAGCCGCGCAGCGATCCAGACAACCCGCCTTGTTCACCCGCACCTTGCCCGCGCCGGCCAAACCTTCGGCCTTGACGCGCTTTTTGCAATGATCAAACGCCGCCTGGGCATTGAAGTCACCACACGAGCGCTCGCCATTGTCGCGTTGGTTCAGGCAGAAAAAAACATGGCGCTGGTAATAAGGCGAAGGCGCTGGCGGTGTGGTTGATGTGCTCATGTCTGCAATTTTAGGCAGCGCCCGCTGTTCCGCCTCAAGACCAGGGCTTTAGAGCGTGTTCAACGTCTGAGCGTGAGGGATGTGGGATGTGGGATGCGGATCGGGATGGGCTGCAAAGAGCAAACCGCCCGAGGCCGCGCCACACACCCGCGCAGAGACGTTGAACACGCTCTTAGGTCCACTGCCTGCGTGCGCCATAACCTGTGCGGCCCATCCGGCTGGCCAGATACGCCAGCGCCCCAAACGGCCACAACCATCCCACCCATTGCGCCAAGCCGTTGAAGTGGATAAAGCGCCCCCGCTCCCAACTTTGCAAAGTGGCGGCAAAGTACGGGCTTTGCGGCGCAGCATTGAGCACCGCCAGTTGCACCACCAGAGCCAGTATCAACAAGCCTACGCAAGCGCGTGCGGGTAGCCGAATCAACACCAGCACCGCCCCCACCGCCGACAGCAGCCCCCACTCCACCGGGCGGCTGATCCACGACCAGGCATACAGCGGGCCATAACTCAAACCCGCCGACAGCGCCGACACCAGCACCCCCACCAGCAGCGCCGACGCCGCCATCAACGCCCGGGGCCACCGGCGCTGCACCACGGTGTACGCCAGCAGGCACGGCACCAGCGCGCCCAGGGCCACACACACCGCCTCCGCACCGGGCAACAGCGGTTGCAAATCCATATCACGCAAAGGCAATCGGCCTGTCCACGGAGTGTCTTGCAGCCACTCAGCCAGCACACGCTCCAGCCGCTCAAGCACCTGCCCCAGGCCAAACGCCACCGGCGGCGGAAACAGCAGCCCCACCGGCCACAGCATCAGCAGCACCAACGCCCCACGCGATTCGCGCACAAACCAGGCAGCACGAAAGCGCTGCCATCGCGCCATCACGCCCAGCCGATCCAGCGCCAGCGCCGCCAGCGCGCCTGTGGCACCGCCCGCCGCGTTCAAGGCCAGATCCAGATTGGACGCCACACGCAAAGGCAAGTACGACTGCAAACACTCCAGCACCAACGACTGCAAGGCCGCTGCCAGGCTGGCCCATACGGCAGCCCGCCAGCGCGGTCTGCCTGTCAGCCACGCCAGCGTCCACAAAAAACCTAGCGGCATGTAACCAAGCAGATTGCCGCCGACGTCAAAACGAGTCCAATATTGCGGCAACGGTGCCCACAAATACGCCCACGGGACAATCCCTTGGTCGCGCCAGCCGGTAAACGGAAACAAGCTGGCATAGGCAATCAGCGCCGCGTACAGCAGCGCCAGCGGATAGGCGGCAGATTGATCGCGCTGCACCGGTTTGCGCCAGCTTGGTGCCGGATTAAAAAGGCTTGACCACCACCAGAATCACCGACCCCAGCAGCAGCAGCACCGGCGCTTCGTTGAACCAGCGAAACCACACATGACCGGGCGTGGGCGCATGACGCTCAAATTGCTTGAGCAAATGCCCACATACAGCGTGATAACCCAGCAGCACCAGCACCAGCGCCAGCTTGGCGTGCAGCCAGCCATTGCCTGGCCCCTGCCCAATGCCATAGCCCAGCCACAGCCACAAGCCCAAAGCCAGCGCAGGCACCGCCAGCAGCGTCATGAAACGGTACAACTTGCGCGCCATCAGCAGCAACCGCGCCCGCTCGGTCACCGACTCAGGGGCCGCCATGGCCAGATTGACGAAGATGCGCGGCAAATAAAACAAGCCCGCAAACCAGCTCGTCACAAATACGATATGCAAGGCTTTGATCCACAACATGACGCTGAGTGTAACGAGGCCCAACGCCCTGCACGCGGCCAAAACGCGCAGCGTCTGCGCTGGACCGACGACCGGCGTGCAGCCCCGAAAACAGAGTCCCAAAACGCAGCGCAAAAAAAACCCCGACCTGCTGGCCGGGGTCAAAAGCCTGTCTGCTGTCACACATCAAGGCTCCCGCTCAGGGAGGAAAAGCGGGGGATGGCAAGCCACCCGAAAGAAAGTATACCAAAGTTTTTATTTTTATGATCGACTTTACAAAATTTCATCGTCTCGTCGTCCCTGGGCCACGCCATGCATGGTTTGGTGCACAATTTTCCTCATGACTGCACCTTTTGCCCCCTTCCCCGCAGGCCGCCCACGCCGCCTGCGCCGAGACGATTTCACGCGCCGCCTGGTGCGCGAACACGCCTTGTCGGCCAACGATTTGATTTACCCCGTGTTCGTGCTTGACGGGCAAGGCCAGCGGCAAGCCGTGGCATCCATGCCCGGCGTCGAACGCCTGTCGCTGGATTTGCTGCTGCCGGTAGCGCAAGACTGCGTCAATCTGGGCATTCCCGTCATGGCCTTGTTCCCGGTCATCGACAGCCGCCTGAAAGACGAGCAAGGCACCGAAGCCACCAACAGTGACGGCCTGATTCCCCGCGTGGTGCGCGCACTGAAAGCGCGCTTTCCTGAGCTGGGCATCATGACTGACGTGGCGCTCGATCCCTACACCAGCCACGGGCAAGACGGCTGGCTGGACGATACCGGCTACATCCTGAACGACGACACCGTGGCCCAACTGGTCAAACAGGCACTGACACAAGCAGCAGCAGGGGTCGACATCGTAGCTCCCAGCGACATGATGGACGGGCGCATCGGGGCCATTCGCAGCGCACTGGAAACGCAAGGCCACATCCACACCCGCATCATGGCCTACTCAGCCAAGTACGCCAGCGCGTTTTATGGCCCGTTCCGAGATGCGGTGGGATCAGCCAGCAATTTGGGCAAAAGTAATAAGAAAATATATCAAATGGATCCCGCCAATAGCCATGAAGCATTGCGCGAAGTAGCCATGGACGTTGCCGAGGGTGCCGACATGGTGATGGTCAAGCCCGGCATGCCCTACCTGGACATCGTGCAGTGGGTAAAAACTAAATTCAGTGTGCCCACATTCGCCTACCAGGTCAGCGGCGAATACGCCATGCTCAAAGCTGCCGCGCAAAACGGCTGGTTGGACCACGACCAAGTGATGATGGAATCGCTGCTGGCCTTCAAGCGCGCCGGTGCCGATGGTGTGCTGACCTACTTTGCCCGTGATGCGGCGCGCCTGCTCGCCACCGCCTGACCGGCGGCCTCTACACACTCAAGCCGCACCGTGCACATCCTCGAATTCACCGCAGGCAGCCTGCGTTTTCTGGACAACTTGCCTCCTCAAGCCCCCAGCGACGGCTTTGTCTGGATTTACCTTGAGCGCAGCGACTTCCCCCGCCATCAGAATCAGTTGCAAGCGGCAGCTCAGCAACTGGGCGGCTCGGCCCTGCTGGATGTGCACATAATCGACTTGGGCAGCGACGCCCATCCGTCCAACTACGACGCCACCTCGATCTACGACACCGTGATCTTCCGGCGACTGGCCACCTTGCCCGAAGTGCAGCACGCGCATGACCGCACCCGCACATCGGATGCCACGCCCGACGCCTTTGACCGCATCGACACTCGCGCCGTCGGTTTTGCCATTTTTGACCGCCTGCTCATCAGCGTGCACCCGCCCGGCTGTTACACCGCGTCCCACTTTGTGCAGCGCTCGCTTTCTGATGCCCAGCTCAGTGTTGACGCCACCATTGTGCGCCACCGTATTCCACAAAGCCCGTCCGATCTGGTACTGCGACTGATCAACCACATGGTCGACAGCTACCTGGATTTGCGCAAAGACCTGTCCGCCGCACTCGAAGCCACGCAGCACGAGCTGCTGCGCGCCGACCCGCACCCCGACGTGTGGAACGCCGTCATCCACGCGCGCCAACGCCTGCACGTGCTGGAAGACTTGTGCGAAGAGCAGCACGACGCCATGCAGGAATGGCTGGACACCCTGGGCGAGTTGCCGCTGTCGTCCTACGCCGCCGACGCCGCACAGGCGCAGGCGCGGCGCGACCAGTTGATGGCCCGTGCGCGCGACGTCATCGAACATATTGACCGCGTATTGCACCACGCCCGACGGCTGGAACAATCCACCGAAACGGCGGTGCAACTGCACTTCAGCGCGCAAGGCCAGCGCGCCAACGACATCATGCGCACGCTCACTGCGGTCACGGCCATCTTTTTACCGTTGAACCTGTTCACCGGCTTTTTTGGCATGAACTTCGACCACCTGCCGCTGATCCACAGCACCGAAGGCATGTGGCTGGCCATGGTGCTGATGACGGTGCTGGCCGTGGGCATCGTCGTCATGTTCTGGCGCAGGCGTTACATCACCCGCTCACAACGCTGAATGTCTTTCTCTGCTCGCCCTCTCCTGTCGGGTGCATGCAAAAAAAGAGGCGGTTTGAAAAACCGCCTCTTTGCTGCCGCCAAACGGTTATGACTCAGGCTTACTTGGTGGTGGCGTTGGTGGCCGGGCCATCACCGGCCTTGACGGCCTCACGGGTTTCCTGACGCACTTCAGCGCGCGTTTTGTTGCTGGGCGCGGTGGTGCCCACATCGCTTTGCAGGCCAGCGGCAGGCTTGGACTTGCGCGCTTCGGCCTTGACCTCGGCGCGGGTTTTGCTGGAAGCGGCTTTCGGCGCATCAGAAGTGGCATTGGCCAGGCCCGCTGCGGGCGGATGCGCCTTGGCTTCGGCCTTGACTTCAGCGCGGGTGTTTTGGGCCACGACGATGCTGTCGGTGGCAGCAAAAGCAGTACCGGTCAGCAGCAAAGCAGCAGCGGCAGAAGAAATCAGCTTGATCATGGGTTGCTCCTTGAATCACTCATCAGGTCAAATAAACCGGCGAACAAGCCGGAATCGCTCCATAAGCAGACCGTAATGCCTGCCTACGACGGAACATTCTACGAAGCTGCCCGCCAAAGAAAACCCCTGCAAACGCCCATTGGTAAAGATGCCCTACCGGGCAAACACCTATGGTTTTCAAGATATTAAGCATATATGCGCCATCAACGGTACCGCATCTGCCCCCGCTCATCATTTTCAGATACAGCTTATTCGCAGTTACACCAACCGTTTCAAGCTACTGTTTATGAAGCAAATCAAGCCAGATGCTTGGCCAAAAACGCCAGCGAGCGCTCTCGCGCCAGTTTGGCAGCGGCCGCATCCCAGGCACCACGCTGGTCACAATTAAAACCGTGCTGCGCCGCGTACAGGTGCACTTCAACCTCAGGGTGGGCATTTTTGAACGCTTCGATGCTGTCCATGGGCACCCATTGGTCGCGGTCAGACAGGTGGGCCAGCACAGGCACCTGCGGCTGGCGGGCCATTTCTTCGGGTCGCGTCATGCCGCCGCCGTAATACGGCACGGCAGCGGCCAGGCCGTGCAGTGTGCAGGCGGCGCGCCAAGTCAGCAGCCCGCCCCAGCAATAACCGACCATGCCGACTTTGCCGCAGCCGTGATGAGGTTTCGCGCTGGGCAGCGTTGGTTTTTGCTTGACTTGGCCGCCGCTGTGCTGCGCCGCGTAGTCGATGGCGGCCTGTAAGTCCTGCATCACGCCGGGCGCAGGCAGCGCCTCGACCGCGCCTTTGTAGCCCATGCCTTCTTTCATGTCGGCCTCGGCATAGCCCAGCTCGACGCCGGGTTTGACGCGCTCAAACGTGCTCGGGGCCACGGCCAGATAGCCGTCTTGCGCATAGTCGTCAGCCACGCTGCGAATGTGCGAATTAACGCCAAAAATCTCCTGCACCACCACCACAGCCCCTTTGGGCACACCATTGGGCCGGGCCACGTAGGCGGGAACGGCGCGGCCATCAGCCGCAGCCAAATCAACCCATTGCTTCATTACAAGTTACTCCTGTATCAATAGCTGCCTACGTTTTTTAAACGGGCGCTCCAACCCAATTCAGTTCATGAATCCTGACTCATAACCCCAGTTTGCGGGCCACGAATTCAAGGCGGTCCTGCCCCCAGAAAAGTTCGCCTTCGATCACCCAGCTGGGCGCGCCAAACACCCCGGCGTCGATCGCCGCCTGGGTATGGGCGTCATAGCGCGTTTTCACCTCCGGCTGGTGCGACTGGGCCAGGCGTTCGGCGGGCAAGTCGGTTTCGTCCAGCAGCTCGGCCAGCGTGGCGTCGCTGGCAATGTCGCGCTCTTGATGCCAGCAGGCGGTAAGCACGGCATCGGCCAGACGCATGGCGGCGTCGGCCCCATCGGTTTGCGCCACGGCAGTCATCAGCAGGGCCGCCGGATTGCCGTCCACCGGGAAAAAGCGCGGCTGCACGTTCAAAGCCACGTCCAGATGTTCGGCAAAGCGGCGCAGCTCCAGCAGCCGATAAGCCTGCCGCTGCGGTGCACGCTGGCCCAGTGGCAAGCCTCCACTGGCCGGGAAAATGCGCCCGTAGTCCACCGGCAGCACAGCCACGTCGCGTCGGCTGGCGCGCAGCAAGTCGGCAAAACGACGGTGCCCCAGATAAGCCCAGGGGCTTTGCGGGGCAAAGTAATACAGCACAGTGCGGCTCATGGGCGTGTCTCCTGAAGTCTCCTGAATAATGGGGCCAGCCTCGCCAAGGCCAGCATCTGACAACCATTGTGCAGGAGACAGCTATTGCGCACCGAACACACTGAACGCACCGCCCACGCTGTGCTCATCACCGGCGGCAGCCGCGGCATTGGTGCGGCCACCGCGGTGCTGGCCGCACGCGCTGGCTGGCAGGTGGCGGTGAACTACACCGCCCACGCTGCGGCGGCCGAGCAGGTGGTGCGCACCATTGAAGCCGCAGGCGGCAAGGCGATGGCCGTGCAGGCCGACGTTCAAGACGAATCCCAGGTGCTGCGCATGTTCGAGCGCATTGACGCGCAGTTTGGTGCTTTGAACGGGCTGGTCAACAACGCGGGCGTGGTCGATCAAGCCTTGCCGGTGGCCGAGCAGACGGTGGCGCGCTGGCAGCGCTTGTTCAGCATCAACGTGATTGGTTCGATGCTGTGCGCACGCGAGGCGGTGCGGCGCATGAGCACCGTCCGTGGTGGCACCGGTGGCAGCATCGTCAACGTGTCCAGCGCGGCGGCGCGGCTGGGGTCGCCCAACGAATATGTGGATTACGCCGCCAGCAAGGCCGCCATCGACACCTTCACCATCGGGCTGGCCAAAGAGGTGGCCAGCCAGGGCATTCGCGTCAACGCGGTGCGGCCTGGCCTGATCGAGACCGACATTCACGCCAGCGGTGGCCGCCCCCACCGCGTGCAAGAGTTGAAGGCTAGCGTGCCCATGCAGCGCGGCGGCACGGCGCAGGAAGTCGCCCACGCGATTGTCTGGCTGCTGTCGGCGCAGGCAAGCTACACCACCATGAGTTTGCTGGATATTTCTGGCGCACGATAAGAGGAGTGATGCAATGAACAACGACACCAACCCCCACCCGCAAGCCGACATTCAATACTTCTGGGAAGACCTGACACCGGGCAAAACGCTGGAGCTGGGCCAGATCACCGTCGACCGCGACGAGGTGATCGCCTTTGCCCGCCAATACGACCCGCAGCCCTTTCACCTGGACGATGCGGCAGCGGCGAAATCCATCTTCGGCAAGCTGTCAGCCAGCGGCTGGCACACCTGCGCCATGGCCATGGGCATCATGGTGCGCAACTTTCTCAACCGTGCGTCCAGCCTAGGTTCGCCCGGTCTGGAACAAATCAAGTGGCTCAAGCCCGTGTTCCCCGGCGACACGCTGCACATGCGGCTGCGCATCATCGAAGCGCGCCCTATGAACTCGCGCCCCGACGTGGGCCTGATCCGCTCGCACTGGGAGATGTTCAACCAGCAGGGCGATCAGGTGTTGCTGATCGACGGCCACGCCATGTTCCGCCGCCGCACACCCGCCACAGACGCTTGAAAGACCGGAGGTCAAGCCGCGTGCTGCGCGTAATCCGTGGCCAGTTGCTGGAAGGCGTTTAACTGCACGTCGTGCATGCCGCTGCTGCGCATACCGCTGCCGTGCGTGCCCAACGCATCGGCCAGCACCTGCGCCACCGCAGGCGCGGCATTCTTGGCAGCCGCTGCATCCAAAAACAGCAGGCGTGATCGGCGCGCCAGCACGTCTTCGACCGTGCGCGCATATTCATGGCGGGCTGCAAAGCGCACCATGGCTTCGCTCAAACCGGGGGCCAGCCAGTGGTCAGCACCTGGCAAGTCGGCCACGGCCGATTGCTCTGCGCCGTACAAGTGCAGGCCCGGCGGCTGGCTCAGGCTGACCGCTTCGCCTGCATCCTGATTCGCCCCCACCAGCCGCATCCCTGCCGTTTGGCTGCCGCCTTGCGGTGGCAGCAGCCCTGCGGCCACGCACTGCGCCAGCACATCCTCGGCCATGGCCCGGTAAGTCGTCCATTTGCCACCCGTCACTGTCACCAGGCCAGAAGGCGACACCACCACCGCGTGTTCGCGGTTGATCGACTGGGTACTGCCGCTTTCGCCGCCATCCGGCTTGACCAGCGGGCGCAGGCCCACCCAGGTGCTGCGCACGTCGGCGCGGGTGGGCGCACGCTGTAAATAGCGCCCCGCTTCTTGCAAGATGAAATCCAGCTCGTGCGCCAAAGGCGCTGGCTCCAGCGGCACATCAGCGCGCGGCGTGTCGGTGGTGCCCAAAATCAGCTTGCCCAGCCACGGCACGGCAAACAGCACCCGGCCATCGGCGGTACCGGGCACCAGCAGCGCATGACCACCGGGCGAAAAATCAGCGTCCACCACCACGTGCACGCCCTGGCTGGGGGCCACCATGGGCCGGGCGCTGCCGCCGCCAGCTTGCGCGTCCTGCTGGCGCAGCGCGTCCACCCACACGCCGGTGGCGTTGACCACGCACTTCGCCTGCACGCGGAATGTGCAGCCGCTTTCCGCGTCCTGCACCACCAGACCCGCCACCCGCCCGGCGTCGTGTAGCACCTCAGTGGCGGCGCAGTGATTGAGCACCAGCGCGCCTGCGCGCGCCGCCGTGCGGGCCACGGCCAGCGCCAGCCGGGCATCGTCAAACTGGCCGTCCCAGTACTGCACACCGCCTTTCAGCCCGTGCGACTGCACGCCAGGCAGCAGGCGCACAGCCTGCGCCGCCGACAGCCATTGCGTGTCTCCCAGGCCTGCCTTGCCCGCCAGCACGTCGTACAGCTTCAGGCCTACGCCGTAAAACGGTGTTTCCCACCAACGGTAAGACGGCATCACAAACGACAGCGGCTGCGCCAGATGCGGCGCGCTGCGCAGCAGGTTGACCCGCTCGTGCAGCGCCTCGCGCACCAAGCCGATGTGGCCTTGCACCAAATAGCGCACCCCGCCGTGCACCAGCTTGGTGGCGCGCGACGACGTGCCTTTGGCAAAGTCGTGCGCCTCTACCAGCAACACGCTGTGACCACGCACAGCCGCGTCCAGCGCCACGCCCACGCCGCTGGCCCCGCCGCCCACCACCGCCAGATCAAACCGGGGTTCATCCGCCAGGCGCTGCAACAGCGCAGCACGGTCGGTGGGCAAAGGGGCAGTGAACGGGGCGGCGAAAGAAGCAGCAGTCATGATCAAGGCGCACAATGTACACGCCTTCAAACTATGTTTTGGACAGCTGCACAAGCTTTACCCACCTGCGTCAAACGCTTGGTCAGCATCGGTGCCGGTGATTTTGTCTGCACGCCATCAACTATTCAATTCATAGCTGCAAACGCTTTACATATCAGCGCAAAACCCGTTTTTAAAGATGTTTTTAAAGCCTGCCCCGGCACGGCGTAGACTGACGCCCCATGCGTTCACCCCTGACTGCGCCGTCGCCCGTGCCCCGGCTTTCCCGGCGGGCCGCACTGCGCACATTGACCGCCAGCGCTGCCGCCTGCACCTGGCCCGCCATGGCGCGTGCCAGCACAGCCACTGCCTCTGACACAGCACCCACGCCACCCACCCTGCGCCTGCTGGCCCACAGCAGCCTGCCTGCGGGCGGCACTTTCCAGAAAACGCCCATTGGCGGGCTGTCCGCATTGGCCTACGACGCCCGCACCCAGCTTTGGTACGCGCTGTCGGACGACCGCGGCACCCACGCTCCAGCCCGCTGCTACGTGCTGCGCCTGCCCGGCTTTGACACCGGCCAGCCCCTGCGGCCTGAATGGGTGCGCGTCATCACCCTGACCGACGCCCGTGGCCAGCCCTTTGCCCGCGCCGCTGTCGATCCCGAAGGGCTGGCCCTGCGCCACAACCCGGCCAACGGCCAGACCACCTTGCTGTGGAGCAGCGAAGGCCGCATCCGCGCGGGCCAGCCCCCAGCGTTGTACGAGTCCACTCTGGACGGCCGCCTGCTGCGACAGTTGACGCTGCCTACCCACCTGCGCGAGGTGCGCCGCATGGGCCGCGGCCCGCGCAACAACCAAGCATTTGAAGGCTTGAGCCTCAGCCCCGACGGCCGCCACGCCTGGGCCGCCATGGAAGGTGCGCTGGCGCAAGACATCGGCCCCAAGCTGCCCGGCCTGCTGGCCGCACCCTGCCGCATTACCCGGTTTGAGTTGGCCAGTGGCCGCGCCGACCAGCAGCGCGCCTACCAGCCCGAGCCGCTGCCCCTGGGGCCTAACCGGCCGCACGGCCCGGCCGAATACGGCATTGCCGAAATATTGATGCGCGACCCCGAACACCTGTGGGTGCTGGAACGCGCCTGGACACCCTTGACCGGCCTGTCCGCCAAACTGTACGAAGCCCACTTGCCCGGTGCCACCGACACCCTGCCCAAACCCGCCCTGCGCGGGCGCCGCATCCAGCCCATGGCCAAACGCCTGCTGCTCGATTTGCAGCACTGCGGCCTGCCACACGTCGACAACTTCGAGGCCATGGCCTGGGGGCCACCTTTACCCAGCGGCAACCGCACGCTGCTGATGTGCACCGACGACGGCTTCAACACCTTGCAAGTCACGCAGTTCGCGGCTTTTGAAGTCATCGAACCCTGATCCCTTTCACCACACATCCAGCCATGAACACGACCACCACAGCCACCCTGCCTTCCAGCACCCGCATCGTCTTCATCGGCGGCGGCAACATGGCCAGCGCCATCATCGGCGGGCTGATCCGGCACGGCCTGCCTGCGGCGCAAATCCAGGTCATCGAACCCTTCGAGGCCACACGCCAGGCGCTGCTGGCGCAGCACGGCGTAACGGCTGTCCCTGACGCCCCCACCGCCAGTGCCGCGCTGTCCGGGGCCGATCTGCTGGTCTGGGCCGTCAAACCGCAGGTGTTTGGCGAAGCCGTCGCACCCGTGCGCGCTCACACCGGCAAGGCGCTGCACCTGTCAGTCATGGCGGGCATTCGCGCCGACGCCATCGCCACCACCACCGGGGCCGCACGCATCGTGCGCTGCATGCCCAACACCCCCGCACTGATAGGCCAGGGCATGACCGGCCTGTTCGCCGCCCCCGCCGCCACACCAGCCGACCGCATGCTGGCCGAGGCCGTGATCGCCAGCACCGGCGGCCACCTTTGGGTGGAGCGCGAAGACCTGCTCGACGCCGTCACCGCCCTGTCCGGCTCCGGCCCCGCCTACGTGTTTTATTTTCTTGAAGCCATGCAACAAGCAGGTGTTGAGCTGGGCCTGACGGCAGACCAAGCGCGCCACCTGGCCACCGCCACCTTCACCGGCGGCAGCGCTCTGGCGGCCCAATCGCCCGAAGCGCTGGCCACCCTGCGCGAGCGCGTCACCAGCAAAGGCGGCACCACCTATGCAGCGCTGACGGTGATGCGCGAAGCGGGCATGGCCGAATCCTTCATCGCCGCCATGCACGCCTGCGCCCAGCGCGCCAAAGAGCTGGGGCAGGCGTAGGCGGAGCAGACATAGGCGGCGCGGGCTGCATCATGGACGATGAAACGCGGGACTAAGCCATCAAACTCAGTCAAAAAGATGGCTGCGCAAAATGGTATGTTCAGACCATGCCCCCACCTTCCATCGTCCGGCATGAGGCCAATCTGCACGGGCGCGACTTTGCCGTAGGCGATATCCACGGCGCTTTTTCTGCGCTGCAAGCGGCGCTCACGGCAATTGCATTCGATCCGAGCTGCGACCGGTTGTTTTCTGTTGGCGATTTGGTCGATCGTGGGCCAGAGTCCGATCAAGTAGAGCAATGGCTGGATTTGCCATGGTTTCATGCCATTATGGGCAACCACGATCTGCTAGCCTGGCATCGCGCCCTGGGCAATCCGTTCGATCAGGTCGATCACCTCCGACATGGGGGTCAGTGGCTTGATGACCTGCCGTCCGCGCAGCAGCAGCAGTTGGGCCAGCGGCTGGCGGCCTTGCCGCTGGTGCGCGAGGTTGAAACGCCGGACGGGCTGGTAGGCCTGGTGCATGCCGACTTCCCTTCTTATGACTGGCGCGATGCCAAGCGCGTTGACTGGCGCGATCTGGACAGCATGAACAGCGTGGCAGGCTCCTGCCTGTGGTGGTCCATGCGCCATCAGCAGCGCGATGCCACGCCGGTGGAATATGTACACGCGGTGGTGCATGGACATACCACCTTGCCTGCGATGGAGCAGTTGGGCAACGTGTATTTCATCGACACCGGCGGCTGGCGTCCTTCGGGCCGGTTTACCTTTTTGAATTTGTGGTCATTGACGGTGCTGACGGGGCCAGTGAGTGCATGACGCCTCATCCACCCATCGCATACCCCACCACCACCCCCGAAAACAGCGTGAACCCCAGCCAGTGGTTGAGCCTGAATGCCTTGAAGCAGCCTTCGCGCGTGCGGTCTTTGATCAAGGTGTAGTGCCAAAAAACCTGCGCCAGCGCGGCGGCGAAGACCAGCCACAGCACGGAGCTGGTGAGCTGGCGAGTAATGATCCAGGCCCAAAGCCCTAAGTGCAGCACATAAAAGCCCATGATGGCCGCCACATCCCAGCGGCCCAGCGTGATGGCAGAGGTTTGCATGCCGATGCGCAGATCGTCATCGCGATCGACCATGGCGTATTCGGTATCGTAGGCCAGCACCCAAAACAGGTTGCCCGCCAGCAAAGCCCACGCCTGCCAAGGCAGGTGCGACTGCACGGCGGCATATGCCATGGGGATGCCAAAGCTGAAGGCCACGCCCAGCACCGCCTGCGGCATGGACACGTGGCGCTTGGCGTAGGGGTAAATCAGGCTGATGGCCAGCGCCGGGAACGACCAGGCGATGGCGGCAGCGCTGGTGGTCAGCACCAGGGCAAAGGCGGCCAAAGCCAGCACTGCGCCCAGCACCAGCGCCTCGCGCACACTCACTGCGCCGCTGGTGACCGGGCGCTGGGCAGTGCGTTTGACGTGGCGGTCAAAGTTGCGGTCGGCCACGTCGTTGATGCAGCAACCGGCCGAACGCATCAAGATCGTGCCCAGCACAAACACCACCACCAGATGCCCGCCCGGAAAGCCGCCTGCGGCCAGCCACAACGCGCTCAAAGAAGGCCACAGCAGCAGCAGCCAGCCCGCAGGACGATCCCAACGGATCAAGTCCAGGTACAGCGACCATTTGCTGCGCGGCGGTGAGGCTGTGGCGGAAGAAGTCATGCGTAAACCTGATTTAAGGAAGGTCTGCAAAAGTCAGCCCCATGACGGCCTGATCTGAGACAGTGGAGCGATGCAACAGACAAGCCTTGCCACCACTGGATTCGAGCTTGCAGCCAAACGCACGCGCAAGCGT
>NZ_JBKEEE010000017.1:0-102895 GCF_047975795.1 Ottowia sp. | reverse complement strand
CAGGGTCAAGCGAACCAAAAACAGCGCAAAACGATGAGAAATTCAACGCTCGTTTCGCCATGTGAACATTCACGCGTCACCTCGCCCTGCAGCGGGGGTTGTGCAGACCTTCCTTAGCAATCGCTAATCATCCTGAAATATTATTATTGGGCAAATGATTGATGGAGATTGGCCCATTGGCTGGTTGTTAATATGATTAATTAGTTAATTTTCATTAATTTCGTCCTCGGTATGCTGGATCAAATAGATGTTGTCGTGGTCGGTGCTGGCGTCGTCGGACTGGCGGTGGCGCGGGCGCTGTCGCTGGCCGGGCGCGAGGTGCTGGTGCTGGAGCAGGCCGATGGCTTTGGCAGCGCCACCAGTGCGCGCAACAGCGAGGTGATTCATGCAGGCATTTATTACCCACCCGGCTCACTGAAAGCCCAGCTGTGCGTGCAGGGCAAGCAGATGCTGTACGCCTATTGCGCCGAGCGCGGTATCGCTCACCGGCGCTGTGGCAAGCTGATTGTGGCCACCAGCGCCGCGCAGATGAGTGAGTTGCGCGCCATCGCGCAGCGTGCAGTGGCCAATGGGGTGACTGATCTGGTGCTGCTCACGCGCGAGCAGGCGCAGGCGCTGGAGCCGCACCTGAGCTGTCAGGCGGCGCTGCTGTCGCCTTCGACGGGCATCGTGGACAGCCACGCGTTGATGCTGTCGCTGCTGGGTGATGTGGAAAATGTGAGTGGCCTTCTGGCCGTGCACTCCAGGGTTGATCGGCTTGTGGTGCAGTCAGAAAACGCCAATGGCACCATCAAAATAGAAATGGCCGACGGCACGCAACTGCTGGCGCGTTGCGTGGTCAATGCGGCGGGTCTGCATGCGCCAGAGTTGGCTGCCCGCACCGAAGGGTTGGCGGCCCACCATGTGCCCAAGGCGTACTTCGCCAAGGGCAATTACTTCGCCCTGTCAGGCCGCGCGCCGTTCAGCCGTTTGATTTATCCCGTGCCAGAGCCGGGTGGCCTGGGCGTGCATCTGACGCTGGATATGGGCGGGCAGGCCAGGTTTGGGCCAGATGTGCAATGGGTGGCTTCGGCCGACGACTATCTGGTTGATCCGACGCGCGGCGAGGCGTTTTATGCCGAGGCGCGCCAATACTGGCCTGCGCTGCCCGATGGTGCGTTGCAACCGGGCTACGCGGGCATTCGTCCCAAAATCAGTGGGCCGGGTGAGCCAGCGGCAGATTTCGTGATTCAAGGCCCGCGTGAGCACGGCGTGCCGGGGTTGGTCAATTTGTTCGGCATCGAGTCGCCGGGGTTGACCAGTTGCCTGGCCATTGCGCAGCTGGTGGCTGAATCGCTGGGGTAAGAAAAATCATCTTCTGGCGAATGCACAAGCGCTTCAACACAAGGCATGGCAGGTAAGCGGTCTGCGCTACCATGCGTTCACGTTGCGGCCGGTGCTGGCCGCAGGCGATGCCCCTCAACCCCACGTCCATTCATTTTCGCGCGTCATGTACATTCCTCCGCCTTTTGCCAGTCAGGACGCTGCCATCGCAGCACGCCTGATGCGCGAGCACCCGCTGGCCAGCCTGGTTACGGTGGGCGATGACGGCTTGCCAGTCGTCACCCATTTGCCGCTGCACGTGCAGCAGGGTGGGGCGGGACATTTCACGCTGTGGGGCCATGTGGCGCGGGCCAACCCGCAATGGCGGCAACTGGCGGTGCGTCCGCGCGCGACGGTGACATTCATGGGGCCGCATGCGTACATGTCGCCCAGCGTCTACCCGGATTTGACACGGGTGCCCACGTGGAGTTACCTGGCCGTGCACAGCGAGGTGACGGCCCGGTTGATCGACCACGACGATGCCGATGCCAAAGACCGCTTGCTCAAATGCCTGATTGGCGAGCACGAGCCGACATATGCCCAGCAGTGGCGCGATTTGTCGCCAGAGTTTCAGCGCAAGATGCTGGCGGGCATTGTGGGTTTTGAGCTGAAAGTGGACCGCTGGCAATGCGCGCTCAAGCTGAACCAGCACCGCCCTGAGGCGCATGCAGCCATGCATGCGCAGTATGCTGCGGGTACGCCGAATGAACGGGCGCTGGCCGACTGGATGGGCGTGCTAGGGTTAGTGTCTTTGCCTGAACCCAAGGAGTGAATGCATGCGCAGCTTGGCATTAGTGATTTTGTTGATTGTGCTGGTGGTGATGGGCTGGCTCAACTCGCGTCAGGTGGCTTTCGTGCCCCGGCCTGTGCAGGTGCCGGGTGCAGCGTCGGCACCTGCGGCTGCCAACGTGGCCGAGCAGAGTCGGCAAATCCAGCAGCAGGTCAAACAGCAACTCGATACTGCCATGCAAACCCCGCGCGATGTGCCGGATGACATCAAGTGATGCTGCTGTGGTCATGCTTTCTGATCTGTGAAGAAACAGCCTACGGCGTTTGATGTATCTGCGCAGGTTGCTATTCAATTGAAAGCAAATCACTTGCCAGGTGACAGCGCTTTGACCGATAAGCAAGCCATGCGCCTAGCGCTGGCCCAGGCGCAGGCTGCGGCCGATGCAGGCGAGGTGCCGGTGGGTGCCGTGCTGCTGGGGCCTGACGGCGCGGTGCTGGCCACTGGGCGCAATGCCCCCATCGCAGGCCGCGACCCCACGGCGCACGCTGAAATTGCCGCCTTGCGCGTTGCGGCACAAAAGCTGGGCAACTATCGGCTGGATGGTTGCACGCTTTACGTCACGCTGGAGCCTTGCACCATGTGCGCCGGGGCTATGTTGCACGCGCGCTTGGCTCGCGTGGTGTTTGGCGCGGCTGACCCCAAAACTGGCGCAGCGGGCAGCGTGGTAAATCTGTTTTCTGAAACCGCCCTGAATCACCAGACGCAAGTGCAAGGCGGTGTGTTGGCGGATGAGTGCGGCGCGCTGCTGCGCCAGTTTTTCAAGGAGCGACGAGTGAACCCAAGCCCCGTGCGTGATGATGCGCTGCGCACCCCAGACAGCGCCTTTGCCAATTTGCCCGGCTACCCTTGGGCACCGCACTACGTCAGCGACTTGCCTGCGCTGGATGGGCTGCGTCTGCACTATCTGGACGAGGGGCCGCCAGAGGCTCCCATCACCTGGTTGTGCCTGCACGGCAACCCGGCGTGGGGTTATTTATACCGTCACATGATTGCCCCTTTTGTGGCTGCAGGTCACCGTGTGGTGACCCCGGATCTGATCGGTTTTGGCAAAAGCGACAAGCCCAAGAAAGATCACTTTCACACCTTTGGCTGGCACCGGCAGGTGCTGCTGGAACTGGTGGAGCGTTTGGGCCTGCGCAACGTGGTGCTGGTGGTGCAAGACTGGGGTGGCCTGCTGGGGCTGACGCTGCCCATGGCCGCGCCCCAGCGTTACCGCGGCCTGCTGGTGATGAACACGCTGCTGGCCACGGGCGATCAGCCGCTGTCTGCTGGCTTTATCGCCTGGCGCGCGATGTGCGCCCAAAAGCCCGACTTTGACATCGCCCGCTTGTTCGCGCGTGGTAATCCGCAGATGAGCGCCACCGAATGCGCGGCCTACATGGCCCCGTTTCCCGATGCAGGCCACCGCGCCGCCACGCGGGTTTTTCCGGCCATCGTGCCTGAACGACCAGACGACGACGGTGCTGCCATTTCGCGCCAGGCGCAGCAGTTTTGGCAAAACGACTGGCACGGCCAGAGCCTGATGGTGGTGGGTGCGCAAGACCCGGTATTGGGCGAGCCAGTGATGCGCACACTGCAAGCGGGTATTCGCGGCTGCCCTGAACCCTGGGTGCTGCCTGAGGCGGGTCATTTCGTGCCCGAGCACGGTGCGCAGATCGCGCAGCGGGCGCTGGCGTATTTCAGCCCGGGGTGATGCGGTGTGGCTTGGCGGGTCACATGCTTCTATAATTTTGATAGCTTTTGACGTAAGTTACATCTGCGTCAAAGCCGGTTTTCTTATAAATTTTAGTCAAGTTGCAAACCTGAGTCATGGCCCACATCTACATCTATTCCCCTTCCGGCGCGGTGCGTGACAAGGCCGCTTTCCGGCGCGGCGTGCAGCGGCTGAAAGGGTTGGGCCATGAAATTGAAATCGACCCCAGTGCGCTGGCCACCTGGCAGCGCTTTGCCGGTGACGACGCCACACGCCTGGCCGCCATTGGCCGCGCGGCTGCCAGCGGGGCCGATGTGGCGCTGATCACGCGCGGCGGTTACGGCCTGTCGCGCCTGCTGCCCGCGTTGCCGTACCGCGCCTTGGCGCGCGCTGTCCGTCATGGCACCCGTTTTGTCGGTTTTTCAGATTTCACCGCGTTACAACTGGCGCTGCTGGCCAAGGGCGGTGGTGTGACCTGGGCCGGGCCTGCCTTGCTGGAAGGCTTTGGCACGGCTGAGGCCAGCGGCCCGGACGAGATCATGCTGGCCTGCTTTGGCGACATGGTCAGCCAAACGGGCGAAGGTACCGGCTGGCGTCTGCCTGCGGCCGACGTGGCGGCGCTGGAGGCATCGGCGGGGCGGCGACGCAGCCCGCATTTGGTGCACGCCGCCACGCTGTGGGGCGGCAATTTGGCGCTGGTGCAATCGCTGCTGGGCACACCCTGGTGGCCTGGGGTAGAAGGTGGCGTGCTGTTTCTGGAAGACGTGGGCGAGCACCCGTACCGCGTCGAGCGCATGTTGGCGCAATTGCTGCACGCGGGCGTGCTGGCGCGGCAAAAAGCGGTTGTGCTGGGTCAGTTCACCGACTACCAGTTAACGCCGCACGACCGGGGCTACACGCTGGCCAAGGTGGTGGCCTGGCTGCGCAGTCAGCTCAAAGTGCCGGTGTTGACAGGCTTGCCGTTTGGTCATGTGCCCACCAGAGTGCTGCTGCCGGTGGGTGCCAAGGTGGACGTGTTGATCGAAGAGCGCGATGCACTGCTGCTGTGGGGGCACCAGCACTGAGGCTGCAAACTGCGGTGTCTTTGTCCCCGCCACGCTACGGGCAAGCCGCGCTACTGCGCACGATGCGTTCCGACTGGCAGAGTGCCAAGGTAAAGGCGGGTGCAGGCAAAGTGCCACAGGTCGGCATGAAGGGGCTTTGCTGCGTTATAGCGGGGTAGGGCGCGCGAGCGTTTTTCAGGCACAAGCCGGATCCTGCCTTTGGTGTGGTGTGGTGTGGTGTGGTGTTTTTACCGTTTCAGCAGGAGAGGTTCACGATGAGCATGACAGTTTCAAATTCATGGCGGCAACGTCTGGGCCTGGCTGCGGCAGGCATGGTGCTGGTGGCCATGGGTGGTTGTGTGGTGGCTCCGGTGGAGCCTTACGAAGTGGGCGCGCCGATGGTGTACCAGTCGGATGTGGCGGGCTATTACGGCGGGCCGTATTACGCTGCGCCTTACCCCTATTACTGGGGGCCATCGTTGTCGTTTGGCTTTTATGGCGGCTCTGGCGGGCATCACCACGGGCATGGGCATCGGCCTCCACCGCCTCGCCCTGGCTGGGGCAATGGCCGACCACCGGGTGGCCACTGGGGGGCGCACCCGTCGGGCCGACCGCCTGGAGCGGGCGCAGGTGGTGGGCATGTGCGACCGCCGGGCGGTGGCAGGCCATCGGGTGGTGGTCGTCCATCGGGCGGCGGTGGGCGGCGCTGAAAATTGCCGTTGGTGCGGCTGATTTTTGCGCGATGATGCACCTATGACCGTGCATGCCATCCTGAAAATGGGCGACCCGCGCTTGCTGCGTAAGGCCCGCCCGGTTGAAGCTTTTGACTCCGATACGCTGCACTTGCTGGTGCGTGACATGCTCGACACCATGCAGGCGGCCCATGGCGCGGGTTTGGCCGCGCCGCAAATTGGGGTCGACTTGCAGTTGGTGATTTTTGGCTCCAGCGCTGTCAACCCGCGCTACCCCGATGCGCCCCTGGTGCCGCGCACGGTGCTGTGCAATCCGGTGATCGAGCCGCTGTCAGATGACGAAGAGCAAGGCTGGGAGGGTTGCCTGTCCGTGCCGGGTTTGCGCGCCATAGTGCCGCGCTGGCGTCAGATTCGGTACACCGGCTTTGACCCTTATGGCGATCCGATTGATCGTGTGGCAGACGGTTTTCATGCGCGTGTGGTGCAGCACGAATGCGACCATTTGCAGGGCGTTCTGTACCCGATGCGGGTGCGCGATTTTTCCCAGTTTGGTTTTACCGAGGTGCTGTTTCCGGGCCTGGATGATGATGGCACGAACAACGGCGAGTAGGCCGTTGGTGTGTTTTGTGTGTTTTGTGCGTTTTATGCGGTGCGCGCCAGTCATGAAAAAGGGCCTTTGAAAGGCCCTTTTTGCTGCTCGGCTGAAAGGTGGGTCGTCGCCGTTGTGGCGATGCCATCAAATGCTCTGGTCAGCGGCAGGCGGTGTTGGCGTGCTGTTGCTGGAGCGGCTGGCCGTGCCGCCCAGGCGCACAGCGCTGGGTGCAGGTGATTCGCGGTTGAGTACACGCGGCGCAGTTTCGGTGCTTGGTGAAGAAGGTATGGCAGCAGCCGATGCCGGGGCTGCGCTGTCGGCGCTGGTGGCTGGCTCGCTGGCAAATACCCGGCGCGCGCCGTCAAAGCGCTTTTGCCAGTAACGCACGTTCATGCTTTCTACCCGCACCTGGGCACCTTTGCGTGGGGCGTGCATGAACTTGCCGTCGCCAATGTAGATGCCTACGTGGCTGAACGAGCGGCGCAAGGTGTTGAAGAACACCAGATCGCCCGGCTTCAGCTCGGCTTTGTTGATTTTGGTGGTGGCCGCAGCCTGTTCGGCAGCGCGGCGCGGCAGCAGCAGGCCCGCCGTCTGCTCGAACATGGCGCGCACAAAGCCACTGCAATCGAAGCCCGTGGCGCGCGATGTGCCGCCAAAGCGATAGGGAATGTCCAGCGCGCCAAAGGCATTCATCACCAGCTCGGTGGCACGGGTTGATGCCTGGCCAATGGACTCGCCCATGCGGGTGGCAGAGCTTTTTTCGGACGGCTGTTGTGGTGGCTTGGCTTGGTCTGGCGCGGCCAGTGCGTTGGACAGACCGGTCGCGGCCACCAAAACGAAAGCAGCAATTTTAGAGTGCATGAAATTTCAGTGACTAGGCGACTTGGATGCCAATGGCGCGAGGCCAAGCGCTTTAGAGGTGCAATTGATGCTGAAAGACTGTTCGAGAGGTCGAAAGGTCACAAAGTGTAAATTAAACACTGGAGGTAACCTATGGTTCATCTTCCTGTTTCTTGCGGGTTTACCCTTGATATATGAAAAATAATTCACACAGCAGCCCATTACGGTGGAAAGCCTTTGATGTTGCGCAACAGATAAGGCGGGCATGGAATCAATAAGCTAAGAGCGTATTCAACGTCTCTGCGCGGGTGTGTGGGCGCGGCCTCGGGCGGTTTGCGCCTTGCAGTCCATTCCGATCCGCATCCCACACCCCTCACCCTGAGACGTTGGACACGCTCTAAGAAGAAAAGGAGCTATTTATGCATTTTTCGTCGCTCAGCATTATGCATGAGGCTATCAAAAGTCTAGCTTTTGGGGCGTTGACTATCAGCGCCTCTAGCATGGTATTGGCGCAAATGGCTGAGGCAAAAACCATTGATGCGCAAACCGTGGCCAGTGGTTTGCAACACCCATGGGCGGTGGCCTTTTTGCCAGGCGGGCGTTTCCTGGTCACCGAGCGGCCTGGTCGATTGCGCGTGGTCGAGGCCCATGGCCGTTTGCAAGCGCCTGTGCTGGGTTTGCCGGAGGTGGCCACGGGCGGGCAGGGCGGGTTGCTGGATGTCATTACCGACAGCGGCTTTGCCCACAATCGCATCATCTATTTTTGCTTCAGCGAACCCGGCATGGGCATGCGCAACAGCACCGCACTGGCGCGGGCGCAACTGTCGGATGACCGAAAGCGGCTGGAGAACGTGAAAGTGATTTTCAGCCAACGGCCCAAGGTGCAAAGCAGCCTGCACTTTGGCTGTCGCATCGTTGAGCGGCAGGTTAATGGCAAGCCTGACGGCACGCTGTTTCTGACCCTGGGCGAGCGCTATTCGCAGCGCGATGACGCGCAAACGCTGGACAACCACCACGGCAAGCTGGTGCGCGTGGGCAAGGACGGCAGCGTGCCGCGTGATAACCCTTTTGTGGGCCGTGCGGGCGCGCTTGCGGAGATTTGGAGCTACGGCCACCGCAACATGCAAGGGGCCGCGCTGGCGGCCGACGCAAGTTTGTGGACGCACGAGCATGGCGCGCAGGGCGGCGATGAAATCAACCGCCCACAGCCAGGGGCCAACCACGGCTGGCCGCAGGTGAGCTTTGGCATCAACTACGACGGCAGCCCGATCGGTGAGGGTGCCAGCGCCAAGCCGGGCATGGCCGCGCCGTTGCACCACTGGACGCCGTCCATCGCACCGTCGGGGATGGTTTTTTTAACCAGCGACCGTTATGGGCCAGCCTGGCGCGGCAACCTGTTTGTTGGTTCGCTGAAATTTCAGTACCTGAGTCGCCTGGAGATCAAGGATGCACAGGTGGTGGCCGAGCACAAGCTGCTGCAAGACGTGGGCCAGCGCATCCGCGACGTGCGGCAGGGGCCGGACGGACTGCTGTACGTGCTGACCGACAACCCTTCAGGCAGATTGCTCCGGTTGCAGCCCCAATAAGCGGGCCTCGATCAAAAAATGGCGCTTGTGATGGGTTGCCGGTCAAAGCGCAGGCGGCTTGGCCCCGGGTTTAACGGCAGCGCCGCGCACTTCAATGCGACGTTCGTCTTGCACCGCGCCGCGCGCATCGCGCAGTTGCACCACGTGGCGACCAGGCCAGGGCAGCCATTGCGCGCTTAGGCCGCGGCCGATGGGGCGCGTGCCGATCCACCAGCGCAGTTGATTCGCAGACAGGCTGCCTGCGTCGGCCTGCAAGCTCAGGCGCTGCCGGGTGGGGGGAATGTCAGGGTCCAGCGCCAGAATAGTGCCGTCTTGTGGGCTGGTGATGCGGGGCGGCACGGCGGTGCTGGCGTGGGCGGCAGGTTGTGATCTGTTTTGGCTTTTTACGCTTGCATGGTTTGCGTCAGAAGCTCTTGAATCTATAGCAAAAATAGCCTGTGCCGTGCCAGGCAAAAACCATTCTTGTCGCGCCGCTTCGAGGTGGTTGCCAAAGCGCACGGCAGTGTGCACCAAAGCGGCGGGCGGGCGGGGTGCGGGTGAAGGGGTGTCTGCGTGCAGCGCGCGCATCAATGTGGCCCACACGGGGGCCGCGCCACTGGTGCCGCTGACGTCCCACATGGCCTCACCGCTGGCATTGCCGATCCACACGCCCACGGTGTAGCGGGCTGACCAGCCGACGGCCCAGTTGTCGCGCATGTCTTTGCTGGTGCCGGTTTTCACCGCCGCCCAAAAGCGGGTGGCCAAGATGGAGTCGGTGCCGAAGGTGCGGGCGCGGGCGTTGCGATCGCTCAGGATGTCGCCGACGATGAAGGCCGCGCCTGCATCCAGTGCAGGCGTGAACACGGGTGAGGTGTGATCTGGCGTGTAGCGCACCGCACTCAGGCGGCCACCATTGGCCAGCGCGCGGTAAGCGTTGGTCAGATCCAGCAGCGAAACCTCGGCGCTGCCCAGCGCCAGGCTGTAGCCGTAATAGTCGCCGCCTTCTTTCAGGTCAATGCCCAGGCGTTCCAGCTGACGCGCAAACGCATCGGGCGAGACCATCACCCCGGTGCGCACCGCAGGCACGTTCAGCGACGCGGCCAGCGCGGTGCGGACAGACACCCAGCCTTTGAACTGGCGGTCGTAATTTTGCGGGATGTACAGCCCGCTGGCGGTTTGCAGGTGGGCGGGTGAATCATCCAGCAGCGAGGCGGCGGTGATGCGCCGCTCGGCCAGCGCTTGCGCGTACAGAAAAGGCTTGAGCGTGCTGCCCGGCTGGCGCAGCGCGGTCACGCCATCGACTTCGGCAGCTTGACTCAAATCGCCGCTGGAGCCGACCCAGGCCAGCACCTCGCCGCTGGCGTTGTCCAGCACCAGCACGGCCCCGTCTTCCACATGGCGTCCATCCAGCTCACGCAGGTGTTGGCGCAGGGTTTGTACGGCCAGGCGCTGCCAGCGGGCGTCCAGTGTGCTGCGCAGCGGGCGAGCCGGGGTGTCGGCGGGCTGTTGCGCCAGCAAGCGGCGCGCCAGGTGTGGGGCCACGCCTTCACTGGGCATCCAGGCGCGGCGTGCCAGCACCAGCGCAGTCTGCATGTCCAGCGCCACGCAGTCGGTGGCTGTTTGCGGGCTGCGCATGGTTTTCAGCACGCCGCAGGCGCGCTCGGCCACGCGCGTGGGTGCGGCGTTGGGTGCGCGCACTAGGGCAGCGGCAATCGCCGCCTCGGTGTCTTGCAGGCCGTGCGGCGCTTTGTTGAACAGCGTGCGTGACAGCGCGTCGATGCCCACCAGCTCGCCCCGAAACGGCACCAGGTTGAGGTAAGTCTCCAGAATCTGGTCTTTGCGCCAGCCCGACTCCAGCCGCGTGGCCATGACTGCCTGCCCCATTTTTTGCCGCAGAGTGCGCCCGCCTGCGCCCAGGCGCAAATCGTCGTCCAGCAGCCCGGCCAATTGCATGGTCAGCGTGGATGCGCCGCGCGTGCGCGTGTTCCACAGGTTGCCCCAGGCGGCGGCCGATACAGCGCGCCAATCGACGCCGCTGTGCTCGTAAAAGCGCTTGTCTTCAGACAGTACCATCGCCTGGCGCAGGGCGGGCGACACGTCTTGCAGCCGTGTCCAGACGCCGCGCCGCACGCTGTCGTCAGTGCGCAGGCGCTGCAAAGGCGCGCCTTGGCGATCGAGCAGCCAGCTTTCAGACGACTGCCAGCCGCGCTGTACATCGGCAAAGCGCGGCACGTCGGCCCAGGCGGCAGGGGTTGCCGCCAGCGTGATGATCAGCGCAGCCGAGCGCGCGAAATGACGCATCCGTATCCACGCTATGCGCGGATCAGTGTTGTTGGTCGGCTGTGTCGATACGCATTGATATTGATGCATCAAATAGGCTATTGGCGCTGATTTATAAAGCGTTAGAAGCTATATAAATAATAGTAAAATGCAGGTTGCCACAAGGTCGTGTCATGGTGCCTTCACCGTCACTGGCGCATTGGGTGCCACGCCAAATATTTCGGGTGCGTACAGCGCTTCGACCCGGCTGGGGGGCAACTGGAAGGTGCCGGGATTGTTCAGGCGTACGGTGTATTCAAGCTGGGTGTTGCCTTTGGGCAGGTAGCTGAAGTAGGCGCGCCAGGCTTCAAAGCTGCGTTCGACAAAGTCGGGTTGTGCGCCGCGGCCCAGCGGGTTGCCAATTTTTTCGCCCAGCGTGGCGATGGCCGAGTCGCGCCCCAGGCCGCTGCCGAGCAAGGTGGCCCCGGTGGGCACCGGGTCGGTCACGGCGACCCAGGTCATGGGGGTGGTGGCGGTGATGTCCAGCGCCACGCGCAGCACGTCGCCCCGGCTGTAGTGGCCTGCGGGCAGGGTGTTGTCGGCCTGCTCGATGGGGGTGACGGTGCGTTTGATCTGGTAGCCCGACCATTGCGGCTCGGTCAGTTGCACGGCGGCCACCGATTGCAGCGTGAGCCACGGTTTGCCGCTGCCGCGGTGGGTGAGGGTGAGCGGCTCAGGCGCGCCGGGGCGGGCGTTGCCCCAGGGCAGGTGCATGGTGTTGTTGGTCAATTGGCCCGCGATGGGTGAGGCATTGAACCCGCTGTGTGCAGGCTGCTGCTCTTGAAGGTCGGCAGCGGTCAGGCGTTTGACTTTGGCCCAATCGACCTCGGCAGAGGTGTCGCCCAGCGTGGCTTGCGTGCGGCCGTTGACGGGGGCTGATTCGTGCGTTTTTGAAAAACGCTCCAGCGCCAGCCCGCCCCACAGGTTGGCGGTGGTGGTGTTCCAGGCACCGCCACTTTGGCGTGCGATGAAGCCGGTGACCAGGCGCGGCAGATCGTCGGCCCAGTCGGCATCGGTCATCACCAGCAGCAGCAGGCGGGCGGCGTTGACGTCGCCACTGGCCATCAGCCACCACCAGTGGTCGTCGCTTTCGGTGCTGAAGATCAGGCGCGTACCCTAGGTGGACAGGCGTGCGCGCAGGATTTGCCGGGCCTCGGCCAGCAGTTTGGGCTGCTCGGCCACGCCGGACAGGCGTTGCAGGATACTGACCCAGTCGATCACCGCGCTGGTGGGCCACTGGTTGGGGGCAACTCTCAGACTGGTCAACATGGCGGGCGTGGCCGCACCGTGGCGGGCCAGCGCTTCGATGGCGGCCAGTTTGCGCACGTCCAGATCGTCGCGGGGCGACCACTCGGTGCGCTCGATCTGGCCGGTGACAAAACCGGTCAGGCCCGCAATCATCTGCGCGCGGGCGGCGTCGGGCAGGGCGTAGCCCTTGTCGAGCTGGCTGGCTTCGTGCGTGGCCGCCAACAGCCAGGCGGTCAGGGTGGCGCTGCCGCGATCGGCCGTGCCCGCGCGCGGCGGGAAGTAATAGGCCAGACCCTGGCTGTCCAGATAACTGGGCAGTTGCGCCACGGTTTGCTGCCACAGCGCCATGTCGCGCAGACCAATGGCTTTGCTGGTTTTTTGCTCCAGGCAACTGTAGGGGTAGTTGAGGAACCAGCGGCGCACGCCGGGCAGGCCCTCGGCCAGCTTGGGCTGCAAGGCCAAGTTCAGTCCGCCGCGGCGCGGGGCACCGGCATGGCCCGCATCTCCTGCATGGCCGCTGGTTTGCAGTGTCAGGGCATTGGCGGGCGGAGCCACGTCCAGCGTGAAGCTGCCGTCGACTTGCGTCAGCGTGGCTTGCTGCACGCTCAAAGGCACGGCGGGGATGAGGCGCTGGCTGATCTTGAGTGCATCGCGCACGTCGCTCACGCTGTCGTGGGCTTGTATTTCCCACTGCAAGGCTTCGGCGCGCTGGTGGGCAGGTTGCACGGGGGCGGTCACATCCCAGTGCAGCTCGCGCGCCTGTCCAGGCGCGATGTCCACGGTTTGGGGCGCCAGTTGCAGCAGTGTGGCGCGTGGGGTCACGCCCACTTTCATAGGCTGGGCGGTGGTGTTGCGCAGCGTGATGAGGGCGCGGAACGCATCGCCTTCGCGCACCAGTGGCGGCAGTCCGCTGATGATTTGCAAATCCTGCGTGACGCGTACAGCGGTCTGGCCAGTGCCAAACAGGCCCGTGCCTTCGTCGGCCACGGCCACGATCTGGAAGGTGGTCAGGGCGTCGTTCAGTGGCACTTCGATCTTGGCCTGGCCTTGCGCGTCCAGCACCACGCGGGGGTTCCACAGCAGCAGAGTGTCGAGCAGCTCGCGCGTGGTGCTTGTGCCGCCGCCATCGCCGCCGGTGGGCACGGCTTTGCGGCCGTAGTGGCGCCGACCCACGATTTCCATTTGCGCGGTAGAAGTTTCCACCCCCCATGATCGGCGGCTCAGCATGGCCTCCAGCAGTTTCCAGCTGGTGTTGGGCTTAAGCTCCAGCAGGGCCTGGTCGACGGCGGCCAGCGCCACTTCAGCGCCTGCGGCGGGCTGGCCGTCGGGGCGTTTGACGGAAATGGTTACCTGCGCTTTGGCGCGCACGGGGTAGCTGAGTTTGTCGGCTTTGACGTCCACGGCCAACTGGTGCGCGGCGGTGCCGACGCGAATTTCGGCCATGCCCAGCCGGAAGGCGGGTTTGCTCAAATCGACCAGCGGCGTGGCGGCCACGTAGTCCTTGCTTTCGTGCCAGAAGGCGCGCCACCAGTCGCGTGGGGTTTTGTAGCCCCAGGTGAAAAAGCTGTACCAGGGCACGTCGTACACGCGCCCACGCAGCGCCAGCACGCTGACGTACACATTGGGGCTCCAGCTCGCGTCTACCTTGAGATCCACGGTGGGGTTGCTGCCGCGCAGTTCCATGACTTGGGTGCTGACCACGCCTTCGCGCTCGACCGCCACCAGCGCCGTGGCGTAGCGAAAGGGCATGCGCACCTGAAAGCGGGCGGTTTCGCCCGGCTGGTAGGTTTTTTTCTCGGGCAGCACGTCCATGCGGTCGTGGTTCTGGCCGCCAAACCACAGCTCGCCCTGGCGCGTGACCCACACGGTGCTGGCCGCTTGCGCGGTGCGCGCCTGGCTGTCGCGGGCGGTGGCTACCAGCTCGATCTCGCCCGGTTCGGCCAGTTTGGCGTCGCACACCAGCAGGCCGCGCGCGTCGCTGGAGCCGGTACACACGGTGCCCAGGTCTTTGGTTTCGGTGCGGTTGTCGTAGGTGTAAAACCCGCCCACCATGCGCTTGCGGCTGCTGGTGGTGATGCGGGCGACGGCGCGCACGTCCATCGGCACGCCCGCCTTGGGCTGGCCTTGCAAGTCCAGCGCCACGGCGGTGAGCTTGACCGAGTCGCCCGCCGACACCCAGTCATCGGCCTTGATGCCCGTCAGCACGGCGGCAGGCCACAGCGTGGTGTTGTGGCTGAGTGCCTGCATTTCGCCATTGGGGTCGGCAAAAGTGGCTTCAATGCGCAAATTTTGCGGGCGCGGTGCGGCAGGCAAATCGGCCAGATCGAGTTGGCCCGTGCCTTTGGCGTTCAGGGTGACGGGCAGTTTGTCGGCCACCACGCGCGGGGCGCTGCCGGTGGTGGTGGCCGGAGCGCCATCGCCGCCATGTGGATCTGCCGAGGCCGCAGCGCCGGGCGGATCGAAACTGAATCCTTCGTAATCTTGAAACCACAGGGCTTTGTCGTGCATCAAGGCTGACACGCGCACCGGCAGCCCGCCCGCAGGGCCACCGGCGACATAGTTGATTTGCAATTGCAGCGGCACGCTGCTGACGGCCACCAGTGGGTCTTGGCTTGCGGGGCCGATCTGGCCTTGCAGCACCGGCAGGCGAAATTCTTCCACGCGGAACTGGCCGCTGGTGAACGACGGGTAAACACCGTCTTTGGTGGCGGTGCCCAGCGTCAGCTCGTAGGCTCCCAGATGGGCGGCGGCGGGCACGGCAAAGGTCGATTCGGCGCTGCGCCCGCCGGTGGCGGTGCCGCGCCAGCTCAAAGGCTGGGTGTATTGTTTGCCGCTGCCCAGGTGGGTGATGACCAGCGTGTCAGGGTTGGCTTTAGGCAGGCCAAAGCCGCCTGAAGTTTCGGTGCGCAGCAGGTGCTTCATCGATACGGTTTCGCCCGCGCGCACCAAGGTGCGGTCGAACACGGTGTGGAGACGTGTCGTTGGGTTCGGGTCTTGGCTGGTGGGCACGCCAAAGCGCCACGGCTCGATGCCGCGTTGCCAGTCCGACCAGGTGAAGGCCAGTTCCTGATCTGTGCCTTGGCCTGAGCGCGCGCTGACGAACAGCGCGCTGGAGCGGTAGCTGCGGTCATTCACTTCATCAAAACAGGCCACTGCCTCGGATGGCAGCTTGCTCAGGCGTGCCAGCCCCTGGGCGTCGGTGCGGGCTTCGGCCAGCAGCTTGCCTTTGCAGTCGGACACGCGCACGGCTGCATCTTTGACGGGCTGGCCCTTGTCCAGTGTGGTCACCCAGGCCAGCGCATGGCCATCACGCCCTTGCTTGAAGTGCACGCCCAGATTGGTGATCAACACCGACGTGCGCACGTACATGGGGCGTTGGGTGCCATAGCGCTCGTCCAGCAGCGAAGTGCCCAGCCGCGGCGAGGCCAGCTCCAACACATGAAAGCCAGGCTTGAGCGGCACGCCCACCACTTCAAACGGGCGTTCGTCGCCTTTGGGCTTGGGCGGCACGTCCATGGTTTGTACCTTGGGCAAGCCTTTGAGCAGCGAGAGGGCGCGTGTTTCTACCCAGCCCTCAGACCATTTATCGCCCGGAAATGGTTTGGGCAGCGGCCCGCGCGCCAGGCGCTGGGCCACGCTGCGAGAAACATCGCCGGTATCAAAGCCCTCGATCCGGCGGTACCAGGTGATGATGTCGGCGTCGGTGCCGGGTTGCAAGCTGCTGATTTGCAGCGCCTGGGCTTGCAAGGTCGGCTCGACATAGCGCAGCGTCAGCGGCATCAGCGCCGGGCCGTCCGGGCCTTCGGCAAAGCGCTCGACGATGCCAAACGGTGCAGCGGCAAACTTGGCCAGCGGCGGCATGGGGCCGGTGGCGGTTTTCAGCGGAAAGCTGGCGATGTTGGCCAATGAGCGGCCACTGGCGTCTTTCAGATCCTTGGGCAGGCTGAGGGTGAGGTCGGTGCGCTCCGGCAGGGGGGAAGGAAACAGCACGCGCTCGATCAGCGCCTCGGGGTCGGCGTTGGCCTCGGACACGGGTTTGTATTCGGTTTTGTCAGAACGCAGGCGCGCCTGCTCGGCTAGGCGGCGCGGCACGGGTGCGCTGAAATGCAGTGAGATGGGGTGGATCGGCATGCACGCGGCCTGGGCGTTTTCGCGCTGGCAACTCATGCTCGCCGTGAACGGCTGGCGCACCTGGAACGTGAAGCGCTTTTCAACCTGGTTGGGCACACCGCTGGGCGTGCTGACACCGGGGCCGTACACCAGTTGCACCCGGCTGTCGGGGCTGAGACGGCGGTTGCAGCGCAGGGTAAAGATGCTTTGCGGGGTTTTTTCGTCCGCCTGCGTCAGTCCCTGGGTCTTGAGCAAGGCAGTGCGCTCGTCGCCGGTGACCAACGTAATCGGTATGCGTTCGCCCAGGCCATCGGCGGCGCACCACATATGGGCCTGCACGCTTTCGGGAGTAGCTGGGCCGTTGAGGTGCATTACAAAGATTTGTTCTTCTTCAATGATGCGACCAGTGCCCGAACGCATATATTGAACAAACGCCCACCAGTATTGAAAAGATAGCTGCTTGTGCCCTTTAAATCCGCACCAGAAGCCGATTGAGTGCCTGAAACCAGATGTGCCTGGCAGCGCACCCCCGGGGGCCGGGCGGCATCGAAGTCGTACACCCATTCGCGCGCGCTGATCCAACGGCCCTGGCCTTTGGAGGCGCTGGCATCGTCGCAACTGACGGTGAATGGCGCGGCTGCTTTGGGGTCGCCAAAGGCGACCATGTTTACGCTGAAGCGGGCGGTGATCTGGCGCACCCGCGCCACTTCGCCCTGTGGGGTGAAAGAGGCCACGCTGAAGGTATCCGCCGCCGTGGCTGCCTCAGACCCCAACGCCAGCGCGACTGCGACCAAACTGGCGAGCCGTGCGGCCCGGCTCAGTCCATGGTGCAGACGACGCTGTGCGCTGCCTGAGGCAGGCTGGGCTGCGCCAGGCGCATGCAAAAACAAACGGTCAAAGAAAGAGGTGATGGGCAATGCAGGCATAAAGCCAAGCGTAACAAAAACCAAGCCTCGCACGGGCATGGTCAACGCTTTTCAGGCGAGTTTCAACCCGATGTGCAGGATCAATGCGCTTGCCGGTAAAACTGGCCTTTGATGCAGATGCAGCGGGCATTAGAAGATATGAAAAACATAGCAAAATAGGCCTGTGCCGCTTTGTTTTTTTCTTCTGTGCAGGCGCAGCGATTAATACAAAGCGTCATGCAAGACGGTGCGCATCCAGTTGATCGGCGAGGTGCCCAAAATCTCGGGCGTGCAAGGTGTTGTCGGGATGGGGGGAAACGTCTTTGGGTTGCTGCGCGCCAAACTCAAAAGGGCGTTCGATATAGGCGGTTTGCAGGCCGCTGGCGCGGGCGGCGGCCAGGTCGTCCTGATGGGCGGCCACCAGCATGACTTGGCCAGGCTGCAAATCGAACAAATCAGCCGCGCCCAGGTACACGCGCGCATCCGGTTTGTAGGCGCGGAACACTTCGGCCGACAGCACGCAGTCCCAGGGCAGGCCCGCGTGTTTGGCCATGTGGGTCAACAGGCCAATGTTGCCGTTGGACAGGGTGCTGATGAGATGCTGGCGCTTCAGGCGCGCCAGGCCCGCCACCACGTCGGGCCAGGGGTGCAGGCGGTGCCACACACGGTTGAGGCTGCGGCGCTCGTTTTCTGGCATGTTGCTCAGGCCAAAGCCGGGCAGGATGTCGTCTAGGATCATCCGGTGCAAATCGTCGATGCGTGTCCAGCCCAGCTCGCCCGACATGACCCGCGCCATGGTGGGCTTGTAACCAGCGCGCCAGGCCAGGGCAAAGGCGTTGCTGTCCACCTGCGGGTACAGGCGGGCCATTTCGGCGGCGATGGAGCCGTGCCAGTCCACCACGGTGCCAAAAACGTCGAAAACGAGCAGTTGGGGTGGGGCCATGGCGGGTTGCTTTCAGAGTGTCAGAGCGCTTTGACCACCGCCTCGCCCATCTCGCGCGTGCCGACGCGCGTGGTGCCTTCGCTGTGAATGTCGGGCGTGCGCAGCCCTTGGGCCAGCACCTTTTTCACCGCCGCCTCGATGCGTTCGGCGGCCTCGGGCTGGCCGAGGGAAAAGCGCAACATCATGGCTGCACTCAAAATCGTTGCCAGAGGGTTCGCCACGCCTTTGCCGGCAATGTCGGGGGCACTGCCGTGGCTGGGTTCGTACAGGCCCTGTTTTTTGTCGTTCAGGCTGGCCGAGGGCAGCATGCCGATGGAGCCGGTGAGCATGGAAGCTTCGTCCGAAAGGATGTCCCCGAACATGTTGCCGGTGACCACAACGTCGAACTTTTTCGGCTCTTTGACCAGTTGCATGGCGGCGTTGTCGACGTACATGTGGTCCAGCGCTACATCCGGGTAGTCTTTGTGCACCTCGGTCACCACGTCTTTCCAGAGCTGGAAGGTTTCCAGCACATTGGCTTTGTCGACGCTGGTGACGCGCTTGGCGCGCTTTTGCGCCGCTTCAAACGCCACGCGGGCAATGCGCTCGATCTCCGGGCGGGTGTAGCGCATGGTGTCAAAGGCTTCTTCGGCACCGGGAAAGTGCCCGTCGGGTGCCTGGCGGCGGCCACGCGGCTGGCCAAAGTAGATGTCGCCCGTCAGCTCGCGGATGATCAGGATGTCCAGACCCGCCACCAGTTCGGGCTTGAGGCTGGAGGCGTGGGTGAGCTGCTCGTAGCAAATGGCGGGGCGGAAGTTGGCAAACAGGCCCAGCGCCTTGCGCAGGCCCAGGATGGCTTGCTCAGGCCGCAGCGGGCGATCCAGCGTGTCGTACTTCCAGTCGCCCACGGCACCGAACAGGATGGCGTCTGATTCTTTGGCCAGCTTGAGTGTGGCCTCGGGCAGCGGATGGCCGTGCTGGTCGTAGGCGGCACCGCCCACGGGGGCTTGTTCCATCTCAAACTTGAGATCCAGTGCTTTCAGGACTTTGACGGCTTCGGCGACGATTTCGGTGCCGATGCCGTCACCGGGGAGAATGGCGATTTTCATGAGGTTGCTTCTATTTTGGTAGCTTTTGGTGCAGGTTTTTATTGCATCAGCGGCTAATTTGACTAATAAATCCCGGGATCGTCGTCAGGCCCCGGCAAGTTCCAGCAGATGCTACGGAGCAGGCTTGCACCAGCTGTCGGCGTGGTACTCCTTCCCGCAGAGAGAAGGAGGATGCGGCGTCAGCCGCTCAGGGGGATGTCACTGAATGGCTTAACCAAGGCTTGGTGGCCAGCCGATTGGCCTCGAAGGTCTTGATCTTGTCGGCGTGGCGCAGCGTCAGACCAATGTCGTCAAAGCCGTTCATCAGGCAGTAGCGGCGAAAGGGTTGCACGTCAAAGGCGATCTCGGTGCTATCGGGCTTGACGATCACCTGGCGTTCCAGATCGACGGTGAGTTCGTAGCCGGGGAAAGCCGCTACTTCGTCAAACAGCTTGGCGACGACGGTCTCAGGCAGCACGATGGGTAGCAGGCCGTTTTTGAAGCAGTTGTTGAAAAAAATATCGGCAAAGCTGGGGGCCACAATAGCCCGAAAGCCGTATTGGTCGAGCGCCCAGGGCGCGTGCTCGCGGCTGGAGCCGCAGCCGAAGTTTTTGCGCGCGATCAGCACGGATGCGCCCTGGTAGCGTGGCTGGTTCAGCACGAAATCAGGGTTGGGGCGGCGGGTGGCCGGATCCATGCCCGGTTCGCCCTTGTCCAGATAACGCCACTCGTCGAACAGGTTGGGGCCGAAGCCGGTTTTCTTGATTGATTTGAGGAACTGCTTGGGGATGATGGCGTCGGTGTCGACGTTTTCGCGGTCCATGGGGGCAACGATGCCCCGGTGTACGGTGAAAGGATTCATGCGGTGTTTTTCCTTGGTGTGCGGTTTGGTGGGTGGTGGCGCATGGTGTGGCGGGTTTGAGTGCAACGGATTTATTTGCTGACGCCTTTGACATTTTCGCCCGCCGTGTTCAGGCCATCACCAGCCTTATCGAGGCCGGTGCCGACGGCGTGGGTGACGGTGCCACCCACTTGTTTGGCGTCTTGCTTGACGCCTTGCCAAGTGTTGCAGCCCGCCAGCGTGGCGACAGTGAGTAAGGCGAGTTTCAGGCGTGTCATGACCAGTTCTTGAAGTGGATGACGAAGGTGAAACGCTTTGGAAAGCAGGTCATCAGATCATTAGGCAAAGCGACGCACGTCGACAAAATGCCCATGCACGGCGGCGGCGGCGGCCATGGCCGGGCTGACCAGGTGGGTGCGTCCGCCGTTGCCCTGGCGGCCTTCAAAATTGCGGTTGCTGGTGGAGGCGCAGCGCTCGCCGGGTTCCAGCCGGTCGGCGTTCATGGCCAGGCACATGCTGCAACCGGGTTCACGCCACTCAAAACCGGCGGCGGTGAATATCTTGTCCAGCCCTTCAGCCTCGGCCTGTTTTTTGACCAGACCAGAGCCGGGCACGACCAACGCCAGCTTGACGTTGCCCGCTACTTTTTGCCCCAGCTTTTTCACCACGGCGGCGGCTTCGCGCATGTCTTCGATGCGGCTGTTGGTGCAACTGCCGATGAATACCTTGTCGATGTGTACATCGTTCAGCGCCTTGCCCGGCTCCAGGCCCATGTAGGTCAAGGCGCGTTCGATGGCATTGCGCCGGGTGTCGTCTTTTTCCTTGTCGGGGTCGGGCACGTGACCGTCGATGCCCAGCACCATCTCGGGGCTGGTGCCCCAGGTGACTTGGGGCACGATTTGCGCCGCATTCAGCTCGACCACGGTGTCGAACTGGGCATCTGGGTCGGAATGCAGCGTGCTCCAGTAAGCTGCCGCTTGATCCCATTCAGGGCCGCCCACAAATTGGCCGCTGGCCGTGTCGGTGCCGGGGGCGAGCAGACGACCTTTGACGTACTCGATGGTTTTGTCGTCCACAGCCACCAGACCAGCGCGCGCACCGGCCTCGATGGCCATGTTGCATACCGTCATGCGGCCTTCCATGCTCAGGGCCTTGATGGCGTCGCCACCAAATTCGATGGTGTAGCCGGTACCGCCAGCGGTGCCAATCTGGCCGATGATGGCCAGCACGATGTCTTTGGCGGTGACGCCGGGGGCGGCCTTGCCGTTGACCAAGATCCGCATGTTTTTGGCTTTCTTGGCCAGCAGGGTCTGGGTGGCCAGCACGTGCTCGACCTCGCTGGTGCCGATGCCGTGGGCCAGCGCGCCAAATGCGCCGTGGGTGCTGGTGTGGCTGTCGCCGCAAACCACGGTCATGCCGGGCAGGGTGGCACCGTTTTCAGGGCCAATGACGTGCACGATGCCTTGGCGTTGGTGCAAAAAGGGAAAGAACGCCGCCGCACCGTGGGCCTTGATGTTGGCGTCCAGCGTGGTGACTTGCTCTTTGCTGATGGGGTCGTCGATGCCGTCGTAGCCACGCTCCCAGCCGGTGGTGGGGGTGTTGTGGTCGGCGGTGGCGACGATAGAGCTGACGCGCCAGACCTTGCGACCGGCCTGCCGCAGACCTTCAAAGGCCTGTGGGCTGGTGACTTCGTGTACCAGGTGGCGGTCGATGTAGAGCACGGCAGTGCCGTCTTCTTCGGTGTGGACAACGTGTTCGTCCCAAATCTTGTCGTACAGCGTGCGTGCGTTCATGCGTGTGGTCATTGCAAGGGTTTCATCATGGGTGGCAAGGGCAAAATTTTATGCGGTGCGCTCCAGTGGTGCTGCGGATGTGTCAGGGCTGGCGTGCAGGTGCTCGACCAGCGTGCGCGCCGTTACGGGCAGGGTGTCGAAGTCGCGTGCAATCAGGCCAATGTCACGCTGCGCCCAGGCATCAGCCAAAGCAATGGTGCGCAGCCGTCCTGTGCCGTGTATCAGCTCGAAAGCGCGTTGCGGCATCACGCCCAGCCCCAGGCCGTTGTCGATCATGCGGCACATGGCGTCCAGGCTGGTGACACGAATGCGCAGGCGGATGGAACGCCCGACGCGCGCCGCTGCTTGCTGCATGGCCTGAGACAGCGAACTGCCCGCGTGCAAACCGATGTGGTCTTCACTCAGAGTTTCTTCAAAATTGATAGCTGCTCGTGCGCTAAAAGCATGCCTTGCGGGCACAATCAAAGCCAAATGGTCATGCCGGTAAGGGCGCAAGTGCAAGGTGTTACCGCCCTCGGCCAGTGCGCTGGTGTTGCAGACGCCAATGTCGGCCGCGCCTTCGCGCACCGCGCGCACCACGTTGCTGGACAGATGCTCTGCCAGGTCAATCTTGACCTGCGGGTGCTGGCGCACAAAGCGTCCCAGATCTTCAGGCAAAAACTGCACGATGGCTGAAATGCTGGCATGCACGCGCACGTGGCCGCGCACGCCATCGGCGTACTCAGATAAGTCGCTTTGCATTTGCTCCAGACCGAACAGCACGGCGCGTGCGTGGTGCAACAGGCTTTGCCCGGCAGGCGTCAGGCGGACTCCGCGCGCGTGGCGGTAGAGCAGGGGCGTGCCCAGCATGGACTCCAGATCGCTCAGGCGTTTGCTGACGGCAGAAGCGGCCATGAATTCGCGCTCGGCTGCCTTGCCGATGCTGCCCGTCTCGCACACGGCCACGAATAACTGGAGCGAAGTCAGGTCCAGACGGCGGGCAAAACTGCGTTCAGAAGGGCGCATGGCTGCAAGCGAAGACACAAGTGAATGGTGCGGAAGTATCGTGTTTGACGATGGTTAACTTTATTTTCTCAGATGAAAGTCATCGAGACATCGTTATTGAAGATGGATGGTGTCGCGATTTGTATGGCTGCGTGCCAGTTTTTCGTGGCGCGATAGTGCCGATTTTCAGAAGCGAAGGATCCGCATCACCAATGAAAAAACCCGCCGAAGAGGCGGGTTGGGGTGCAAAGTGGCCAAAGCGCCTCAAGGCACGTCGCGGCGGGGTGAACCGGTGTAGAGCTGACGCGGGCGACCGATTTTGTATTCAGGATCGCCAATCATCTCGTTCAGTTGTGCAATCCAGCCGACGGTGCGGGCCAGCGCAAAGATGCCGGTGAACAGGTTGACCGGGATGCCGATGGCGCGCTGCACGATGCCGGAATAGAAGTCGACGTTGGGGTAGAGCTTGCGTTGAACAAAGTAATCGTCTTCCAGGGCAATCTTTTCCAGTGCTTTGGCCAGCGCGAACAGGGGGTCGTTTTCCAGGCCCAGCTCTTTCAGCACTTCGTTGCAGGTTTGCTGCATCAGCTTGGCGCGCGGGTCGTAGTTTTTGTACACGCGGTGGCCAAAACCCATCAGGCGGACGTTGGAATTCTTGTCTTTGACCTGCGCCACGAACTCACCGAGCTTGGACACGCCGCCCATTTTCTGGATGTCTTCGAGCATGTTCAGGGCGGCTTCATTGGCACCGCCGTGGGCCGGGCCCCACAGGCAGGCCACACCAGCGGCAATGGCGGCAAACGGGTTGGTGCCGGAGCTGCCGCACAGGCGCACGGTGGAGGTGGAGGCGTTTTGTTCGTGATCGGCGTGCAGGATGAAGATGCGATCCAGCGCCTTTTCAATCACCGGGTTGACCTGGAAGTCTTCGCAAGGCGTGCCGAACATCATGCGCATGAAGTTGCCTGCGTAGCTGAGGCTGTTTTGCGGGTACATGTAAGGCTCGCCACGGCCATATTTGTAGGCCATGGCCACCAGGGTGGGCATCTTGGCGATCAGGCGGATGGCGGCAATGTCGCGGTGCGCCGGGTTATGGATGTCGGTGGAGTCGTGATAGAAGGCCGACAGGCCGCCCACCAGGCCCGTCAGCACGGCCATGGGGTGGGCGTCGCGGCGAAAGCCGCGCAGGAAGAACTGCATTTGCTCGTTGACCATGGTGTGGCGGGTGACGAGCTTGTGGAATTCGTCGCGCTGGCTGGCGTCGGGCAATTCGCCTTTGAGCAGCAGGTAGCAGGTGTCGAGGTAATCGCACTTTTCGGCCAACTGCTCGATGGGATAACCACGGTACAGCAATTCGCCCTTGTCACCATCGATGTAGGTGATAGCCGACTGGCACGCTGCGGTGGAGAGAAAGCCGGGGTCGTAAGTGAATTTGCCCGTTTGAGCGTACAGCTTGCGGATGTCGATGACTTCGGGGCCGATCGTGCCTTCGTAGAGCGGCAGTTCAATCTCAGGATTGCCGTTGGAAAAGGATAGGGTGGCTTTGTTGTCGGAGAGTTTCATGGTCATCTGCTTTCTCAAAGGGGTGAAGGGCGAAGGCGGCGTGCTGTCTGGTTCTTTCAAGGGCTGCGGGCCGATGGCCGCAGCATGTGGAGCACTTCCCGCACATCGGGCGAATTCAATTCATCGTCGGGGTCTTTGCGTCTTAACAACAAATCCAGCAGGTCGTTGTCAGACAGGTTCATCAATTGTGTCAGCGCAGCGGCATGGCGGGCAGTCAACTGCGTTTCATGACGCTGAAAAAAGCGCTCGATCAGCAGATCGTTTTCAAGCATGCCCCGGCGGCAGCGCCATTTCAGCTTGCCTAGGGCGTGCGCATCGATCGGCTGTGTGTCCATCAAACCGTACGCCGCACCATCAACTCTTTGATTTTGCCGATGGCTTTGGTGGGGTTCAGTCCCTTGGGACACACGTCCACGCAGTTCATGATGGTGTGGCAGCGGAACAGGCGGTAAGGGTCTTCCAGATTATCCAGGCGCTCACCGGTGGCCTGGTCGCGGCTGTCGGCCAAAAAGCGATAGGCTTGCAGCAGACCGGCCGGGCCGACAAATTTGTCGGGGTTCCACCAGAAGCTGGGGCAACTGGTGGAACAGCTCGCGCACAGAATGCATTCGTACAGGCCGTTCAGTTCTTCGCGTTGTTCAGGCGATTGCAGGCGCTCTTTTTCAGGTGGCGGCGTGTGGTTGATCAAGTACGGTTTGATCGAATCGTACTGGTTGAAGAACTGCGTCATGTCCACGATCAGGTCGCGGATTACCGGCAAGCCGGGCAGGGGCTTGAGTACGATGGGGTCTTTGAGCGTGCGCAGGTTGGTCAGGCAGGCCAAACCGTTTTTGCCATTGATGTTCATGGCGTCAGAACCGCACACGCCTTCGCGGCACGAACGGCGAAACGACAGCGATGGGTCCTTGGCCTTGAGTTTGATGAGTGCGTCAAGCAGCATGCGCTCGTTGCCTTCCAGTTCAATGTCCACCGTTTGCATATACGGTTTGGCATCCTTGTCCGGGTCGTAGCGGTAGATACTGAAGGTGCGTTTTTGCATCGTGGTTTCCTTGGGGTCTGAGGCGAGGGTCAGAACGTGCGGACTTTGGGAGGAATGGTTTCTACCGTGAGCGGTTTGATGCGCACTGGTTTGTAGTCCAGGCTGTTGCTGTCAGATGACCACAGGGTGTGCTTCATCCAGTTGACGTCGTCACGACCCAGCGGAGCGGCAGGATCGTCGGCCGGGCGTTCGTAGTCCAGCACGGTGTGGGCACCACGGCATTCTTTGCGGGCGGCTGCCGACACCATAGTGGCTTGGGCCACTTCAATCAGGTTTTCGACCTCCAGCGCTTCCTGGCGCGCCATGTTGAACACGCGCGAGTGGTCTTGCAGGCCCAGGCCTTTGACGCGCTCGCGCAGCTCGGCCACTTTTTGCACGCCTTCGTCCATGGTGGCTTGCGTACGGAACACGCCCGCATGCGACTGCATGGTGCTGCGGATGTCATTGGCAATGCTCTGGGGGTACTCGCCGTCGGTGGCAGCTTCAAGCCGGTTCAGTCGTTCCAGCGAGCGGTCAGCGGCATCGGCAGGCAGCGGTTTGAAAGCGCCTTGGGTGTGGTGCGCCACGATGTGGTCGCCCGCCGATTTGCCGAATACCAGCAAATCGAGCAGCGAGTTGGTGCCCAGGCGGTTAGCCCCATGCACGCTGACGCATGAGCATTCGCCCACGGCGTACAGGCCCTGAATGGGGGTGTTGAATTCGCCATTGCGCGGCACGCTGACCTGGCCGTGGATATTGGTGGGAATGCCGCCCATCTGGTAGTGAATGGTGGGCACCACGGGAATCGGTTCTTTGGTGATGTCCACGTTGGCGAAGTTGTGGCCGATTTCTTCTACTGAAGGCAGGCGCTTGTGGATGGTGTCTGCGCCCAGGTGGGTCATGTCGAGCATGATGTAGTCCTTGTTGGGGCCACAGCCTCTGCCTTCCTTGATCTCCTGATCCATTGAGCGTGAAACGAAGTCGCGCGGTGCCAAATCTTTCAGCGTGGGCGCATAGCGTTCCATGAAGCGCTCGCCGTCCGAGTTGCGCAAGATAGCCCCTTCGCCACGGCAGCCTTCGGTCAGCAGCACGCCCGCACCGGCCACGCCCGTGGGATGGAATTGCCAGAACTCCATGTCTTGCAGCGGAATGCCTGCGCGCGCCGCCATGCCCAGACCATCGCCGGTGTTGATGAAAGCGTTGGTGCTGGCGGCAAAGATGCGCCCAGCGCCACCGGTGGCCAGCAACACCGTTTTAGCGTGCAGCACGTAGAAGTCGCCGGTTTCCATTTCGATGGCGGTCACGCCCACCACGTCGCCTTCGGCATCGCGCACCAGATCCAGCGCCATCCATTCGACGAAGAAGGTGGTGCGCGCCGCCACGTTCTGCTGGTACAACGTGTGCAGCATGGCGTGGCCCGTGCGGTCGGCTGCGGCGCAGGCGCGTTGCACCGGTTTTTCGCCGTAATTGGCGGTGTGTCCGCCAAAGGGGCGCTGGTAAATGGTGCCATCGGCATTGCGGTCGAACGGCATGCCCATGTGTTCCAGGTCGTACACCACCTTGGGCGCTTGCTGGCACATGAATTCGATGGCATCTTGGTCGCCCAGCCAATCGGATCCCTTGATGGTGTCGTAAAAGTGATAGTGCCAGTTGTCTTCGCTCATGTTGCCCAGCGAAGCGCCCACCCCGCCTTGTGCGGCCACGGTGTGTGAGCGGGTGGGAAAAACCTTGGACAGCACGGCCACATTCAGCCCTGCGCGCGCCAGTTGCAGCGAGGCGCGCATGCCGGAGCCGCCTGCGCCAACAATCACGACATCGAACTTGCGCGTGACGACTTTATCTTTGGTGTAACTCATGATCGTGGTTCAGTAGTTCTTGTGTCTTGATGGAAAAGGCTTGGCTTTAAAGACGCCACAGCACCTGCAAGGCCCAGCCTGCGCAGCCGATCAGCCAAGCAAGCGTCAGTGCCTGCAACGCAAGGCGCGTGCCGACTGGTTTGACGTAGTCCATCCAGACGTTGCGCATGCCGACCCACACGTGCCAGATCAGCGCTACCACGACCGCGAAGGTCAGCACCTTCATCCATTGCGAGGAGAAGATGCCGGCCCAAAGGTCGTAACCGACGGGGCCCTTGGTCAGGACCACCTGCGCCAGCAGCGCCAGCGTGAAAATCACCATCAGCGCGGCGGTAAAGCGCTGCGCCAGCCAGTCGGCGGTGCCGTAATGGGCACCGACAACGGTGCGCTTGGAGCCGTAGTTGACAGTCATGGATTTGCTCCTTCTTCCTCTAGATCAATACAGGCCAAACAGCTTGGCACCCAGCACCACCGTCAGACCCAGGCTCAGCGCCAGCGTCACGATGGCAGATGACCTGCCGAATTCCTTGGTCACTGAGTGGGTGGCGTCCATGTACAAATGGCGCACGCCCGCAATCAAATGGTGCAGGTAAGCCCAAATTAGCGCCAACACCAACAGTTTGATGATCGCGCCGGGTAGTCCCCACAGACCTGCGCTGAACGCGGCGGTGAATTGGCCAAATGAAATTTCAGACGACACTGATTTGTCGAACAGCCAGATAACGAAGGGCAGCAATACGAACATCAGCACGCCGCTGAAGCGGTGCGCACCCGACACCAAGGCCGCCAGCGGCCATCGGTAGCTGGGAAGGTCGCGCAGCGCGTTGATGTTGCGAAACTCTGGCCTGGGTTTGGTGGCTTCACTCATAGGGTGACCTTCGTGGGAAAGGGTATTGATGTTGTAACAAAAAATGCCAACGGCAGGGCGTAAATTCTATTGCAACGCAACAAGCTGACAGCACCATTGCGACTGCGATGCCTGCGTGGGTATGCGCCGACTGTGCATGACGTCCTAACTGAGCTGGTTGTGATAGTGGTGCGTGTCGGTGCGGTACAGGCCGCGGCGCAGCTCCATTGGCGTGTCGTTGTAGGTGTAAGCCATGCGTTCTACGCTGAGCAGCGGGGTGCTGGTGGATACATTCAGCAAACGGGCCTGAGCCGCATCGGGCAGGACGGCACGTAACTTCTCATCGGCGCGCACCATGCGCACGCCAAATTCGGCTTCAAACAAGGCATACATCGGGCCGTGGTGGTCGGCCAATCGCTCTGCCGTCAAGCCTTTGAACGGCCCAGCGGGCAGCCAAAGGTCTTCCAAAATAGTGGGCACACCGGCAAAGCGCAGCAGGCGGCGGGCTTGCAGCACCGCATCGCCGGGGCGCAAGCCAAGGGCGCGGGCAATGTCGGCATTGGCGCGCTGGCGCTTGCACTCCACCACATCGCGCTGCGCGGGGCCTTCCTGGTTGGCGTTACCTTGATCAGGTTGCAGGCGCAAAAAGCGGTATTGCACGTGCTGCTCTGCATGGGTGGCGACAAAAGTGCCGCGCCCCTGGCGGCGCACCAGCAAGTTGTCGGCGGCCAGCTCATCAATGGCCTTGCGCACGGTGCCCTGGCTGACCTTGAAGCGCGCCGCCAAATCAAATTCGCTGGGAATGACTTCGCCCGGCTTCCACTCGCCCAACTCCAGGCTTTGCAAAATCAAACCTTTGATTTGCTGGTACAGCGGACTGAATGCAGGGGTTGACCCGGCGGTCGACAAGGCGGGTGCAGCGTCAGCCGCCGACAGGGCGCTGGTAACGGCGGAAGAACGTGCGGCGGTAACCATGGTGAAGCGGGAAAGCAAACGGATGGCCGGGAAGCCAATGGGGTGCCAAATCTGGCTCAATCATATCTTATATAAGACACAAGACAAATTGACCCTGCGGGTTTTCGCGGATACACTCTGAAGCCGTTTCGCAGGTTGTTGGTGACGCGTACGGCAAGTGCTGGCGCATCGGCAGCCATTCACTTTTTCACCATCACAAGCTGGAGTTAATTCACCATGAGCAAAAAGCCCGTTCGCGTCGCAGTTACCGGTGCCGCAGGCCAGATCGGCTATGCCCTGTTGTTCCGTATCGCCTCGGGCGAGATGCTGGGCAAAGACCAGCCGGTCATTCTGCAATTGCTGGAAATCCCGGACGAGAAAGCGCAAAAGGCGCTCCAAGGCGTGATGATGGAGTTGCAAGACTGCGCGTTTCCGCTGCTGGTCGGCATGGAGGCCCATGCCGACCCCATGACCGCCTTCAAGGACACCGATTACGCGCTGCTGGTGGGTGCCCGCCCGCGCGGCCCCGGCATGGAGCGCGCCGATCTGCTGGCGGCCAACGCGCAAATCTTCACCGCCCAGGGCAAGGCGCTGGACAAAGTGGCCAGCCGCAACGTCAAGGTGCTGGTGGTGGGCAACCCGGCCAACACCAATGCCTACATTGCCATGAAGTCGGCCTCCAGCCTGCCAGCCAAGAACTTCACCGCCATGCTGCGCCTGGACCACAACCGCGCCGCCAGCCAGATTGCGGCCAAGACCGGTAAGGCCGTCAAAGACATCAAAAAATTGACCGTCTGGGGCAACCACTCGCCCACCATGTACGCTGATTACCGCTTTGCCACCATCGACGGCCAAAGCGTGCAGGACATGATCAACGATCAGGACTGGAACGAAAACACCTTCTTGCCCACCGTGGGCAAGCGTGGCGCGGCCATCATCGAAGCGCGCGGCTTGTCTTCTGCCGCCTCGGCGGCCAACGCCGCTATCGACCACATGCGCGACTGGGCCTTGGGCACGGGCGGCGAGTGGGTGACCATGGGTATTCCATCGCAAGGCTGGTACGGCATTCCCAAAGAGGTGATGTTCGGCTTTCCAGTCACCTGCGAAAACGGTGAATACAAAGTGGTTGAAGGCTTGCCGATCGACGCCTTCAGCCAAAAATGCATCGACAAGACCCTGGCTGAGCTGGAAGGCGAGAAGGACGGCGTCAAGCATTTGCTCTGACGCTCCCCCTGAGTCGCTTTGCGCCTTCCCCCCGGAGGGGGACAACGCCAGTGGCCGGGCCAAGCCCGCTCCACGGCGTTCGCTGGCATGGGCTGTATGGCAGCCAGCCGAGGTAAGCGGCTTTATGCATACAGCCTTTTTTGACATGACCCATCCCCGTGACGTTCTTCTTGGCGCGCAGGCTGCAACGGGCCTGCTGCCGGTGTGCGACCACTACAGCGGGGTGGAGGCGCGCATGCGCAAGAGCCTGCAACTACAGGCCGAGATGACCGAGGAGTTTGGCACTTGCGTGTTCGACGTCACGCTCGATTGCGAAGACGGCGCACCTGTGGGCGCAGAGGCCGAGCATGCACAACTGGTGACTGACCTGGCGCTGGCCGCAGCGCCTGATGCCCGAGTGGGCGTGCGCGTGCACCCGGTCGATCATCCGGCGTTCGAGGCCGACATGGCGCAAATCGTCGGTAAAGCAAGTCATCGTCTGCGCTACGTCATGATTCCCAAAGTGGAATCGGTGGACGATGTAATACTGGCTGAAAACGCCATTTTGCGCAGCGGTGGCAAAGATCTGCCGCTACAAGTTTTGATTGAATCGCCCGCTGCCGTACACCGTGCGTTCGACATTGCCGCCCACCCGCGCGTGCAGTCGCTGAGCTTTGGCCTGATGGATTTTGTGTCTGCCCATGGCGGAGCCATTCCAGCCGACGGCATGGGCATTGAAGGGCAATTCACGCATCCGCTGGTACTGCGTGCCAAACTCGATATTGCTTCTGCCGCACACGCTTTTGGCAAAGTGCCTTCGCACTGCGTGGTGACTGAATTCAATAATGCCGACGCCATGCGCATGGCCGCTCGCCGCGCCGCGCGCGAATTTGGCTACACCCGCATGTGGAGCATCCACCCCAGCCAGATTCGCCCCATCATCGAAGCCATGTCGCCCGACGAGCGGCAGGTGGACACGGCGGTCACCATTTTGCTGGCCGCTGCCGCCGCCGACTGGGCACCCATCAGCCACGGCGGTGCTTTGCATGACCGGGCCAGTTATCGGCACTTCTGGCAAGTGCTGGAGCGCGCGCACGCCACCGGGGTGCGTCTGCCTGCCCAAGCGCAGGGCTGGTTTTAAATCGGCTCGCTTTAAATCGGCTCGCCTTCAACTGCTTGAGATCACAAACCCATTACCCACGTTGTACTTCAGGAAGGACTTTTGAGATGAAAAACGCTTTGATCGCCGCCATCGTGGCGCTGGCTTTGCCCTTGGGGGTTGCGCAGGCGCAGTCCTCCACTTCGGCCAAAAAGCCTGCCACTAAAACAGCAGCCAAAACGACAACCAAAACCACGGCCAAAAAGAAAACCAGCACCAAGAAAAAAACCAGCAGCAAAAAATCCACCGCCAAGCGCAAGGTCCCTGCCAAAACGGCGGCAGCGGTTGAGTCTGAGACGCCGGTAGAGACATTGACCTCGCGCCTGACCGATGCCGAGCTGGAAATCGCCAAGCGCATCCACACCGGCAGCATTCCGTGCGAGCTGGGGGCCAACGTCACCATCACGGCGGATGAGAAAAACCCCGGCTTCTTTTTAGTCACCGCAGGCAAGCAGCGCTACTTCATGCACCCGGTGGAAAGTCGCACCGGTGCCGTGCGCCTGGAAGACAACCGCGCCGGGGCGTTGTGGCTGCAACTGGGCAACAAATCCATGCTGATGAGCCAGACGCAAGGCCGCCGCATCGCCGACGAATGCGCCGCGCCTGAGCAAAAGCTGTTTGCCGCCCAAATGAAAGACAACCCACCACCCAGCGTGCTGGAAAGCGCTCCTCAAAAGTGAGCTGTTTCCGCCGCGCGATAAGCGCTAACACCTGATTTCTGTTTATAAAAAATGGTGGCGTACTGATTGGTCAGCACCACCAGCCCTCTTAGCCCACAGGAGAACCGCCCCATGTTGAAAGCCTACCGAGACCATGCCGCTGAACGCGCCGCTTTGGGCATCCCGCCACTGGCGCTGTCTGCGCAGCAGACGGCTAATCTGATCGAACTCATCAAAAACCCTCCCGCAGGCGAAGACACGGCATTTTTGCTTGATCTGCTGACCCACCGCGTACCCCCTGGCGTGGACGATGCGGCCAAGGTCAAGGCCAGCTTTCTGGCGGCAGTGGCGCATGGCGATGAAAAAGTGAGCCTGATCAACAAGGCCAAGGCGACTGAGCTGCTGGGCACCATGGTGGGTGGCTACAACGTGCACCCTCTGATCGAACTGCTGGACGATGCCGAGGTGGCCAGCATTGCCGCTGAGGGCCTGAAGAAAACCCTGTTGATGTTCGATTACTTCAACGACGTGGCTGTCAAAGCCAAGGCGGGCAACGCCAAGGCCAAAGAGGTGGTGCAAAGCTGGGCCGACGCCGAGTGGTTTACCAGCCGCCCCAAGGTGGCCGACAAGATCACCGTCACCGTTTTCAAGGTGCCGGGCGAGACCAACACCGACGATTTGTCGCCCGCGCCGGATGCCACCACACGTCCCGACATCCCCATGCACTACCTGGCGATGTTGAAAAACACGCGCGAGGGCGCTGCTTTCAAACCCGAGCAAGACGGCGTGCGCGGCCCGATGCAGTTCATCGAAGACCTGAAGAAAAAAGGCCATCTGGTGGCCTACGTGGGCGACGTGGTGGGCACTGGCTCCAGCCGCAAGTCGGCCACCAACAGCGTCATTTGGGCCACGGGGTTTGACATTCCCTTCGTGCCCAACAAGCGCTTTGGCGGCGTCACCCTGGGCGGCAAGATTGCGCCGATCTTCTTCAACACGCAGGAAGACTCTGGCTCGCTGCCGATCGAGGTTGACGTCAGCCAGTTCGAGATGGGGGACGTGATCGACATTTACCCCTATGACGGCAAGATTGAAAAAGACGGCAAAAAAATGGCCGACTTTGCACTCAAGAGCCAAGTGCTGCTGGACGAAGTGCAAGCGGGCGGGCGTATCAACCTCATCATTGGCCGTGGCCTGACAGCACGCGCGCGTGAAGCGTTGGGCCTGCCCGCTTCGACCGAGTTCCGCCTGCCGCAGGCACCTGCCGAATCCAAGGCCGGTTTCACGCTGGCACAAAAAATGGTGGGCCGCGCCTGCGGTTTGCCCGAAGGGCAGGGCATTCGCCCCGGCACCTATTGCGAGCCGAAGATGACCACCGTGGGCAGCCAGGACACCACCGGCCCCATGACGCGCGACGAGCTGAAAGACTTGGCCTGCCTGGGCTTTTCGTCCGATTTGGTGATGCAAAGCTTTTGCCACACCGCCGCCTACCCCAAACCGGTGGATGTGAAAACGCACCGAGAGCTGCCCGCCTTCATCAGCACGCGCGGCGGCGTGGCGCTGCGCCCTGGCGACGGGGTGATTCACTCCTGGCTCAACCGTTTGCTGCTGCCCGACACGGTGGGCACTGGCGGTGATAGCCACACGCGCTTTCCCATCGGCATCAGCTTCCCGGCAGGCTCTGGCCTGGTGGCCTTTGCCGCTGCCACCGGCGTGATGCCGCTGGACATGCCCGAAAGCGTGCTGGTGCGCTTCAAAGGCCAGATGCAGCCCGGCGTGACGCTGCGCGATCTGGTGCACGCTATTCCGTTGTACGCCATCAAGCAAGGGCTGCTCACCGTGGCCAAAGCGGGCAAGAAGAACATTTTCTCTGGCCGCGTGCTGGAAATCGAAGGTTTGCCGGATCTGAAAGTGGAGCAGGCGTTCGAGCTGTCCGACGCATCAGCCGAACGCTCTGCTGCAGGCTGCACGATCAAGCTGAACAAAGAGCCGATCATCGAGTACCTGAATTCCAACATCGTTCTGATGAAGAACATGATTGCCGACGGCTACGCCGATGCCAAAACTCTGGCGCGCCGCATCGAGAAAGTGGAGCAGTGGCTGGCCAAGCCCGAGCTGCTGGAGGCCGACAAAGACGCCGAATATGCCGCCGTGATCGAGATCGATCTGGCTGACATCAAGGAACCCATCGTCTGCTGCCCCAACGACCCGGACGACGCCAAAACCCTGTCCGATGTGGCGGGCACCAAGATTGACGAAGCCTTCATCGGCTCGTGCATGACCAATATCGGCCACTTTCGCGCCGCGGCCAAGCTGCTGGGCGGCCAGCGTGACATTCCGGTCAAGTTGTGGGTCGCACCACCGACCAAGATGGACGAGAGCGAGCTGATCAAGGAAGGCCATTACGCCGCCTTTGGCACCGCCGGTGCTCGCACCGAAATGCCCGGCTGCTCGCTGTGCATGGGCAACCAGGCGCAGGTGCGCGAGGGTGCCACGGTGATCAGCACCAGCACCCGTAACTTCCCCAACCGCTTGGGCAAGAATACGCAGGTATTTTTGGGCAGCGCGGAGTTGTCGGCCATTGCCTCCAAGCTGGGCAAGATTCCTACGCTGGCCGAGTACCAGCAGGCCATGGGCATCATTGACGCCGACAAAGACAGCGTTTACCGCTACATGAACTTCGATCAGATTGAAGAATATGCTGAAACGGCCAAGACGGTGAACGTCTGAGTCTTGATCCGCTGCGCCAGCGCCGATGCAGATGCATGGTGCTGGCGGCTGATAAAAAACCTCACTGCCGCAAAACAGCGGAGTGAGGTTTTTTTATGGAATGGGCTGTGATGCAGAATTGGGCTGACCTGCTCCCTGCCTCCCTATCGGTGTCGCGTGGCGGCCAGATGAGCGACTTGGGGCTGCGGTGGGTGTTCTTCCAGCGGGGCACGTCGGCTGTCGAGCGGTGTGAGGAACGAATCTGGCTGAGGCCAGGGGGTGGGGTAGTCGCCAGGCAGGTCACCAGCGCCTGTGCCAGCGCCGGACAGGCGCTGGTGCCGGAAACTGCGATTGCGGTCCAGCACTTCGTGCAGTTGTCTACGCACTTCCTCCAGACGAGCTGGTTCGGTGGCAGTCGCAGCCGTATCGGCGAACTCCACACCCAGGAAATCAGCCCGCAGCTGTTCTGCCGATGGCAGGGCGTCCGCCGTCAGCACCAAATAACCGATGCCGCACTGCGCCAGCAAGGTTTGCTTGAGGTGCTGGTTATCGCGTGACAAGCCATGCGGCCCCACCAAGTCAAGGCAGCCCATGACACGGCCTTTGGTATTGGAAACTGTATAGGTGCAGTACGCGCTGCTCAACACCTCAAACCATTCACTGGCAACTCCTTGCTCGCGCGGCATGGTAAAGCGCGTCACCGGTAGCTTGATCATGATTTGATGCTCGGGGAACACTTGCCGCAGCCATGCCCAGACTTGACGCTCGGCTCTATTGGCTAAAGGTCTCGGGTTCAATGGCCATTGGGCAGGCGGATGCCGCAACCGATTCTTGAGATTGGAAGCCATGCGTTTGCGTTGTGCCGCATACAGCGTCACGCCTGTTATTCCGACCAGCAAGCCCAAGATGGCCAATAGCCAAGCGACAATACTGGCTGTGCCCAAAGAGGCATTCAAGACATCAACTCCCTCTGTGTTTATGCGATGAACATGGTAACGAAATTAAGCATCTGTGCGATGCCGCGCACCATCACATATGCACAAGTGCGACAACGGAAAATGAAGACTTGTGCATTAGTGCCGATCATGGTTAACGAGGTCGCTTAGGGCATGCGGCTGGATCAACTCATTTACTCTCAAGGCTTCGGTACGCGCCGTCACTGCGCGGGGTTGATCGTTGCCGGGTTGGTGTCGGTTGAGGATGCGGTGTGCCTTGATCCGGCGGCTGAGGTGCTGGCCGTTTCAGGTCAGACCACTTTCAGCGTACAGCGTCAATCGTGGCAGTTTCATGAACGGGCTTATGTGCTGGTGAACAAACCAGCGGGCTACGAGTGTTCGCAGCGGCCAGGGGCATGGCCCAGCGTTTATAGCTTGCTGCCTGGGCCATTGCGTCAGCGCCCTGGTGGCGTCAAATCGCCCGGTGTGCAGGCCGTGGGGCGGCTGGATCAGGACACCACGGGCCTGCTGCTGCTCTCGGACGATGGTGCATTCATTCACCGCATGAATTCGCCACGCTACCATGTGCCCAAGGTGTATGAAGTGACGGTGCGACACCCACTTGCGGTCAGCCAGATACAGCGCTTGCTGGATGGCGTAGTGCTGGACGACGACGCCAGGCCCGTGCGCGCCGCCGCAGCGCAGGTCGTGACCTCGCGCCATCTGCAACTGACGTTGACCGAAGGCAAATACCACCAAGTCAAGCGTATGGTGGCGGCGGTGGGCAATCGGGTGAATGCGCTGCATCGCTCGCAGGTGGGGCCGCTGGTGCTGGGGCCGGACCTGGCGACAGGCCAGTGGCGCTGGCTTACTGCGGCTGAGGTGCTGGCGTTGCACGAAGTGGGCAGGGCACATCGGTGACGGCGACTATAAACATCGACCATCCATACCCTTGTGATACCTTGGCAGTCAACAAAAAAAGCACCTTTCTTTCCGTCGAAAAAACGCATCACCATGAACATCACCACCTGGAACGTCAATTCTCTCAACGCTCGCTTGCAGCACGTTCTGGACTGGCTGGCGGCCAATCCGGTGGATGTGCTGGCGGTGCAAGAACTCAAGCTCACCGACGACAAGTTTCCGCACAACGCCTTGGCTGAAGCGGGCTACCAGGCGGTGACTTTTGGCCAAAAAACCTATAACGGTGTGGCCTTGATCACACGCACGGCAACCACTGACGTAGTGCGGAACATCCCTGGATTTACGGATGAAAATGCGCGCGTGATCACCGCTACGTTGGACGCACCGGGTGGGCCGGTACGCGTGGTCAATGGCTATTTTGTCAACGGCCAGGCACCGGGCACCGACAAGTTTGAATACAAGATGAGCTGGTTGCGCGGCCTGCGCGACTGGCTGCACGAAGAACTGGCGGCGCACCCGCGCTTGGTGCTATTGGGTGACTTCAACATCGCACCAGAAGATCGCGACAGCTTTGACCCGATGGGCCTGAAAGACACCATTCACCACACGGTGGAAGAACGTGCACATTTTCAAAAACTGCTCGGCTTGGGTCTAACCGATGCTTTCCGGCTGTTCGAGCAGCCCGAGAAAAGCTTTTCGTGGTGGGATTACCGAATGCTCGGCTACCAAAAAAACCGCGGCCTGCGCATTGATCACATCCTGGTCAGCGCGCCATTGATGGGGCAGGTGCGTGCTTGCGTTGTGGATCGAACACCGCGCAAGTGGCCCAAGCCGAGCGACCATGCGCCCGTGACACTTACGCTAGTGTCCTGAGTTGTAAGTTCGTTGAAATGAAAAATCTGCCGAAATCGGCACCAGGCAAGGCGCAAAACGTAGCGATACCGGGCGGTATCGCGAGGCTTTGCAACGCCGCACGGTGCCCGATTCTCGGTAGATTTGTTCAACGAACTTGCAATTCAGGACACCAGGTTAGCGTGCTCTGTGGCTGCTACCGCTTGCAGCTGGCGCATCAGCAAGGCCAATGCGGCTGCGGCAAATGCCGTACTGGCGGTGGCTGATGGCGTCAGCAACTCGGCCACCTGGATGAATACTGCAGGCTCCACCTGCCACGCAAATTCGGCCAGTGCTGACACTTGAGCGCTGGCCACATGGCCGATCTGTCCTGCGTGCACCCCACCTTCGTGCAGGGCGCAAGCAAAAGCCCCATCGGCCACCGTCAGCAGAGCCAGAGGGCTGAGGGGCTGCAGCAAAGACGCAATGGCTTTGGCACGCACCACTTCTGAGGCCGTGCGGCACAGGCGGGCAATCAGCCCGGCAACCAGCTTGGCGGTAGAAGAGGCAGGGCGCTGACGCTGTAAGGATTTAGGGAGGGCATGCATGTGACGAAATTCCTTCAAAACTGGCCTGCCATTCATGCATCGGCCAGCCACGTGCGCAGTCTGGCATGCGCGCATGACACGCGTGCGTCAAGGTGTAAGCCCTTGCAAATACCGCAGCGCCGGTCGTGCCAACGGTCTTCAGTTGTCCAGCCCCAATTCCTGAATCTTACGGGTGATGGTGTTGCGGCCAATGCCCAGCCGCTGGGCGGCTTCGATGCGGCGCCCGCGTGTGCTGGACAGCGCGGCCAGAATCAGGCGCGACTCTACCCGGGCCAGCAGTTGATTCCATACGTCTGCCTGGCCGGCTTCGAGCAGCCGGGCGGCCTCAGCTTCCAGGCCACGCTCCCAGTCGGTCAGCAAGTTGCGGTCGATGACGATGGAAGAGTCTGAGTCTTTCTGTGCCGTGCGTTCAGGCGTCGAATTTATTACGTCAAATTGGCCTTCGACGCTTGGTATATCTGCAGAGTAAGCTATATTTTCAGAAGCATTGGATGCGTTTGTAAATGTGCTCAAAGGCGCATGGGTGCCGGACGTGTTGGCGGGTGTGTCGATAGGTAAAGCGGCAGATGAAGTGACAGATGAAGCGAGGGGAACGGCGGCGGCGGTGGGTGCAGGTGCTGCGGCACTGCCCAGCACTTCTGGCGGCAAGTCTTTTTCTTCAATGACCTGGGCGGGGGCCATCACCGTCAGCCAGTGGCAAATGTTCTCCAACTGGCGCACGTTGCCGGGGAAAGCAAAGCTGGACAGGCGCACCAGCGCAGCGTCGGCAATGCGTTTGGCGTCCACGCCCAGTTGCTGCGCGCTTTGCTGCAAGAAGTGTCGCGCCAGTGCGGGAATGTCTTCGCGTCGCTCGCGCAGTGGCGGCAGGCGCAGGCGGATGACGTTCAGGCGGTGGTACAGATCTTCACGAAATGCGCCGTCTTTCACGCGCTGCTCCAGGTGCTGGTGCGTGGCCGCCACCACGCGCACATTGGCTTTGATACCGCTGTGGCCGCCCACGCGGTAGAACTGCCCGTCGGAGAGCACGCGCAGCAGGCGCGTTTGCAAATCAAACGGCATGTCGCCTATTTCGTCCAGAAACAGCGTGCCGCCATCGGCTTGCTCGAAACGGCCGCGGCGCATGGCTTGTGCGCCGGTAAAGGCACCGCGCTCGTGGCCGAACAGCTCGCTTTCGAGCAAATCCTTGGGGATGGCGGCGGTGTTGATGGCGACAAAAGGCCCGCTGGCCCGCGATGAGTGTTTGTGCAGTGCGCGTGCCACCAATTCTTTGCCGCTGCCCGATTCGCCGGTGATGAGCACGGTGACGTTGCTGCCCGACAGGCGGCCTATGGCGCGAAACACGTCCTGCATGGCCGGGGCCTGGCCCAGCATTTCAGGTGCGGCAGTTTGCTGCTCGGCACTGGCTTCGGATTCGCGCTGGCTTTCGGCTACGGCACGCTGGATCAGCTCCACCGCCTTGGGCACGTCAAACGGCTTGGCCAAATATTCAAACGCGCCGCCTTGAAAGGCCGATACGGCGCTGTCCAGGTCAGAGTAGGCCGTCATGATGATGACGGGCAGGGCGGGCAGACGGGTTTTGATTTTTTCCAGCAAGTCCAGCCCATTGCCACCGGGCATGCGGATATCGCTGAGCAGCACCTGAGGGGCACTGCCATCGCCGTCGGCGGCGTCGTTCAGGGCTTGCAGCACTTCACGCGGGTTGGTGAACGAGCGCGTGGGCAAACTGGCTCGCGCCAGTGCTTTTTCCAGCACGAAGCGGATTGACGGGTCGTCGTCCACGATCCAGATGGGCTTCATGGCGGGGGAACCTCCTGGCAACAGGCCCTGCGTTCAGGGCAAGGGAATCAGGATACTGAAATCCGTGTGTCCGGGCTGGCTGTCCAACTCGATCAGTCCATGATGCTGTTGCACGAAGGTCTGCGCCAGGGTCAAACCCAGGCCGCTGCCACCGTCGCGCCCAGACACCAGGGGGGAAAAGACGTGCACTTTGATCGAATCGGGCACACCAGGGCCGTTGTCGATGACATGCAATTCCAGTGCCAGCCGGTAGCGCTGCTTGCCAATGGTCACCTGCCTGAGCACACGCGTGCGCAGCACGATCTGGGCGTCGCCTGCGGCGATGCGCTCGGCCAACGCCTGCGCGGCGTTGTGCACCACGTTCAGAACGGCCTGAATAAGTTGTTCGCGGTCACCGCGAAATTCAGGGATCGAAGCATCGTAGTCGCGCACGATTTTCAGTCCACGGGCAAATTCGGCCAGCACCACCGATCGCACCCGCTCGCACACCTCGTGGATGTTGACGTTGCCCATCATTTGCGCGTGGCGGTGTGGCTCTAGCAGGCGATCAACCAGCAGTTGCAGACGGTCAGACTCGTGGATGATGACCTGGGTGTATTCGCGCAGCTCGCGCCCGTCGATTTCCATCTCCAGCAACTGGGCGGCACCGCGAATGCCACCCAACGGGTTCTTGATTTCGTGTGCCAGATTGCGAAACAGCTCTTTGTTGGCGCGGGTCTGGTCGGCCAGACGCTCTTCGCGTTCTTGGCGGGCCTGTTGTTCCAGGGGCAGCAGCTCGACGATGATTTCGCCCGCTTTTTCGGTCTGGGCAACGATGATGTGCACGGGCCGAATGCCGCCGCCGTGGCGCATCAACTGGCCGTCGTAGCGCAGGGCTGCAAACTGGTTGCCGCGCGCGCCCGCCAGCGCGTTTTCAAGCGCATCGGCATCCACAAAGTGCTGGCACAGCAAGGTGCCTTCGATACTGCGCCAGGACAGGCCCACCGCGTCTTCCAGCGCAGCGTTAGAAAAAATAACCATGCCTGTGGCATCGACGACGGCCACCATGGTGGCCAGCAGATCAAACGCCTGGAAACGGGCTGGGTGGGGTCTGGGAGTGGCCGCCATGGAATTTCGATGGAGTTAAAAACCGGCGGCAGGAATGTGTGGCCAGCGATGGCCGCAGCGTCACTTCAACCGTGAAATTTCGCGCTTGATGCCTTCTATGTCGCTTTGATTGCGCGCCATGGATGCCTTCATCTCGGCCACACGATCCAGGTATTTCTGGTAGTTCTTGGCTTCGCCGCCAATTTTGTCGGGCGTGCCGTTGTTGTATTCTTTTTCCAGCTCAGCCTGCTTGGTTTCGGCGCGGCGCAGCTCTTGCTCCAGAATGGCCTTGGCGTCCGAGTCGCGTGCGCGCTGCTGGGGCGTGTTGATGCGGGGTGTTGACGATGATGACGATGTACTGACTGCACGCCGCACGGGCGATGTCGATGGTGCGCTGTTTTGCTGGGCCGCAGGCATGGTGCCACGCACCACGGTGATGTTGCCGCCTTCGACCACCTTACAGTCCTTGCGGCCTTTGACCTGGTTGGTGTACTCGTTGCCGCAGCGGTAAATGCGGTCTTGGGCGGCAACGGGTGTTGCCCACGCCATCAGCGCGCCCACGGCAGCCAGCAAGCACGAATTCAACAACGAAACGGGTTTCATGACAGAGGGTGTCCTTCGTCCCGCGCTTGGCGCGAGACATGGTAAATGACCAGATATTGATCAATTAGAACCTATTCACCATGTGACGTTCCCCTTGAAAAGCAAAAAGGGCGGCCGCAGCCGCCACTTTTGTGCAATCGTTGCGATCAGGTCACAGCCGATCCAATCACAGCGAATAGTACATGTCGTATTCGACCGGGTTGACATTCACGCGCACGCGGTTGACTTCGCCCATCTTCAGATCGATATAGGCGTCGAGCATCGAATCGGTGAAAACGCCGCCCTTGGTCAGAAAAGCGCGGTCTTTGTCCAGCTCTTCCAGCGCCTGATCCAGGCTGTGGCACACGGTGGGTACCAGCTTGTCCTCTTCAGGCGGCAGGTGGTACAGGTCCTTGGTGGCGGCCTCGCCGGGGTGAATTTTGTTTTCAACGCCGTCCAGACCGGCCATCATCAGCGCCGCAAAGCACAGATAGGGGTTGGCCATGGGGTCAGGAAAGCGCGCTTCGATGCGGCGCGCCTTGTCGCTCATCACGTGCGGGATACGGATCGAGGCCGAGCGGTTGCGGCTGGAGTAAGCCAGTTTGACCGGCGCTTCAAAGTGTGGCACCAGGCGTTTGTAGCTGTTGGTGGACGGGTTGGTGATGGCGTTCAGTGCACGGGCGTGCTTGATGATGCCGCCGATGTAGTGCAGCGCAAAGTCGCTCAGGCCAGCGTAACCTTTGCCTGCAAACAAATTCTTGCCGCCTTTCCAGATGGACTGGTGCACGTGCATGCCGCTGCCGTTGTCGCCGTGGTAGGGCTTGGGCATGAAGGTGGCAGTTTTACCGTAGCTGTCGGCCACGTTCCACACCACATACTTCAGGCGCTGCGTCCAGTCGGCGCGCTCGACCAGGGTGGCGAACTTGGTGCCGATCTCCATCTGGCCGGCACCGGCCACCTCGTGGTGGAACACCTCGACCGGAATGCCGATGGCCTCCAGAATCATCACCATCTCGGCGCGCATGTCGTGCGTGCTGTCGACCGGGGGCACAGGGAAATAACCGCCCTTGGTGGTAGGGCGGTGGCCGCGATTGCCGCCTTCGAGCTTGGCCCCAGAGTTCCAGGGCGCTTCGTATTCGTCGATCTGGTAAAAGCTGTGGCCCGCCTCGGTGCTCCAGCGCACGCCGTCGAAGACGAAGAACTCGGGTTCGGGGCCGAAGTAGGCGGTGTCGCCAATGCCGCTGGCTTTCAGATACGCCTCGGCACGCTTGGCAATCGAGCGCGGGTCGCGGTCGTAGGCCTTGCCGTCGCCCGGCTCCAGCACGTCGCAGGTCAGCACCAGGGTGGATTCTTCAAAGAACGGGTCAACGTGCGCGGTGGCTGGGTCGGGCATCAGCAGCATGTCCGAGGCTTCAATGCCCTTCCAGCCAGCGACGGAGGAACCATCGAAGGCGTGGCCGTCGGAGAATTTGTCCTCGTCGAAATGCGACACAGGCACGGTAACGTGCTGCTCTTTGCCGCGGGTATCGGTGAAGCGGAAATCAACGAATTGGCATTCGTTGTCTTTCACCAGTTTCATGACGTCGGCGACGGACTTGGCCATCTGTGTACTCTCCTATGGGAAATGGTTGTAAGAACGGGTGCACCAAAATTAGCAGGTTCCATGCCAGTCAATGGCCGATCGACCAAGCGCTGTCGTTCGCTGCTCAGGCCATCATTGTGCCTGCAAGCGCATGCTTTTGACTGCCTTTGATGCCTTTATATGCCCCTCCTGATGTGATCAAGCGCATTCAAATGCACCAAAATAGTGCATTCAACACACGCACCAAGGAGGGGCGATTTATTGGCGCACCATTTCAGGGCCGTAGCGCAAACCAAAGGGTTCTAACCAGGCGCGAAGGTCTGCGTAGGCGGCCGTCACGGCTTGTGGGGCACCCTTGACGCCCAAATCGATGTGGCGTCCGTACTCTGGATGATCGACGCTGGGCAGGCTGAATACTTTGACACCGGGGTGAGCGGCCTCTACGCGTTCCATCACCGGCGTCAGCGTGGCCTCCATGGCCCCAAAAACGATCACCGAACGTTCTTCGCGGCAGTCCATGCCTTGCCACTGGGCATAGTGCTTATCCAGCACCCATTCGATCATGGGCCAGGCCATCACCGGAAAGCCAGGCACAAAGTGAAGTGCGACACCCCAGGTGTGGGCCTTGTCCTGCCTATTGGCTCGGCACGAAAAGCCAGGAATTTTGTTGTACGGGTTGGGAATGATGTCCGCCCCCACAGGAAAGACCCCCATGTTCAGTCGGTGCTGGTTGTCGGCGTGTTCAGGCGCGTAGGCCATGCCTTGCTCGGCAGCCACCTCGCGCATACGTTCTTCAATCAAGGCTTTGGCTTGCGGGTGCAGCGCCAGCGGCACGCCCAACGCGCTGGCCGCGCATTGGCGGGTGTGATCGTCGGGTGTGGCCCCAATGCCGCCAGTGGAAAACACCACATCGCCCGATGCCAGCGCGCGCCTTAGCGTGGCGGTGATGCGCTCAGGCGCATCGCCCACGTATTCGGCCCAGCCCAGTTGCAATCCGCGCGCTGCCAGCAATTCGGCCACCTTCGCCAAATGCTTGTCCTGGCGTTTGCCTGAGAGGATTTCGTCGCCGACGACGATCAAACCAAAACCGGGCGCTTCAGTTGTACGAACATCATTCATGGGGCAACGCCTTGACAAGGGTGGATGCTGGTTGTGGCAAGCGCTGCTGGCTCAACGCCTGCAGGCAGTAATGGGCAAACCACAGCGCTGAAAGCGCGAAAACCCAGGTGTAGATCCAGATGGCCACCGGCACCAGCAGCCAGAACAGCGCGGCAAACAACAGCCCCGAAGCCCAAACGATGGCCGGTGCCGCACTCAGATACCCGGTGATCACACCCATCGCCAGCAGCGGCATACGGTGGCGGCGCACCAGTGCGCGCCGTTCGGCCGGTGTGGCGTGCTCGGCCAGCACGTCGTAACTCATCACGCGGTAAGTCAGCCAGCCAAAGATCAACGGCGGTAACACCAAAATCAGCGGCGGTACCAGCCAGAGTGGTAACGACACCAGCAGCAGCAACAAAGCCAATGCGGTGGAGCCGAGCGAAAAGCTGACCGACCCGAACCAGCTGCGCACGCCACCGCCCAGGCGTGCCAGTGTGGCAAAACGGTGGCGCGCCACCAGCCGCAGCATGGCAGGCGTCATCAGCAAAGCCACCAGCAACAACGCGCCAGCCACCACCAGCGGCGTGACCAGCGCCACCACCACCAACGGTGCCAGCACACCGCGCACCTGCGCTGCCGTATCGGCATTCAGCCAGCCCAACGACCAATCCAGCCAAGCGGCCTGACCCACCCAGCCGTGCGCCCAGACCACCGCTTCGTCCCAATAGTTGGTGCCCGCACCCAGCGCCAGCAACAACATCAAGGCCAGAGGGGCCAGCGACAGCAGCAGCACACCTGGGCGCAGGCTGTCGGACAACGCCCGCTGAAATGAATCCATCATTAGCTTCATGGTAGAGCCAAGCATAGCTTGGCATGGGCAGAAGACAGAAGTGGCCGTTGCGAGGGATGCTTTTGTAGGGCTGAGAATTGAAATCTGCTTATGTGACTTGGCGCTTGCCGCGCACTCATGCACTGGCTACCCGTTGGTGTGTGCTGGCATCGCTATCGCTGGACGTGCCCTGACATGCGGTGTTGTGCGGCATAGACGATGCACATTTGATCGCGACACGCGCTGTGGATGTGCTGCACACCGACGCGCGCAGTCGTGCGCACATGGCGGTGCTGGTCAAGGCGTTGATTTATGGCATTGACCCGTTCAATGGTTCGGACTGACTGGGCGGTGACGTAAAACGATGATGACGCCCGCCCATGAACCTTGGTTCATGCTGACGCCAGCCGGTGTGCTGCATGCCTATGCGGCGCGCGTGCCAGGCGGTCATGCTTCAGGCGCTGATGCCTCGTGGGTCGGCGCTCAGGTGCGATGAATGGGCTGCCAAATCGAGTGACCATGCGGCCTTGTTGCCGATCGCGCTGGATGCGGGCTGGGTGCACGAAGTGCACCGGCCTTTGCGCGTCCCGAATGTTCGGCTGGACAACTATCTGCCTTACGTGATTGCGGGCTTGTCATCCAAGCGAATGGCAGCCTTGGGCTCAGGCGATGGTTTTTGCCTGGCGCGCTCGGGCTATACCGATGACGAAGCCGAAACCCTGTGCGCGGTGGCGGCAGACTTTGCTGATTTTGTTCAGCGCCAGCATGGCCGGGGCTGGACAGGGTCTGGGCGCGCGATGTCGTTTTTTGAGAACAACGACATGCTGATGCCATCGACCAGCCTGGTGCTGTTCTGGGTGGATGAAGTCAGCTACTGGCTGATTCTGGGCGGCGAACCTTTGATCAACAACACGGCGTTTGTCGAGCTGGTGTGGGGCTTGCGCGCAGCAGGGGCCAAGTTTTCACTCGGCTGACCAGGTGTTGTTCAGGCCAACAAAGCTCAGTCCATGCGTCCGCGCAGCAGGTATTCCATCAGCGCTTTTTGCACGTGCATCCGGTTTTCGGCCTCATCCCATACCACCGATTGCGGGCCGTCGATCACCTCGGCGGTAACTTCCTCACCCCGGTGGGCGGGCAGGCAATGCATGAACAGGGCGTCGGGGCGGGCGGCGGCCATCATGTCGGCGTCCACACACCAATCGGCAAAGGCTTTTTTGCGCGCTTCGTTTTCGGCCTCGTAGCCCATGCTGGTCCACACGTCGGTGGTCACCAAATCAGCGCCAGTACAGGCGTCCAGCGGGTTGGCAAAGTTCTGCCAGCCTTTGCTGGCGGGCGCGCCGCTGTCCAATGCGGCCAGTTGTGAGTCGACCTCGTAGCCGCGTGGTGTGGATACGCGCAACTCAAAGCCGAGCAGGGCAGCGGCCTGCGCCCAGGTGTTGGCCATGTTGTTGCCATCGCCAATCCAGGCCACAGTTTTTCCCTGGATGGAGCCGCGATGCTCGATGTAGGTGAACAAATCGGCCAGAATCTGGCACGGGTGGTATTCGTTGGTCAGGCCGTTGATGACGGGCACGCGCGAAAACTCGGCAAAGCGCTCGATGCGGGCCTGCTCAAAGGTGCGGATCATCACCACGTCGGTCATGCGGCTGATGACGCGGGCGGTGTCTTCAATGGGTTCGCTGCGGCCTAGCTGGCTTCCTTCGCTGGTCAGATGCACCACGCTGCCGCCCAGTTGGTACATGCCGGCTTCAAAGCTGACACGGGTGCGGGTGCTGGCTTTCTCGAAAATCATGGCCAACGTGCGGTCGCTCAGCGTGTGGTGCTTTTCGTAGGCTTTGAATTTGCGCTTGATGAGCGCGGCGCGCGCGAACAGATAAGCGTATTCGTCAGCGGTGAAATCGGCGAATTGCAGGTAATGCTTGATGGGGGCGCTCATGGCCTCACTCCTTCAAAAACGCTTCGATCAGCGGCACCAGCAGGGTGACGATTTCATCGGCTTCGGCCTCGGTCAGGATCAGCGGTGGCACTAAACGCACCACGCTATCTGCCGTCACGCTGATCAGCAAGCCTGCATCCAGCGCGCGCTGGATCAGCACACCGCAAGGCTTGGTCAACTCGATGCCGATCATCAAGCCCTGGCCCCGCACTTCCTTCACGCCGGGGTTGCCTGCCAGACGGTTTTCCAGTTGATTTTTCAGATGCTTGCCCACCTTGGCAGCGTTGTCCAGCAGGCCATCTTCTTGCATGATGCGCAAAGTTTCGACCCCTGCGCGCATGGCCAGCGGGTTGCCGCCAAAAGTGGTGCCGTGGTTGCCGGGCTGGAATATCTGGGCTGCTTTGGGGCCAGCGACCACCGCACCGATCGGAATGCCTGACCCCAGACCCTTGGCCAGCGGCATCACGTCGGGCACGATGCCTGCCCACTGGTGGGCAAACCACTTGCCGGTGCGGCCCATGCCGCATTGCACTTCGTCGATCATCAGCAGCCAGTCCTTTTCATCGCACAGGGCACGCACTTGCTGCAAATAGTCGGCGCGTGCGGGGTTGATACCGCCTTCGCCTTGAATGGTTTCAAAGAACACCGCGGCCACATTGGGATTGCCTTCGGTGGCTTTTTTCAGCGCGCCAATGTCGTTCAGCGGCACGCGGATAAAGCCTTCCACCAGCGGTTCAAAACCTTTTTGCACCTTGGCGTTGCCGGTAGCGCTGAGGGTGGCAATGCTGCGGCCATGAAAGGCTTTTTCGTACACCACGATTTGTGGATGGGTGATGCCTTTGTCGTGCCCGTATTTGCGCGCCAGCTTCAAAGCGGCTTCATTCGCTTCCAGCCCGCTGTTGCAGAAAAAAACGTTGCTCATGCCCGACAACTCGGCCAGCTTCTGCGCCAGCTTTTCAGCGTCAGGCACATGGTAATAGTTGGAGCAGTGGATCAGCGTGGCGATCTGCTCTTGCAACGCCGGAACCAGCTTGGGGTGCGCATGGCCCAGCGTGTTGACGGCAATGCCACCCAGGCCGTCCAGGTAGCTTTTGCCGTTCGCGTCCCACACGCGGCAACCCTGGCCACGCACCATCGCCACCGGTAGGCGGGCATAGGTGTTCATGATGTGCGGGCAAGCGGTCTGGGCTGGGACATTCACGGCAAGACTCCTTGTTAGGCAGATGTAAAAAAACAAACGGGCCAACGTGGCCCGCTGAGTACGCATTCTAGGGGGTGCAGGGCGACCATGCTGGCCAATTTCGCCCCGCATGGATGTGTGCATGATGGTGCCCACAATATCGGTCGTAAGTCTTATATAAGATATAATTTTAAACTTGCACAGACACTTTGCCGTGCCTTCTGTAGCAATCCTTCAAAACCACGATTCATGGCGTCCATCCCGTCCAGTCACCAGGTCTTTATCCGTGGCATCACACGCGATGGCCGCACGTTTCGCCCCAGCGACTGGGCCGAACGCCTGGCCGGGGTGATGGCGCAGTTTCGCCCAGGTGGCGCGGTCGCACGCGGCAGCCACATTGCGTATTCACCGTGGTGCGTGCCCACCACGCTGGACGGTGCCAAATGCGTGGTGGTGCACACCGATTTGCGCGAACACGAACCCATGGCCTGGGATTTCGTGATGAGTTTCGCCACCGACAACGAATTGCAGGTCATTGAAGCCTGCATGCTGCCTGACAACGCAGAAGCACAGATGGCGGAAAAACGGCCTATGGTGGTGACGCGACCAGATTGATTTTCTGGTACTGAATGTGGCCTGTTCGCTTGATGTGCGAAGGCATGAAAAAAACCGCCCTCGGGCGGTTTTGTTTTTTGCTGACAGCGCACCCGAATCAAACGGCGAAAAAGAGAGAGTTAAAAGCCTCTTTTTCGGGCGGGGTGTGCCTGAAGTTTTTATGCAGGCCCTCAGGCGGCCTGTTGCACCAGCGCCTTGACTTTGGCCGACAGGCGGCTTTTGTCACGGGCGGCTTTGTTCTTGTGGAAGATTCCTTTGTCGGCGATGGTGTCCACCACCGATTGCATGAGCGCGAAAGTGCTCTTGGCTTTGTCTTTGTCGCCAGCCAGCACGGCTTTTTCGACATTTTTGACCGCTGTGCGGTATTTGGAGCGCAGCGAAGTGTTCGCGGCGTTGAGTTTCACGTCCTGGCGGGCGCGTTTACGGCCCGACGCCAAGCGCGGGTTCTTTTTCTTGGGCTTTCCAGCAGCCATGAGAGAGTTTCCTTTAAGGGTTTGTGGATGTTGTCAGCAAAACCTAGCATTCTACCAGTGGGCAAGATGCATGGCCAGCCAAACCGGTGCCTGGTAGTGTCTCAGTTTGAAATTTGCTGCCCGACAAACGGTTCAGCCTGTTTTTTCTTGTACGGCCCGCGCTTCTTGGCGGTCAGCTCAGGGACCAGTTTCACCAGTTCTTCAATACTCCAAACATGATCCGTCACGTCTGCGTCCATAGCTGGCGTCACACGCAGTGACTTGTGAATACGGTAGAAGTTGTAATGCATGCAGTGCAGCGACACCGGATGTTCCAGGTTTCCCACCTTCTTGCTGAACCCGTTGGTCAGGCGCGTGAACCGGCGCATCCCCATGCGCATGGTCAGGTTCTGGCGTTCAACGTAGCTGGTGCTGATGTGCTTGTGGTCGGGGTTGCCGGACACCACGCCCTTGGTGAAGCTCTTGTACTCCGCCAGGCTGTAGCGGTGGCGATCTTCGCGCAGAGCTTCGCCATAGAGCTTGTTCAGGACGGCGTAGTCATAGGGTTTGTGGCCGTCCGTGGTCAGTTGGACCCGGTTTGCCAGCCGGGAAGTCAGATCGTCTATGAAGGCTTCAGCGTACTCTGCATCGCGCTTGCCCACCATGTAGCTTAATCATCAGTTTTGTGTCGGCATTCATGCCCGTCCAGATGTACACGTCCCTTTGCCATGCGGGCAACCCCTGAGTCCAAACCAGTATTTCTTGCAGTATCGACATAGCCCCCTCCAGTCCTTATTGCAAGTTTCACCCCAAATGGATGCATTGTGCATCTCGGCGTTCCGCCGTTGGGTTCGCGAGCTGCGCCTCGTGCCGAGTCGTGGCCATCCGGCGTTGATCCCTGACGCCTTCGGCCTTTGTGGGTGGCAGCACGCAGCCTTTTTATGCGCTGTATCCCACGCGGCGGCATGTGTCAGCGCGGGTGCGCGTTTTTGTGGATCATTTGTTGAACGCGACAGGAGCAGAAAACCGCCATTAATTACTATTGTATTGATAGCTTTCTACGCTTTATGGCGTTGCACCAAGCGCCAAAATGATCCAGATCAAAACGTCTGTTTGTCAAAGTGGTCCAGGGTGTGAGCGTCGCGTCAGCGGCCTCTGTCATGATGTAAGCTGCGCGCGCAGTTTGACGCGCTTTGTTTTGTTACCCCAAGCGATCCGGAGAGACCTGAATGAGCCAAAAGCAACCGACCATTGTTTACACCCTGACCGACGAGGCCCCGCTGCTGGCCACCAGTTCATTTTTGCCCATCGTGCAGGCATTTGCTGCACCTGCTGGGGTGAATGTGACCACCAGCGACATCTCAGTGGCGGCGCGTATTCTTGGCAATTTTGCCGATTGCCTGACCGAAGCGCAGCGTGTGCCCGACACCCTGGCCGAGCTGGGCCAGTTGACGCTCAAGCCCGACGCCAACATCATCAAGCTGCCCAACATCAGCGCTTCGGTGGCACAACTGAAGGCCGCCATCAAAGAGCTGCAAGACAAGGGCTATAAGCTGCCCGACTACCCCGACAACCCGCAGAACGACAAAGAAAAAGAAACGAAGGCGCGCTACGGCAAGTGCATTGGTAGCGCGGTGAATCCGGTGCTGCGCGAAGGCAACTCGGATCGTCGCGCACCGCGCGCCGTCAAAGAGTACGCACGCAAGAACCCGCACAGCATGGGCGAGTGGAGCCAGGCTTCGCGCAGCCATGTGTCGCACATGCATTCGGGCGACTTCTACCACGGCGAAAAGTCGATGACGCTGGACAAGGCGCGCGACGTCAAGATGGAGCTGGTCACCCAAAGCGGCAAGACCATCGTGCTCAAGCCCAAGGTCAGTTTGCAAGAGCGCGAGGTGATCGACTCGATGTTCATGAGCAAAAAGGCGCTGCTGGCCTTTTACGAGCAGGAAATCGAAGACGCGCACAAGACTGGCGTGATGTTCTCGCTGCACGTCAAGGCCACGATGATGAAGGTGTCACACCCCATCGTGTTCGGCCACTGTGTCAAGATTTTTTACCGCGACGCGTTTGAAAAGCACGCCAAGCTGTTGGACGAGTTGGGCGTGAATGTCAACAATGGCATGGTCGATCTGTACAACAAAATTGCCACATTGCCCGAGAGCAAGCAAGACGAAATCAAGCGCGATTTGCACGCCTGCCACGAGCACCGGCCCGAGCTGGCGATGGTCGATTCGGCCAAGGGCATCACCAACTTCCATTCGCCCAACGACGTTATCGTCGACGCCTCCATGCCCGCCATGATCCGCAACGGCGGCAAGATGTGGGGGGCTGACGGTCGCCTGAAGGAGGTCAAGGCCGTGATGCCCGAGAGCACCTTTGCCCGCATCTACCAGGAGATGATCAACTTCTGCAAATGGCACGGCGCGTTCGATCCCAAAACCATGGGCACCGTGCCGAACGTCGGCCTGATGGCGCAGCAGGCGGAGGAATACGGCTCGCACGACAAGACGTTTGAAATCGCCGAGGACGGCGTGGCCAATATCACCGACCTCAACACCGGTGAGGTACTGATGAGCCAGAACGTGGAGGCGGGCGACATCTGGCGCATGTGCCAGGTCAAGGACGCTGCCGTGCGCGACTGGGTCAAGCTGGCCGTCACGCGCGCGCGCAACTCCAATACGCCGGTGGTGTTCTGGCTTGACCCCTACCGCCCACACGAGGCGCAACTGATCACCAAGGTCAAGATGTACCTGCACGAACACGACACCAACGGCCTGCACATCGAAATCATGAGCCAGGTGCGCGCCATGCGCTACACGCTGGAGCGCGTCATCCGCGGGCAAGACACCATCAGCGCCACCGGCAACATCCTGCGCGACTATCTGACCGATTTGTTCCCCATCATGGAACTGGGCACCAGCGCCAAGATGCTGTCCATCGTGCCGCTCATGGCCGGCGGCGGCATGTACGAAACCGGTGCCGGCGGCTCGGCCCCCAAGCATGTACAGCAACTGGTGCAGGAAAACCACCTGCGCTGGGATTCGCTGGGCGAATTTCTGGCCTTGGCCGTCAGTCTGGAAGATCTGGGCCTGAAAAACGACAATGCCCAGGCCAAGCTGCTGGCCAAAACGCTGGATGCGGCCACCGGCCAACTGCTCGACAACAACAAAGGCCCCACGCCCAAGGCAGGCCAGTTGGACAACCGTGGCAGCCAGTTCTATCTGGCGCTGTACTGGGCGCAAGCGCTGGCCCAGCAAACCGAAGACGCCGGACTGGCCACCAAGTTTAAGCCGCTGGCCAAGGCGCTGGCCGACAACGAGCAGGCCATCGTCAAGGAACTGAACGACGTGCAGGGCAAGCCGGTGGACATTGGTGGCTACTACCAGCCCGATCCGGCCAAGCTGGCGCAGGTGATGCGCCCCAGCGCCACCTTCAACAAGGTGCTGGCGTCAGCGGCATCGTGAATGTGAGAGGGCATGGCATGACGACACGCCCTTACATATTGATGCTGGCAGAACGAAAAATCAGCGGAGATTGATCTCAAAGCGGGTGCTACAGTGAATCACCGCCACATGCGCCAAGTGGGCGGTGCTTTGAATTCACCTTAAGAGGAGCACTTTCGATGAGCGATTTATTTTCGATTGCAGGAAAAACAGCGCTGATTACCGGCGGCACGGCAGGCATTGGCCAGGCGGTGGCCGCGCATTTTGTCAAGCAGGGGGCCAAAGTGGTCATTTCTGGCCGCCGCAAAAACGGCGCTGAAATTGCCGCCGACATGGGAGCCAAATTCGTGCAGGCGGACATGGCCAACCTGGATGCGACCAAGCGCATGATCGAGGCCGCCCACGAACTGCTGGGCAAGCTGGACGTGCTGGTACTCAATGCCGGTGTCGGCCCGCTACCTAAAACCATCGAAGGACTTTCCCCGCAGGAAATGCGCGAGCTGTTTTCCGTCAATTTCGATGCAGTTTATGCAGGCGTGCACCACAGTATTCCGTACCTGAACGAAGGTGCGTCGATCATCATTACCTCTTCAGCTGCAGGCATCACAACAGCACCCACGTATGGCGCTTACAGCCCGGCCAAGGCCGCTTGCGTGATGCTGGCGCGTTCGGCCGCGACCGAGCTGGGTGGGCGCTTTCGGGTCAACTGCATCCTGCCCGGCCCGTTTGCCACCGAGATGATGACGCCCGACGACCATGAGTATTTGCTGGCCAAAACCCTGTCACCCATTGGCCGCTTGCGCACGCCGCAGGAGATTGTGGGGGCGTACCAATTTCTGGCCTCGCAGGCCAGCGCCTGCACCACCGGCACCTATATTGCCTGTGACGACGGCCTGTCGTCGGGCACCAGCATGAACGTGATGCAGGTCATCATGAAGGCGGCTGCGCAGTAAAGCCCCCTACAGCAGCGCCTCAGAGCGTGTTCAAAGTCTCTGTGCGGGTGTGTGGGCGCGGCCTCGGGCGGTCTGCTGCGTTGCAAATCCTCGCGATACCGCCAGGTATCGCTGCGGTTTGCGCCTTGCAGCCATCCCGATCCGCATCCCACACCCCTCACGCTGAGACGTTGAACACGCTCTAAAAAACGAAACGCCCGGCTTCTGACGAGGCCGGGCGTTTTGGTTGCTGAAGCTCTGGTGATTGGTTACATCAGCGCAGCCATTTTGACGGTTTGATCCGCAGAAGCAGGCACTTGCGGCGAGCCTGCTGCGCGCAGCCCGGGCTGATTGACGGGCAGGGGCTTGCTCTTGGCCACTTTGTAAAGGCGCGCATGCTCGGCCAGCACCTTGTTGGCGTAACCGCCGTCGCTGGGCAGGTTGGCCGCACCGACATACCATTTCAGGCCGGTTTCAATGGAGCCAGTGCGGGTGACGTACTCGCTCAACACCTTCACGCCCACCCGCAGGTTGGTCTTGGGGTCAAAAGCGGCGTATTCGCCGCCAAACAGTTCGTACTTGTCCGAATGGATGTCGGTCATCACCTGCATCAAACCTTGTGCGCCCACCGTGCTTTGGGCAAAGGGGTTGAAGCTGGACTCGATCGCCATCACGGCCAGAATCAAGGTGGGATCGAGCTTGTTGGCGCTGCCCACTTCGTAGGCTTCGGCCACCAGGGCGGCCACCGGCTCAGGGGCTACCTTGTATTTCTTGCTGATCCATTGCGCCACCCGGGCCTGCTCGTGCGGCAGGTCGTTGGGGTTGACGGCGGTGGCGCGGTCAATGGCACCAGGCTCAGGGGTAATGCCCAAGGCAGCGACCTTGCGCTCAGTCAGCCAGGCGGTCAGGCGCTCTTCGCCCTGCTGACGCAGATCGGGCTTGACCACCAGCACGCTAGCGGCCAGCACCACAGACACGCCCAGCAGGGCCATGCTGTTGTGGGTGATGTCAAAAAAACCTTCGGCCACGTCGCTGGCAAAAGTCTTCAGGCCGCGTCCTGCGGCGGCGAGGGGATAGGACGTTGTCATAACGCTCCTTAAACAGCACGCGGGTCTTGATGCACGGCGCAAAAAGACGGTAAGGGGTGCTGCCATCGTGGGTAAATCGCGTTGCCAGCCGCTGTGTCAGCGCCCATGACGTCAGGCGCGTGATCCGTATTGATCGGATTGATGTCTTGATGCGGACTTATTTCTCGGTGCAACGCAAAAGATGCAGACAGATAGTGAAGCAAATTTTCCTACTGATCGAGTCGGGATAAGCAAATTCTAGAGGTGGCCTTCATGCTGGGTCAACACTGAAAACTGGAGTTGAAATTCTAATTTCGATATAAGAAAAGACTTGCAAGCAGCCACTCGCGTGACCGTACAAGGCGGGTTTGGCCGCACTGGTGCTGGCATGGCGGTGCATTGAGTCTGATTGATCCAGGCAATGCACAGACGCCGCAGGATTGAAATTCGCCACTGGCCCAGGTGAGGCGAAATCCCTACACTGGACTTGTTCGGGTTACCCGGACATGGGGGTCGCAGAGGTTGGCAGGCTGTCGTTGATACGGCGGCTGGCTTTCTCAGACTCCATATTTGAAGGCAATCTTTTGCCTTCCGCCGTAGCCGGAGACCGCAATCTCTCCGCTTCGGCACCCCAGGCAGATCAGGGCGCTTTTGCCACGCTGCCTCTAAGCCCGGCGGAGCAGGCTTCAGGCCCACCCGCCGGGCTTTCTTGTGGGGGCAGACACCTCGCCACGGACTCCGTTCACGCCCTGTTGCGTTGCTGCACGGGCCGTTTACCAAACAGGTACACGGCGCAGCGACAATAGGGGCCGACTATGTCAGGTTCTGCTTCTATCTCCGACTCGCCTTCTGTGGCCCCAGCCGATTCGGCAGCCGCACCTCTTTCACCCCCTGTACCGCCGCCGTCAGGGCCTAAAGGCCGCTCGCCGATGCGCCGCTGGGGTCGCCGTCTGCTGATCGCTGCGGCCAGCCTGCTGGGCCTGTGGGTGCTGACCTGGCTGGGCGTGCCGCCACTGCTCAAATGGCAGGGCGAAAAGCAGGCCAGCGCGCTGTTGGGCCGACCCGTGCATATTGGCAAGGTGGACTTCAAGCCCTGGACGCTGGAGCTGACGGTGTCAGACTTGCGCATCGCGGGTGCGCCTGTGGCTGAGACTGCACCTACACCTGCATCCGCACCTGCATCCGCACCTGCGACGTCAGGCCCGGCCGGTGCGCCGGGCGCTTCATCCCTCTCGCCTGACTTGCTGAAAATTCAGCGTGTCTACGTCGATGCCGCGTTGCAATCCATCTTTCGCCTGGCACCGGTCATCGATGCCCTGCAAATCGACGCGCCTGAGGTGCACCTGGCCCATCTGGGCGAGGGCCGGTACGACGTGGACGACATCCGCGCCAGGCTGGCCGCGCGCCCGCAGCCACCTGCTCAAGACAGCGACAAACCGCAACGCTTTGCGCTGTACAACATCAGCCTGACGGGTGGCCGCATCAGCTTCGATGACCGCGCCGTGGGCCGTCAGCACGAGGTGCGCGACGTGCACCTGGCGCTGCCTTTCATCAGCAACCTGCCAGCCCAGCGCAGCGTGCATGTGCAGCCCAAGCTGGCCTTCGTGGTCAACGACAGCGCGTTTGATTCGCAAGCGCAAGCCCTGCCGTTTGACGATTCACGCCGGGTAAACGCTGCCTTCAAACTCAGCCAGCTTGATTTGAAGCCCTACCTGGGTTACATCCCGGCCGGTCTGCCGCTGCAATTGCAGGCCGCCACGGTGGATGCCGACGTGCAACTGGGCTTTGAACAAACGCCACAGCCCGCGCTGCGCGTGGACGGCACGCTGGCCGTCACCGGCCTGAAGGCCACCGACGCGACAGGCGCTGATGCCCTGGCGTTTGAGGCGCTGAATATCACGCTGGGCGACGTGCGCCCGCTGGAGCGCCAAATTCACCTGACATCGGTGGCCTTGCAAGGCCCGCAACTGGCACTGCGGCGCGAGCGGGATGGGCGGCTCAACCTGCAAAAAACCACGAAAGCGTCGGCTAAACCTCAAAAAAATTCAGCGCAAAACGATTCAAAATCAATAGCTGATAACGCCGCGGGAGCGGGCGTTAAAGGCCAATTTGATTCTGAAACTTCTGCGGCGTCGGCGGCACAACCAGCGGCGTCAAAAACGCCCGAGGCCAAGGCGGCGCAATCCTCGGCCAGTGCCCCGATGGCACAGGCGTCCGCTCCTTTGACGATCGCTTCTGGTGCTGCCCCAGAGGCCGCTCTTGAACCTGTTGCTGAACCTGCTTCTGAACTCGCATCCACATCCGCTGCTGCATCAGCAGCAGAGTCAACGCCCGACCATGCTGCACCCAGCCCCTGGAAAGTGCTGGTGGACAAGGTGACGGTGCAAGGCGGTGCGGTTGACTTCACGGATGAAACCACCGCCCAGGGCCATACACCGGCCGTCGCCGTACGCCTGAATCCTGTCACTCTGAACGTCGCCGATCTGGCCTGGCCATTGCCCGCCGACGCCTCCGCCCCCATCCGTTTTGATGGCACGCTGGTGCTGGCAGATGCTGATGGCCTGACACCGGCCATCGTCTCCGACGCTGCTCCACGTGCGGCCAAGGCGCGCAGCAAAACTTCGGCCAAAACCTCACGCCGCGCCAGCAAGGCGAACAAGGCCAGCGGCAGCGCATCGGCGTCTGCTGCGGCGCAGCCGCCTGTAGCATCGGCATCGGCACCTGCATCAGAGTCAGCCATCGCCACCGTCTCTTTATCCTTGCCTGGGGGCGGCGGGCCAGCGCTGGCCTTTGATGGCCAGGTGAACGCGCAGGGCGCGCAATGGCGGACGCACATCCGCAGCGTGCCGCTGGCGCTGGCCGCGCCGTATTGGGCAGCGTACCTGCTGCCGCGCTTGACGGGCGATCTGGACGCCCAGATCAACGGCGAATGGACACCGCCCCAGGCGGCTGACCAAGCCCCTGCGCTGAAACTGACGGCCGAGCGGCTGGCGTTCAGCCAGTTGCTGCTGGCCGATACCGAAGTGACCACAGCGGCCGAAAAGGCAGCGGCCCAGCGGCAGGGCCGCCGTAGCCGGGCCAGTTCATCCGCGCTGGCCAGCGTGGCGCAAATCGAATTGAAGGACGTGCAACTGGACGTGGCGGCCCGCGCGGTCACGGTGGGCCAACTGGGCGTGCAATCGCCCCGCACCCGCGTGGCGCGCGACACCGATCAGCGCTGGATGTTCCAGGACTGGCTGGGCACACCGGTCAACAGCAGCGCCGAGCCACCACCGCCTTCAGCCTCATCCAGCGCCAAAGCGTCCAATCCCTGGACTTGGATCATCCACGCGCTGACGCTGGACGATGGCGATGTGCGCTGGCGCGACAGGGGCGTCCGCGATGGCCCGCCGGTGCGATTGGATCTGACGCAGTTGCATGTGCACGCCCAGCAGATCGATCTGAACAGCAAAAAGCCCATGCCGCTGAACGTGTCAGCGCGTCTGGGCGTGGGCGAGACAGAGCCTGGCCAACTCGACTGGCGCGGTCACCTGGCGCTGACGCCGTTGGCCGTGCAAGGGCAGGTGACGACCCAGCGCCTGCCGCTGCATGTGTTGCAGCCGTATGCCGACGGGCTGGTCAACGTCGACATTTTGCGTGCGGACAGCAGCTTCAAAGGTGATGTGAACTACAGCCAGACCGCGCAAGGCCCGCGCCTGCGAGTCAAGGGCGATGTGGCGCTGCAAGACTGGCGCGCCCATGGCCGCAGCCCCGCCGCTGGCACCAACACCAGCGCCAACACATCATCCGGCAGCAGCCCATCGGCAGTCACGGCCAAAGACGCCTCAGCGCCCACCGCGCGCGCCGCATCCAACGCCACTTCACGCGCCGCGCTGGCCCCAGCGGCAGCGGCCATCCAGAGCCGCTCCAGTGGTTTGGGCGATGAACTGCTGAGCTTCAAGCAATTGCACCTGAGCGGCCTGGATGTGCAAATGGAACCACAAAAGCCGCTGCAAATCGACGTGGCGTCGGTGCAATGGTCTGATTTTTACGCTCGCCTCATCATCCAGGCCGATGGCCGCCTGAGCTTGCAGGACGTGGTTAAGCCGGGCGAAAACAAGGCCGCCGCTGAGGCCGGCATGCCCGCCGAAGCGGCTTCTGCGGCTGCTGCCGCATCGGCGGCGCAGCCTGCTGCCGCCACGCCTGCACAGCCTGATCCCAATGCCCCCATCATCCGCATCGGCCCGGTCAAACTGGATGGCGGGCACATTTATTTCTCAGACCGCTTTATCCGCCCCAATTATTCGGCCGATTTGACCGAGTTGAACGGCTCACTCAGCGCCTTCAGCTCGGTGGTGCCCGCAGGTGGGCCGCAAATGGCCGAATTGCAGCTCACAGGCCGCGCCCAGGGTACGGCCGGGCTGGACATCAAAGGCCAACTCAACCCGCTGGCCAAGCCGCTGGCGCTGGACATTCGCGCGCAAGTCAGCGATCTGGATTTGCCACCGCTCACGCCCTACACCATCAAATACGCGGGCCACGGTATCGAGCGCGGCAAGCTCAGCGTGGACGTGAACTACGTAGTGCAACCCAGCGGCCAGCTCACCGCCACCAACAAACTCGTGCTGCATCAACTGGAATTTGGTGAGCCGGTGCCCAACGCGCCCGCCAGCATGCCTGTCAAGCTGGCCACTGCACTGCTGGCTGACAGCAATGGCGTGATCGATCTCGATTTGCCCATTAGCGGCTCGCTCAACGATCCGCAGTTCTCGCTCGGGCCGATCATCGTCAAGGCCATTTTCAACGTCATCGGCAAGGCCATCACGGCACCGTTCACGCTGCTGGCGCGTTCGCTGGGCGGCGCTTCGGGTGAAGACATGTCGATGGTGGCCTTTGCCCCCGGCACGGCGCGGCTGGACGACAAAACACGCGGCCAGCTCGACAAGATTGCCTATGCGCTCAAGCAGCGCCCGCAACTGAAGATGACCGTGGTCGGCACCGCCAATTTAGAGGCCGAGCAAGACGGCATTCGGCGCGAGCGCCTGCGCGCCATGGTGCTGGCCGAGCGGCGCGACGCCAGTGGTGGCAGCGCAGCGCCGCCCACACAGGCGGCGTCGGCACCTGCTTCAGCATCGACGGTGGCTACTTCCGCTGCTCCCGCTGCATCCACTCCTGCTTCAGCCGCTTCCGGCGCGCAAGCAGCGGGCAGCAACAAAACCAGTTTGGACGCGCCCAAACTGTCTGACGAGGAATACGCCACGCTGCTCAAGCGCGTGTACCGCCGTGCCGACATCCCGGGCAAGCCCCGCAACGCCGTGCGCATGCTGCGCGACATTCCCGTGGCCGACATGGAGGCGCTGCTGCTGGCACACATCGACATCGAGAGCGAAGCGCCTCGCCAACTGGCCGTGCAGCGCGCCGCCGCCGTGAAAGACTATCTGTCCAGCCAACAGGTGCCGGTGGCGCAACTGTTTATCGGCGCGCCCCGCACAGGCGCGCAGGCACTGGCTCCGGCGGCAGGCGCGGCCAGTGCAGCGGCCGCTGCGGCAACACCCGCCAGCGCTTCGGAGTCGCCCGCCAGAGCTTCAGAATCAGCCGCTACCGGCCCCTCGGACAAGGCCGCCGCAGGCTGGACGCCGCGCGCCAACCTCGCCTTGTCTGCACGCTGAAACAGCACGGTCTGGCAATATAGTCTGGCCGGGTAGCGCAAATCCCGGCGAAAATACCCAGCTTGAGCAGGCACGCCGTCCAGGCGTGCCGGTTGTTTTGAACATTTTCCAGTAGCCCCAGAGCACCATGTTTCCGTTTTCCCGTGATTCCAAAGACGCATCAGATCAAGCCCAGGACGACACCCCGGCCAAGGCACCCGAGGCCCACCCGCTCGACGCTCTGACCGGCGGCGCTTTTTCCGCCGCCACCTCGGGCGAGCGCGCCCAGCGCGTGCGCGACTGGCTGGCCACCGATCCCGGCCTGGAGCAAATGCAAGAGGTCTACAAAGAGCTGTCACACAAAGACAAAGGCGCGGCCAAAGCGCTGCGCGAAAAGCTGGACGAGGTCAAACGCACCAGCCAGCAAGACGCCGTAGCGCAAGACTGGGCCGACAAAGCCCAGGCCCTGCTGGCTGCCGCACGCCTGAACATTGCCGACGCCATGGCCTGGCAGCGCGACGCGGCCAAAGCCGGCGCACCGCTGTCGCGCGAGCCGCTGAGCGGCCTGCGCACCGAACTGGTCGAGCGCGTGAAGAAAGTCGAAGACTTGCAGCAGCGCGTGATGGTGCAGCGCGAAGCCGCCGCCTTGCTGGCCCAGCGCATCGAACTGCTGTCCACCAAACCCCTGGCCGATGCCGAAGGCCAGCAAAGCGGCCTGGACACCGACGTGGCCCACTGGCGCAGCCAAGCCAACCAGTTGCTGGCCGATGAGCAATGGCTGAGCGTGGACATGCGCTACCCGCCCCAGCTCGAAGCCGCCCAAAGCCAGCTTGCTGCCGTGTGGGACGCCTTCAGCGCCGCACTGGCGCAGGCATTGACCGCCCGCGCTGACAGCGCCGCGCCGCTGCCGCCGGTGCCGGTGTGGGCCGACGAATTGCGCCTGGCCCGGGGCGAGGTGCCGGTGGCTGCGCCCGAAAAACCGGCCAAACCGAAGATCGATCCAGAACAGCGCGCAGCGGCGCAAAAAGCCGTCGAAACCGGCACCATGCTGCTGGAGCAGGCCGTGGCCGCAGGCCACACCAAAAACATGCACAGCGCCACCAACGCGCTGCGCCAGTCGCTCAAAAAGCATGGCCGCCTGATTGACGACGCGCTGGAAGCGCGTGTGCACGCCGCGCTGGTCTCCGCAGGCGAGCTGGAAGGCTGGCAGCGCTGGAGCGCCGACAAGGTGCGCGAGCAACTGCTGGCCCGCGCCGAGGCGCTGCTGGTCAAGCGCAAGATCAAAGGCACGCCTTCTGAGGACGTGCCAGCCAAGGACACGTCCGCGAAAGACGAGGCCGCCCAAACCACTTCCGTTGCATCCACACCTGCCGCAGAACAAGCGGTGGCTCCTGCGCCTGCCCCGGTAACAGAAACCACCACAGAAGAATCCACCACAGAACCCGCGGCGGCCACCAATACACCTGCTGCACCGGCCTCTGAAGCGCTGGCAGGTGAAAGCACACCCCCCAGCGAATCCGTTGTCAGCCTTGAGGTCGATCGTGCCGATGCTGCTGCCGAAACAATAGCTGCCAACGAAGAAAGTGCAAGCACCAGCAGCCAAAGTGAGTCGCAAGAACAAAACCCCGAAACGGCGGCTCCTGCGCTGGAGCCTGGCTACGAAATGGCCCCCGCCATGGGCGGGCGCAAGTTGCAAGATGCCATCCGCAAGCTGCGCGAAGAATGGAAAACCGCCGACCAGGGCGGCGCACCCAACCATGCACTGTGGAAGCGCTTTGACCGCGCCATCAACGCCGCCCATAAATTCGTCGATGAATGGCTCACCACCGTGCGCGCCGAAGCGGCCGAGCACAAGGCCCAGCGTCTGGCGCTGATCGAAGAAGTCACTGTCTGGGCCAGCGCCAACGCTGGCCCAGGTGATGATGTCAACTGGAAAGACTTCAACCGTCAGATTCACCGCTTTTCTGACCGCTGGCGCAATGCGGGCCATCTGTCTGAAAAACAATACGCCGAGCTGCAACCGCGCTGGAAAGAAGCCATCCACACTGCTGTCCAGCCGCTGGAAGCCGTACAAAAACAAAGCACGGCCCGCCGCCAAGCCCTGATTGCCGAGGCCGAAAGCATGGGCGCTGCGCCACAGTTGCGCATTGACGCCGTCAAAGACCTGCAAAGCCGCTGGCAGGCCGAGGCCCAGGCCGTGCCGCTGGATCGCAAGCACGAACAAAAATTGTGGGACGCCTTCCGCAAACCGCTGGACGACGCTTTCAACCGCAAAGGCGCGCAGCGCCAAGCCCAGCGCGCGGCCATGAGCGCGCACGACAAGGCCGTGCTTGACGCCGCCAAAGCGCTGGAGGCGGCCAACGCCAGCGGCGACGCCCAGCAAATCCGCGCTGCCATTGCCGCGCTTGAAGCGGCCACGCACGGCGACACACCTGCACCTCAAGCAACTACGGCGCAGTCTGAAAAAGCGACCGTGGCTGCCGATTCAAAAGCGCAGCCCAGTGCTGAACTTGCAGCATCTGCCGCAGGCGAGGGCACTCAGGCGACGGCCAACGACACGCAAAACACCGCGCCAAGCACCACACCGCCTGCGGTAGACGCGGCCACGAATACTTCTGCGCCATCAGATGCGGATGCGCCGCCATCGGATACAGCGTCAGACGGCGAAGCCGCGTCCGCGCCTGAATCGGCCTGCGCACCTACCCCTGGATCTACCCCTGCACCGGCCCCTGCCGCACCCAAGCGCGTCGTGGCGGTGCGTGGTGACGACCGCCCCGGCCAGAAGAAAGACCAACCCGCTCCCGCAGGCCGTGGTGGCCGTGGCGGCGACCGCCGTGGTAGCGCAGGCCCTGGTGGCCGCGCGGGTGAGCGGGGTGCTCGTTCAAGTGATCGCTTTGGTGAACGCTTTGGTGGTCGTGCCAGCCGCGACGATCGCGCCCCACGTGGGCCACGCATGGGCGACACCGCATTCCGCGCCCAGCGTGACGCGGTCGAACACGCACAGGCCGCGCTGAAAAAACTGGCTGCGCAAGCACACGGCGAAACCCTGACCCAGTTGCTGGGTGCCTGGGCCGAACGTCAGTCCGAGCAAGTACCCAGCGCGCAAGAGCTGGGCCGCGCCGTCACCGGCAGCGTGCGCAGCGCCTGGGCGCAGGCGCTTCAGTCGGCCCCGCAAGGCGATGCGAGTCAAGCCCTGTTGCGGCTGGAAATGGCTGCCGAAGTGCCCACGCCGGCCGAACAGATCGATGCCCGCCGCGCACTGCAACTGCAATTGCTCACCCGCCGCAACGAACCCGGCCCGCGCGAGACTTGGACCGATGACGCCGCCCAGGTGCTGGCCAGCGGCCACAACGACGCGGCTGCACGCCGCTTGCAAAGCGCCTTGAAGGTGTTGATGCGCAAATAAAGGGTGGCAAGGCAAGGGTCAAGGACTGGGTGTTTTGAGACCAAACAGGCTTTCAACGCCTGTCCATCAAGCGCAACCAGCTATCAAATTAAAAGCATGGCACGCTGGTTTGAGCACAAAATCCCGCCCCCGGTGATCGACGCCGGATGCGCCGCCCTGATGTGGTGCCTGGCCCAGACATGGCCCACCGGGCAATTGTGGGCGCGCGCTGCCTGGCCTTGGGGCTGGATTTCGGCTATCGGTCTGGCCGCCATGGGCAGCGCGGTGGCCCTGGCCGGTGTGCGCGCTTTTGGCCGTGCGCGCACCACCGTCAACCCGTTGGCTCCGCAAAAAGCCAGCGCTCTGGTGACGACGGGCATTTACCAGTTCACCCGCAATCCCATGTACCTGGGCATGTTGTTGGTGCTTTGCGGCTGGGCCGTGTGGCTGGGCCACGCCGCTGCCCTGGCCGTGCTGCCGTTGTCGGTGATGCTGCTCAACCAACTGCAAATCAAGCCTGAGGAACGCATCTTGCGTCAGCGCTTTGGCCAAGACTATGCGCGTTACATCGCCCGCGTCAAGCGGTGGGGGCTGTGGTAGCCCTGGTGGAAACACGACTCGATATGATTGGCCGAGTGTTTTTTCTGATCTTTTGATGAAAGGTGATCAATGTCCCGTCTGCCCCCTGTTTTGCAGCGCCTGCGTTTTCCCGTCATCGGCTCGCCACTGTTCATCATCAGCACCCCCAAGCTGGTGATTGCCCAGTGCTGTGCGGGCGTGGTGGGGTCGATGCCTGCGCTCAATGCCCGTCCGGCCGAACAGTTGGATGAATGGCTGGCCGAAATTACCGAGGCGCTGGCGGCCTGGGACAAGGCGCACCCAGACAGCCCTGCCGCTCCCTTTGCCATCAACCAGATCGTGCACAAAAGCAACGACCGGCTGGAGCACGACATGCAAATGTGCGCCAAATACAAGATGCCTATCGTGATCACCAGTTTGGGTGCGCGCGAAGATGTGAACCAGGCCGTGCACGGCTGGGGCGGTGTGGTGTTGCACGACGTTATCAGCAACGTATTCGCGCACAAGGCCATCGACAAAGGTGCCGACGGATTGATTCCGGTGGCCGCTGGCGCGGGCGGGCACGCCAGCATGAAAAGCCCGTTTGCCATGGTGCAGGAGATTCGTCAATGGTTTGATGGCCCGATCGCCCTGTCAGGGGCGATCGCTTCTGGCGGTGCCATTCTGGCCGCACAGGCTTGTGGCGCGGATTTTGCTTATATTGGCTCGCCGTTCATTGCCACCGACGAGGCGCGTGCGGTGGACGGCTACAAACAGATGATCGTTGACAGCAATTCAGACGATATCGTCTATTCCAACTTCTACACTGGCGTACACGGCAATTACCTCAAAGGCAGTATTCGCAACGTCGGCATGGACCCGGATAACCTGCCGCAAAGCGACCCCAGCAAAATGAACTTTAGTACGGGCGAGGGCAGCAATTCAGCCAAAGCGTGGAAAGACATCTGGGGCTGCGGCCAGGGTATTGCTGCCATCACTGAAGTGGTGCCCACAGCCGATCTGGTGGCCCGTCTCCAGCGCGAATACCAGCAGGCGAGGGCGGCTTTGAGTTTATAGATCGGTGGCAGTCAGGCGCTGCTGCGCCCACCCAGTCCAGTGCGGACAGCCTGACGCCATCGACCACCCGCAACCAGACCAGCGCTGTGGCCACATACACGCCACCATAAGCGGCATATACCCGGCCACTGGCGGCGGGGTGCAAGGTGAGCAGCCAGACGAAAAGCGCCAAACTGGCTGCCGCTGGAATCAGCAACCACGCCGACCCGCCTTGGCGCAACCACAGATACGGCAGAAAACAGCCCACGATTTCTGCCAGCGCCGTGGCGACGAACAAACCGGTGGTTTGCAGGATCAACAATTTGAACGCCCAGACATCCCACATGCCTGGTCCGTGGCGCAAGTGCCCAGGCGTGTGGTGTGCATTTCAAAGGTCAAAAATTTCAAACCCGAAAACCCAAGGCAACGACGGTGTCCGCTGCTTTGACGCGCCTGGGCCGTGTGGCGGCTGGTTGACGCCTTGGGCTGGCTTGACGCTTGGCGCGTGCCGTGGGTGATGCGGCCGCTGCCGCATCGACCTTGGCGCGAATGTGGGCCAGCGCTTGATCCACCTGATCGATCAGGATCAGACACAGATCGCCGGGCTTGAGGCGATTCATGGCGCGGTCGATGGCCAAAAGCTCGCCATGCACTTCGTCCATGCGTCGGGTGCGGGCAGCGCCTTGCAGCCCCTGGCGCAGCAAGGCCAAAACTTCGCCGTCGGCACGGCCACGCTGGCAGGCGTCCTGGTACAGGATCACCTCATCAAAGGCCGCACCCAGCAGTTGGGTCTGGCCCCGAATGTCTTCGTCACGGCGATCGCCCGCGCCGCTGATGACCACCGAACGCTGACGTGCCTGCATGTTGTCCACCCCTGCAACCAGAGCGGCAATAGCATCCGGGTTGTGACCGTAGTCGGCAATGATGGTGGCCCCGCGATAGTCAAACACGTTGAAACGGCCAGGCACGCCATGCAAATCACTGATAAAGCTGGTCAGTCCTTTTTGAATCACCTGCCAGGACACGCCCACCGCCCAGGCGGCGGCCACTGAGGCCATGGCGTTTTCGACCTGAAAGCCAATTTGCCCCTTGCGTGTGATGGGTATGCGCGCCAGCGGCAGGCGTTTGGTGAATGTGCCTTCGGTGCAAACGATGTCGCCCCGCTCGACAAACACCACACGCTGGCCCTGGGCCATGTGGGTGGCGATGACTGGGTGACGGCCATCCTGCGCGAAAAAGATCACCTTGCCAGGGCAGTGTGGAGCCATGGCAGCCACGGCGGGGTCGGCGGCGTTGAGCACGGCGGTGCCGGTGGGCGCGACGTTCAGCACGATGACGCGCTTGAGCACGCTCAGGTCTTCCAGCGTAGTGATGTAGTTCAGACCCAGGTGGTCGCCCGCGCCCATGTTGGTGACCACGGCCACGTCGCAGAGGTCAAACGCCAGGCCCTCGCGCAGCAGGCCGCCGCGTGCGGTTTCTAGCACGGCGGCGTCCACGTCGGGGTGCACCAGCACGTTGCGTGCGCTGCGTGGGCCGGAGCAGTCGCCAGAGTCAATCTGGCGGCCACCGACATACACGCCGTCAGTGTTGGTCATGCCCACACGCAAGCCGTTGGCCTTGAGCAGGTGCGCAGCCAGTCGCACGGTGGTGGTCTTGCCGTTGGTGCCGGTGACGGCAATCACCGGAATGCGGCCATTACCACCATCGGGGTACATGTGGTCGATCACGGCCTTGCCCACATCGCGCCCCTTGCCGAACGAGGGGCTGATATGCATGCGCAGGCCCGGGGCGGCGTTGACTTCGACAATGCCGCCGTTTTGCTCTTCCAGCGGGCGCATGACGGTCTCGCACACCACATCGACGCCGCAGATGTCCATGCCTACCGTTTGTGCGGCTTCGATGGCGCGGGCGGCCACGTCTGGGTGCACGCTGTCGGTGACATCGGTAGCGGTGCCGCCGGTGGACAGGTTGGCGTTGTTGCGCAGCACCACGCGCTGGCCTTGGGCGGGTACCGAATCGGGCGTCAGGTTCTGGGCCGCCAAGCGTGCCTCGGCAATGGTGTCGATGCGAATTTTGGTCAACGAAGTGCCGTGGCCTTCGCCACGGCGTGGGTCTTGATTGACCTCGGCCACCAGTTCGCGCACGGTGTGCTGGCCGTCGCCGATGACCAGCGGCGGATCGCGTCGCGCCGCCGCCACCAGTTGGCTGCCCACCACCAACAGGCGAAAGTCGTGGCCGGGCAGATAGCGCTCGACCATTACGGTGCCGTATGGGGCTGCGGCGGCAAAGGCAATGTCAAAGTGGCCACGTTCGGTGATGCCGACCGTGACGCCCTTGCCCTGGTTGCCGTCTTGTGGCTTGACGACCATCGGAAAACCAATGTCCTGCGCCACGGCCCAGGCTTCTTCCAGCGTGCCAACGGGGCGGCCCAGCGGCACCGGCACACCGGCTGCATGGAGCAGTTTTTTGGTCAGGTCTTTGTCTTGCGCAATGGCTTCAGCAATGGCGCTGGTGCCATCCACTTCAGCGGCCTGGATGCGGCGCTGCTGGCTGCCCCAGCCCAGTTGCACCAGACTGCCCGAGGTCAGGCGCTTGAACGGGATACCGCGCGCCACTGCCGCTTCGACAATCGCGCCGGTGGAAGGCCCCAAACGTTCGTCTTCGTCCAGTTCGCGCAATTCGGCCAAGGCCGCCGCCAGATCGAAATGGCCATCATCGGCAGCAGCCCGGCACAGGTCTTGTGCTTTTTCAAATGCCAGCCGCCCCACGGCTTCTTCGGTGTACTGCACAGCGACCTGAAAAGTGCCTTCGATTTCAGTGGGCGTGGTGCGGCTGAATGTCACCGGACAGCCAATTTGGGCCTGCAAGGCCAGGGCACTCAGTTCCAGCGCATGGGCCATGGAAATGGGGGGGCTCGGCTTGTTGGCATGCAAAGCGCCAACGGCAGGAAACAGCGCGCGCAGGCGTTGTTCAAAAATGGGGGTGAGGCGCAAATCGCGCTCGGCGCTGTGGCAGGTGACGACGGCCTCGATGGCCGTGTAGCGGCTCCACAGATTGGGGCCGCGCAGGGCGCGGATGCGGGAAACTTCCATGAAAGTCCTAACAGTACAGAACTGAAGCTAGCAACGGGTGAGGATGCGCTTCAGTGGACAGCCTGGGCGACTGACTGCGTCTCAAATCGCAACAAAGCCGCACGAATTAAGTCAACCGGGATTTCCAGTGCCCAAGCGGCCGCCACGGCAGCCAAAACGTCAGAGCACACAAAAGAGTGCACATCTGGTTGCGTTTTGTCGTACGAGCTGAGCCATGTCATGGCTGGAAGATTAATCAGTAAGGTTTCAGTTCGCTTTTGCTTCAGGACGATGGCGTCGCCCTGCAAACAGACGGCGCGCCCTTTGCGGGCGCAATGTGCGGCCAGTGCGGTGTGGCCTGCGTTTAGGCTGTACAGCAGCACCTCGCCGTCTGAATAACCTGCCAGTTCCAGCACGGCGCTGTCGTCGGCGTTTAAAACGGCCGCGCCTTCAGGCAAGACCAGATCGACCTGGGTACGCACGATATTGGGCATTTGATCGGCTTCGGTGATGTACAGGTCGTCCAGTCCTTCGGGGTCAGGCATGCCCATCACCACGCCGACCTGACAGCGGTCATAAGGCAGACCCTCGCTCAGAATATGACGCGGTGAGGTTTCAAACACAGCCGCCTGCACGGTGCGGTTGACCAGCATGCGCTCGCCCGGCTCGTAGCCCAGGGCGCTGCCCTTGCCCAACTGGCGGGATCCAAGGTACAGGCCGCTTTGGCAAGCCAGCGCAGTTTGCTGGCCGTTCAGTTGCAGCATGGCCGCCACCAGGTGCGATGCGAGCGATTTTTGGCTTTGACCAACGATCCCCACAATGGGGATCCGACCGTTGGCGTTGTCGGGAAACAGGTGGTGCGTGATGGCTTCGCCCACCGGCTGGGCACGGCCCACGGCTGGTTTCAGGTGCATCAGCAGACTAGGCCCAGCATTGACTTCTACAATGGCACCGCCTTGCGGGGCCAGTGGCTGGGAGATGTCATCAACCACCAGATCAATTCCAGCGATGTCCAGTCCCACCACGCGGGCGGCCAGCGCCATTTGCTCGGCGATATCAGGGTGCACCAAAGCGGTGACGTCGTGGGCCATGTTGCCAGTGCGCTGCACTTCGGCATTTTGGGCGCGCGGCAGCACGCTGGCAGGCGTCAGGCCCTGACGATCCAGCAGCAGCAGCAGCACCGGATCGTCCAGGCGCACCACGTCAAGCGGAAGGTGCTCTTCTTCGCCCCGGCGTGGGTCGGTATTGACCTGGGCAGCGATCAGCTCGGCAATGCTGGATTTGCCGTCGCCGCTCACGCGTGTGATCTCGCCGCGCGTGGCTGCTACCACCTGAGCGCCGACGACCAGCAGACGGTACTCTTGCCCGGGAATGAAACTTTCGACAATGACTTCCGAACCTTCTTTTTCGGCCGCCATGAAGGCGTTGACGACCTCTTTGCGTGTGCTCAGGTTGAGCGATACGCCGCGCCCATGGTTGCCGTCAGAAGGCTTGACCACTACTGGCAGGCCGATGTCTTCAGCGGCTTCCCAGGCAGCTTCGGCGGTGTCCACCGTGCGGCCCTCGGGCACCGGAACACCCGCAGCAGACAGCAATTGCTTGGTCAGGTCTTTGTCGCGCGAGATGCCTTCACCGATAGCGCTGGTACGGTCAGTCTCGGCCGTCCAGATGCGGCGTTGGGCCGCGCCGTGGCCCAATTGCACCAGATTGCCATCGTTCAGGCGGATCGAAGGGATGCCGCGTGCGGTGGCCGCATCCACAATGCAAGCGGTGCTTGGCCCCAGGCACTGGCGGTCCACCAATTCGGTCAGCCGGGCAATGGTGGTGGCCACGTCGTAAGGGCGATTGTTGATGGCCGCCATGACCAAATTGCGAGCCGATTCGATAGCCAGCTTGCCCACTGCTTCGTTGTGGCTGCGAATCACGACCTTGTAGACGCCGTGCTCGCCCGTCATGCGGGCCTTGCCAAAACCGGTTTTCATGCCCGCCTGGGTTTGCAGCTCCAGCGCCACATGCTCCAGGATGTGGCCGGGCCAGGTGCCGTCGCGCAGCCGCATCAGAAAGCCGCCACGGCGGCCCACGCTGCAACGGTGCTCGATCAAACCGGGCAGCCAGGCGGTCAGGCGGTCATAAAAGCCGGGCAGGGTGTTGGACGGGTGATCTTCCAGCGCACCGATGTCCACCACGGCTTCGACGATCGAGCGGTAAGTCCAGACATTGGGGCCGCGCAGATACGCCATGCGGCGGATCACGATGTCCGCGAAATCATGTTCAGGTGCGGCGGCGCACGCTGTAACAGTTTCAGATACCGTACAGACAGGTGATGGATACAATCCGCCACCACTGACCGAGCCGCGCTCGTTGGGTTCGATTCGCTTCATGAAAGTGCGCTCGCTTTTGTTGTGATCGTTGCTGTCCAAAGGCCGTTGGCGTAACTTGCTGGCCTATCCTGATACAAGTATTCATGTCGTCTACGCCCCCCCCTGCATCTTCTGACTTTGGCGCAGCCGAGTCGGTCGGGAATTATCAGGGAGCGCCGCTGCAACCCACAGAAAACGTGTTGAGCGCGCTGGAAGTTGACTTGAACCATCGTTTGCATTTTTCGCAGGGATGGGTGCTTATTACAAACCAGCGTCTGCTCACCCGGTATCCAGATGAAACCCGTTGGCGTGCCTGGAATTTACAGCCGAGTTTGGCCTTGACCCACCACGACCATGCGGGCGTGGGCACGTTGCAATTGCGCGATGCGGATGGACAACTGGCCGTCTGGCGCTATACGCTGGGGCGCAACCCGGCGGCACTGAAACTGCTGGAGCGATTTGAGCGGATTCAAAACGTGCAGGCCCAAGGCGCGCCAGTCGCAGCGCAGTCTGTTCAGACAGATGAAGCGGCCGCATCCGATGAATCCGTGGTGGAAGAAAAGCCACCTTCCACCTGGACACTGCTGCGCCTGTGGCGCTTTGCCCACCCGCACCGCTGGCATCTGCTGGCTGGTTTTTTGCTGATGCTGGCGGCCACCGCTGCCACGCTGGTACCGCCTTACCTGACCATGCCGCTGATGGACGAGGTGCTGATCCCGTTTCAGAACGGCCAGCAGATTGACTGGCAACTGGTGAGCGGGCTGCTCGCGGGCTTGCTCGGCTCGGCGGTGCTGGCCTGGGCCTTAGGCTGGGCCAAGACCTACATTTTGTCTTTGGTGTCCGAGCGCATTGGCTCGGATTTGCGCACTAGCACTTACGAACATTTGCTCAAGCTTTCACTTGAATACTTCAGTGGTCGCCGCACGGGCGATCTGATGGCCCGCATCGGCTCCGAAACCGACCGCATCAACCTGTTCTTGTCGCTGCACCTGCTGGACTTTGCCACCGACGTGCTGATGATCGTGATGACGGCGGCGATTCTGTTTTCCATCAACCCCACGCTGGCGCTGGTCACGCTGCTGCCGTTGCCGGTGATTGGCTGGCTGATTCATGTGGTGCGCGACCGCCTGCGCACGGGTTTTGAAAAGATGGACCGCATCTGGTCGGAAGTGACCAACGTGCTGGCCGACACCATCCCCGGCATCCGGGTGGTGAAGGCTTTCGCACAGGAAGAGCGCGAGGCCAGGCGTTTCAAAGAGGCCAACCACCACAACCTGCTGGCCAATGACCGGCTCAACCGGCTGTGGTCGCTGTTTTCGCCCACCGTCACGCTGCTGACCGAAATTGGCCTGCTGGTGGTGTGGGCGGCCGGTATTTGGCTGGTCAGCCGCGGGCAGATCACCGTGGGGGTGTTGACGGCGTTTTTGGCCTACATCGGGCGCTTTTACACCCGGCTGGACTCGATGAGCCGCATCGTCTCAGTCACGCAAAAGGCCGCTTCGGCCACCAAACGCATTTTCGAGATTCTGGATCACACCTCCAGCGTGCCTGAGCCCAAAAATCCACGGTCCATGCCGCAGGTACAAGGCCGCATTGAAGTGCAGGGCGCTGCCTTGCGCTACGGCAACCGCTCGGTCATCCGGGGCCTGGACCTGAGCATTGCACCGGGCGAGATGATTGGCCTGGTGGGCCACAGCGGCTCGGGCAAAAGCACTTTGGTCAACCTGATCTGCCGCTTTTACGACGTGACCGAAGGGGCCATCTTGGTCGATGGCGTCGATCTGCGCCAGGTGCGCGTGGCCGACTATCGTCAACACGTCGGCCTGGTGCTGCAAGAGCCGTTTCTGTTCTTCGGCACCATCGCCGAGAACATCGCCTATGGCAAACCGCAGGCCACGCGCGCAGAAATCGTCGCCGCCGCCCGTGCGGCCCATGCGCACGAGTTCATCCTGCGCCTGCCCCAAGGCTACGACTCGCTGGTGGGCGAGCGCGGCCAGGGCCTGTCGGGCGGCGAGCGTCAGCGCATCAGCATCGCCCGCGCGCTGCTGATCGACCCACGTATCCTGATCCTGGACGAGGCCACCGCCTCGGTCGACACCGAGACCGAGCGCGAAATCCAAAAAGCCCTGGACAACCTGGTGCGTGGGCGCACCACCATTGCCATTGCGCACCGCCTGTCCACCTTGCGCAAGGCCGACCGGCTGGTGGTGCTGGACAAAGGCGTGAAGGTGGAAGAGGGCACGCACGAAACCCTGATTGCCCAGCGCGGAGCCTACTGGCGTCTTTACGAAGCGCAGGCGCGGCAGGAAAAGGCCGAGCGCGACCGCATGCTGGTAGTGGACGAAGCTGAACTGGCACCGGCCGCGTCATCCAGCGGCCAGAAGGAGCCGCCCGCATGAGCGAATCCAACCCATTCAAATTGCACCGCGATCCCTTTGGCCGCCTGGTGCTTACCGATGCCCAAGGGCAGGCGCACGTCGGCGTGCTTGCCGTGCGCGCGTTTCCCATCTCTGCCCCCGACGAAGGCATCAGCTTGGTCGATGCCGATAGCCACGAACGGGCCTGGGTGCCGCTGCTCGGCGCGCTGGACGCGCCGCACCGCGCTTTGCTGGGCGAGGCGCTGGAGCAGCGCGAGTTCATGCCCCGCTTGCAGCGTGTCAAGGCCGTCAGCAGCTTTGTCACTCCCAGCACTTGGGACGTGGACACTGACCGTGGCCCCACCAGCTTCGTGCTCAAAGGCGAGGAAGACATTCGCCGCCTGGGGCCGGGCCTGTTGATCGTCAACGATGCCCACGGTGTGCAATATCTGATCGAGGATGTGATGGCCATGGACAAGCACAGCCGCAAGTTGTTGGACCGGTTTTTGTAAACCGTGCTGGAGATTGATGCGGGGCAGTGACGGGCGGCACTGCCCCACAGGTTTTTGCACGTTCAAATTTTTGCACGTTCAGATGTCTTCAGCCAGCGGATAAGGCATGCGCAACGCTCCCAACGCCGGGCCATCGTGGGTGCCAACGTGCAAATCAGTGGCTTGAGCCACCGCCAGTTGCAGCGCGGCAATCACCGCCGTGCCGCCGCCGGGCAAAAAATCAGGCACAGCGGCGGCCTGGGCGATCAGGCCCACGGGCTGCCCAGGTGCGGCGGCTGAAAACACCTCTTGCCCGGCCTGGGCCGGGCCGCTGACCTGGCCCACAAAGGCGCGCCGCTTGATGGCCCCGCGAAACTGGCTGCGCGCCACCACTTCCTGGCCGGGGTAGCAGCCTTTTTTGAAGCTGATGCCGTCCACGCTTTCGTAATTGAGCATTTGGGGCACAAAAGCTTCAACCACGGGGGCACTGACGCTGGCCACACCGCTGCGCACAGCGGCAAAGTCCCACAGCGCGGGCGTGACCGCGGGGCCTGCGGGCGGTGGATGGTCTGCGGCAGCTACCCACAACGCGCGGGCGATGCCGTCGGCGGACGGCAAAGGGGCCAAAAAACCAGGGTTATTTTGGCTGTTGGTGCTGATGGAATATGCACCAGAAGCTATGGTTTCAATAGTATCTCCAAGCACGCCGTACACGGTTAAGTCACTGCTGGCATCGCGCAGCGTGAGCTTGGCACGCAGCATGAACATCGACAGACGCTTGAGCGTGCGGGCCAGCAGGTCTTGCGAGCACACCAGCCAGAAATCGTTGGGGCTGCGCTTGCACACCACAAAGCTGGCCAGCAGCCGACCCTTGGGGCTGCAAAAACCCGCCAATCGGGCCGGGCCGGGCGGCATCAGTATCACGTCTTGCGTCAACTGGCCTTGCAGAAACTGCGCCGCCTGCTCGCCGCTGGCGCTGATGACGCCCAGCTGGGGCAAGGCAGTGACGCCATTCAGCGCGGCGGCATGCTCGGGTGAGGGGATGAAATCAGTCACAGGCGCGTTCATGGGCTGAATTATCATGGCCGACTCTTTGTCTGGATATGGTCAGGGTTGTGCGCCGTTTATTTGCTGTCTTGTTGATTGCGTTGCTGGCCTTAGGCGCGGCGGGCTGGTGGTGGAGCACGCAGCCGCTGAAACTGGCCGCAGCCAAGGTGGAAATCAGCGTGCCTGGCGGTTCTTCGCTGCGCACGGCAGCGGCTCAGGCCGTGGCAGGTGGCGTGCAAACGCCGCCTGTGCTGCTGGCGCTGTACTTTCGGCTGGCCGCGCGTGGGCAGACCATCAAACCCGGCGAATACGAAGTCACACGCGGCATGAAGCCGGCCGATTTGTTGGGCAAGCTGGTGCGGGGCGACCGCATCATGCTGGCGGTGACGCTGGTCGAAGGCTGGACTTTCAAGCAGGTGCGCGCCGCGCTGGCCAAGGCCCAGCACCTGAAAAGCGACACCGCCACGATGAGCGATGCCGACATCATGCAGGCTTTGGGCCGCCCCGGCATTAACCCCGAAGGACGCTTTTTCCCCGACACCTACCATTACGCCAAAAACTCAGGTGATCTGGCCGTGCTGCGCCAGTCGCTGCAATTGATGGACAAGCGCCTGGCAGCCGCCTGGGACGCGCGCATGCCCAATTTGCCACTCAAAACCGACGACGAAGCGCTGACACTGGCCAGCATCGTCGAAAAAGAAACCGGACAAACCCAAGACCGCGCTGACGTGGCCGCCGTGTTCGTCAATCGCCTGCGCATTGGCATGCGCCTGCAAACCGACCCGACGGTGATTTACGGCCTGGGCCAGCAGTTTGACGGCAACCTGAAGCGCAGCCACTTGAACACCGACACTCCCTACAACACCTACACCCGCACCGGCTTGCCGCCCACACCCATCGCCATGCCCGGTAAAGCCGCACTGATGGCCGCTGTGCAGCCTTCGGGCAGCAAGGCGCTGTACTTTGTGGCGCGCGGCGATGGCAGCAGCCAGTTCAGCGAGTCGCTGAGCGAACACAACCGAGCGGTGAACCGCTACCAGCGAGGAAGATGAGCTACCTCCAGGCTCCACGCGCTGTGCGCTGTTGCGCCCCCCTGACAGGGGGCACCGCCAGTGGCCGGGCGCAGCCCGCCCACACCGGTTGTTGGGTTGGCCTGCTCTGCGGCCATTTGGCTTCATTCCCGATGGAAGATACGGCATGAGGCAGGGACTGTTCGTGAGCTTTGAAGGCATTGACGGCGCGGGCAAATCTACCCACATCGAGGCGCTGGCCGATGCCTTGCGCACTGCTGGCCGCACCGTGGTGTTGACGCGCGAACCCGGCGGCACACCGCTGGCCGAGCAGATCCGCACGCTGGCGTTGCACCAGCCCATGGACGGGTTGACCGAAGCGCTGTTGATGTTTGCCGCCCGGCGCGACCATGCGCGCCAAGTCATTGGCCCGGCACTGGCGCAAGGCCACGTCGTGCTGTGCGATCGTTTTACCGACGCCACCTTTGCTTACCAGGGCGGTGGGCGCGGGCTGGATTGGAATTTGCTATCGAAAATGGAGCTTGTTGCGCTTGATGGAATTGCGTTTGAGGCTGATTCTTTACATCAAAATGCAAGCCCTGCGGCTGTGCTGCAACCTGACTTGACCTTGTGGTTCGACCTGCCCCCTGAAGTGGCCGCCCAACGCCTGGCCGGTACCCGCGTAGCCGACAAGTTCGAGGCGCAGCCGGCGGCATTTTTCGAGGCCGTGCGCGCTGGCTATGCACGCCGCCTGGCCGAGGCACCCGCGCGCTTTGCCCGCATCAACGCCGATCAGCCCAAGGAGGCTGTGCAAGCGCAGGTGCGCGCTGCTGTGCAGGCCAGGGGGTGGCTATGACTGCTGCCACATCGCGCGCCCCCGTTGCGCCCTGGATCAGCGCGCAACTGCAAGCGCTGCTGGCCCAGCGTGGCCACGCCTGGCTGCTACAAGGCCCTTCCGGGTTGGGCCAGTTCGAGCTGGCATTGAGTTTGGTCAGGGCATGGCTGTGCGACAGTCCGATCGGGCTGCCACCGGGCGCGCTTGCGAAAGCGGCAAACGAAACAGAACCACGCGCAGCAGAAAGCGTAGGGGCCGCCGGTTTCGCCGCCGGGCCGTCCCAAGGCGAAACAGCCCCCTTGGGGGGCAGCGCACCACGCGCAGCGGGGAGCGTGGGGGCATTATTCGGCGCTTGCGGCCAGTGCCCCAGCTGCCACGCCATCGACGTGCATACCCACACCGATCTGGCGGTACTGATGCCCGAAACCGAGCTGCTGGCGCGCGGCTGGCCGCTGCCCGACAAAGCTCAGGCCGACATCGACGACAAAAAACGCAAGCCCAGCAAGGACATCCGTGTCGACGCCATGCGCGATGCCATCGAATTTGCCCAGCGCACCAGTGGCCGCGGGCGCGGCAAAGCCGTGCTGGTGTACCCGGCCGAGCGCATGAATCCCGTCACGGCCAACGCGCTGCTCAAAACGCTGGAAGAGCCGCCGGGCGACGTGCGCTTTGTGCTGGCCACGGATGCCGCCCATCTGCTGCTGCCCACCATCCGCAGCCGGTGTCTCAGCCACACCATGGTCTGGCCAGACGAGATCCAATCGCTGGCCTGGTTGGCCGATCAGGGCGTTCCCGCAGATGAAGCACCGGCCTTGCTGCACGCGGCCGGTGCCCGCCCGGCCGAAGCGCTGGCGCTGGCCGCGCACAAGGGCAGCGCCCAAAGCTGGGCGAAATTGCCGCGCGCACTCCACGCCGGCGATGCGGCAGCCTTGCAAGGCGTGCCGCTGCCCGAGGCCGTGGCGCGCCTGCAAAAGCTGTGTCACGACCTGATGGCCCTGGAAGTGGGCGGTGCGCCGCGCTACTTCGCCGCCGCAGATTTGCCCCAGCGGCCCTTGTCGCCTATGGCGTTGGCGCGGTGGTGGGCACAGCTCACACAGGCTGCGCGCACCGCCGAACATCCCTTAAACGCCGGTTTGGCGACAGAATTCCTGGTCAGCAGCGCCCGGCAGGCCCTAAACTCCAAGGCTTGAGTGTCTGTTTGGCACACGCCAGTCTTTCAAAACCACCATGTCCACCAGCCCCAGCAAACCCGCCAGCACGCCACGCCCGTCGGTGATTCAACTGGCCATCAAGGAGCGCGCCGCGCTGTACGCAGCCTACATTCCGATGTTTGCCGAAGGCGGCATCTTCATTCCGTCTGACCGCGACTACCAGTTGGGTGACGACGTGTACGTGCTGATCACGTTGCCGGACGATGCGCAGCGCTACCCAGTGGCGGGTAAAGTGGCCTGGATCACGCCCGCGCGCTCGTCCGGCAACCGCACGCAAGGCATTGGCATCAGTTTTCCCAAAGACGACAAGTCCAAGCAACTGCGCCTGCGGATTGAAGAAATCCTGGGTTCGGCGCTCAAATCAGAGCGCCCCACGCAAACCATCTGATGCCCTTGTGCACTTGATCGTATCGCCTGATCGGGTGCGCTTGACTGGGTGCGTTTTATCGGGTGCGCTTGAACATTTTTCGATTTGCTGCGCTGCCTGCCGCATGTTTACCGACTCCCACTGCCATCTCACTTTCCCCGAACTGGCCGCCGACTGGCCCGCCGTACGCGCGGCCATGGCCGCAGCGCGCGTGACCCGCGCGCTGTGCATCAGCACCACGATGGAAGAGTTTCCCGGCGTGCAGGCCCTGGCGGCCAGCCATGACCATTTGTGGGCCAGCGTGGGCGTGCACCCCGACAGCGAAAACGTGCACGAACCCAGCGTGGATGAGCTGGTGCATGCCAGCCGCCTGCCCAAGGTGGTGGCGGTGGGCGAAACCGGGCTTGATTACTACCAGATGGCCGAGCGCAAAGGCGGGCGCAGCATTGCCGACATGGACTGGCAGCGCGCACGCTTTCGCACCCACATCCGCGCTGCGCGCCAGGCGGGCTTGCCGCTGGTGATCCACACCCGCGCCGCGTCGGCCGATACCCTGGCCATCTTGCGCGAAGAAGGCGAAGACGGCTCACCCGGCAGCGCAGGCGGCGTGTTTCACTGCTTTACCGAAACGCCCGAGGTGGCGCGCGCCGCGCTGGAAATGGGGTTTTACGTGTCTTTGTCCGGCATCGTCACTTTCAAGAACGCGGCGGACGTGCACGCCGTAGCGCGCATGGTGCCTGACGACCGTTTGCTGATCGAAACCGACAGCCCCTACCTGGCTCCCGTGCCTTACCGCGGCAAGACCAACTCGCCCGCTTATGTGCCTTACGTGGCCGCGCGCATTGCCGAGCTGCGCGGTGTATCGGTGGAGCACGTGGCCGAGCTGACCTCCCACAACTTCACTGGCCTGTTCAAGCAGGTTGCCCATTCATGAATGTTTTGAAATCCGCAGCTTTGGGCTGCCTGCTGGCGCTGGCCAGCGCCGCCGCCTGGGCGGACGATCTGGCGGTGGATTACGTGCGCGCCATCAAGCAGGACAACGCTGTGCGCATCAACGGGTTGTTGCGCGATGGGCTGGACCCCAATGCCCGCAACGAGCACGGCACGCCCGGCCTGGTGCTGGCCTTGCAAGAAGAGGCGCTGAGGGCTGCGCAAGCCATTTTGGCGTCTAACCGGCTGGATTTGGAAGCGCGCACCGCCAGCGACGAAAACGCCCTCATGATGGCTGCGCTGAAAGGGCAAGTGGACATGGTGCGCGCCTTGCTGGCCAAAGGTGCCAGCGTCAACAAGCCGGGCTGGACGCCGCTGCATTACGCCGCCACCGGCGGCAACGCCGACATCATCGGCCTGCTGCTGGATCGTCGCGCCAGCCTGGAGGCGCGCTCGCCCAACGACACCACGCCGCTGATGATGGCCGCGCGCTACGGCTCGCCGCAAGGCGTGCAACTGCTGCTGCGCGCTGGGGCCGACCCGCTGGCACGCAACCAGCTTGGCATGGACGCGCTGGACTTTGCGGCCAGCGCTGAGCGCCCTGATGCGGTGGCGCTGCTGACCGAAGCCAAGCGCCGCGCGCCGGTGCGCCAGTCCGTCGGGACAACAGCCAGGCCTGCCTCAATCCAGCCCTCTACGCCAGTTGAGCGGGCAGCGGCTTCCCCTGTTCAGGCCACTATCCAGGCCACCCAAACCACGCCGGGTGTGGCGCAGCAAGTCACGCCGTCATCAGCTGCGACAACAACCGAGCCTGCTGCGTCATCCACGCCACCACCACCATCAAGCACAGCGGTGACATCGGGCGGGGCCGCCCCCATTACCACCGGCGAAGGTGCTGTGCTGCAAATGGGCACGCCCGACTGATCTGACATTCGTGTGCTGCGTGTCTGCCGACCAGCCAGCAAGGCCCGACGCAAGATGAAGCAAGCGGCAAGCCAGGCACCAGGCTGCCACACACTTTCAGGGCGGCAGCAAGCGGGCTTGCATACCCGCTACCGCTTCGCGTACCAAAGTCCACACGGCTTGCATGGCGCTTTCATGCCGCAACTCAGACGGCATGCTCATCCAGAAGGTGCGGATAAAGCGTCCCTCGGTGGGCAGCACACGCCGCAGCGTGGGGTCATGGTCGGCCAGGAAAGCGGGCAACACGGCCAGACCGGCTCCGGCGCGCACGGCCTCGACTTGTGCGGTGATGCTGGTGCTGCGCAGCGAAAAATGTGCGGGCTGGCGCGCAGGCTGGTGCAGCGCACCCAGAAATTGCAGCTCCCTGGTGAAGAGCAAGTCGTCCACATAACTGATGAAGGCGTGGTGACGCAAGTCTTCACGGCTGCGCACCAAAGGGCGGCGCGCCAGGTATTCGCGTTCGCCATACAGGTGCAAGGCGTAGTCGGTCAGGCGCGTGACCACCACCGAGTCACGCTGCGGGCGCTCCAGCGAGATCACGATGTCGGCCTCGCGCCGCGACAAATGCACCATGCGGGGCAGGGCGAGCAAGTCCAGCGTCAAGCTGGGGTGCTGCATGGTCAGCCGTGCCAACTGGGGGGCCAGCATCACAGTACCAAACCCTTCCGTGACCCCCAGGCGCACCACCCCGCTGGGGCCGCCTGCTGCGTCGGGTTGCGCCGGGGCCAGTTGGCGGGCTGACTGCTCCATCGCTTGCACACCGGGCAGCAGCGCGCGCCCCGCTTCGGTCAGGCGGTGGCCATCGGCCTCGCGAATGAACAAGGTGGCACCGGCTTGTTTTTCCAGCGCACGCAAACGGCGGGCGACGGTGGTGTGGTCTACACCCAGGCGCCGCGCAGCCGCCGTCAACGTGCCGGTGCGCGCCACTTCCAGAAAAAAACGCAGGTTGTCCCAGTCCATTCGTCGTGTTGTTGTGCAAATATGCAAAACCAAGTTGCAGTCATGCGTATTGTCATGGCAAATTCGCACAATTAGGATGCCGTGTGATGCGGCAATGTGCGCCGCGCCATTCCAGCCAAAATCCAGATCAAACCCCGCTTCAATAGGAGACAAGCCATGGATGCATCCATCACCTCGCAAGTTGCCACCGTCAAACTGCTGATCGACGGCCAGTTCGTCGAGTCCAAATCCACGCAGTGGCGCGACATCATCAACCCCGCCACGCAGCAGGTGCTGGCGCGTGTGCCCATGGCCACCCAGCAAGAGGTGGACGCGGCGGTGACTGCGGCCCAGAAGGCTTTCAAAACCTGGCGTAAAACCGCCATTGGTGCGCGTGCGCGCATCTTTTTGAAGTACCAGCAACTGATTCGTGAGCACATGACCGAGCTGGCCGCGCTGCTGACGGCCGAGCAAGGCAAGACCCTGCCGGACGCCGAAGGCGACGTGTTCCGCGGCCTGGAAGTGGTGGAGCACGCCAGCGCCATCGGCAACCTGCAACTGGGCGAGTTGGCCAACAACGTGGCCACTGGCGTCGATACTTACACGCTGCTGCAACCACTGGGTGTGTGTGCAGGCATCACACCGTTTAATTTTCCAGCCATGATCCCGCTGTGGATGTTCCCCATGGCCATCGCCACCGGCAACACCTTCGTGCTCAAGCCCAGTGAGCAAGACCCGATGGTGACCATGCGCCTGGTCGAGCTGGCGCTGGAGGCGGGCATTCCCCCTGGCGTGTTGAACGTGGTGCACGGCGGCGAAGACGTGGTCAACGCCATTTGCGACCACAAGGACATCAAGGCGGTTAGTTTCGTTGGCTCTACCAAGGTAGGCACCCACGTCTATAACCGCGCCAGCCTGGCCGGCAAGCGCGTGCAATGCATGATGGGTGCCAAAAACCACGCCATCGTGCTGCCTGATGCCAACAAAGAACAAACCCTCAACGCCCTGGCCGGTGCCGCCTTTGGCGCGGCCGGCCAGCGCTGCATGGCGGTGACCACCGCCGTGCTGGTGGGCGAGGCGCAAAAGTGGATTCCCGATCTGGTGGCCAAAGCCAAGACGCTGAAAATCAACGCGGGCAAAGAGCAGGGCACCGACGTGGGGCCGCTGATCTCGTGCGCTGCCAAAAGCCGTGTTGAAAGTCTGATCGAGCGCGGCGTGGCCGACGGTGCCAAGCTGGAGCTGGATGGCCGCAATCCCGCAGTGGCCGGTTACGACAAAGGCAACTTTGTCGGCCCCACCATCTTCAGCGGCGTCAAACCCGGCATGAGCATTTACGAGCAAGAAATCTTCGGCCCCGTGCTGTGCCTGGTGGCCGCCGACAGCCTGGACAGCGCCATCGACTTCATCAACACCAACCCCAACGGCAACGGCACGGCCATCTTCACCCAGTCGGGTGCGGCGGCGCGCAAGTTCCAGGACGATATCGACGTGGGCCAAGTTGGCATCAACGTGCCGATTCCGGTGCCCGTGCCGCTGTTCTCGTTCACCGGCTCGCGCGCTTCAAAGCTGGGCGATCTGGGGCCGTATGGCAAGCAAGTGGTGATGTTCTACACCCAGACCAAAACCGTCACGGCGCGCTGGTTCGACGATGATTCCACTGGTGGTCTGAACACCACCATCAGCCTGAAGTAAGGACATTTCGCGCCGTAAGGAGTGGGCTTGTGATTACCACCATCACCACATTTGCCTTGCCCAAGGCCATCACACGGGAAGAAGCCAAAGGCATCTTTCTAAGCACCGCGCCCAGGTACCAGGCGGTACCGGGCCTGGTGCGCAAGTGCTATGTGCTGTCCGAAGACGGCAAGACCGCTGGCGGTATTTACCTGTGGAAACGTCGTGAAGATGCCCTGGCGCTGTACACCGAGGAGTGGCGCGCCTTCGTGCGCGAAAAGTACCAAACCGAACCCCAGGTCACCTACTTCAGCAGTCCGGTGGTGGTGGACAATCTGACACATGAAATTCTTGCCGACGATTAAAGCCCGCCTGGGCCTGCTGACAGCCTTGTTCGCCTTGGGCACGAACGCAGTTTATGCCCAGCCAGACATCCCGGCGAACAGCCTGGGCTGCACCACCGAAAACTGCTCGCTTCAGGATTTTGAAGCCGTGCGCGATGCCACTGAAACCTTGTATGGCGACATCTTGCTGATTCTGTCGGCGCACGAACGGCCTGCCTTGCGCAGCAACCAAAACGAATGGCGACGCACAGCGCGCGCTCAGTGCAATCAGGCAGCACCAGCCGGAGCCAACTTGAACGCATCCCAGGCCAGCCCACATCACGCCTGCATGATCGAGCAGGATCTGCGGCGGCACAAGGAATTGCGCCGCTGGTTGATGGACGGTTATACGGTGGAGTGAGTCTGGCCCATTGTTTCAACGGGTCATCTGTGTGGCGTTGGTATCTTTGCAAAATAAATTGGCATCTAGCGCTTGTGGTTATTGCGTAGAAAGCTATGTAAGTTATAGCTATTTTCAGGAGACAGCAGCGGATGGACTTTGAACTGACCGAAGAGCAGCGTGCGTTTGCCCAGGCCGCGCACGATTTTGCGCAAACCGAACTGGCCCCGCACGCCGCCCAATGGGATGCTGAAGCCATCTTTCCTCGCGAAGCGATTGCCAAAGCGGGCGAACTGGGCTTTTGCGGCCTGTACGCACCTGAAGCCGCAGGCGGACTGGCGCTGCCAAGGCTGGACGCAGCGCTGGTGTTCGAGCAACTGGCGGCGGTGGACCCATCTACTGCGGCCTTCATCACCATCCACAACATGGCCACCTGGATGCTGGGCACCTGGGCCACGCCCGAAGTGCGGGATCAATGGGGGCCAGTGCTGTGCGCGGGCGAAAAACTGGCCAGCTATTGTTTGACCGAACCCGGCGCAGGCTCGGATGCCGCTTCGCTCAAAACCCGTGCGCGGCTGGAAGGCGGTGAATACGTCATCAACGGTGGCAAAGCTTTCATCAGCGGCGCAGGCAGCACCGACGTGCTGGTGCTGATGGCACGCACGGGCGACGCCGATTCGGGGGCAGGGGGCATCTCTGCCTTTGCCGTGCCCGCCAACGCCGAAGGCATTCACTATGGCAAGAAAGAAGAAAAAATGGGCTGGAACAGTCAGCCCACGCGCCAGATCAACTTTGACAACGTGCGCATTCCGGCCAGCCACCTGCTGGGCCAAGAAGGCGAGGGCTTTCGGATTGCCATGAAGGGGCTGGACGGCGGGCGCATCAACATCGCCACCTGTTCGGTCGGTGCGGCGCAAGGCGCGCTGGACCATGCGCGCAACTACATGCACGAGCGCAAACAGTTCGGCAAACCGCTGGCCAGTTTCCAGGCCCTGCAATTCAAACTGGCCGACATGGCGACCGACCTGGTGGCCGCGCGCCAGATGGTGCGGCTGGCCGCCTTCAAGCTCGACAGCGGTGCGCCCGATGCCAGCACCTTTTGTGCCATGGCCAAGCGCTTTGCCACCGACGCGGGCTTTGGCATCGTCAACGACGCGCTGCAACTGCATGGCGGCTATGGCTACATCCGCGAATACCCACTCGAGCGCCTGCTGCGCGATGCCCGCGTGCACCAGATTCTGGAAGGTACGAACGAGGTGATGCGCGTCATCATCTCGCGCCGTCTGCTGCAAGACGATTCGACCGATTTTTTGCAATAAACCCGCTGGTACGTTATTCGCATGTCTCAAGCCCCAGTTCTTTTCAACACCCTGCCCACCGCCAGCGGCCACGTGTTTGGCCGTGCCACGCTCAACGCCCCAGCCAGCCTGAACGCGCTGTCGCTGGCCATGGTGGATTTGCTGCAACCGCAACTGGCCACCTGGGCGGCAGACCCGCAGGTGGCGGGCGTGGTGCTGGACGCGGCGGGTGACAAAGCGTTTTGCGCCGGTGGCGACATCGTTGAACTGGCCCAAGAAATCCGCCAGTTACACCAAAGCCAGCCCGGAGCCGTGCCCGCCCACGCCGAAGAGTTTTTTGAGCGCGAATATCGCCTAGATTACGGCATCCACACCTTTCCCAAACCGTTTTTAGTGTGGGGCCACGGCATCGTCATGGGCGGCGGCATCGGCTTGATGGCCGGGGCGTCGCACCGCGTAGTCACGCCCAAGACCCGGCTGGCCATGCCCGAAATTGGCATCGGCCTGTTCCCGGATGTGGGCGGAAGCTGGTTTTTATCCCGCATGCCGGGCCGCACGGGTGCCTTTTTGGCCTTGACCGGCGCGCCGCTGAACGCTGCCGATGCCTTGTTTGGCGGTTTGGCCGACTTTGCGCTGCGCCCTGAAGACCATGCCTTGCTGCTGAACGGCATCAGTGCCAGCCATTGGCAAGGGCAGGGCGCGCGCGCAGCCAACGACGCGCAACTGGCGCACATCATCCACCGTCTGGCGGGCGATGCCCGCATCAGCCTGCCTGCATCGCCGCTGCGCACCCACCTGGATCGCATCAACGCCGTGATCGACCACGACCAGTTAAGCGATATGGCCCCGCGTCTGGCCGTCTTGCAAAGCGATGCAGACCCCTGGCTGGCCCAGGCCGGTGCCGCATTCGCCAAAGGCTCGCCCACGTCCGCCGCGCTGGCGCTGGCGCTGCAGCAGCGCTGCAAGCGGGCATCGCTGGCCGAATCTTTCCGGCTTGAATACCAGGCCGCCGTGGGCTGCTGCGCCCATGAAGATTTTGCCGAAGGCGTGCGCGCACTGCTCATCGACAAAGACAAAACCCCGCGCTGGCAACCCGCCACGCTGGCCGAAATGCCTGCGGACTGGATCGATGACCACCTGCGCCCCCGCTTTGACGGTTCGCACCCGCTGGCCGATCTGGCCTGATCTTTTTTTTCCTGATTTGAAACCACCCTTTGAGAGGAGACATCACCATGAGCCAACTTCCCCGCATTGCATTCATCGGCCTGGGCAACATGGGCGGCCCGATGGCAGCCAACCTGGTGCGCGCTGGCTATGCCGTGCAGGCATTCGACCTGAGCGAAACCGCCATTGCTGCTGCGCGTCAGGCCGGAGCCGAAGTGGCTGCATCCGCGCTGGACGCCGTGCGTGGCGCGCAAGTCGTGATCTCCATGCTGCCCGCCAGCCGCCACGTGGAAGCCTTGTACCTGGGGCAGGGCGGTGCCGGGGAGGGCGTCTTAAACGCCATTGAAAAAGGCGCGCTGGTCATTGATTGCAGCACCATCGCCCCGGCATCAGCGCAAAAAGTGGCGCAAGCAGCCGCAGCCAAAGACGTGGCCATGATTGACGCCCCCGTTTCTGGTGGCGTGGCGGGGGCCAGTGCAGGCACCTTGACCTTCATCGTCGGAGGCGATGCGGAGGCACTGGAGCGTGCGCGCCCCGTGCTGCAAGCCATGGGCAAAAACATCTTTCACATGGGCGCAGCAGGTGCTGGGCAGGTGGCCAAGCTGTGCAACAACATGGCACTGGGCGTCATCATGGCCGTCACTGGCGAAGCCATTGCCCTGGGCGTGGCACACGGGCTGGACGCCAAGACCCTGTCTGAAATGATGGCCGTCAGCACCAGCCGAAGCTGGGCCACCGAAGTCTGCAACCCCTGGCCCGGCGTTCTGGAAAATGCCCCTGCGTCGCGCGGCTACAGCGGCGGCTTTGGCAATGACCTGATGCTCAAAGATATGGGCTTGGCCGTCGAAGCCGCCATGGGCGTCGGCAGTGCCATCCCGTTGGGCGAATTGGCCCGCAACCTGTACGCACTGAACAAACAAGCTGGCCGAGGCGGACTTGACTTTTCCAGCGTGGTCAAGCTGGTGGCAAAAGGCTAAGAAAACGGGCGCAGATGTGACATGTGACTCCTGTGCATGCAGGTCTGCGCTTGTGATCTGCGTGCACAGAAATCTGAGCATGTGCTTCACTTAATTTGAATACAACCAAGATATTTATTAACATAATATACATCGTATGAAGTAAAAATCACTATTAAAAGGAACCCCTTTGGTTCCTTGGACTACTGTACTTCAATCAAAATTGTCTCAACCTCAAATATCCAGAAATTTTCCTCGACGAACTGCACACCCAGCAAATGTAATCACAAACTGCAGGCGGTGTCAACGCTACGATCTTTTTTAAGCCTCTTGTCACATTCTGACACGTCTAGACCTCATTGAACCTATGCCAGCTTCAGCACGGGATTGGCTGGCGGCACCGGCAGCACGAATCGCTCAGGATCGAGCAGCACCACGGCGGATAACTTGGCCACTGCCGTGCCGCCACGGCCCAGCACCTCATAGCGCACGATGTTGACTTTGCCCGCACCTTTGGCGGCGACCATCATGTGCCAGCCAGCCTTGAGTACCTCACGTTGAACTTGCAGGCCGGTCATGTCCGCGTCGGCCTCGGGGCCAATCTCGCGGGCATACAGCTTGAAGATCAAGGGTGAGACCAGGGCCAGGCCTTCGCCCGTGAAATGCACCGATGCACCTGATTCGTTGTACTTCAGCTCCCGGCTGGCCAGCCCTTGCTGCAACCACTGAATGAAGGCCAAGGCAAGTTCAGTTGGCTCGGCCTTGCGTTTGGTGGCATCTTGCGGCAACTCAGGCAGACTGGGCATGAGCACCACCGGATCAGGCACGCTGCGGGCCATGACCAATGGTTCTGGCTCCGGGTGCAGAGTCTCTGTCTTGGGTTTTGCACCGATCGGCTTTGCAGCGATTGGCTTGATTGTTTGCGGCGTCTGGGACGGCTTCTGGGCGTGCGCTGATTGCTGTTGCGGAAGTGATGCCTCGGGCTTTGAAATTGCCGCAGTTTTGGGCGGCTTGCTGGTGGCTTTACCGGTGGGCTTGCCTGTGGATCTGACGGGCGTCTTGAGCGTGGCCACCAGACGCGCATCATCTTCATCGTCCAGCCAGTCGTCTTCAGCATCAAAGCCATCGATGCCGCCGCCTATGGTAATTTCGCTGGAGTCAGCGGTTTTGGGCTTGGTCGGCTTGGCTGGCTTCACATGCCCTTGCCCTGCGGCAGCTTCCTGTTTATTGCCCGCACTCGGCTTTGCAGCAGCTTTGGGCTGATTGAACCCCGGCGCACGCATCGCTTTGAGTTGGCCTGCAGCAGATGTGGGCTTGTCGGATGCAGATGCGAATGCGGGTGCCGGTGCGGATGCAGCCTGGGCCGATACGCTGGAGACTGCGGCAGCTTCCTGGGTGTCTTCAGCATCCTGCCTGCTGGCCACTGCTTCAGCCGTGTGCGCCTGATCCTGGGCATCCTGATCTGTTACAGCCTCCGGACTGTCGTCCTTGGCAGGCCGTTTGTCCTTGATCTCGATGCGCCCGTTCATGGCTGGCGGGTATTGGCTGGCATCGTCATACAGCTTGGCCAGCGGAAAGCGCAGCATACTCAGGCTGTTCGAGTATGCGCCAGCGCCCTGCCCTGGCTGATCTGCCTGCCCTGCCCCAGCTTCCTCTAAACCCATGCCGTGCACCACCACATACCAGATGGCTTGCCCGGTCTGCGGGTTGGGCTGGATGCAACCATATTCCTGCCAGGTGTCAAACAGCCGGTCGTTCTTGCTGTCCCCCGGAATACCTTCGTCCGGGGCGTGTTGCTTGAGCCAGGCCCTGACGGCATCGGATGCCCGCTTGGCCACCAGCCACACCGAATCATCGTAGACCCAGCCTGCTGCGCCGTTGCGGTTCAGCGGCAAGGTGGTGCCGCTTTTGAGCATGGCCTTGAGCGCGCCCATGAGCAGCTCGATCAGCGGCACGCTGGTGGCGCTTTCAAACCGGGCACGACTGCCCTGCTTGAGGGCCTTGCTGCTCGATGCCTGGTCAGCGCGGCTGACGATGCGCGCCACCAGGCTGGTTTTGTCATGACCGTACAGATACTGCACCAACGCATCCATGGCCTGGGGCGTGCGGGCCATGAACGACAGCGCCGTGGGCGCAGCGATCTGGCTGAGCAAGGTGACAGCCAGACGGCTGTGCGCGCCATAGTCGCGTTGCGACTTGGGGGTGAATTCGACCAGGTACTCGGGCTGCGCGCGGCCGCGCGTCAGTTGCAGCAAGCTGCCCGCCACCGGTGTCCAGCGCAGGGCCTCGGGCATCTGGGCGGCGCGCCAGCTGATGCGCAGATCGGTCATGGGCTTGGCGATGTCGTGCAGCAAAGCGGCGTGGAACACCACATACGTCCACACATCGCGTTCATCATCGATTTGCTCGATGCTGGCACCAGCAGGCAGCAGGTGGCCATTGCGCCAGGTTACCGCTGCCAGGGCCATCTCCAGGGTATGGGCCAGCAGGCCACCGGCGTGGGCATGGTGGTGCGATTCCGAGGCTGGCATGAGTTGCACGAATTCGGCGTAGCGGTGCAGCGCGCTCAGCAAATCGCGTTGCCAGACCGCATCGGCCAAGCGCGACTGTCGCCACAGCGCTTCGATTGCGTCATCGGCGCGCAGGCCGGCCAGCAGATCCTGGGCTGGCAGCACGCGCAGCCAGCCGCGCTGGGTGCCTTCCATCTGTACAGGGACAGAGGATGGGGTCGCTATGGCCAATGCTGGCTTCGCGTTGCTGGGCGCACTCTGGGAGTTCGGCACACTCAAAGCAGGATGAGCAGCGCGCAAGCCCGCTGCACGGCGCAGGAATTGGAGCCATCGTGGGCGGATCATGCTTGGGCTGCTAAAACACAGGGGATTCAATAAGGGGTGAAAGGATACTCCGTGGTGAATTGGTATCAACCACTGTCAAGTTCACTCCATGAAGGCAACTACCTTGAATCGAATGCTGGCCAGTGCCCGCATGACCAGCTCCAGATCCACGAACGATGATTGCCACAGTTGAAAGACCGGTCTGGGCGGCGCTTTGCGGCCCACGCCGTCCGCATCGGCGGCATAGGCCGCAAAAATGCTCAGAAGATCATCGCAAGTATCCAGAATGCGGGCCATATTGCCTTGGCGCAAATCCCTGCCCAAACGGCTGAAGTGGTGCAGTGCGTCGGACAGCCACATCAAATCCGTGGCTTCCCTGGCAGGATCGCTCGGTATTTGCAGGTAGACCGAAGGCGAGCAGTTGGTGTAGGCGCTGTACATCCGTATGGCCATGGCAGTCTCGCCCGCAAAGAACAGCAGCTCAGTCAGCTCTGCGGTGAAGTCCAGCTTTGTCATTTCACAACACTTCACAACAGCACCGCCAGGTGCTCCTCAAGGGCAGGCTGAGGATCCAACTCGGCACGCCAGGAGAACAGCTCCTGCCCTGCCCCACCCGACTCGACAAAGCTCATCCAGGGCTGCGCCAATGGGTTCCACACACGGGCATCCGGATCGTGCACCAGGCCACGGCCCCAATAAGCGCGGTAATAGATGAAGTCCAGCTTCAGAATATCCTGCACCAGGGCCATCTTGAGACTCATACCGGGCTTGTCCAACCAGTTCATCGATGCGGCAGTTGCTGGACGGCCAATGACGTACCCGGCCAGCAGATCGCGCACGCACAGGCACGGGTCGTGTTCTGGCTCCACGTAATGCTCGAAGCCGTCGTAATGGCCCAGCCAGCGCGTCAGGCGGGGCAGCCAGCTTTCAAGGCCCAGGCTGCGCAGATGCGCGGCAATGGCGTAAAGAGCATGGGCATGATCGAGTTGGTCACGCCCCCAGTGGGGCCACTCTGGCGCGGGCATGGCCAGCTCCTGTTGACTGCGCAGCCTGGGCAAAGCGTTCATGCCTTGCGGCGTGCGCTCAGCCAGCCTGCAAAACCGACGCTCAGGCCCAGCAGCCACAGGCTCAAGCCATCCACAGCGGGCACAGGGTGTGCATTCGATGCACCAGGGCCAGACATGGACAGACAGGCCACCGTCAGCACCGAATCGATCAGCAGACCTTCAGCAAACGGTGCGCTTTGCACCCGCAAGACCACCTCGTTCAGGCCATGCGCAAACCCAGTGCTGAGTGTGGCCGCGCCCATGCCAGCGGCCTGAAATCCCACATGGTTGTAACCGTCGTAGCCGCCCGATTGGGGAATACCTGCGACAGCCTGATCCACCCCATTGACCCAAACCTGCGCCAGTTGGTTGTCGGCGAGGTAATTCATGGCGATATTGACCGTGGCTGGGTCAGAATCTGCAGCCAGATCGAAGGTGTAGCGGTAAAACCAGTCGCCGCTGTCAGGGTGCGAGGCATGCTCCAGGCTGATCCACTGTGCACTGGATGATGAAGACGTGCTCCAGGCCGATGCGTTCGATCCCAAGATTGCTGGCGCATACGTGAGCGTCAATGGCAGGCTGGCCAGCGCCGAGGTAACCGTACCTGGAACCGTGGCCACTTCCCACACTGCATCGTTGCTGCCATCGGCCAGCACGCCCGAGGTGGCAGCATCGAAACCGGTGTTGAAGATGTTGGGCTGGCTGACATTGCATGACACGGATGCCGGTGCGGCCCAGGCGATGTGCGAGACGGTGGCCAGCAGCATCGTGCATGCAATTGTTTTAAGTTGATTCACTGGAATTTCCCCTGAAGTTGGTGTGCAGAAGTGCTACCAGCTTCAAAGAAACGGCGCTTCAGCCAGCAGCCCTTTCGATACTGCCCAGCGACCTGGCTGATGTCAGCCGATTGGCGTGCGTCACGTGACGGAGGCTAATCGCTTGAAACAGTTCTCTACTTGTGCTAGTGAAACTGCGTCAGCTTCCTGATGAGCCTGAAGATGCATCAGGGTGTGCTGGTGTTAAGGACTGGTTGCGTCACCCCACGCCCAGCAAAGCGGCCCCGCCCGCTTTGCTGGGCCACTCACCCGTAAAAAGCCCTCTGCCCGTCCCCGTAGGCCGTTTCCCGCGCGGGCGACGACTGTAAGGAGAACGCGCGGCCCTTTGGATTGGGCCATTAACCCGTAGGACGCCGTTTCCCTGTCGGTCAGCCGCCCCTGGCTGGCCCAGCCTTTCCAAAACACACACCAGCTGCCCCATGGGATGCTTTTCATGTTGCGTGCAAAGATCAAGCGCAAAATTTACCAAGCACAATTTTCAGCCTCCGTCAAGCGATTAGCGTCTGTTACGTAACGACGCTGATCACTGGCGCTCGTTTGGCCGATTCGTAAAACTTGTCCTCATTCTTTGGCGACGCTTGAACCTTCAAGTGTTTTTGCCCGGATACGGTGTTCGTTGACGGCTGTGCTTTGCCTTGTACTCCATCCTCCCTTTCTCAGCCGGAAATGGTGCCCCAGCGCAAGCTGGCCGGGCTTTCTTTATTGAGCGACACCATGCACCTGCTGTTTCGTCTGATCTGCGCTGCTGCCTTTGTGGCTGCTGGCACCGGCATGGCCCAGGCTGCCGAGCCGACTTCTTCCTTTGCGGGCCGCGTGGTCGATGGGCAGCAAATGCAGGTGGGCCGCTACACCACAGCGCTGGCCAAGCCTGCGCGGACGGTTTCCAGGCCGCTGGAGGTGTTCGTGCAGATTTCCTACCCGCGCCAGACCGTGCGCACCGTGGGTGATGCGGTGGATCACACTTTGGTGCGTACCGGATGGCGGCTGGTGCAGCGCTCCAGCCTGTCGGCTGACGCAGCGCGTTTTCTGGACTTGCCCCTGCCGGAATCCCAGCGTTCCCTCGGGCCATACCGCGTGCGTGAGGTGTTACAGGTCTTGCTCGGCGAGACTTGGGTGTGGCAACAAGATCCAGTGCGCAGACTGCTCTGGTTCACCATGGCACCTTCCATGGCCGCGCTGACTGAAAGCGGCAAGGGCGCGGGCGCTCCGTCGAGTACGTCCGCAAGCCCACCCGGCATGGCCGGGCAGGTGGGCGCTGAACCACCGGCTGCGACGACAGACGCGCCACCGCCCTCAGCCATGCCAGAAGCGGGCGATGGAGTGCCGCAATGATGGACACCAACGATCAGCAGGCCGCAGCCGATGAGCAGCGCCGCGTCCAGGAGCAGCAAGCGCGCGAGCGGGAAACATTGCGCCAGGCTGAGTTGCGCGTCCAGCAGGTGCGCGATCGTGAGCAGGAGCTGATCGAAGACGAAGAACGCGCCCGGCTGGAGGCCAGCTCAGGCGCACCCCGTGAACCTGAAGGCCAGGAACTTGAAGCCGAGTTTGGCCTGGGCCATCGCCGCAAAGGCTGGTCACTTCTGGCCCGTCTGGGTCTGTCACGACGTAGCGATGACGACGCCGATGACGATGACGATAACGACGCTGGCAACGGGCCGGACTTCAAGGGCACCGCATCATCAGGCGGGGCCTCTGCCCTGGTGCTGGGGTTTTTTCTGTTGCTGATGGCCGTCGGTGGCTACCTGGGTTACCGGGCGCTGTTTGCGGTCAAGAAGCCCGTCACAGTGGCCACTGCATCGGCACCTGAAATCAGCAAGGATTTGCCGCTGGCCACGCCGGATGAAGGTCTGTCGAACCCGCAAGGGGCAGGCAGTCCTGCGGAATCTGCGCCTTCCCTGCCCGCACCCACGCCTGTGAATGAGACTAAGGCAGCACAGTCCGATCAGCTCGATCAGTCCGATCAGTCTGCATCGTCTGCGCCCCCCGCGCTGATCCCACAGCCCGCCTCATCGGCTTCAGAGCCAGCGATGGCATCCAGACTGGCCGATCCAGCCGACCATGACAGCGCTGCTGTCAGCACAGACCGCGCCGATGCAGCGGCCACCCAGATCCAGGCCGCCAGGGCCATCGAGACTGCCGAGCTGCTGCAACGCCTGAGTCTGGCCGAGAGCCGCATCACCAACTTGCAACTGGCGCTGGAGCGCGAAATTGCCGCGCGGGCCGAAAGCCCGGCTTCACAGCAGGCGGGCACGGCATCCGCGCCCGTTCAAACTGCCGCACGCACCCGCGCGACGGGCCAGGCCACCGACGGCCATCAGCAACAGAAAAAACCACCACGGAAGAAATCCTCACCGGCACCAAAGCCAGAGCTGCAGGCCGAGCTGCTGGCCGTCGATCTCTGGGACGGCCAGCCGTCCATCGTCGTTGGCACCAACGCGCCGGGCGACAAGCGAAGCCGGGTGCTGGCCGTGGGCGACACCTTCAATGGCATCACCTTGCAATCGGTCGACGTGGCTGCGCAACGGGCGACTTTCGCCACCGGCACCGGCACGGTGACGCTGGACATGAAAAAACAAGGGGGGCGTCCATGACGGTGCGGCTCTTCATCGCAGCCCTTGCCCTGGCAGCGCTGGGCAGCGCAGCCCAGGCCCAGCAAGCCGTTGCAAAAACCCAGCAGGCGCGCATTCAGGAAGGCAGCGCCATTCAGTCTTACTCGGTGCTGGATCAGCGCGAGCAGCTGCTGGCCAGCATCTGGGGGTTGAACGCCGAGGAAATGGTGCGCGCCAAGGTGTTGATGGAAGGCCCGCGCAAGTCGTTTTCTGTGGAGAACCTCTCGCCCATCGAGGCGCTGGGCATCCACGCGCGCAATGACGCCGAACGGCGCAAATACGCTGAGATGTTCGCCCGCGCCCTGCACGCCGACGTCGAGCGCTCGCTGGCCTGGAACAGCGCATTCATCGAGGCCATGGCCCGCATGTACCCAGGCGAGCCGGTGGTCAACTACACGGGCTTGCCCAAAGTCAATGCCAGCATCGGCGCAGCCGATGCGCTGGGCGTGCCGCGTGGACTGGTGACTGACCCAGCGGCCAGCGCGCTGCCGCGCGCAACGCCACAGCCTGCCGGAGGGCGCAGGCCGTGACCGCCATGAATCAGCGCATGGATCAGCATCAGGTGCGTCGGCGCCTGCTGGCGGTTACCGCCGCCTGGCTGGGCCTGGGCGCGCCGGGCGTGCGGGCCGCACAGGTTTCAGCCCTCAGCGCCTGGATGCCCTATCCCGCCGATCAGATCGGGCGCATTGAGCCAAGGCTGACTGCACCAAGGCAGGCCGGGCAGTCACTGCCTTCAGCGCAGGTGCGGCAGGTGCGCATCGCCCCCCGCATCACGCAGGATTTCGAGCCGGAAGTCCAGACCCGCGCACGCCTGCGCCATCTGCCCGGCCCGGCGGGTGCATCCGGCGCATCCGGCACATCGGGCACGGCAGGCCAGGCCAGGCTGCCACCACTGCGCGAGAACCCGCCTCGCGCCTACGTGCGCACGGGCGAGCGCTTTGGCATTCCGCCCTGGCTGCTCTACGGTGTGGCCTTGCAGGAGTCACAGCTCAAGTTTGGCAACCGCGCCCTGCCCTATCCCTGGACGCTGTGCGTGCGCGGGCAAGGGCAGCGCTTTGCCTCCTATAAGGACACGCTGGCCGCTTTGAAGCGCCACGTTAATGCCCACATCACCAACGTCGACTGCGGAGCCATGCAGGTCAACTGGCACTGGCACCACGACAAGCTGCTCAGTTTCGAGCGGGCGCTCGATCCATATCCCAATCTGGCCGTGGGCGCGCAGATTCTGCGCGGGCACTTTGATGCCCGGCGCGACTGGCACCAGGCCATTGCGCTGTACCACACCGGCAGCAACGGCACAGCCGAGCAACGCCGCCGGGGCAGGCGCTATGCCGAGTCCACCCTCAAGCGGCTGGCGAGGCTGGGCGTGGACGTGCCCGGCTTGCTGACAGGGGGGGCGCGGCGTGCGTAAGACCATGCCCATGCTGATGGCCCTGACAGCGGCACTCTGGTGGCCGCTGCCGCAGGCTTTCGCGCAAACAGACACGCAGGTGCCGCCTTCACTGGACACCATTGATGCAGGCCCTGCTGTGCCCATGTCCGTCTACACCGCTCACCTGGTGGCGGGGGCGGATCAGGCGGGTGTGATCGAGAGCATGCGCTTTCCGCTGCGTTCACGCCTGGTCGTGGGACGCTTGGCGCACCCCGTTCGTGTACTGGATCCGAAATGGCTGACCCAGCCCATGGCCCTGCTGGGCGCGGATCCCATGTCGCAAAACTGGCTTGAAATCCACCTGCCCGCCCTGCGCGCGCGGCGTCGCGGCACTGGTACTGGACGCGGATTCGCCAGCGGACTTCAAGCACATGCAACGCGCCGCCGATGGACTGCCCATCGCGCCCGAGCCTGACGCCTGGCTGGAGTCCCAGCTGCTGGCCAAGGGGGTGCGCGTGCTGCCGCTGTTCATCGGCCTGGACGGCATGGCCACGCAGGACGTCCCGTCGTCCGCGCCCAGCCCTGCGAAGGCCATACCATGAAAAACCATGCCGTCCTCGAAGGTCTGCTGCGCCCGCCCATCGAGCTGTACAGCACGGCGGTGGCCTGGGGTGTGGCCCTGGTGGCCATCGTGGCCCCCTGGGCCTTGATGATGCCGCCGCTGCTGGGCTGGGTGGCCGCTGCCATCGCCGGCTGGTTTGGCTGGCTGCGGATGCGCCAGGCGCTCATGATCATGCGCTACCAGCACGGCATGAAGTATTACAGCGTGACGCGTGTCGCGCCATCCAAGCTGCCCGTGACACCCGACAGGCTGTACCTGGGCGATGGCTTCGAGTGGACGCAGCAGCACACCCAGCGCAAGCGCGATGCCATCCAGGTCGACGCCAAGCCGTTCGTGACGCCAGGCGGCCTGGAGCTGCAGATGCGCCGCCTGGGCCTGTCCTTGCAAGAGCGTGCGGCCCTGCCCGCGCCAGGTGCCCTCACCCGTGCGCTGGCCGGGCTGAGTCGGCGCGAAGGCTGGTGGAACCCGCTGCATCCGTTCCCGGATCTGGGCGGCTCGCCCATGCTGCACGGTGTGGGGGTCTTGAACGAAGTGCCGATCGGCCTGCGCCAGAGCGCGCGCAACGGCCACATGATCGTGATGGGCACCACGCGTGTGGGCAAGACGCGCCTGCTGGAATTGCTGGCTACGCAGGACATCCATGCGGGCAAAGTCACTATCGTCATCGACCCCAAGGGCGATGCCGATCTGATGCTGCGCCTGTACGCCGAAGCCAAGCGCGTCGGCCGGCTGGAGCAGTTCTACCTGTTCCACCTCGGCTACCCGGAGATCTCGGCGCGCTACAACGGCATCGGCAACTTCGCCCGCATCACGGAAGTGGCCACGCGGGCCACCAATGCGCTGCCGTCTTCCGGCAACTCGGCGGCGTTCAAGGAATTCTCCTGGCGCTTTTCGAACATCGTGGCGCAGGCGCAGGTGGCGCTGGGCCGCGTGCCGACCTACGAATCGCTGCTGAAAGACGTGACCGGCATCGACGGTCTCTTTATGGACTACGCCACCATGACGTTCGAGGGTCTGGCCGCGCAGGGCCGCTTTGTCGACTGGAGAGACAAAGTGGCCAGCTTGCAGTCGCAGATCGGCGTCAAGGGCGGTATTCCCGTGCCGCGCAGCCTGCAAGACCGCAACCCCGAGCTGGTGGCCATGTTCCTGTGGATCCGCGAGACCAAGCTCGAAGACAAGGTGCTCACCGGCCTGGCAGCTGCCTTCAGCTATGAGCGCAGCTTCTACGAGAAGATCATTGCCAGCCTCGGGCCATTCCTGGAAAAGCTCACCACCGGTGCCGTGGGCAAGCTCATCAGCCCGGATTATTTCGATCCCACCGATACGCGGCCCATCTTCGACTGGATGACGGTGATGCGCCAGGGCGGCATCGTTTACGTCGGCCTGGACGCGCTGTCCGACGCGGTGGTGTCGTCTGCCGTGGGCAACTCCATGCTGGCCGACCTGGTGAGTGTCGGCGGCAAGCTCTACAAGACCGGCCTGGATCCGCACGACCCGCAAGGCAAGCTTCAGTTGCCCGAGGTCTGTTGCCACTTCGATGAGGTCAACGAGATCGCCGGGCCGGAATTCGTGCCCATGGTCAACAAGCTCGGTGGCTCTGGTTTCCGCATCACGGCCTACACCCAGTCCATGTTCGACATCGAGGCCAAGGTCGGCGACAAGGCCAAGGCCGGCCAGATCCTGGACAACTTCAACCACCTGGTGATGCTGCGCGTGCGCAGCGTCACCACCGCCAACCTGCTGGCCGAGCAGGTGCCGCAGGTCGACGTGGTGCATCTGACGCCCATGAGCGGTGTCACCGACACCGCCGCGCAGGGCACGGGCGTGGATTTCACCAGCCGCAACGACGACATCGTGACCAAGACCAAGGTGCCGATGATCGAGGCCGCGGACATTCTGGAGCTGCCACAGGGCCAGGCCTTTGCGCTGCTCGAAGGCAACCGGCGCTTCAAGATCCGGATTCCACTGGCCGACTCGCGCGGCGATGCCTTCGTGCCCGATTCCCTCAAGAAGGTGGCCTCGGACATGCGCCAGCGTTACCGCACCAGCGAGCAGTGGGCCAGGGAAACCGACTGGCTGGGGCCGGTGGGCGGCTGGCTCAGTGGTCAGCCGCTGGGCGATGCCAGCGCTGGTTTGATCGACACCGGCCTGGCCGAACAAAGCCAGACCGAAGAGGCGCAAGCGGCCTCTGAAGCCGCACCCGTTGACGCGCTGCAAAACAGCGCCGTGCTCGGTCAGGTCATGGGACACGCCTCATGAATGCGCCGGCAGCAAAACCACCGTCGCGGGCGCGCACGCGCGGGCCAGTGGAGTTGATCTTCGAGGTCGCGCTGGGTCTGTTTTTTGTCGCCGCATTCAGCTGGTTCATCGGCGTGATGATCGAAATCACGGGCAGCTACACCCTCTGGAAAGACGAAGGCGAAAACCACAGCCGTCGCCTGGTGGCGCAGGATCTGACTTACATTGCGGCCGCGCCACGCTCATTGCTGGTCGACGACACGGGCGCATTCGCACGCCAGATCGTGACCTGGGTGCGCTGGCCTTACGAGCGGTTGGGTGTCTTACGGGCCTATGAACGGTTTCATGGGCCAGATGGCGATGCCACCACCCACAACGCTGAGCCAGCAGACACCCCACCTGCCAAATCCAGCAACCAGATGCAGCGCGGGCTGCGCCAGGCCACGCGCACGGCTGGCGAGCTGTTCACCCGCTGGGCCGTGATGAGCATGTACGTTGGCCAGGACGTGCTGCTGCGCCTTTCGGTGGCGTTTTTTGCCCTGCCTGCCTTTTTGCTGGCGCTGGTCATGGGCTGCGTCGATGGCCTGGTGCGGCGCGATCTGCGCCGCTGGCAGGGCGGGCGCGAATCCTCGTTCGTCTACCACCACGCCAAGCGCTACACGTCCTGGGCCTTGACCGGCGGGTTTGGTCTGTACCTGGCCTGGCCCTTCGGGGGCTTCAACCCGGCCTACATGGTGCTGGTGTTCACCGTGCTGGTGGCCGCCACCTTGTCCACCACGGTAGCCAGCTTCAAGAAGTACCTGTGACACACCTGCCGACCCTGATTCCGACCCCTATTCCTACAGATTCTGAAGGAGCAATTCCCATGTCTCAAGCCTCTCTCGCCATCCCCACTCAATCTTGCGCAGGTGGGCGGGTACGCCGGGCCTGGCTGCTGGCCTTGCTGCTGGCCGCAGGTGCCACGGCCGCACAAGCGCAGGCCACGGACGATGAGATGGAGCGCGAGCACCTGGCGCGCCTGTCCAACGAATTGGCCAGGGTGCAAAAGATGGTGGCCGATGCCGCCGCTCAGGCACCCACGGGCCAGCGCGTGAAGTTCCGCTACGACTGGCTGGAAAGCGATTTGCAGCTGCTGCGCGAGGGCATCGACCGCCACGCCGATGCGCCGCGCCAGCCGCGTCCCGTGCCCCCGCTGCGCGGCGACTACCGCCAGTGAACCCAAGGAACCCAAGCCGCCGAGGCCCACCATGAACGAAGCCATGCGCCAAGCCTTCCGGGCCGGATCCGGCATCGATCCTGTGACCATGAAGTGGACCCTCATGCTCATGGCCATCGCTGTGGTGCTGGTCTGCGCAGTGTGGGTTCTGGTGCAACTGGCCGAGGCCCGCAGCAAGGATGAGATCAGCAACTCAGAAATCATCAACGCCGTGGTCCAGCTTTTGATCATCGTGGGCCTAACGCTGTTCGTAGTCATGTAGCACCGATGCAGCACAAACATGCCGTACTTCCCTGTTTCCCAAGCCACCTGTTCCATACCTCTACACAGGAGTTCTCATCCATGAAAAACACCCTCGCTCAACTCAAGGCTGGCGCAGCGCGCGGCCGCGAGGCACTGGCCCGCGCAGCCTTGCTGCCCTTCGTGATGCTGGCCAGCAACCCGGTGCTGGCCGCTTTGCCCACCGTCACCCCGCCGGGCACCGGCATCGGCGGCGCGGCGGTCACCGATGGCGACTGGCTGGGCAGCATGGGGGCCTGGTTCAAGGCCGGTGTCGGCATCGTCGCCCTGGTGCTGGTGGCCATGGGTTTCGTGTACGTGATCATGGGCGCCTTGGGCAAGTGGCGCGCCTATTCCATGGGCCGCGCCGAGATGGCCGATCTGAAGGAATACATGATCATGGCCGCCGTGCTGACCGCCTTTTTGGTGCTCATGGCCACGATTGCCATCAAGACGCTGGAATAAGCCGCCATGACGCCCAACCAGCGCCGCAAGGCCGACGCCGAGGCTCAGGCCGCGCTGCAGCGCGCGCCGGTCACAGACCGGGTCAACGTCGAGCCGGCCATTCTTCACGGCATGACCGTGACCGAAGCGCAGGTCATCGGCGCTGTGGCGCTGGCGCTTTGCCTGCTGGCCGGCGCGGTGGTGTATGCCGCCACCGGCTACTGGCAGTTCATGCTGATTCTGGCCATCTTTGGCACCGGTGCCGTGCTGTGGTTCGCCTCGCTGTATCTGGCGCGCATCAAGCGCGGCAGGCCCGATGGCTACTACAGCCATGCCATCCACCTGTGGCTGGCTGGGCGCGGCCTGGCCAAAAGCCGGTTTATGACTTACCACGGGTTCTGGGGTCTGGGGCGCACGCTGGATCTGTCGCTGGTCAGCGCCCTGCACCCCAGGGCTGAGCGGCCCGCGCAGGCTTTCCCTTCATCTTCATCTTCCCCTTCCTCGACGCCATGAGCAGCAAGCAGAATCTGGATGCCCTGGCGGCAGCCCGCGCCCAAAACGCCAACTTGCTGAAGGTCATTGGCGTGATCAGCGTATTGAGCGCCATGGGCATGTTCTACGCGCACAGCCTGCCGAAGCACCTGGAGCTGCACCTAGCACCAGACATCAAGGCAGGCAGCCAGCTCAGCGTCACCGATGGTCAGTCGCCGGTGCCGGACACCAATGTCTACAGCTTTGCCTACTACATCTGGCAGCAGATCAACCGCTGGCAGGCCGATGGCTCCAAGGACTACGGCCAGCAGATCTATCGCCTCCAGGCTTATCTGACGCCGACCTGCCGCGCCCAGTTGCAAAGCGATTTGCAGGCCCGCTCCGACGCCGGTGAGCTGCGCATGCGCACCCGGCAGATGACCGAGATCCCGGGCTTTGGCTTTGCCAGCAACCGCGTGGTAGCCGATGGCCCGTCGGCCTGGACGGTGCTCATTGATATGCAACTGATGGAGTCTTTCCGGGGGCAGCCGGTCAAAGACGCTTTCATCCGCTACCCGATCCGGGTCGTGCGCTACGACGTGGACCGCGAGCGCAACCCCTGGCGTCTGGCCATCGACTGCTACGGCGCGCACCGCCCGGCCCGTCTGGACGTGCGTGACGTGCAGGCGGTGACCGAAGGCAAGGCCGAGGCCGAGCTGCCTGGCGCGGTGACGCCGTCAGCGCTGCCGCGCACCACGGGTGATGCCGTCGATCCGAATGCCGCCCCCGAGGCCGTGCCGCTCCAGCGCGTGCCTGCCGCAGCAGACCCGGCCTCCCAGCCCTGATCCGCAGCCTTCCATTACCTACCCCATAGCAGCCACATCTCATGAACAAGCTGAACATCTTTCACCCGCCGGCCAGGTTCTGGAGCTGCGCTGCTGCGCTGGGCATGCTGCTGCATGCATCGGCTGCGCCAGCGCAGCAAGTCAGCGCCGTCAGCCCAGCCACGCTGCGCCATGTGCCGCCGGATCTGATCCAGGCCGACCCGGTGAGTGCGCCCAATGCGGCGGGCACCGCGCCGCCGGTCGATCTGGGGCAGGAGTTTGCTGCGCCAGCGGCTGCGGGCGCTGCTGCATCAGTGGGCGAGCCTGCGGCAGCCGCTGGCGTGGCCACGCAGGCCGCGCAGGCCGCGCAGTCGGCCCGGCGCACCCGCCGTCCACCGCCAGGCGCAGCGGCGGTGCGTGCCGGGGTCGAACGCGCGGTGTTCGAGCGCTCGCCCATCAGCGTCCCCCTGCCGGTGGGCACCGAGCGCCTGATCACCCTGCCCGCGCCTGCCGCCTTGCATGTGCCGGCCGACATGGCGCAGGTGGCGCGCCTGGAGGTCATCGACCGCACCATCTACGCCACGGCGCTGGTGCCCTTTACCACCATCCGCATCGTCGCCGAGCTGATCGATACCGGCCAGCAAATTCCCATGGATCTGGTGGCCGGGCCGGGCACCAGCTCGGCGCGCGCCGAGCTGGAGGTGTTCTCGGTCGATGCGCTGCCGGCTGCGGGCAATGCGGCAGCTCCAGCGGCAAGCAGCGCGAGCACAGCGCAGCCATCCACCGCTGGGCAGCCAGCGGTGGACATGGTGGAGCTGACGCGGCACGCCGCGCGCCAGCTCTACGCGCCCCGGCGTCTGGCCTGGGCCACGCCGGGGGTGCAGCAAATGGAAGTCAGCACCCAGGCGGTGCCGGGTTTGATGCGCGGCATTGCGGTGGAGACGGTGCCGCTCGGCCAGTGGCGCGCGGCCAATCTGTACGTCACGGCGGTGCGCGTGACCAACCGCTCACGTTTCCCGCTGGAGCTGCCACTGGAGGACATCCGGGGCCGCTGGCTGTCGGCCACGGCCCAGCACGGGCGTATCGGCCCGGCGGGAACGGACACCGATACCACGGCGGTCTATCTGGTCTGTGACCGCGCCTTCGATGCCTGCATGGCTTCGGCCTACTGATCAAGGACAGGAAAGAGGACACGCCCATGGCCAGCAGCAGCAACAAACTGATTCCACTCATAGCCATTGTCGGCCTGATGATCGTGGGCACGGTGATCTACAAGCAGTTTTCCGGCTCGGGGCCGGTCAAGGCCGGTGAAGACCTCGCGGCCGTGCCCGCGCCTGCCGAGCTGCCCAAGACGGCAGGCGCGGACAACGACACCCCGGCTGAAACCCTGCGCACCGTGGCCACCAGCAACGAAGAGCTGCGCCGCGATGTCAGCC
>NZ_JBKEEE010000089.1:0-4054 GCF_047975795.1 Ottowia sp. | reverse complement strand
ATCAGGGTCAAGCGAACCAAAAACAGCGCAAAACGATGAGAAATTCAACGCTCGTTTCGCCATGTGAACATTCACGCGTCACCTCGCCCTGCAGCGGGGGTTGTGCAGACCTTCCCTAAGAAATAAGATCGCCGATGGCCACAAAGAAAGCCATCTAACCTAAAATCCCCGCCCAGCAACTCGGCTTAATCATCAAGTTTGCGCGGTGCATAAGCGGTACAGCCCTGAGGCTCTGCGTGACAAGTCAAAGCCGCGCAGCGCCGGTGACGGCCACGTTAGCGGCGACCCACTTTCAGTCTCCAGATTGAGCCCCTAAAAACACATGATGGCGCAGACAAATCAAGCGCAAACAGCTTCTGAATTCATAGCAAAACCGGTCGTCTGGAGCGTTGCCGGCAACGACTCGGGCGGCGGCGCGGGTCTGAGCGCCGACGCGCGTGCGGCGGCGGGTTTTGGCGTGCACCTGTGCCCGGTGGTGGCCGCCGTCACGGCGCAGAACTCGGTGGGCGTGACCCATGTCGAGCCGGTCGCGCCCGAGCTGCTGGACGCGCAGCTGGCCGCGCTGGCGGCCGACATGCCGCCGGCTGCCATCAAGACCGGCCTGCTGGCCAGCACGGCCAATATCGCCGTGCTGGCGCGCTGGGTCGACCGGCTGCGCGCGCAGCGCCCCGATCAACCGGTGGCGCTGGTGGTGGACCCGGTGCTGGGTGCCAGCACCGGCGCGGCCTTTGCCGACGCCGCCACGCTGGCCGCCTATCGCGATCTGCTGCTGCCGCGCGCTACCCTTGTCACGCCCAACCAGACCGAGGCGCGGCGGCTGGTGGGCGAAGGCGAGGGCGAGGATGCGCTCACGGTGCCCGATTTGGCCGAGCGGCTGCAAGGTCTGGGCGCGCAGGCCGTGGCCCTTACCGGTGGCGACGACGATGCCGACACGCCCGGCTGGGCGCTGGACTGGATCACCACCCCGCAGGCCAGCGGCTGGCTGGCGCTGCCGCGCGTGGCCACGCGCCACACCCACGGCACCGGCTGCACTTTTGCCAGCAGCGCGGCGGCGGCGCTGGCGCAAGGCTTTGTGACGGCCGACGCGCTGGTGCTGGCCAAGATGGCGACCACACAGGCGCTGCGACTGGGCTACGCCGCCGGGCAGGGTGCCGGGCCGGTGGCGGCGCAGGCTGGGTTTGCCGCCGATGCGACCTTGCTGCCGCTGATGTCGTGGGGTGATGAGGCCGATAAAAATTCTCAATTTGATAGCTGTTTGCGCCATAAAGACAGGCACCAGAACCCGATTCATTCATCAGACATTGGCCTGTACGCCATCGTCGACAGTGCCGAGTGCGTGGCCCAGGTGGTGGCCGCTGGTGTGCGCACGGTGCAGCTGCGCATCAAGACACCCGAAGCGCCCGATACGCCGGATGCGGCTTGGCATACCGCGCTGCGCCGCGCCATCACTGAGGCGCTGGCCGCCTGCCGCGCCGCCGGTGCCACGCTGGTGGTCAACGACCACTGGCGGCTGGCGGTCGAGCTGGACGAATCTTCACTGCTGGCCGTGCATCTGGGACAAGAGGATTTGTTGGCGCTGGGCGAAGCGGGCCGTGCCGAGCTGGCCGCCAGCGGCTTGCGGCTGGGCATCAGCAGCCACAGCCTGTGGGAGCTGTGCCGCGCCCGCAGCCTGCAACCCTGGTACGTGGCTTGCGGCCCGGTCTGGCCGACGTTGACCAAGGCCATGCCTTGGGTGCCGCAGGGGCTGGACAACCTGGCCTGGTGGGTGCACATGGCGGGCGTGCCGGTGGTGGCCATTGGTGGCATTCTTGATGCGGGGCAGGCCACGCAGGCAGCCCAAAGCGGCGCGACGGGCGTGTGTGTGGTGCGCGGGCTGGGCGATGACCCAGCAGCCACCGTGCCCGGCTGGCAAGCGGCGATTGCCCAAGGGCAACAGGGGGCACAAGGTGCCGCGCGGCTGCCTGTGCCGTTGTGGCCACACCCTTCGTTACGCAAATCCTGACGAGAATTGACCCATTCTGGGGCGCAAAAGAGGGCGATTGACGTACAGTGACCGCCTTCAACACCACTTCACCCATCGCCATGAACGACGACGCCAGCCCATTGCACTATGTCCGCGTGCTGACCATTGCCGGGTCAGACTCAGGCGGTGGTGCGGGCATTCAGGCCGATCTGAAAACCTTTGCCGCGCTGGGCTGCTTTGGTCTTAGCGCCATCACCGCGCTGACGGCGCAAAACACTGTAGGCGTGAGCGCCATCCATGCCGTGCCCCCTGAGTTTTTGGACGCCCAGATCGACGCGGTGGTCAGCGACATTGGTGTGGATGCCGTCAAGATTGGCATGCTGCACTCTGAAGCCGTGGTGCACACCGTGGCGCAGGCGCTCGATCGCCACGCCTTGCAACACGTGGTGCTGGATCCGGTGATGGTGTCGGCCACGGGCGCGCGGCTGATCGAAGAGCAGGCCGTGCAAACGCTGGTGGCCGAGCTGTTCCCGCGCGCCAGCCTGATTACCCCCAACCTGGACGAGGCGGCGCTGCTGCTGGGCCAGCCGGTGGCCAGCGTGAGCGAGATGCCCGCCGCGGCCCAGGCGCTGCTGCAACTTGGCGCGCGCGCGGTGCTGCTCAAAGGCGGGCACTTGCCTGGCACGCAAGTGCGCGATGTGCTGCTGGAGCGTGGCGGCGATCAGCACACCATGCAGGCCGACCGCGTAGACACAGGCAACCTGCACGGCGCAGGCTGCACCTTGTCATCGGCCGTGGCCGCTTTTTTGGCCCAGGGCTTGCCGCTGCGTCTGGCTGTCGAGGCTGCGCACAGCTATGTCATCGACGCCATTCAAGAAGGTGCGCTGGCTGTCACTGGCCAAGGCGTGGGGCCGCTGAACCACGGCTTTTCGCCCCGGGTGATGCTGTTGCGTTGAGTCGGTGATGGGATGGTCTGCTTGGGCGGGTGTGCCGGGAGTTTTTGCAGGCTATCAGAATGCGCCTGAGCGACGTTGAATCAGCCATGCTGTCATGGCTACCAGGCCGAAAAGTAGCGCCAGCGCAGTTGGGTTCAGAGTAGGTACAGGTACAACGACAGCGCTTGTAGCCGATGGCCTCTTGGCAATCAGGATGGCCGTGCCAACGTAGTCGGCGCGCTGGGCCGGCAAACTATATACATTGTCTGCGCCTGTGATCGAAAGGCGGTTGGACACGATGCTGAAATCGCTGATCCCGGCAGGGTTGGTTACGCGTACCAGTGCCATGGCCGTGTTGTTGTCTGCGCCATAGGTTCGCCACGACAGGGTTGATGTGCCGCTGCCTGTAATGTCAAAAGTACCCGTGGTAGGAGGAATGCCTGTGGTTCCCGTATGTGACACCACTTCAAACTGGGTGCCTGGCTGCGTGGACGACCATGCCCACCGAACGTACTTCATGCCGCTGATGCCTGCCAGCGTATCGCCACCTGCATAAAAAAGAAGCTCGGTAGGCAAAGTGGCTCCACTGAAGCTGTAAGTGGTGGTGGTGTCGCCCCCGCTGCTTTCTTGCCCGTTATTGACGAGAAATGACGGAACCCCTGTGATGCCATAGCCGGGGGTGGCATAGACGGCAACGTTGTAAAAATCCCCAATCGTGCCGGGACTGGACACAATGGAGTTCCCAGCGACATCAATCTGGATGGCACCATAGTCTGCAGACGAGGTGGTGCTGTTGGTAGAGCTGGCCGAGACCGCAGGCCATTCCACCAGCTCATATTCAGTTCCACCCAATGTGAAATGGGTTTGTGCGGCGGCACTTAGACTGAAAAATAGAATCAGAAAACTGCTGAGTAATTGACGGACGGCAGTGGGTGTGTGACAGCGGATCATGAGTGTGAAAACCTAATATAATTAAAACTAATGAATTAAAAAATATAGGAAATTATGTGCCAATTATGCAAGAAAAGATAACATTTTAGGGAAGGTCTGCAAAAGTCAGCCCCATGACGGCCTGATCTGAGACAGTGGAGCGATGCAACAGACAAGCCTTGCCACCACTGGATTCGAGCTTGCAGCCAAACGCACGCGCAAGCGT
>NZ_JBKEEE010000087.1:0-19936 GCF_047975795.1 Ottowia sp. | reverse complement strand
CGCTTGCGCGTGCGTTTGGCTGCAAGCTCGAATCCAGTGGTGGCAAGGCTTGTCTGTTGCATCGCTCCACTGTCTCAGATCAGGCCGTCATGGGGCTGACTTTTGCAGACCTTCCTTAGATGTCCTCCCAATACCCACTCAAAGCCAACGACGTGAAGGGCCGTCCCCTCGTGGTTGGTGACTGGGTTCGGGTCGCGGTGCTCCCCGACATTGCTGCCCTGGATCGGCACGCCAAGCGCGCATTTTGCTTCGCCCTTGGCAAGACGTTTCGGATCGACAGCTTCGACCGGTACGGTCACGCCGAGCTCGATCTCTCACGCAAGCTTGGTTCCTTTGAGACCATCTGGGTTGAACCAGCGTTTCTCTCGCGTTCACGAGCCGTTCGGCGAACGGACATCTAACTATGTGTTGCAGCCGACCGCGCGGCTGAACACGGTCGTTAGCCATTAGAAAAGACTACTGTGGCGCGCATGAAAGAGCAACCTAAGCGCGAAGATCGAATCCTCTTCCAAATTGTTGTGGATGCCTATGGCACATCCGAACGTGCAATGGGCTGGTACTGCTATCTTGAAGACAAGCTCAAGTTTCCCTTCGCGGCGAACTGCGTTTCATCGCGAATCACATCGCCACTCGACGTTGGCAGTCAGGTCGAAGTTTTTGGTTTGGCACCGGAAGACGATTGCATGCTTGAGATTTTCGTGCTCATACGATACGGAAGCACGAAGAAGTTCAAGCTGGCAGTTCCGTTGGCCCAATTGCAGTGCCTCTCACACAACGAAGAAACCTGTCAGGCGGTTGAAGACTGGCACTACTGGGTCGCACGAGGTTATGTGTATTGAGGCCAGTGCAAGGTTGAGGCCATTTGCAGAGGAAATCGAGGGCATATCAAAATACCCAAGTGTGGGGTGGTGCTGTGGCTGAACAAGAAGACGGCCAGCCTGCGCACCGACGATGGCCAGCACTGGAAAATGTCGCCGCAGCTGTTACGCAAGATGCCATAAAAAAGAGGCTGATGCTGCGTTGATGCAGCATCAGCCTTGCACGAGTTAATGGCGATTCAGAGGCTAATCAACCGCGCAGCTTGATCAGCAGGTTCATGATGCCCAACGCTTTTTTGTTGGCAAAGGGGGGCTGGAACATCATCTGGATGGTGGAGAACGGGGCCTGGTAGTAGACCGGGCGCAATTTGGAGAAGGTGACGAAGCCTTCGTAGCCGTGGTAGTGCCCCATGCCGCTGGCGCCGACACCGCCAAAGGGCAGATCGTGCTGGGCCACGTGCAGGATACCTTCGTTGATCGACACGCCGCCCGACATGGTGCGGTTGATGAACAGGTTTTGCAGGCGCTTGTCGTTGGTGAAGGGGTAAACCGCCAGCGGCCTGTCGCGCGAGTTGATGTAGCGCAGTACTTCTTCAGGATCGCGGTAGGTCAGCACCGGCAGGATGGGGCCGAAAATCTCGCGTTGCAACACAGTCATCTCAGGGTTGCCGTTGAGCACCAGATGGGGGGCGAATTTGCGCTTGGCTGCATCGGGTGTGGCTGATGCCAGGTTGACCAAAGTGGCACCTTTGGACTGTGCGTCGGCCAGCGCGTCGAGCAGGCGCTGGTAGGCGCGTTCATCAATGATGGAGGTGAAGTCGGGGCCGTTGATGTCTGGGTAGCGTTCAGCCACCAAGCGTTTGGCTTCGGCCACGAATTCGTCTACCTTGCCTTCGGGCAGGAATACGTAGTCGATGGTGGTGCAGATTTGCCCGGCGTTGAGCAGCTTGAGCCACATGATGCGTTCGGCGGCCGTCTTGATGGAATAGTCGGCTCCGACGATGGCGGGCGATTTGCCGCCCAGCTCCAGCGTGACCGGGGTCAGGTTACGCGCGGCATTGGCCATGACGGCGCGCCCAGTCTGGCCAGAGCCGGTGAAGATGATGTGGTCAAACGGCAGGGTGCTGAAGGCGGGGCCGCGACCGCCGCCGTCTTCAAAAAAGGCCAGCTTGTCGCGTGGGAAATATTTGGGGCTGAGTTCTTGCAGGGTGCGCGCCAAGTGGTTGGAGTTTTCCGACATCTTGATCATGGCGCGGTTGCCAGCGGCGAAGATGCAAGTGAGCGGCGCAATCGATAGATTGAGTGGGAAGTTCCATGGCACGATGACCCCCACAACGCCCAGCGGCTGCGGAATCAGGCGGTTTTTGGCCAGCGGGTACATCATGGCATCGACGTGCCGCTTCATCGGCTTCATCCAGCTTTTGAGCTGCTTGATGGTGTCGCGGATGCCGTCGAGCACGACGAAGAATTCGCTGAACAGGGTTTCAAACTCAGAGCGGTTGCCGTAGTCGCGGTTGATGGCTTCGACCAGCGCGGTTTGGTTTTCTCGAACCATGCGTCCCAAGGCCTTGAGGTCGGCCACGCGCTCGCTGTAGCTGGGGTTGGGGTTGGCCAGATAAGCCTGGCGTTGCAATTCCAGTGTGCTTGAAAATTCTTCAGGAACTTGCACAGCCATTTGCATGGGATCGACGGCGTTCATGGTTTGTCTCCGTGTGTTGGTGTTGTGTATATAGCCAATGTCAAGCCGACATCAGCATGGGGTAGCCGAACCATCCTAGAGGCGATCTGAGTCGAGGTAAAGGACGCACACTGTCAGCCATCGGACACTGGCTGACAGGGGCGGTCAGTGGGCGATGGTGTTGACGGTGGTGTCGCTGGGGACCACGGGCGTTTGATGTTGATGGGCAAACTCGGCGGGCGACAGGCCGGTCCAGCGTCTGAACGCGCGGCGAAAGCTGCGGGCATCTGACAGGCCAATGGATGCGGAAATGGCTTCGCTGGAAGCGCCTTGCTTGAGCATCCGGATGGAGCGGTTGAGGCGGTCTTGATCCAGCAACTGCGAGTAATCAATGCCTTCGCGCACCAGCATGCGGTGCAGGGTGCGCAGGCTGACGTGCATGTCGCTGGCAATGTCTTCCAGCTTGAGCAGTTGCCCATTGGCACCAAACAGGCGGGCCAGCAAAGTGGTTTGACCGTTGAGGCCAGTGGCGTGCGCCTCTTGCTCGCACAGCGCTTCCCAGTAGTTGCACGCAATGGGGTCGTAGTCGGGGTTGCGAACGTCCAGTATTTGGCTGGGAAAGACCATGCGCGCGACTTTGGCGCTGCCGATGACGGGCGCTTTCAACAACCGAGCCAATTGACCGATCAGGGCGGGATCGCTGCAGGGGATTTCGACCCGGGTCAAAGCAAACTGATCGCCACAAAAGACTTGCAGCACGTTGATGTTGGTCAGCAGATGGTCGATTTCGAGAAAGCTGCTGCACTCGGCATCGTCAAACAAAAGCGGTGACTCGATGGCACTGACTTCGGGTTCACCTGCGTTGGGCACAAAAGCATGGGCCATCAACGAACCGGCCAGTAACTGGTGACGCAGGCCAAATTCAATGACGGCGCGGGCGGTTGGCTGGGTCGCCACCGCTGGGCCAAGCATGCCCAGTTGCTGGATCGATTTGTAGCTGCCGGTTTCGCATGCCAGAGCCAGCCCGCCATGACGATGCACGGCGCGTGCCACGGCTTCGCGAATCCGGATGTAGCTCAGGCGGTCTTGAGGTGCGTTCCAGGTGCCAAACAAATCATGGGCTGACCAGCCCACACCACGTGCCCAGGCCAGAACGCCGGTCATGCTGTGAATGGGAAAAACCGGATCGTCGACCGACACGAAGCGGCGTGATGCGGGTTTGCCCGTATCCGCGTGCTCTGTGGCAACCGAAGTCCCCCTAACTGGCATTCGATGTCCTTCATTCATGGTGGTCGACTATCTATTCTTTCATGATCGTTTGGCCAAACGCTTTGGCGTGCCTTGCGATGCGATCAATTCACCCACTATATGGGGTTTTTACTGCCAACGAACTTGGTAGTTGCACCAGTGGTCTTTGTGAGTGGATTGGCGCGATAAACGAATAAAAGCAGGAGACAAATGTGACCAGTAAATACGCACTGGAGCGCTCGCGGCGTTCTTTTCTCAAAACTGGAGCGGTGTCGCTGGCCCTGATTGGCGCTGGCGGTTGGGTGGCCAGCCACTTTACCGACAAAGGGGCTGCCGTGGTCTACCCCGATGCCAAGCTGCTCGGCGCACAAGCCCAGACCATGCTGGCCAAGCTGGCCGATGCCGTGCTCGACGGCGCATTGCCTACCGAGGCTGAGGCGCGCCAGGCCGAAATTGTGCGCGTAGTGGCCACGGCTGATGCATCGCTGCAAGCGTTGCCGCCGCATATTCAAAAAGAAACCCAGGATTTGCTGGTGATGCTGGGCGTGGCCCCCACCCGGGCGCTGTTGATTGGCCAATGGTCAGGCTGGGCCAATGCCAGCCGCGAGCAGGTGGGGCAAACATTCTCCAGTCTGCGCAATTCTTCCGTTGATTTGCGCCGGGCGGTGTACATGGGGCTGCGCGATTTGGTGGCCAGTTGTTACTACGCCAGCCCGACCACCTGGGAGTCAGTGGGCTACCCCGGCCCGTTGCTGCATGGCCCCGGCGTTGAAGTTTAAAAAGGGATGGAGAGCACCCACATGAAAAACCGCATTACATACAATGGATCCACCCTTGAGCAAGACCTGACGCTGGACGCTGACGTGGTGATCGTCGGCACGGGCGCTGGCGGCGGCGTGACTGCCGAAATCCTGACGCAGGCCGGACTCAAGGTGGTCATGCTGGAGAAAGGGCCTTACCACACAGCCAAGACCTTTTCGCAGAACGAGGCCGAAGCCTTCCCCATGCTGTACATGGACTCCGGCGCGCAGTACACCAAGGACAAAGGCATGGTGGTGCTGCAAGGCCGTAACGTGGGTGGCGGCACCACGGTGAATTGGACGACCAGCTTCCGCACGCCTGATTACACGCTGAAGTTTTGGGTTGATAAATACGGAGCCAAGAGTTTTGATGAGGCTGCCATGGTGCCCCATTTTGAGGCCGTGGAAAAGCGCTTGAATGTCCACAAATGGACCGAAGCGCCACCCAACGAAAATAATTCCTTGCTGGGCCGTGGCTGCGAAAAATTGGGCTTCGAGGCCGAGATCATCCGGCGCAATGTCAATGGTTGCGCCAACTCAGGGTTGTGCGGCCTGGGTTGCCCCATCAACGCCAAGCAGGGCATGATGGTGACGACCATTCCCAGCGCGCTCGATCAAGGGGCAACGCTGGTGTACTGCGCTGAAGCCAACCAGATTCTGCACGACGGTAAGCGCACGACCGGTGTTGAGGCGCTGGCCATGGATCCGCTGGGGCAGGTGCCTACCGGAAAGAAGGTTCGTGTCAACGCCAAACACGTGGTGGTTTCTGCGGGTGCGATCCGTTCACCCGCCTTGCTGATGCGCTCCAAGGTGCCAGATACATCTGGCAAGACCGGCAAGCGCACCTTCTTGCACCCGGTGGCGACCACTGTGGCGCACATGCCTGAAGTGGTCAACGGTTTTCATGGCGCGCCTCACTCGATGTATTCGTCGCATTACGCGTTGCACGAGGGCAAGGTCAACGGCACATCGCGCATGGGCTACAAGCTGGAGGCCATGCCAGCCACGGTGATGCTGCTGGCATCCCTGGTGAACAAGGGCTTTGGACAAGCCAGTGCCGAGATGATGAAAACCTTGCCGTACCTGCACATCATTGACGCCTTGCACCGCGACGGCTTCAATGACCACGAGGATGGCGGCACGGTGGAAATTTCTGGCGACATTGGCGTCACCATAGATTATCCATTGACCGATTTTGTGATGAAGAGCCTGGTGGATGCCACCGTAGAGCTGGCAGAAATCCAGTTTGCCGCAGGGGCGCAAACCGTGATACCCATGCACCTGAATGCAGAGCCGCTCAAAACTCTGGATGCCGTGCGCGAATGGGCCAAAACAGCGCCGATGGGGGTGTTGCGTTTGCTGGGCGGGTCGGCACACGTCATGGGCGGGTGCCAGTTGGGCACTTCAGACAGCAACTCGGTGGTCAACGAATGGGGGCGTCACCACGCCATTGAAAACCTGACGGTGATCGATGGCTCGATATTCCCCACCTCGATAGGCTTGAACCCGCAGCTCAGTATCTACGGCATGGCGCACAAAAACGCGACCGCGCTGGCCAAAGAGCTGACAAACAGCTAACTCCTTTTTCTTTCTCGTTTAAAAACCGGCACTGGCTGTACGCGGCGGTGCAAACCATGGAGACTCTAAATGAAGCGACCCGCATTTTCTCGATTGTTCCTGGCGACAACGCTGGCTGTGACGGCCATGGGCGTGGCAGCGCAAGACCTGCGCAAGCCCGCCAGCTCCTTCACGGCACAGGCCAACAAGGCCGTTGGCCAAGCCTACGATCTGAACAATCAGAAAGACTTCGAGGCCGCCAGCCGTGGCTTTGTGGCGCGCATGCCGGATGGGCAGATCAAGACCGCCAATGGCGATCTGGTGTGGGACATCAACCGCTACGACTTTGTCAAAGATGCCGCGCCAGACAGTGTGAACCCCAGCATGTGGCGCCAGAGCAAGCTCAACGGCAACACCGGTCTGTTCAAAGTGACCGAAGGCATCTGGCAGGTGCGCGGTTACGACGTGTCGAACATGACGCTGGTTTCGGGCAAGAACGGCTGGATCATCATTGATCCGCTCACTTCCGCCGAAGTGGCCAAGGCCACGCTGGATTTCGCCATGGAACACCTGGGCAAACGCCCGGTGACGGCCGTGATCTACACCCACAGCCACGCCGACCACTTTGGCGGCGTGCGGGGCGTGGTGGACGAGGCTGACGTGAAATCAGGCAAGGTGCCCATCATCGCGCCTGAAGGCTTCATGGAAGAAGCCGTGGCCGAGTTTGTCATCGCAGGCAATGCCATGACCCGGCGTGTTCACTACATGTACGGCACACCCTTGCCCGCCGATGAGCGCGGCAACGTGGGTATTGGCCTGGGCAAGACCGTCAGCGTCGGCACACTGGGCCTGATTGCGCCAACCGATATCGTGACCAAGACTGGTGAAGAGCGTGTGGTGGACGGCGTGCGCATCGTGTTCCAGATGGCCAATGGCTCTGAGGCACCGTCCGAGTTCAACTTTTATTTCCCTGACTTCAAAGCCCTGTGCATGTCTGAGGTTGTTTCAGCCCACATGCACAACGTGTACACCTTGCGGGGAACCAAAACACGTGACGCGCTGGCCTGGAGCAAATACATCAACGAAATGATTGATGTGTTCCCGGATGCTGAAATTGCATTCCGCAGCCACCACTGGCCCGTATGGGGCAAGGGCGATATTCGCAACCATTTGGTCAATCAACGCGACATGTACCGCTTCTTGCATGACCGTGCCATGAACATGGCCAACAAGGGTAAGAAAATGGGGGAGTTGGGCAACGAGACCTTCATGCCCAAGGGGTTGGCCAACGACTTCACCACGCACGGCTATTACGGCTCGCTCAGCCACAACCTGCGTGCCGTCTATAACTTCTACCTGGGTTATTACGACAGCAACCCAGCGACGCTGAACCCGCATACTCCTGTGGAGTCAGCCAAGCGTTATGTCCAAGCGTTTGGGGGTGTGCCAGCGATCATGGGCAAAGCCAAGGCCGCTATGGACAAAGGCGACTATCGTTGGGCGGCCGAGTTGAACAACCATGCTGTGATGGCCGAGCCAGGCAATGAAAAGGCGCGCTTTTTGCAAGCTGACATCCTGGAGCAGATGGGTTATCAGGCCGAAGCAGGCCCATGGCGCAACAACTACCTGACCGGCGCGCAAGAGTTGCGCCAGGGTGCCAAGCCTTCGCACCTGTCGGCCCAAGGGCCGGACGCCATCAACGCGCTGACGCTGGACATGATTTTTGACTTCATCGCCGTGCGCATGAACCATCAAAAATCCGATGGCCAAAACGTGGGTGTACAGATGAACTTCACCGACCAGAACGAAACTTATGCGCTGGAGCTGTCGAACTCGGTGCTCAACCACACCAAAGGGCGCAAACTGGCTTCACCCAACGTGGCGTTGACGCTGACTCGTCCTACATTCATGAAAATGCTGCTGGGTGGCGTGCCATTGCCCAAGCTGATTGAAGCTGGCGAGATCAAAGTGGATGGCGATCCCAAGGCACTGGGGGCTATTTTTGCCAACATGGACAAGTTCACCCCGCTGTTCAACATTGTCACGCCCTGAGGCCAATTGAGTTCATACTACAAAGGAGATCGAAAATGACAGACCGTTTCTGGTCAGCGGCCTACAAAAAATACGGTATCAGCCCCGAGGCACCCAAGCCACCGTTTCCCACCGTTACGGAGTTGCTGGATGCAGCCATGGCGAAATTTGCCGACAAACCGGCCTTCCACGCTTTTGGCCAAACGCTGACCTATGCTGATGTGGATCGCCAGTCGGCGGCGTTTGCTGCCTGGTTACAAACCAAGCTGGGTGTGAAAAAGGGTGATCGCATTGCGGTGATGATGCCCAACTTCATGGCTTTTCCGATCGCGTTTCTGGGCATCGTGCGCGCCGGTGCGGTGCAAGTCAGCGTTAATCCGTTGTATACGCCGCGTGAGCTGGAGCACCAGCTCAACGATTCGGGCAGCGAAGCCATTTTGATTTTTAATGGTTCGTCACCTACGCTGGCCGAAATCGTGGGTAAAACCAAGGTCAGAACCGTGATCACCGTGGCTCCTGGCGACGGCACCAGCGCTGATCTGCCTGCACCGCCAGTGGACGCGCGCCTGACGGGCACCATTTCTTTCAGCGAAGCGTTGAAAGAAGGGGCCACGATGAAGCGCACGCCTGTGGCCTTGAAAGGCGAAGACTTGCTGTTTTTGCAGTACACGGGCGGCACCACGGGCTTTTCCAAAGGCGCTTCGCTGTCACACCACAACCTGGTCAGCAACGTGGAGCAGTTCAAGTCGTTCATGCGCTCGGGCACGCGTGAAGGGCAGGAGACCATCGTCACGGCCATTCCGCTGTACCACATCTTCGCGTTGATGGTGAACTTCATCACCTATTTCTCGATTGGATCTGAAAACTGGCTGGTGGCCAACCCGCGGGATATGGATGGGTTTATTGACGTGATGGCGCAGGCCAAGCCCACCGTGTTCATGGGTGTGAATACACTTTACGCTGGTTTGGTGGCGCACCCGAAATTGAAAGAAGTCGATTTCTCACGCCTGATTCTGTGCGGCGGCGGCGGCGCTGCGGTGGTGCCAGAAACGTCCCAAAAATGGAAGGAGGTTACCGGCAACTTCATCCGCGAAGGCTACGGCTTGTCAGAGACCGGCCCGGTGCTGACTTTCAACCCGGAAATGATCGAAACTTTCAGTCAAAGCACTGGCTTGCCCGTGCCCGGCACCGAGATCATCTTGCTGGACGACAGCGACAACGTGGTCACAGAGCAAGGTGGTGTGGGTGAAATTTGCGCCGCAGGCCCGCAAATCATGTCGGGCTACTGGAATCAGCCAGAGGCCAATCAGGCCGCGTTCACCAAAGACGGCTACTTCCGCACTGGCGACATTGGCTACTTCAACGAGAACGGCTTTTTGTGCATTGCCGACCGCAAGAAGGACATGGTGCTGGTTTCGGGCTTCAACGTGTTCCCCAACGAGGTTGAGGCTGTCGCCAGCGCGGTGCCAGGTGTTCTGGAGTGCGCATGTACTGGCGTGCCGGATGAAAAGACCGGCGAAGCCGTGCGCATGTTCATCGTCAAGATGCCTGGTGCCACGGTGACCGAAGCGGCGGTGATTGAGCATTGCCGCAAAGAACTGGCCGCCTACAAGGTGCCCAAACAAGTGGTCTTTGTGGAAGCGCTGCCCAAGAGTACGGTGGGCAAAATTTTGCGCCGCGAGCTGCGCAAGATGTGAGTTGACGCTTCGGCAGGGCCGGTACCTCGGCCATGCAGCCTGCCTGGATTGGCGTCCAGGCAGGTTTTTTTGTGTCTAAACGCGGTGCCTCAACTCATGGCGAGAGAACAAGACGGGTAGGGGCAAGAGCATTATCAAGAGATCAATGCTGAGTATTTTGTACGCAAACACGCAAGCGCAGCGCCCCTACAATCGGTTGCAACTTTGGCCACTTTGACTTCATGAACATTTTGCTCAGCAACGACGATGGCTTTCAGGCACCCGGCATCGTGGCGTTGTGCCGCGTGCTGCGGGCGCTGCCGGGTGTTCGGGTGGAAGTGGTGGCCCCTGAGCACAACAACAGCGCCAAGTCGAATGCGCTGACGCTGCATGCGCCGCTGTATGTGCACCAGGCTGAAAATGGTTTTCGCTACGTCAATGGCACGCCTGCCGACTGCGTGCACATTGCGTTGACGGGCTTGCTGGATTACCGGCCTGACTTGGTGGTGTCGGGCATTAACAATGGTGCCAACATGGGTGACGACACCATTTATTCCGGCACGGTGGGCGCGGCGATGGAAGGCTATCTGTTTGGTATTCCGGCCATTGCGTTTTCGCAAATTGAAAAAGGCTGGGAGCACCTGGATGCGGCTGCTGCGGTGGCCGCACAACTGGTGTCGCAGATCGGTGGTCACCAACTCGACGGCGGCAAGCCCTGGTTGCTGAACGTCAACATTCCCAATCTGCCGCAGGGCCAGATCAAGCCGCCGCGCATTTGCAGGCTGGGCCGCCGCCATGCGGCCGAGAAAGTCATCACCATGCCCAGCCCGCGTGGCGAGACGATGTACTGGATTGGCGGCGCAGGCCCGGCGGCGGATGCGGCCGAGGGGACTGATTTTCATGCCACAGCCGAAGGCCATGTAGCCATCACGCCGCTGAAGGTGGACTTGACTGACCACGAAACGCTCGGCTATTGGTCGCAAGGCTTGCAGCATCTGCTGGCGGGCAGCGGGGCTGATTGATGGCAACACCCCCGCAACGGCCCGGTTTTCCGGTGCGTCTGGATCTGGGGCAGGGTGCCAAGTCTGTCGGCGGGGCGGTGCCGCGTGTGGGTGCGGGTGTGGTGGCCCAGCCGCGTCCAAATATCCCGTCGCCACGTCCAGGGGCTGTGCCGAGCAGTGGCACTGCCCTGCCTTCACAAGCGCGTGACAGCATTCCAGCACGCGCGCGCATGGTGCAGATGCTATCGGCTGAAGGCATCCGCGATGTGCAGGTGCTGCGCGCCATGGGGGCGGTGGATCGACATGGGTTTGTCGATTCGGCATTGGCGGCGCAAGCCTATGAAGACACGGCCTTGCCCATTGGCCTGGGGCAAACCATCTCCAGGCCAAGTGTCGTGGCGCGCATGGTCGAATTGCTGATGCAAGGCGGCTTGTGCGGCGAAGATGGCCGCCTGGGCCGTGTGCTGGACATTGGCACCGGCTGCGGTTACCAAGCCGTGGTGTTGGGCCAGTTGGCCGTTGAGGTCTACAGCATCGAGCGCCTGCGCGATCTGCACGAAAAAGCGCGTGCCAATCTGCGCCCCTTGCGGGTGAGCAACGTGCACCTGATTTTGGGTGACGGCATGGCCGGTTTTGCCAAGGGCGCGCCCTATGCGGGCATCATTGCCGCCGCCGGAGGCGATGCGGTGCCCGATGCCTGGGTGGAGCAACTGGCCTTTGGCGGGCGCATCGTTGCACCGGTGAGCACCGCAGGTGGCCAGCAGGCGTTGATCGTGATCGATAAATCCCGTCAAGGCGTGCAGCAGACGGTGCTCGAGACAGTCAACTTTGTGCCCTTAAAATCAGGGCTTGCGTAATGCGTAAGGGAAGATATTTATGCAAGTAACCGGTCGCAAGACTTGGGTTTTGACGGCCTTGGTGGCCGCAGTGGTGCTGTCGGCCTGTTCGTCCACGGCAGTCAATCGCGCGCCGGTGGAAGACCGCGGCATGAGCGCAGGCACCGCCAATGGGCGCACGCCGGTCGATCCGGCCACGCTGCCCGGCGCTGAAAACGCGGGCAAGCCTGGCTATTACACGGTGCGCCAGGGCGACACCATCATGAAGATTGCGACCGAGGTCAACCAGCCCTGGCGCGACATTGGCCGCTGGAACAATCTGGAAAACCCCAACGTGATTGAAGTGGGGCAGGTGCTGCGGGTGGTGCCGCCTACGGGTGCCGCTGCCACGACGGTGGCGGCAACGTCCACCGAGCCGGTGCGCACGGCCAGCACGTCATCGGCCAGCACACCGGCCAAGAGCAATGGCGCAACCTCGGCCGCCACGTCTTCGTCCAGCAGCTCGACACCGGTAGCCACTCAAACTACATCCAGCACGTCCAGCACCAGCTCTTCCACACCGCCATCGGCTGGCGCGGATGATGTGGATTTCATCTGGCCTGCCAGTGGTTCGGTGCTGACCGGGTTTGACGAGGTCAAGAACAAGGGGCTGGCCATTGGCGGCAAGGCGGGCGATTCGGTGCTGGCCGCGGCCGATGGCCGCGTGGTGTACGCCGGTGCGGGCCTGCGCGGTTATGGCAATCTGGTCATTCTCAAGCACAACAACACGTTCCTGACGGCTTACGCCCATAACCAGACGCTGCTGGTCAAGGAAGACCAGAGTGTGAAAAAAGGCCAGAAAATCGCTGAAATGGGTTCTACCGACGCTGACCGCGTGAAGCTGCATTTTGAGATTCGCCGCTCGGGTAAACCGGTCGATCCGGCGCGTTACCTGCCGAGTCGGTAACACCCCTTAAGCTTTGCGGGTATTGCCCTGTGACGTCACTCCCTCAAGGGGGCGCGCCCGGTGTTCGAGCTGAACCCGGCCACGGGTGCTGCTGATTTGGCTTGTTCCTCAGCCATTCGACAGTAGGCGACAACTCTTTATTTTGCAGCTGCTTGCGCTTATTTGATAAGCGCTGAAGGCCCATTTAACCCATGAACCCCGAGTCTGACGCTGCCCGCCCTGACGTGGATCTGCCCGAAGGCTGGCTGCACGTCGACTCGCTCGACATCGAAGCGCAGGGTATTGCCCGCCGCCCGGACGGCAAGGTGGTGTTCATCGATGGCGCGCTGACCGGCGAGCTGGTGTCGGCCAACGTGCATCGCCGTAAAAACACTTGGGAAGGGGCCACGTTGGTGGCCGTACACCGTCCAAGCAGCCAGCGCGTGCGCCCGCGTTGCCCGCATTTCGGCTTGCACCAGGGAGCCTGCGGCGGCTGCAAGATGCAGCATCTGGAGCCATCTGCACAGGTTGCCGTCAAACAGCGCGCGCTGGAAGACAACCTGTGGCATCTGGGCAAGGTCAAGCCCGATCTGATGCTGCGCCCCATCGAAGGCCCGGCCTGGGGCTACCGCTATCGCGCGCGCCTGTCGGTGCGTGATGTGATTAAAAAGGGTGAGGTGCTGATCGGCTTTCACGAACGCAAAAGCCGCTACGTGGCCGATATGCGCGAATGTCCGGTGCTGCCCCCGCACGTGAGTGCGCTGCTGCTGCCGCTGCGCGAACTCATTAAAGGCATGGAAGCGCGTGAAACCTGCCCGCAGATCGAGCTGGCCTGCGGCGACACAGTGACCGCCTTGGTGTTGCGCCACCTACACCCGCTGTCCGGCGCCGACATGCAGCGCCTGCGGGACTTTGCGGCGGCACATGGCACGCAGCATTCGATTCAGTGGTGGCTGCAACCGAAAGGCCCCGATACCGTGCACTTGCTGGACGAAGGCGGCCCGGAGCTGAACTACGCGCTGCCTGATTTCGGTATCGTCATGCCGTTCAAACCGACCGACTTCACCCAGGTCAACCCGCACATCAACCGCGTGCTGGTCAGCCGTGCACTGCGCTTGCTCAATGCGCAGCGCACTGACCGCGTGATTGACTGGTTTTGCGGCCTGGGCAACTTCACCTTGCCCATTGCCACCCAGGCTGGGCAGGTGCTGGGTATAGAAGGCAGCCCGGCGTTGGTCGAGCGCGCACGCCAAAACTATGCGCAAAACAAAGCTATGGCGCTGGCAAGTCAAGCACTTGCAGCTACTGAATTTGCAGCGCGCAACCTGTTTGACATGACCGCTGCGCAATTGGTGCAAGACGGCAGTGCCGACCGCTGGCTGATCGATCCGCCGCGCGAAGGTGCGTTTGCACTGGTCAAGGCGCTGGCAGCCATTCATCAGGCCCGCCTGCGCGTTGCTGGCCAGGCTGCCCTCATCGAAGACGCCGATGCTGAACCCGCCGAGTTATTGCCTGCCGAGCCATTACCTGTCGGTGCCGAACACTGGCAGCCGCCGCGCCGCATCGTCTACGTCAGTTGCAACCCCGCCACCTTGGCGCGCGATGCGGGCCTGCTGGTGCATCAGGCCGGCTACCGCTGCACGGCGGCGGGCGTGGTGAATATGTTTGCGCATACCGCGCATGTGGAGAGCATCGCGGTATTTGATTTGCAAGCGCTGTGAATACCTACCGCTTATGTATATAAAGCCCGTGCAGCCATGAAACATAAAGTCAATCATGCTTGAGGCGATGCAGGCACGCTACCGCATTACCGAGAGCGACTACGTGCGTGCCGGGGCCTTGTTTGGCCGCTCGCCCAAGTGGTTTTTGGTGCTTGCGGTATTGGCTTTGGTGGTGGCGCTGGCTGCGCTGGCGTGGGGGCCGGGCAGCATGCGCGGGCCGATTTTGGGTGGAATCATGGGCGGCGTGATAGGCGGCAGTTTGCTGACCCAGGTCATCCGCCCCTGGATGCTGCGCCGCCATTATCGGGCCTACAAAGCCATACAGGAAGAGCAAAGCGTGGTCTTTTCGGATACGGGGCTGCAATTCATCTCATCAATGGGCGATGCGCGCCTGTCGTGGGACAAAATTTTGAAATGGCGCTTCAATGCTGACTACGTGCTGGTCTATCCTATGCCACAGCTTTACTACATCGTACCGACTTCAATCGCCACGCAGGGTTTTGACGTCGATCGCCTCAAAGCCGAGCTGGCCTGCCATGTGGGGCCTGCCACATGAGCTGGCCCGGCGCGCCAGTGCCCCGCTGCTTTGCCCTGATTCCTGGTGCAGGCAGCGGCTCGCGTGCAGGCACGGCTGCGCCTAAGCAATACCAGCCGTTGCTGGGGCAACCCTTGGTGCAATACACGCTGGCCGCTTTTGCCGCCGTGCCGCGTATTGCCTGCACGCTGGTCGTAGTGGCCGTGGGCGATACCATTTTGCAACCCAGTGGAAACTCAATTTTAATAGCGGCGTGCGGTGGCCCTACACGCGCTGCCAGCGTTTTTAATGGTCTGAATGCTTTGTGCCAACACGGTGCACAGGCTGATGACTGGGTGCTGGTGCATGACGCCGCGCGTTGCCTGGTCACACCCGCGCAGATCAATACGCTGATCGACGCCTGCCTGCCCGACCCCGTGGGCGGCCTGCTGGCGCTGCCGCTGCCCGATACGTTGAAAAGCGCCAACCCTGAAGGTCGAGTGGCTGCCACGCTTGATCGCGTTGACAAATGGTTGGCGCAAACGCCGCAGATGTTCCGCGTGGGCATGTTGCATGCGGCGCTGGCTTCCCATGCGAACGGTGATTTTGCAGGCATCACGGACGAAGCCAGTGCTGTCGAGGCGGCGGGTCACGCGCCGCTGCTGGTACGCGGCAGCGCGCAAAATTTCAAAGTCACTTACCCTGAAGACTTTGCGCTGGCTGAAAGCGTGCTGAAGTCGCGCCAAGGAGATGTGCTATGACCGATGCTGCCCACCCTCTGCCATTTCGCATCGGCCAAGGCTGGGACGTGCACGCCCTGGTGCCTGGTCGCTCGCTGGTGTTGGGCGGCGTTCAGGTGCCGCACACCCACGGCCTGCTGGGCCATTCGGATGCCGATGTGCTGCTGCACGCTATTACCGACGCGCTGCTGGGTGCTGCCGGGCTGGGTGACATTGGGCGGCACTTTCCGGATACCGATGTGCGCTTCAAAGGGGCCGACTCGGCCACGCTGCTGGCCGAAGCCGCCCGCCGCGTGCGCGACAGCGGCTGGCGCATTGCCAATATCGACAGCACGGTGATCGCACAGGCCCCCAAGCTGGCACCGCACATCACTGCCATGGTGGCGCGCATCGCCCAGGTGCTGAATGTGCAGCCTGTACAGATCAACGTCAAAGCCAAAACGGCTGAACGTCTGGGTCCGGTGGGGCAGGGTGCAGCCATCGAAGCGCTGGCCATAGCGCTATTGTTCAAATAGCTTTGTGCGCTTATGTACCTGTATTTACAGGAGAGCTTGACCAGTAAAAACTGGTTTTAACTGCCCCGCCGTCTTTTCATTAAAGGCGGTTTCGGTGATCGCGCTGGATCCAGGGCACGTTGCAGGCGGATCACGGCCATCAGTCCACCGCTGGGGCTGTTGCCAAACTCCAGCTCGCCACCCATGTTGTGCACCACCTTGACGACGATGGCCAGGCCCAGACCGGTGCCGGTTGCGGCGGTGCGGGCGCTGTCGCCGCGAAAGAAGGGCCGCGTCATATGGTGCAGCATCTCGGGCGGCACGCCAGGGCCATGGTCGCGCACGCGCAGCAGCACCGATTGGTCGTTGGCGGTGGCAGCGATGCGCACGCGGGTGGTGTCGGTGCCAGGGGTTTTACCGTAGCGGCGGGCGTTCTCCAGCAGGTTGGCCAGCACGCGTGATAGCTCAACTTCATCGCCCATCACGCGCAGCTCGGGCGCAATGTCGATTTGCACCCGCATATCTTCACGCAGAGTAAAGGGCAGGGCGCTGACGCGGGCCAGATCGGCCAGCTCCAGCGCTTGCAGGCTCACGTGGTCGGGACGGGCGTAGTCGAGAAACTTCTCGATGATGGTGTCCACCTGGGTGATATCGGCCGCCATGTGCTCACGCGCTTCGGCGTCGGGCACGCTGAGTTCGGTTTCCAGCCGCAGGCGCGCCAGCGGGGTGCGCAAGTCGTGCGAAATACCGGCCAACATCTCGGCGCGGTCATGTTCCAGCTTGGACAACTGATCGGCCATGCGGTTGAAGCCGATGTTGACATCGCGCACCTCGCTGGCACGGGCGGTTTCGTCCAGGCGTTCCAGATAGTCGCCTTCGCGCACGCGGGCCGCCGCCAGCGACAACTGGTGCAATGGCCGATTGATCAGTCGTGCCAGCAAGGCAGCGCCCAGCAGCGAAACCGCCACCAGCGTGGCCAACCAAACCAGCCAGGCACCACCGCCCAGCAGCGCGCCAACGCGCGAGCGGTCCATCAGCAGCCAGTATGAGTCGCCCTCGATGGAAAAACCGACCCACAGGCCCGCTTCGTCATTGACGCTGCTGGCCACCACGGTGCCCGGCCCCAGGCGGGCGATCAGCTCGCTGCTCATGCGCTGCTCCAGCGCGGTTTGGGCAAAAGCCTGGTACTGGTCGCCCGGCTCGTGCGGCAGGATGCGCACCTTTTCCTGATCGGCCAGGGTTTTGATGAGCGAGACGCGGGCAATGGCGTCAGAGTGAATCAGCGCCGCACGCGAGAGATTGACCAATGAGGCAATCTGGCGCGCGTTGTCAATCACGCGCGGTTCGTGCTCCAGTGTGCGAAACAACTGGTACCAGCCGACGGCGCTGCCCAGCAAAAGCAGGCTGAGCCAAAAGAAAGTGCGCCAGAACAGGCTGAGCACGAACGACCGCCGTGCTGGTGCAGGCAGCTCCAGCGCAGAGTGCATGGAGTCGGGCAGTTCTGCCCGCACGGTGGGGGTGTCTTCGTCGGTGTCGGGGTGGGCGGTCATGGTTGTACTGAACAGGGATTCAGCACAGGGTGTGAATCACCTGCGTCGGAGGATGGCGAGGCGGCAGAAATTTCAACTGGCTCCGTCCGGCACAAACACGTAGCCCACGCCCCACACGGTCTGGATATAGCGGGGGCTGGCCGCGTCAGCCTCGATCAGCTTGCGCAGACGCGATACCTGCACGTCCAGGCTGCGGTCGAACGGCTCGAACTCACGTCCACGCGCCAGTTGAGCCAGTTTCTCGCGCGACAGTGGCTGACGCGGGTGGCGCACCAAGGCTTTGAGCATGGCGAATTCGCCCGTGGTGAGCGAGATTTCTTCGCCATTCTTGTGCAACGAGCGCGCGGCCAGATCGAATTGAAACGGGCCAAAGCTGACCGATTCGTTTTCGGATGAAGGTGCACCCGGTGCCTCCACCGGGGGGCGGCGGCGCAGCACGGCAGAAATGCGCGCCAGCAGCTCGCGCGGGTTGAAGGGTTTGCCCAGATAGTCGTCGGCACCGACTTCCAGGCCGACGATGCGGTCGACGTCTTCACCTTTGGCTGTGAGCATGATGATGGGCGTTTTGTCGCCCGCCGCGCGCAGGCGGCGGCAGACCGACAGGCCGTCTTCGCCCGGCATCATCAGATCGAGCACGATCAGATCGACCGTGTCGCGCAGCAGAGTGCGCGACAGGGCCTTGGCGTCTTCGCAGGCCAGTACTTCAAAACCTTCTTGCGTGAGATAGCGGCGCAGCAGGTCGCGGATACGGGCGTCGTCATCGACGATGACGATCTTGTCGGTACGGGGTGTGGGCTGGTTCATGGTGTGTACGGATACAGGAGTCCAATTTGTAACAACGGCATTTTGACTGCGAAAGTGCCCGGAGTTCCGGGTTTTCCCGCCAGACTTTGCACGGTGTTACATCTGTTGCCTCATGGCGCGCCAATATGACCGCTGCATACGCCGCCATTTGCGCAAGCCGTGCGTTAATTGGAAGTCATGAAGTTTGTTGCTGCTGCCCCTTTTTGGACACCCGTGCTGGCCTTGTGGTCGCTGCCCGTGTGGACGCAGCCTATGGTCGAAGCCGCAGGGGCGACGCCCGCTGCGGTTGCTGAACCGCCCGTGGTGGTGCGCAGTGGCTTGTGGCTGGACGTGGAAGCCCATGCCCGCCAACGCAGCGCAGCCGCTTCAGCACCTGCGCTGTTGGACCGACGCTTGACGCCCGAGCAGCGCCAGCAATTGCGTGATCAGATACGCGATCAGGTGCGACGCGCCTCAGCACCACCTGAAGCGCTGCCTGCGCCAGCTGAAACATCGACCGCCTCACGGTAAAAAAACCTGAGAACGCGCAGTGCTGCTGCCACGGTGCACAGGGGCGTGTATCGCAAAGGTATTCTCTTGGCTTTGTGCTCTGTTTGGCGCTTTGCGGGTTGCAAGGCGTCCACACAATTTTTTGAGGCGATCAATGAAATTTCTTCAGACGTATCGAGTTCTATCGGGCGTGGGTTTGATTTTGGTCATGCTGTGGCCAGCAGCCCAGGCTGCACCCGCTGGGGCGCAGTCTGCTGCGAACGCGGCATCTGAGCACGCGTTGCGCAACGTGCTGCAACTGTCGGCCAGTGGACAGGTGGAAGTTCCTCAAGACTTGCTGACGCTCACATTGACCACCAGCCATGAAGGGAGCAGCGCTGCTGCGGTACAGGCTGAATTGAGCCGGGCGGCAGAAGCTGCTTTGACCGAGGTGAAGAAGATGGCACAGCCTGGCCAGATGGACGTGCGCAGCGGCGATTTCAGCGTGTACCCGGTGTACGGACGCGATAACAAGGTCACGGCCTGGCAGGGCCGGGCCGAGGTGGTGCTGAAGGGGCGCGATTTTCCGCGCATTACCCAGGCGGCGGCGCGGGCCGGCGCGATGGCTATTGGACAAGTCAGCTTTGACCTCAGCACCGAGGCACGGCTGAAAGCAGAGTCTGAAGCGCAGGCGCAAGCCATTGATCGCTTCAAGGCCAAAGCGGCTGAAATTGCGCGGCAGTTTGGTTTTGGTGGCCACACACTGCGCGAGGCCAGCGTCAGCAGCGCCGACGGTTGGCTGCCCAGTCGGACGGCAAGATTGAACAAGAGTTCGAAAGTCTCCCTGTCCTCCGCATCGTCACCTGCGCCGATGGAGCCGGGCAAAAGCGTGGTCGAGGTCACCGTCACAGGCAGTGTGCAGGCACATTGACCGCGAAACTTTTTGCTTTGATTTTTAAGGAAGGTCTGCAAAAGTCAGCCCCATGACGGCCTGATCTGAGACAGTGGAGCGATGCAACAGACAAGCCTTGCCACCACTGGATTCGAGCTTGCAGCCAAACGCACGCGCAAGCGT
>NZ_JBKEEE010000085.1:0-76020 GCF_047975795.1 Ottowia sp. | reverse complement strand
CGACCGTTTTTCCCACAGTGGAAACGGCGTTGCAGAATCTGTCCCGCCAAGTCCCCGCGTATCCCGGCAAGTCCCGCATTTATCTCGCCGCAGCGCGGGGAAATATCTCACTTCCTTTCATCATAGGTTTGTCTCCGCTTTGTTTTTAATAGCTGTCAGGGCTGCTGTGTTGGGCGCTGGGTGCGAAAATGGCTTGTAAAAATGCGGGCCGCCATCAAGCCACGGTTGACACGGTTGAAGCAGCCCGCCGCAATCAGGCTTTCTTGACCTTGGTGCCCGCCTTGCCCGCCAGAAAATCGCGCACGCGGGCCTTGGCTTCGGGGGCGGACTGGGCAATGGCGGCCATCAGCGCTTCGCTCATGAAGCCGTGGTCGGCCGGTTGCTCGGCAATACGGGGCAGAACGTGGGTGAGGGCGTAATTGGTCAGCGGCGCATTGGTGGCGATGCGTGTGGCCAGCTCCAGCGCCTTGTCCAGCGCCGTGCCGCCGGGCACCAGGTATTGCGCCAAGCCCAGGCGCTCGCCGTCGGCGGCGTTGTAGACGCGCCCGGTGAGCATCATGTCGGTCATGCGCGCTGCGCCAATCAGCTTGGGAATGCGTACCGAACCGCCACCGCCTACAAAAATGCCGCGCGTGCCTTCGGGCAGGGCGAAAAAAGTGGTGTCATCAGCCACGCGAATGTGCGCAGCGCTGGCCAGTTCCAGCCCACCGCCGACCACCGCGCCATGCAGGGCGGCAATCACGGGCACGGGGCCGAACTGCACCGCGTCCAGCGCGCCATGCCACATGCGTGAATGGTGTACGCCTTGGCCCGCGTCGCGCTCTTTTAACTCGGACAAATCCAGACCGGCGCAAAAGTGCTCGCCTTCGCCATCGATGACGGCCACGCGCACGCTGTCTGCAAAGCTCTGAAACGCATCGCGAATGGCAAGAATCAAGCCGTCGGACAGCGCATTGCGCTTGGCCGGACGCGTCAGGCGCACGACGGCAATGTCTTTGTTCTGGCCAGTGAGTTCAACCGACAGGTCTGGGCTGGTTGTGGACATTTAGGATCTCCTTGTGATCATGATTATGGTTATGTTTGATAACTAAAAACAAGGGCTTTGGCGGCCATCAAGCCAAGGGAAAACCCTTAATTTGACCTGCGGTTGATCAGTTTGCAAAAAAGAAAAAGCCCGCCAAGTCAGCCCCAAGCGGCTGTCATGCGGGCTGTTTTTGTTTTGGCGCAGGGTTGGCCAAAACAAAGGCAGACTTAGAACCGGATGCCTGCGGGGTTGTTGGCGTTGCGGCGGGGGCTTACGCCGGGTTCTTGCGCGGTGGCGGAGGTGCTGGTGGCGGGCGCGGCGGCGGCTGGCTGCGCCGCAGGGGCGGCGGCCTTGGCCGTGGTCAAAGGCGTGGCGGCCGGGCGCTGGTAGCTGCTGGGCAATTGCGACGATTTGGGATAGCCCGCTGCATCCAGGTATTGTGTCCATTCCGCGTCCGAGTAACCCGACAGGCGCTGGCCGCCGATGGTCAGCACGGGCAGTTGGTTACCACCGGTCAGGCGTTGCAGGGCGGCGATGTCTTCGTTGCTTTCGACGGTTTTTTCGGTAAAGGGTATGCCGCGCTGGATGAGTTGGTTACGGCCCGTGTTGCAGGCAGCACAACTGTTGCCGGAGTAAAGGGTGACCGGATAGCGTTGCGCGGTCTGATTGAGCTGATAGGGCAAGGCTGCGCCACCCGCAGTGCTGTCGCCAGCGCGGCCCTGGCTGCCTGCTGCCGCATCGGCCACGGGACGATCGGTGTAGGTGATGCGGCCATCTGCGCCCACGTTGCGGTAAACCTGCGCCTGTGCGGTGGCGGCTGCCAGCAGCAGGGCGGCAACAGGGGCAATAGGCAGCAGAGCGCGTGTGACAGAGGGACGGGGCATGACGGTACAACTCCTGATGATGTTCAATGTGCGGGCTTTGTGTGGTGCGATGGTGCACCAACCAAAAAACAGGCTCAAGCCATGCCTTGGTGGCGCAGCAGCGCATCCAGCGTGGGTTCGCGGCCCCGGAAGGCTTTGAACGACTCCATGGCCGGTCGGCTGCCGCCGACTTCCAGGATGGCCTGGCGGTATTGTCGCCCGGTCTCCACGCTGGGCAAACCGTCTTTTGTGGCAGATTCCTCAAAAGCGGCGTAGGCGTCGGCCGACAGCACCTCGGCCCACTTGTAGCTGTAATAGCCCGCTGCATAGCCCCCGGCAAAAATGTGGCTGAAGGTGTGCACCATGCGGTTGAAGGCGGGCGGTTGAATCACTGCCACCTCAGCCCGCACCTGCGCCAGAAGTGGCTGGATATCGGCTTGCTGGTCGATACGGGTGTGCAGCAACATATCGAACAGCGCAAATTCGATCTGGCGCAGCGTTTGCATGCCCGCCTGAAAGTTTTTGGCTGCCAGCATCTTGTCGAACAGCGCGCGGGGCAGTGGCTCGCCGGTGTTCACATGAGCCGTCATGTGGCGCAGCACGTTCCATTCCCAGCAGAAGTTTTCCATGAACTGGCTGGGCAGTTCCACAGCGTCCCATTCCACACCGTTGATGCCGGACACGTCGCGTTCGTTCACCTGCGTCAGCATATGGTGCAGGCCGTGGCCGAATTCGTGAAACAAGGTGGTCACGTCGTCGTGCGTGAGCAGCGGTGGCTGGCCGCCCACGCCTTCGGCAAAGTTGCACACCAGATGCGCCACAGGGGTTTGCAACTGGCCGGTGTCTGGGCGCAGCCAGCGCGGGCGCACGTCGTCCATCCAGGCGCCGCCGCGTTTGCCGCTGCGTGCGCCGGGGTCGAGGTAAAACTGGCCCAGCAACTGGCCATTCCTTTCGATACGGTAAAACTCCACTGACGGATGCCACACCGGGACCACATCTTTGCGGATGTGTACCTCGAACAGGGTTTCCACAATCTTGAACAGCCCGCCCAGCACCTTGGGCGCGGTGAAGTACTGCTTGACCTCTTGTTCGCTGAAGGCGTAGCGCGCTTCTTTCAGCTTTTCGCTGATATAGGCCCAGTCCCAGGCATCAGGCGCGTTCAGGCTCAGGTTTTGGGCGGCAAAGTCGCGCAAATCCTGCACGTCGCGCTGGGCGAACGGGCGCGCCTTGGCGGCCAGTTGGCGCAGAAAATCGATCACTTGCTGGGGCGAATCGGCCATCTTGGGCACCAGCGACACTTCGCCAAAGTTGGCGTAACCCAGCAGTTGGGCCTCTTCCTGACGCAGCGCCAGCAGCTCGCGCATGATGGCGGTGTTGTCGTATTGCACGGCATCGCCTTCGGCCTGATCGGACGCGCGGGTGGCGTAAGCGCGGTACAGGCGCTGGCGCAGCGCGCGGTCGTGCGCGAACTGCATCGCAGGCAGGTACACCGGCAGCTTCAGCGTCAGCTTGTAGCCCGGCTGGCCGTCTTGTTCTGTTGCTGTGCGCGTGGCCTGCTGCACGTCGTCTGGCACGCCTGCCATTTCCGCATCGCTGGCGTAATAGGTGTAGGCGTCGGTGGCGTCGAGTGCGTTTTCGCTGAATTTTTGTCCCAGCTCGGCCAGGCGTTCTTGAATGGCGGCAAAGCGTGCCTTGTCAGCGCCTTGCAGCTCCGCGCCGCCCAGCACAAAGCCGCGCAAGGCGTTTTGGCGTGCCTGCAATTGCTCAGGATTCAGCGTGGCTGGGTCGATGGCTTTGTATTTGGCGTACAGCCGCTCGTCCGCGCCCATGTGGGTCCAGAATTCGGTCACTTTGGGCAAGGTGGCGTTGTAGGCGGCGCGCAGCTCGGGTGTGTCCATCACGGCGTTCAGGTGGCCTACCGCGCCCCAGGCGCGGCCCAGACGTTCGGTGGCCACGTCCAGCGTGCGTGCCATGGGTGTCCACTCAGCCGGGTAGTCAGGGGCCACCACGCGTTCCAGCGCGGCGCTGGCTTCGGCCAGCAATTGATCCATGGCGGGAGCGACGTGCTCGGGGCGAATCTGGTCGAACAGCGGCAGGTCAGAAAAATCAAGCAGGGGTTGGGTCATGAGGGCTTAAGTGAGGGCAAAGATGGGTGACATCAAGCGCTTGGCGAGCGGGAAGATCAAGGACTAGTTTGATATGAAAACGATAGCTTGTGACGCTTTGTGCAATTGCGCAAAGGGCTGATTTAACCATGAAAAAACCCGCACGTTCTTTAGAACGGTGCGGGCTTGAGGTGTGGTGCCGACTGCCGGAATCGAACTGGCGACCTACGCGTTACGAGTGCGTTGCTCTACCAACTGAGCTAAGTCGGCGAAAAGCGGGAATTATAGCTGGGCGTGTCTGTTGCTGCCGACGTGCAGATGGTTGAAAGCCAAATACGCCATGCGCGCTTTTGAGCAGATCACCGAAGCCCAAAGGCGCTGCCGATTGTCGGCATGTCGCTTGACAGCGTTGCTAAGATGAAATCGGCCACTCAAATCTGCTGAACACAAAGGGATCAGAGCGTCTTCAAAAGGCGGTTTTTTGCGCGTCTTATGCTGCTTGGCAAGAATAATTTAGACACAAAAGGCGCATCTGTCGCTTGTATGGAAATCGTTGGTAGCTATGATTTTGATATCAATTTTGGTGGGCACCGTGCTGGCTGGTGTGGGCAGCGTGTGGTTGGCCGCATTGCTCAGCTTTGGCGCGCTGGCGCGTTACACCCAGCACATGCTCAGTCTGGCGGCTGGGGCGCTGCTGGCCACGGCCTTTTTGCATTTGCTGCCCGAAGCGTTTGAAAGCGGGCGTTCGCCGCAGTCGTTGTTTCTGACGGTGTTTACCGGGCTGATTTTTTTCTTTTTGCTGGATAAAGCCGAGCTGTGGCACCACGGGCATGAGCACGACCCTGGCCTGCCTTCGCTGGACGAGGCCATGCATGGTCAAGACGCGCTGAACGAAACGCACCCGGACGACGATCAGCACGCGCATGAGCGTCCGCACGGACACCTGCATGCGCATGGACACTTACATGCTCATACAGCCCGCAGCGGCGGCTGGTCGGTGCTGGCGGGCGATAGCGTGCATTGTTTTGGCGATGGCGTGCTGATTGCCTCGGCTTTCGTGGCCGATCTGCGCCTGGGCATCATGGCGGCGCTGGCGGTGCTGGCCCACGAGGTGCCGCACCACATGGGTGATCTGGCGGTGCTGCGCGACACTGGTGCGCACGGGCGGCGTACGGCGCTCACCAAAGTGTCGTTGGCCGGGGCTGTGACGGCGCTGGGTGGATTGGCGGGCTACTGGCTGCTGGGCCAACTGGACGGCTGGCTGCCTTATCTGGTGGTGCTGGCGTCCAGCAGCTTTATTTATGTGGCACTGGCAGATCTCATCCCGCAACTGCAAAAGCGCTTGCCTGCGCGCCAGACGGCGGCGCAACTGCTGTGGCTGGCCATCGGCGTGGTGCTGGTGGGCGCGATGGGCGCATTAAGCCATAAGTTGGGTCATGGAGATCCGCATGACCACGAGCATGGCAGTGGTTATGTGCGTGAGCAGTCGAGGGCGGCTGACCACGATCATGAAACAGAGCATGGACATGACCATGACCAGCCCTCGTCTTTTGCGCAGCCAGCAGCTTCGGGTGCGCATTGAGCATGGCGTGCAGGCCGCTTCTTGTTCGATAGTTGCACAGGCGGCTTGCTCAAGCGTGAAAGCCTGATTCTGGTGAAGTGTTGCGTATGTGGGCGCTTTACCCTTGGGCGCAAGGCAGTCTAGGCGTGCGGCTCCATTCGCTCCAGCTACCTGCGTACACGCCCACTGGGGCAAAACCCGCCAGTTCCATGGCCAGCGCGTTAGGGATGGCAGTGACGCCACTGCCGCACTGGTGCACCACGCTGGTGGCATCGCGCCCGGCCAGCAGGGCCGTCCACTCGGCGTTCAGTTGCGCGGCGGGTTTGAAGCGACCATCTTCGGCAAAGTTGTCTGTAAAGGGACGGTTCAGCGCCCCCGGAATGTGCCCGGCCACAGGGTCCAGCGGTTCTTCATCACCGCGGTAGCGGGCCGCAGCGCGGGCGTCGACCACGGTTTGCGTGGGTTGGCCGAGTTGGGCTGCCACTTCGTCTGTACGCACCAGGCGGCGCAACGGCGCGCGCAGGCTGAAGTGGCCGGTCGGGCGCGGCGTGGCCGGGCCGCTTGCAACCGCACCGCCCGCCGCTTGCCAAGCGGCCCAGCCGCCGTCGAGCACGGCCACCGCGTCGTGACCGACCCATTTCAGCATCCACCACAGGCGGCCACAAAAGGCGCTGCCATTGCGGTCGTACACCACCGCCTGGGTGTCATCGTTCATGCCCAGCGCTTGCAGCCATTGCGTAAAAATCTCTCTTTTCGGTAGTGGATGACGTCCACCGTTGACAGCATCTTCGGCCCGTGTGGCGCTCAAATTGCGCTCCAGATGGGCTTGCACGGCACCAGCGATGTGGCCGCTGGCGAATTGGGTGTCGGCCTTGGTGGGGTCGGCCAGATCGGCCGTGCAGTCGAACACCAGGACAGGCTGGCGTGCAGCGTTTGTTTCGGCTTGGAGCTGTTGCAGCTGGGTGGTGGTGATGAGATGGGTGTACATGGCCAGAGGCTGTGCTTTCAGTGTTCTTCAATGGGTGGATTGGGCATGGCGCGGGCGCGCAAAAAGGTGGCGGCGATGCCGCTGGCCACGATCAACGCCATGCCCGTCCAGCCAATCAGCGGAATTTGGGCGTTGAACAGCCACAGGCCGTACAGCGACGCAAACACGATACCCGAATACTGCAAGTTGGCCACCACCATGGTAGCCCCGTGGGTGTAGGCGCGCGTCATGCACAACTGGCCCAGGGCGGCCAGCACGCCAATCGGCAGCAGCCAGGCGGCGGCGGGCCAAGTCCAGGCGTGGGGGCCAGTGATCAGCATGCCAACCAGACCCGCCAGCGTGGCACCAAGGGAAAAATAGAACACGGTGCGTGTTTCCGGCTCGCCCACGCGGCCCAGTGCGGCCACCTGCATGTAGGCCAATCCGGCCATGACGCCCGACAGCAGCCCTACCAGCCCGGCGAACAACTGGTTTTGCTCGATGGTGGGGCGCAGCATCATCACCACACCCGCAAAGCTGCACAGCACGGCCAGCATCAGTGGGCCTTGACGGCGCACATCGGACAGTTTGCCCATGACCAGCGTGCCTGCCACCAAGAAGGTGGCCACCCACACGCCGCTCATGTAGTTCAGCGTCATGGCAGTGGCCAATGGCAGCCCGGCAATGGCGTAAAACCAGGCCACCAGCGCCGCCACGCCGACGATGTTGCGCCACAGGTGCATGGTGGGCACGGTGGTGCGCAGCGACACGCCACGCGCGCGCGTCACAAACGCCATGAACACCACGCCGACAATGCCGCGGTAGAACACGATCTCGAACGGGTTGAACTGCACCGATGCGTATTTGATACCCACTGTCATGGTGGCAAAAAAGAACGCGGCGGCAATCATCCAGGCGGCTTGCATGGCGGGCGATTATGAATAAAAAATGGCCTGCGCGCTGAACAACATTGCGCAGGCCACTATCGCAAAGATAGCTAACGAGAAAGAACGTGTCAGGCCACAGTGGTGATGCCCATGGCGCGCCGGTACCATTCGTGAAAGTGCTGCATGCCGTCTTCCATGGGGCTTTGGTAGGGGCCGACTTCGTTGTCCCCGCGTGCCATCAGGGCCTTGCGACCGGCGTCCATGCGCTCGGCAATTTCGTCGTCTTCGATACAGGTTTCCATGTAGGCAGCGCGCTGTGCTTCGACGAACTCGCGCTCAAAGGCGACGATTTCTTCGGGGTAATAAAACTCCACTATGTTCAGCGTCTGGTCGGCGCTGATGGGATGCAGCGTGGACACGGTGAGCACGTGCGGATACCACTCCACCATGATGTGCGGGTAGTAGGTCAGCCAGATGGCCCCGCGCGTGGGCAGATCGCCACCCTGGTACTTCAATAGCACTTCGTGCCACTTCTTGTACACGTCAGAGCCGGGCTGGCCAAAAGTGGGGGCCACGCCCACGGTTTGCACCGAGTACTCGCCGCCCATTTGCCAGTGCAGGTCGTCACAGGTGACGAAGTTGCCCAGACCGGGGTGGAAGGGGTCGACGTGATAGTCCTCCAGGTAGACCTCGATGAAAGTCTTCCAGTTGTAGTTGCAGGTGTGCAGCTCAACGTGATCGAGCGCATAACCCTCGAACGACAGGTCAGGGGCCACCGCCATGCCCGCCAGATCGGCAGCGATGTCGCGGCCGTTGTCTTCAAACAGCAGACCGTTCCAGTCGCGCAACTGGTAATTGTTGAGGTTCAGACAGGGGTCGTGCTTGAAGTGGGGTGCGCCCAGCAACTCGCCACTGGGCGCGTAAGTCCAGCGGTGCACCGGGCACACGATATTGCCACCTGCGTGCCCTTGACCGTGCTGAGCCAGCGAGCCACGGCCTTTCAGCATGACTGCCTGGCGGTGACGGCAGACGTTGGAAATCAGCTCGATCTGACCCTGTGCATTGCGCACCAGCGCACGCCCGCCGTTTTCTTGCGGCAGCACAAAGTAGTCGCCCGGATTTGGCACGGCCAGCGCATGGCCGATGTACCGAGGCCCGGCATCGAAGAGCAGCTCCTTTTCGCGTGCAAGAAGGGCCGCATCGAAGTAAGAAGTGACGGGAAGTTGACTTGCCGCCTGCTGTAACTGAAGACTTAAATCAGACATGGTGTATCCGACCTAGAGACTCCCCCTATGAAGGGGCAGGAAGTAAGCGCTGAACCATCAAAGGATATGGCGCGCAACGGACCCAAGAAGCTTTGCATTCAAGGGAACTGCAAATTGTACCCTGCGGGGTCTGAACCGGTGGCCAACAGGTGGCAATGAGCTGTCTGTAAATGCCAGATACGTGGCCTTGCGCGTGCTTTGGCACGACCCGCGTCACACGACCAGCGCATGAGCCACCTAAAATAAACCCCTTTGCCCCGCCATGCCCAGAAAAACGAACTCCCGTCCACCACCACCGACCAGCTACGGTGATGCCGTGCAAGAGCTGGAGCAACTGGTGACCGCTTTGGAGTCAGGCCAGTTGCCGCTGGAGCAGTTGCTGGCCCACTACCAGCGTGGCACTGAGCTGCTGCATTACTGCCATGATCGCTTGCAAGCGGTGGAAGATCAGGTGAAGGTGCTGGACGAGTCGGGTGCCGTCAAGCCATGGACGCAAGAATGAATATCTGTGCCATGAACGCCAGCACCATGAGCGCCAGTGATTTCACAGTCTGGATGAGCGCGCAGCAAGCTCAAGTGGAAGCAAGACTGTCGCGTTGGGTGCCTGCAGAAGTGCCGGCGGGGCTGGGCGAGGCCATGCGCTATGCGGTGCTCGATGGTGGCAAGCGGCTGCGGCCTTTGCTGGTGCTGGCGGCGTGCGAGGCCGTGGCGGGCCATGCCGAGGCGGCCCTGCGCGCGGCCTGCGCTGTGGAGCTGATTCACGCCTATTCGCTGGTGCACGACGACATGCCGTGCATGGACAACGACGTGTTGCGCCGTGGCAAGCCGACAGTGCATGTGCGTTATGGCCAAGCCATGGCTTTGCTGGCGGGCGATGCGCTGCAAGCGCTGGCGTTTGAATTGCTGACCCCCGCAGTAGATACCGATGCCAACGTGCCTGCCGCCATGCAGGCGCATTTGTGCGGCTTGTTGGCGCGGGCCGCTGGGGCCGACGGCATGGCTGGTGGGCAGGCGATTGACCTGGCCAGTGTGGGCCAGCGCTTGAACGAGGCTGAGTTGCGCCATATGCACGAGCTGAAGACCGGTGCGCTTTTGCAAACCAGTGTGCGCATGGGTGTGGCCTGCGGGCTGGACGTGCCTGCCCAGGTGGCTGCGGCGCTGGGTGACTATGGCGCGGCACTGGGCCTGGCTTTCCAGGTGGTGGACGATGTGCTGGACGTGACGGCTGATTCTGCCGTGCTGGGCAAAACAGCAGGCAAGGACGCGGCAGCCGACAAGCCGACTTACGTGTCGGTACTGGGCCTGCAAGCGTCGCAAAATCTGGCGGCGCAATTGTCTGCGCAGGCGCACCGGGCGCTGGACGCTTCAGGGCTGCCGCAGGTGGCGCATTTGCGCGCGTTGGCAGACTGGGTGGTCAACCGCACACATTGAATCCACCATGTATTGATTGAACCCCTCACATTGACATGGCAAGCCAACTTCTCGAATCCATTGACCATCCGGGCGCTTTGCGCCATTTGTCGCGCCCGCAATTGAAAGAGCTGGCACGTGAAGTACGCGACTGTGTGTTGCACAACGTTTCCAAAACCGGCGGCCATCTCAGCTCCAATCTGGGCACGGTGGAGTTGACGATTGCCTTGCACTACGTGTTCAACACGCCTTATGACCGGTTGGTGTGGGACGTAGGGCACCAGACCTATCCCCACAAGATATTGACGGGCCGCCGCGAGCGCATGCCCAGCCTGCGCCAGCTGGGGGGCATCTCAGGCTTTCCGCGCCGTGACGAAAGCGAATACGACACCTTTGGCACCGCGCATTCGTCTACCAGCATTTCGGCGGCGCTGGGCATGGCCTTGGCTGCGCGCCAAAAAGGCGAAGACCGCAAAGCCGTGGCCGTAATTGGCGATGGAGCCATGACGGCCGGCATGGCTTTCGAGGCCATGAACAACGCGGGCGTGGAGCGCGACGCACGCCTGCTGGTGGTGCTGAATGACAATGACATGTCCATCAGCCCGCCCGTCGGCGCGCTCAATCGTTACTTGGCGCAGTTGATGAGCGGCAATTTCTACGCCGCCGCCAAAAACATGGGCAAGTCCATGCTGGGGCCGGTGCCGCCTTTGTTTGAGCTGGCCAAGCGCCTGGAGCAGCAGGCCAAAGGCATGGTGGTGCCTGCCACGCTGTTTGAAAAATTTGGCCTTAACTACATTGGCCCGATTGACGGGCATGATCTGGAATCGCTGATTCCCACGCTGGAAAACATCCGCGAGCTGATGGATCAGCAAATCGGCCCGCAGTTCTTGCATGTGGTCACCAAAAAAGGCCAAGGCTACAAACTGGCAGAGGCTGATCCGGTGGCCTACCACGGGCCGGGCAAGTTCGACCCGGCGGTAGGGCTGGTCAAACCCGTCACCGCGCCCAAGCCAACGTTCACTCAGGTGTTTGGGCGCTGGCTGTGCGACATGGCGGCGGTGGACGACAAGCTGGTCGGCATCACCCCCGCCATGCGCGAAGGCTCGGGCATGGTGGAGTTCCACAAAAAATTTCCCGAGCGTTACTACGACGTCGGCATTGCCGAGCAACACGCAGTCACTTTCGCCGCAGGCTTGGCGTGCGAGGGTTTGAAGCCAGTGGTGGCAATTTACTCCACCTTTTTGCAGCGTGCCTACGACCAGTTGATTCACGATGTGGCAATCCAGAACCTGCCCGTGGTGTTTGCGCTGGATCGGGCCGGCCTGGTGGGCGCGGATGGTGCCACGCACGCGGGCAATTACGATATCGTTTATTTGCGCTGCATTCCCAACGTCAGCGTGGCTTGCCCCGCCGATGAACGCGAGTGCCGCCAACTGCTGAGCACGGCGTACCAGCAAAACCACCCAGTGGCCGTGCGTTACCCGCGCGGCGCGGGAGTAGGGGTGGAGCCGCTGCCCGATCTCAGCAGCCTGCCATTTGGCAAAGGCGAAGTGCACCGCCAGGGCGAGCGTGTGGTGATACTGGCCTTCGGCACCTTGCTGTACCCCGCATTGGAAGCGGCTGAACGCCTGAACGCGACCGTGGTCAACATGCGCTGGGTCAAGCCGCTGGATCTGGCACTGCTGCTTCAGGTGGCGGCCACGCATGATCTGCTGGTCACCGTAGAAGAAGGTGCTGTGATGGGCGGCGCAGGCAGCGCCGTGGCTGAGGCGCTGAACCAAGCCCATGTGCTCAAGCCCCTGCTGCAACTGGGTTTGCCGGACACGTTCATTGAACATGGCGACCCGGCCCGCCTGTTGCAAATGCACGGCCTGGATGCTGTAGGCATGGAAGGTGCTATACGCCACAAGCTCGAAGCACTGCTCGGCGGCGATGGGCCTGCACTCAAAATTGTGGGTTAACAACAGGCCCTGATTGGGTAGGCCGCGCGGAGATTGGCCGGACGCAGCCTGTATGACAGCCCTATGGTCGGATGCGTTGGCGACAGGTGAATCCCTAATGGGGCTGAGGCAGTGGGCCATTACACTCAGCGGGTTAGCAACTTTCAAACCCAAAGAGGAGTACCCACTTCATGGATCGTCGTTCTCTCATCAAGCGTGCCGGTATCGCTGGTGTGCTGGCCGCTGGCATGGCGCCTGCCGTGCACGCCCAGGCGGCGGTGCGCTGGCGTCTGGCCTCCAGTTTTCCCAAATCGCTCGACACCATTTACGGCGGTGCTGAAGTTATGGCCAAGAAGGTCAGGGAGATGTCGGGCGGCAAGTTCGAGATTTCCGTGCACGCCGGTGGCGAGCTGATGCCCCCGTTTGGCATTGTCGACGGCCTGCAAGGTGGCACCGTCGAGATGGGCCACACCGTGCCTTATTACTACTACGGCAAGAACCCTGCGTTTGCACTGGGCTCTGCGGTGCCGTTCGGTTTCAATGCGCGCCAAATGCACGCGTGGATGAACCACGGCAATGGCCGCAAGCTGATGAACGAGTTTTACTCGGCCTACAACATGATGAGCTTCAACGGCGGCAACACCGGTGCCCAGATGGGTGGCTGGTACCGCAAAGAGCTGAAATCGGTGGCCGACCTCAAGGGCTTGAAGATGCGTCTGGGCGGCGGCCTGGTGGGCGAGGTGATGTCCAAACTGGGTGCCGTGCCCCAGAGCATTCCCGCCGGAGAGGTGTACCAGTCGCTGGAAAAAGGCACGCTGGACGCCGCCGAATGGGTGGGGCCTTACGACGATGAAAAACTGGGCTTCAACAAAGTGGCCCCGTTCTACTACTACCCTGGTTGGTGGGAGGGTGGCCCCGAAGTGTCGTTCTACGTCAACAACAAGGCATTTGGCGCGTTGTCGTCCGAAAACAAGGTCATTTTGGAAGCCGCATGTGCCTTTGCTGCTGAAGACATGTTGAGCAAGTACGACACGCTGAATCCGATTGCGCTAAAGAAACTGGTGGCCAACAAGACCCAGCTCAAGCCTTTCCCGAAAGACGTGATGGACGCAGCGTTCAAGGCATCGATGGAAGTCTTTGCCGAAAACGATAAAAAGAGTCCTGAGTGGAAGAAGATTTACGCTGACATGAAAGGCTTTCAGCGCGACCAGTTGCTGTGGTTCCGCTTTTGCGAAGCCGGTTTCGACAACTTCATGTACACGCGCAAAATCTGATCGGCATACCGCGACCAGCGCAAGCACCTTGTGCTTCAAGCCGCCCTTGGGCGGCTTTTCTTATGCGCTGCGCTGTATGCTTATTAATCGCCAACAGGGTGAAAAATTAGAGTTTTTGCTTGGCCAGCAAATCGCCCGTAATCTCTGCCACGTTCTTGACGCTGGTGAGCGTCATGGCCACGCGCATTTCTTTTTCCAGTAAATCCAGCAGGTGGGCCACGCCGGCTTGGCCTGCGGTGGCCAGGGCGTAGATGAAGGCGCGGCCGATCATGGTGCAGTCGGCACCCAGGGCCAGCATGCGCACCACGTCCAGGCCGTTGCGAATGCCTGAGTCGGCCAAAATCTTGATCTGGCCTTTGACGGCGTCGGCGATGGGCGGCAGTGCTCGCGCGGATGACAGCACGCCGTCCAGTTGTCGGCCGCCGTGGTTGGACACAACGATGCCGTCGGCACCAAAGCGCACGGCGTCGCGCGCGTCGTCGGGGTCGAGGATGCCTTTGATCAGCATGGGGCCTTTCCAGAAGTCTCGAATCCATTCCAGGTCTTTCCATGAGATGGAAGGATCGAAGTTGGCGCTCAGGTAGCCGATGTAGTCTTCCAGCCCGATCACCTTGTTCATGTATTTGGAGATGTTGCCCAGATCGTGCGGTTTGCCGTGCAGGCCAACGTTCCAGGCCCAGTGCGGGTGTGTGGCGGCTTGCCAGTAGCGGCGCAGGGCGGCGTTGGGGCCGCTCATGCCCGAATGCATGTCGCGGTAGCGTGCGCCGGGCACGGGCATGTCCACGGTGAAGACCAGCGCCGAGCAGCCTGCGGTCTGCGCGCGTTCGAGCACGTTTTTCATGAAGCCACGGTCTTTCAGCACATAAAGCTGGAACCACATGGGGCGATCAAGTTTCGGGGCCACTTCTTCGATGGGGCAGACCGATACGCTGGACATGCAAAACGGTACGCCTTTGTCGGCGGCTGCGCGGGCGGCTTGCACTTCACCACGGCGGGCGTACATGCCGGTCAGGCCGACGGGCGACAGCGCCACGGGCATGGACAGCTTTTCGCCAAACAGCTCAATGCTGGTGTCGAGCTGGCTCATGTCTTTCAGAACGCGCTGGCGCAGCGCCACTTCGGCCAAATCATCGACGTTGTGACGCAGTGTTTTTTCAGCATAAGCGCCGCCATCGAGGTAGTGGAACAAAAAGGGCGGCAACCGCTTTTGAGCAGCGGCGCGGTAATCGGCAGGGGAGGAAATGATCATGATGGTGTTAAACCTTGGAATAGGGGGTGACCAGGCGTGATGCACGGTTGCGCCGGGCGTCATCTTCATCGCCTTGACGCACAGAGGAGTGCACGTAGTCCAGGTGCTGCCCGATAACGCGGCGTGCCTGTTCGGCATCGCCGCTGTCAATGGCCTGCATCAGCGCTTCGTGCTGGGAGGTCAAAGCGTGCATGGTGGGGCGGTCTGAGGCCACGAACATGGCGCGCCGGTTGGCGGCCACGGTGGACAGCACCAGATCGAACAGGCTGCGCATGACCTGCACCAGCACCAGGTTGTGCGAGGCCTCGGCAATGGCCAGATGAAACTGCGCATCGGCCTTGGCGGCGCGGTCGGCATCGGCGTTGGCTTGGTGGTGCACCAGGGTATCAAAGCAGCGCCGAATGTGCGCCTTGTCGCCAGGCGTGGCGCGATGGGCGGCGTGCCATGCGGTGCTGCTTTCCAGCGCGTGGCGTGCCTCCAGCACGTCGTAGCGGTAAGCCGCATCTTCTGTCAACAAGTTGGCCAGCGGCTTCAGTGCGCTTTGCGACCAGTCGGGTTCGGTGTTTTGCACGTAGCTGCCATCGCCACGACGCGTGACGATGGCCCCCAAGCTGGCCAGTCTTTGCATGGCTTCGCGCAACGAGGTGCGCGACACGCCCAGATCTTCGGCCAACTGGCGCTCGGCGGGCAGGCGCTGGCCGGGCTGGATGCCCCGGGACTGCATTAGCGCCAGCAGTTGCTGGGCCACTTCGTCGGAGATGCGCATGTCGCTGCAAAGATTGCTACAAGGTGATGGGCAGGAAATACCTGGCTACCGGATGGGTTGCGCGTTCAGGCGTTCAAAGGCTTGCCCCGCGCAAAGCTCATGGTCAGCAGGAACAATCCTAACCAGACGATGGCAGCGATCCACCAGCCGGTCATGCCGGTGATCAGCGCCTGGCCAATCAAGCCGGCCTGGATGCAGTAGTAGGCCATGGGGATCAGCGTCTTGCGCACCACTTCGCCCTCGCGGTTCATCAAACCCACCACGGCGCCTGCGGCCACCACGTTGTGCACGCAAATCATGTTGCCCGCTGCGCCACCAATGGCTTGCAGTGCTACCACGATGGCTGATGCATCAATGCCCAGCCCAATTTGCTGCGCGGTAGAGAACTGGAAGTACGAGAACATCATGTTGCTGACGGTGTTCGATCCAGCGATGAACGCCCCCAGCGCGCCCACCCACGGCGAGACGTTTGGCCATGCCTGCCCCGCCACGGCGGCTGCGCCTTGCGCCAGCATCATGGGCATGCTGACCAAAGAGCCATCGGCCGCTGCCGAGTTGATGAACACCTGCACCATGGGCACCGCCAGCAGCAGCGCCGGGGCGGCGTCCACCATGGTCAGGGCCGAGGCTTTGACCGCCGCGCCATACTGCTTGCCGCTCATGCCGTACAGCACGATGCAGGCCAGCGACGCCAGTATCAGAACAAACCCCGGTGCGTACAAAAACTGTGCAGAGGTGGAGATGGATGTTCCAAACAGGTTGGCAAACTTGATGGTGGTCAGCGGCCCGGTCAGAAACGCCTTGATGGGCGCGATGGTGCGGGTGATGATCAGCAGGGCGATCACGATCACATAGGGTGCGAAGGCGCGCAAGACGGAGAATTTTGGCGCGGTGCTGTGGTCATCGGCCACCGACACAGTACCCAGCCAATGGCTCGACCAGCGGGTGCGCGGCGGAAAGTCAAACGTCTCTTTGGGTACCAGAAAGCCCTTTTTGGCTGCAGGCACCACAATCATCAAGCCAATCAACGCGCCCAGCAGCGACGGAAACTCTGGCCCCAGCACGCGCGCGATGAAGTAATACGGCACCGTGAAAGCCACGCCCGCAAACAGCGCGAACTTCCAGGCTTTCAGTCCTTCAGTGAACGAACGCTTTTCGCCAAAAAAGCGTGTCAGCAATCCGCACAGAATCAGCGGAATGAACACGCCCACCACGGCGTGCAGAAAACCCACGTTCTGCACGATTTGCAGCAGATAGTCAGACGGCTGCATGGGGGCAATCAGCGCGGCAATGTCTTCCTTGTTGTCGATGCCCGAGCGCACGCCCACCAGCATGGGCGTGCCCACCGCGCCAAACGACACCGGCGTGGACTGAATCACCAGCACCGACATGGCCGCCGCCATGGCCGGAAAACCAAGCGCCAGCAGCAGGGGCGCGCCCACGGCCGATGGCGTGCCAAAGCCGGATGAGCCTTCGATCAGTGAGCCGAACAACCAGGCCACGATCAGCACCTGCACACGCCGGTCGGGCGAGATGTCCATAAACCCCTGCCGAATCGCCGTCAGCGCGCCGCCTTCTTTAAGGGTGTTGAGCAGCAAGATCGCACCGAACACGATGAACAGCAGTGTGATGGCTGTGACGATGCCGTGCACGGTGGCGGCAGCCACTACCGCGCCTTTGGCCCCCCAGACAAACAAAGCCAGCAGCGCCGTGGTGGCATAAGCCGTGCCCATCGACAGTTTGGCTGATCGTCCCAGCACCACCATCAGCAAAAAGACGACACCAATGGGTGCCAGCGCCATCAACGCGTAGCCGGTATTCATAGGGAAAGTCTCCTCATCTTCAATTCAGTCGGATCGGGCTGCCTTGGCCGAGCCAATGCCCTGGCAGCTTCGATGCGCAGGTTGCCGCTGCACCGGCGCGAGGCGCTTGCGCTGCTTTTGAATCCAAGCCCAAGCACGTCCCGGTATCGTATTGGTAAGACCAAATAATGAAGATAGGTAATTACCCTGATAAATATTTAATGCGGATTTTTCTGTAAATTGTGCTTGGTGCAGTGTTTGGACGGGGCAAAAACGATTCCGTTTGGCTTGATTGGGTGTTAAATTGGTATGACCAATTTAACACATTGAAAGTTTTGCCTGCGGACAGTGGCGGGAGGAACAGATCGGGCTGGATGGTCTGAAGCCGTCGCTATTCGATCCTTGAGCTGCTGCGGTTGCTGCCTTAGCGGTTGCGCGGGGGCGGGCCTTTGGGCATATCGTTGGGGCGGGCAGCCACTTGGCCGTCTGGCCCTTTGGTGCAAGTGGCGGCCATCTGCTTGCCATCAGGCGTAGTGAGGGTGACCGATGCACCTTCGGCTTGGCCCTGGCAGGCGGCGTAGGCTTCGGGTGGCGGCCCCATGGGCCGACCGTTGCCCTGATTGCCGCCCGGCCCAGTGTCCGATGAGGGTTGGGCCATGGTCGCTGCCGCTGCGACGGACATGAGCAGAACGAGGGCGGTATGACGAAAAGGACAGTTTGAAATCATGGCGCGCATTTCTTTGCAAGTTATGGAAACTTTTAAGCTTGCAGGTGTAAGGTAATCTTGCAGTGTCTGGCTTGTAAATTTGGTTGAGTGCGCGCTTATATGGGCATTGGGGCGGTTGAGATTGAGAACTTTGCTGCTCGTCGTCAGGCAAAAGGCAAGACCCTGCTGCGCAAACGTAAGCTGCCGCACCAGCTGCGCCGCAACTCATCCAGCGTGTTCGGCCCCGCTCACGACCGCATCAAGGTGATGATGCTGCACGCCAGCAAAGGGCTGGAGTTCCCGGTGGTGGCGCTGGTTGGCGCCGGCCACATGCCCGCCGAAGGCGAAGACGAGCGCGAGGAGGCACGGCTGTTCTATGTGGGGGCTACGCGGGCGACGCAGCGTTTGGTGATTGGGGCGAGTGGGGGCGGGAAGTTCGCTGCGCGGCCATGGGCAAAAGGCAAGACCTGACCCCTATGCCTGTGTGACCCCTATGCCTGTGGGGTATGGTGGGCGACCGCCTTTGCTGCCATCGGTGCGGGGATACAAACCATCGATCAGGCCTGCCAGATGCTCAAAGTCGATGTGCCGAGCGATCAGCTCCAGGGGATCGCCCAAGCTCTCGATCTTGCGCCTGTGGGCGTCATCGGCGAACAGATCGTGCTTCAGGGCACTGCGCAGTTTCATCATCATGCGGGTAGGGGCGTCTCGGACTGCGGTTGGATGACGGAGGGTTTTTAGAGGTTCCCTGCGGTTGGATGGCGGAGGGTTTTTAGAGGTTCCCTTGCCTGTACTCAGCTTCAATTGATCGGTGAGACGAAATGGCAGTTGGTGTTTAGATTAAGCACATCTACAAATTGCTCTCTGGACACTCCATTGGCCGAGCCTAGTTTGAACGTGCTGCCGCTTGAATAAAATACGTCGAAATGATGGAGTGGATGTAGGTGGCCGTTGCTTCTGCTTTCATCGTGATCATATCTAATATATCCATCCTCGAACATCAGAAGTTCTCGAAATAAACTCCAAAAGTCATCATCGAATTGACAATAGTCGGAAATTGGATCGGCAAAGTGCAAAACTTCTTTGCTCTCAAATTTTTCACTTTTCGTGATCACTGATAAAACTTCAGAAGCCACCTTGCTGTCGATCTTTGGATGATGATTTGATCTAAAAGTCAGAGCGTTGTTATCTTCAATTGCTGTGAAAGGAAAATTTATTGAAAATATCTTCTTTTCAAAATCAAAAATTAGTCGATTCATTTTTTCAACTTGAAGCGTCATTTCGCCCACTGCGCCAAGTGTAGTGACATTAGGGAGAAGCATTATTTTTATTGATTGCATTAGTAGATAAATGATATCATTTTTTGATCTTATTGGACTGAGCATCCATTGCGCTTGGTAGGCGTCAATTTGAAACGTAAAGTGCTTCACGTTATTCCTCGTGCATGGCTTTGTAGTTAAATTCGATGACCTCACGCAGCCGTTCATACTCGTAGTCTTCAGAAAAAACATTCTTTACAATTTCTAGGAGGCCATCTCGGTAAATTGGTAGAATATTTAGTTCTTCAAATATCCGGTGAGTCATATCATAAAATGACTCAGAGTCTGCGGAGTACTTGATCGTCGCGCTGATCTTATTTTTTTCATCACCTGTTGGGGCTTGGACGTAAATTCGGCCACTCTTGTTGATCTCGGCTAGTCCGGATTCAATTGATGGGAGTACTTTGAAGTTGTTGTTCTCTGATACAACAAAATATGTTTGAATAAAGGAGCGAGTTAATGTCATGTAGACTGAATTTCGATAGGAGTAGCTACTTTTAATCTGACTGGTCACGCAGATTACAAACGGAAACTCTAGCCCTTTCACGTTGTTTTTGTTGCTTACAAAAAGGTGATCTTTTATTTTTCTTTTGGTTTCATAGGCGACGTTGACTTGCCAGCCGATTTCACGAGGAACTCGAAGTTCGAGCATGCTCCCAAGTGAAAATGCTGCGTCGTTCGAGTCCAATAATATGACACCTATATCGTCAGGTGTGACAGTGGGATTTTCTCGCCTGATTTGGTTGATGCAATAGAGAATTTGATCCGATGCGCCCTGAATAAACGGATCGCTTGTCTTGGAAATTATGACGCTCGGAAAATCTTTGCGATCTACGTCTTCAAAGCGGCGAAGTGGCTCCCGACTTAGTTCGTAGGTGCCATTCGACTCACCCTTTTTGACTATATAACCGCAAGCTGCCCATTCTGGATCTTCAAGCCAACGAAGTTTTTTCGGCTCAAACAGACCCATTCCAAGAGAGTGGGCGAACATTAATGTCTTCGGGTCCGTTCGATAGCATTTGGTCAGGAGGTAATCTGGCTCAATCGAAAATGTGATGTTCTCATTAAATATGCTTTGAAAAACATCCCCTGCAATATATAGAGTTGAGTTGGTTGCTTCCTTGCATAGATCGAAAAATGAAGCGGGGAAGTCTTGACTTTCGTCAATTAAACAGAAATCGAATGCGTGTTCCTTCGGCGGGTTCTTCTCTAAGTGTGCAAGCGCTAGTTTGCATGCCTTATCGAAAGACATGTAGCGACTATATCGCTCGAATGGAATTTGATACTTTTCGCATATGTATCTATAGATTCCAGAGTTTGGGTCCGAAAGAGATCCCCAAGCATGCGTACACCAAAGGCGTTCATCCCACTGAATTTGTTGTTCTACCTTCATGAAGTCGAAAAACTCAGGAATTCTCCTTCTAAGACTATCGGCCAGAATTTTGTTGTGACAAGTGAACGCAATCTTGCACTCTGGGAATGCTAGGTAGATTTCTTTGAGCTTATGGAGGAGCAGTTCTGTCTTCCCTGTTCCAGATAGTCCTTGAATGATAACCTTGGATTTCGTAGGCTGCTGGTAGACAAAGCGAGTTTGATCTCCATCAAAAAGGAGAATTTTCTGTTTTACCTGATCTAGGAGTGTTGTGGGCGTCTCTACGCCCACCTTGTCAATATCGTTAATGCTGCCTGTTAGCAGAGATATTAGGAGTTCGCAAACTCGCTGCCTGTTTGTGTTTTCGATTTTTATCGAATCCAAAAAATTCTCAAAATCTATAATTTTTTCGTGGGAGATTGTTGTTGTTAGATCTTCTCGCCAGCTTTTTGGTCTTCCGATTGAATTCTTGTACCGGTATTTGTCAGAAATCGATCCAAGATCTTCAATAAAGTCATCTACATAGTCCTCGAAATTTTGGGTGGATTCGCTGAATGTGATGAAGGTGATTTTGTGTTTCGGTATAAGTAAGACGAGGGCGTCTTTGTATTCGTATGTATACTTTGTGTCGCCAAGTGGATGGTCAATTAAGTATGCTTGAATCTTGTTTTGCTCGCAGTATGTTGATACGGAGTCAATGAGCCTGTGGTTTTTTTGATTCTTTTCAACTTGCAAGTAAAAGAAGCTACTCATTTCTTCTCCTGTTAAGAATTTTGGTTCAGATTTCAGTCCGTCGCTCAGAAAAGATGGGTGTCGATTTGTAATGGCTGTGGAATACAAATTCGAGAGTCCAAACCAAGCATCATTTCCCCCAACTATCCTTCAACCCCGTCACCCGGTTGAACACCACTTTCTCGTCCACGCCATGGTCCGCACGGTCGGCCACAAAGTAGCCGTGGCGCTCGAACTGGAATTTCTGGTCCGGCAGTGCGGCGGCCAGTGATGGCTCCACGACCGCCGTCACCACTTTCAGGCTGTCGGGGTTGAGGGCGTCCAGGAAGTTCTTGCCGCCCGCGTCGGGTTGCGGGTCGGTGAACAGGCGGTCGTACAGGCGCACTTCGGCGCTCACCCCGTCGGCGGCGCCCACCCAGGTGATGGCGGCTTTGGCCTTGACGCTGTCGGCGCCGGGGGTGCCGCTCTTGGTGCCGGCGATCACTTTGGCGTGCACTTCGGTCACGTTGCCGTCGGCGTCTCTGGCGCCGACGCCGGTGCATTCGATGACGTAGCCGCCCTTGAGGCGCACCACGTTCCCAGGGAACAAGCGCTTGTAGCCCTTGGGCGGCACTTCTTCAAAGTCTTCGCGTTCGATCCACACGTCCTTGCCGATCTTGAACACGCGGTCGGGCGGCGGGGTTTGCCCCTCGGCCATCGCGCTGTGGGGCAGGGCGGGTTGGGTGCAGTCTTCGGTGTAGCCGTCAGAGCCGAACACTTCGGCCCAGTTGGTGAGCACCAGCTTGATGGGGTCGAGCACGGCCATGCCGCGGTGGGCCTTGTTTTCCAGGTCTTCGCGCAGGGCGGCGTCCAGCGCGGCGTAGTCGGTCCAGGCGTCGCCGCTTTTGGTGACGCCTGATCTTTCAGCAAACAGGCGCAGCGCCTCGGGCGTGTAGCCGCGCCGGCGCAGGCCGACGATGGTGGGCATGCGGGGGTCGTCCCAGCCTTGCACGTGGCCTTCTTCCACCAGTTGGCGCAGCTTGCGTTTGCTGGTGATGACGTGGCCGACGTTCAGGCGGCCAAACTCGTACTGGCGTGGCGGCGGGGCGGTGAGCAGGCCGCCTTCGGCCAGGCGCGCCAGCAGCCAGTCGTAGAAGGGGCGCTGGTCTTCAAACTCCAGCGTGCAGATGCTGTGGGTGATTTGCTCCAGCGCGTCCTCGATGGGGTGGGCAAAGGTGTACATCGGGTAGATGCACCATTTGTCGCCGGTGGCGTGGTGGGTGGCGCGGCGGATGCGGTAGAGGGTGGGGTCGCGCAGGTTGATGTTGGGCGATGCCATGTCGATTTTTGCTCTCAACACCATAGCGCTATCCGCATGCTGGCCCTGCGCCATCTCGTGAAAACGCTTTAAGTTTTCAGAGGGGCTGCGGTCGCGAAAAGGGCTGTTGGTGCCGGGGGTGGCAAAGTCGCCGCGGGCTGTGCGCATTTGCTCGGGCGTTTGCTCGTCCACATAGGCATGGCCGTGCTCGATCAGGCATTCGGCGGCGCGGTACATAAAGTCAAAGTAGTCGCTGGCAAAGTATTCGTGCGGCTGTGCCACGCCGGGGCGCGCCGGGTCGTCGGCAAAGTGGTGGTCCCAGCCCAGCCATTGCACGCTGTCGCGGATGCTGTCGACGTATTCCTGCTCTTCTTTCTCGGGGTTGGTGTCGTCAAAGCGCAGGTGGCACACGCCGCCGTATTCTTTGGCTAGGCTGAAGTTGAGCCAGATGCTTTTGGCGTGGCCAATGTGCAGGTAGCCATTGGGTTCGGGCGGAAAGCGGGTGCGCACCTTGGCAGGATCGGGCGCGCCCGCCTGGTGGCTGGGGCCGTCGCCGGGCTGGCCGCCCCAATGGCGGCTGGCGTAGGTGCCCTGGGCCAGATCGTGGTCGATCACGTGGCGCAGAAAGTTGCTGGGTTTGTGGCCGTCGTCGGCGTTTTTTTTGTCTTTTGGGGAAGTCATGGGCGAATTTTAGGCGTCGTGCAGGCCGATGGCGCATGCCGCAAAGCCTGCGGTGCCGCATGGCGCGGGCAGGGCGGAAGTCAAATCGAATCTGTCCATGAGTAATTTTGTTGCACAAGTTCACATTCCGGCTGTGGGCTGAATCTGGTGCTGGGCCGTTAAACAGGCAAACAATGTGACTTGCAAGGAGCTTTTCATGAACATGATTCAACGCATGAGCCTGATGGCATGGGTTGGGCTGATGGCAGCTACAGCCTCTGGCGTGGCGCAAGCCGGTGATGTGTCCTGGTCGGTGGGGGTGAATGTGCCTGCGCCGGTGTATGCGCCGCCGGTCTATGCCGCGCCCGTGTATTCAGCGCCGGTGTACGTGCAGCCCCCAATGTATGCCCCTGCCCCGGTGTATTACGGCGCGCCGGTGTATGGCGCACCAGTGGTGTACGGGCCTGCGGTGTCGTTTGGCGTGTGGGGCGATGGCGGCCACCGGCATCGGCACCACCGCTACCGTGGTCAGGGCAGGCGTGGCGGCCATCATGGTGGCCATCGGGGCGGCGGCTACTACCGGCGTTGATGGGTGGGCGGCAGCGTTTGCTTGCCCCCACAGCCACAATCCGCAGCCCGCAAAAAAAGCGCAGGCTTTCAAAAAAAGCCTGCGCCCATCTTGCGGAAAATTCTCAGCGCTCAATAACGCGGCCAGCCTGATCCCATCAAGCGGCGCAGGCCATAGGTGTCGAACGCGCCTTGCTGGTAGGGCGTGAGCTGGGTGTAAAACGCCTTGATGGCTTTGCCGCGCTGCAGCACCACCGCCTGACGGTCGGCGCGACGCTTTTCGGTCAGGTCGATCTGCTCGGGTGCGGTCAGCGGGGCCAGCTCTTCGCTGCTGATGCTGAGGTATTCGTAATCGTCTGCAAACGAGGGGCGCATGGCGGCCTGGAAGCTGCTCCAGGCCGGTTCTTGTGCGGGCGTGATTTTTAACTGCCGCTTGAAGGTGTCCATGGTGCGTTCAAAACGCTTGTTGGCGCGCTCCAGCCTGCGCTCTTGCTCTGACTGTTTGGACTCTTCGTCCTCGTCGCCCATGATGGCTTTAACCGATTTGAACGCCGGTGCTGGGGCAGGCGGTGCGGGCGGGGCCGATTGGGCCAGTACGATAGGACTGGCGGCAGCCAGGGTGGTGGCCAGAATGAGGCGCTGGAGTGTGCTGGACATGCGGGGTGGTTTCCTTTTATAGGGATTAAAAAACGAAGGTTGATAAAGCTGGTGCCATCAATAACGCGGCCAGCCGCGAACCATCAGCTCACGCAAATTCTGAGCATCGAACATGCCTTGCTGGTAGGGAGTGAGCTGTGTATAAAACGTTTTCACGGCCGCGCCGCGCTGGCGCATGGCCGCTTCGCGTGGGGCGCGGATTTGTTCTGCCTGGTCAATTTGTTGAGGCCCTGTGAGGTTATCCGGATCATCTCGATGCTGGTCATAGACGCTGAAATCCAGCGTGGGTTGCATGGCCACCTGAAAGCGGCCCCAAGCTGTTTCTTGTGCAGGGGTGATTTTGAGTTTGAGCTTGAGCACATTCATCTGCTGGGTGTAATCCTCGACGGCCCATTTCAGACGTCTTTTACGAAAAGCCTGCTCGGACTCCAACTCTGAGGCACTTTCGGATGCCTGGAGTGCTTTGGGCGGTGGTGAGGGCGGGGGACTGGTTTGCGCCAGAGCGGCGGCACTGACGGTGGCCAGCGTGACGGTCAGGGCCAAGTATTTGAATATCGACGGCACGGTTAAAACGGATTCCTTTCGCTAAACGGTCAAAAGTCTCTGATGACAATGTCATTCAGCGGGTTGCTGGATGAAATGCATGGAGTGTAAGTGCGCCGAATGGCCGATGGGTCAAGTGGATTCGGTAGTCGCAAAAAACGATACCGAGAGGCGTGTTGGATGCGCATTGGCTGAATCTGCATATCTTGAGAACAAGCGTCTAATTATCATTTGACGCTTGTGCGCAAAGTCTTTAAAGCTATTGATTGGATAGCTTTTCAAGTTGCATCAGGGCATCGATGACGATGTGGGCTTGCTGTGGTCGCACCAGCCGTGCCACTTCCACGCCGTGGTGCAAAAACACCAGCGTAGGCCACAGCTTGATGCCATAGCTGCGGCCCAGTGGACGGCCCCGGCCGTCTTCGATCTTGACGTGCGGCACTTGCGCTCCAGCCTGGATGAAGGCAGCTTCGATCAACGGTTGCGCGCGCTGACACCAGCCGCAGTCGTTGCGGCCAAACTCCAGCACCAGTGGCCCGCGCAGGGCGTCCACGTCAGTGCGACTCAGGGTTTCGGGGGTGAAGGTGGCGATGTAAGACATGGGGGTCAGTATCGTCTGCTTTTGGGCTTGGCGCTAAAGCGCTTGGGTCGTTCGGATATGTCCTGATAGCCACCACCAAGGCCGCGCATTTAGGATTGACTTTCATCAAACCAGCGACTGGAGACTTGACCATGAAACACCATTTGACCGCCATACTGCTTGCATTGCCGCTGACGCTGGGCGCTGCCTCGGCAGGGGCGCAGGCTTTTCCGTCCAAGCCCATTCGCTGGTTGGTGCCTTATCCGGCTGGCGGAGGTACCGATTTTTTAACGCGCACTTTGGGCCAGCAGTTGTCCACCCAGGTTAACCAGCCGGTGGTGGTGGACAACAAGCCCGGTGCGGGCACCGCCATTGCTGCCGCTGAAATTGCGCGCTCTGTGCCTGATGGTTACTCGATCATGACGGCCGACAACGGCACGCTGGTGTTCAACCAGTTTCTCTACAAAAAACTCAGCTACCGGCCCGATAAAGATCTGACACCCATCACCTTGATGGGGCGCTTTCCGATGATTCTGGTGGTCGGCCCTAACATTGACGCCAAAGACGCCAAGGACTTCATCGCCAAAGCCAAAGCCAGCCCTGGCAAGATCAGCTACGGATCGGCCGGTGCGGGCAGCCCGCACCATCTGGCGATGGAGATGCTCAAAGTCACCGCCGGGCTGCACATGGTGCACATCCCTTACCGTGGTGCCGCGCCTGCGCTGGGTGATCTGGCGGGCGGGCAGGTGCAGGCCATGATGGTCGACATGGCCGCAGGTGCGGGTTTTATCAAAGGCAGCAAGGTGCGTGCGCTGGCCGTGGCCAACCACCAGCGTCTGCCCCAGTTGCCCGACGTGCCCACGTTTGCCGAGCTGGGTTACAAAGATTTTGAAGTCTCGGCCCAGGTGGGCTTGGCTGGGCCAGCGGGCTTGCCCAGTGAAGTGCGCGACGTGCTGCAAAAACAGGTGGCCGCAGCCATTCACACTCCTGCCATTAAGCAAAAACTGATTGAATTTGGCATCGAACCCGTGGGCAGTACCCCGCAGGCTTATGCCGATCTGCTGCAACAAGAGCGCGCGCGCTGGCAAAAGGTGATTCAAGAGCAGGGGATTGCACTGGATTGAGGGGGGGGTGTGGTTGCCGCACGTTGAGGGTGCCGGTGCGGATATTGACACGTCAGACACGCAGGCGACGCAGCGCGTGGCTGACGTACCCATAATGAGTGGCTGATATCACCCTACAGGAGATCACCATGAGCCGTTACCCCCTGGCCGACATCAACACCTTGCCCGACGACATCAAGGCCAAAGTACTTGAAGTACAGAAAAAAGCCGGGTTTGTGCCTAATGTGTTCTTGGGGCTGGCACGCCGACCGGCCGAATGGCGTGCCTTCTTCGCGTATCACGACGCCCTGATGGAGCCAGAAAGTGCGGGCCGCACCAGCAACCTGACCAAAGGCGATCGCGAGATGATCGTCACTGCCACCAGCGCCGCCAACCAGTGTCTGTATTGCGTGGTGGCGCACGGTGCACTGTTGCGTATCTATGAAAAAAAGCCCCTGGTGGCCGACCAGGTGGCTGTCAATTACCGCAAGGCATCCGACATCACCGAGCGCCAGCGCGCCATGCTCGACTTCGCCATGAAGGTTTGCGAGCGTTCACACGAAATCAGCGACGGCGACTTTCATGACCTGTACGAACACGGTTTTCACGACGAAGACATTTGGGACATCGCTGCCATCACCGCCTTTTTCGGCTTGTCCAACCGAATTGCCAGCTTCAGCGGCATGTTGCCCAACCCTGAGTTCTATCTGATGGGAAGGGTGCCGCGCGAAAAAAGCACGGGCTGATTCAGCGCATTCAGCCAATGGGCTGATCCAAGCGCGTTACTTCGCTGGCTCTGCCGGTGCGCGTTGTTTCTCGGTCCGTGACGCCTTCCAGGCACCAAAAATGGCGATCAGACCAGGCACCAGGATCAGCCCCCAGATGATTTTGCTCAAATGCGTTTGCACCCAGGGCAAGTTGCCAAACAGGTAGCCCGCTGTCACCAGACCCAATACCCAGATCAGTGCACCCACCACGTTGAACAAGGTGAATGGGGTGCGGCGCATCTCGGCTACGCCCGCCACAAAGGGCACGAAGGTGCGGATAAACGGCATGAAGCGGGCCAGAATCACGGTGACGCCGCCATAGCGTTCATAAAACTCATGCGCGCGGTCAAACGCCTTGCGATTGAACAGACGCGAGTTTTCCCACTGGAATACCTTGGGGCCAAAGTAGCGCCCGATGCTGTAGTTGCACTGATCACCCCCAATGGCCGCTACCAGCAATACCACGCAAGCCAGCGGATAACTCAAATGCCCGGCCCCGGCCAGCGCCCCCACTACGAACAGCAGTGAATCGCCGGGTAAAAACGGCATCACCACCACGCCGGTTTCGACAAACACGATGAAAAACAGCAGCGCATACACCCACGCGCCGTACTGCTGCACAAATGCCCCCAAATACCGGTCGACGTGCAAGATGAAATCGACCAACTGCATCAAAAGTTCCATGGAGGCGCATTATCGCCATGAACAGCGACAACGCGCAGCTATTAGCCTGAAGTGCGTCGCGTGGGTGCACGAATTGCCGAGTTGTGAAAAATTTCTTGCGCGCATGCCAGCAACAATGGAGTCAAATATACAAACAGACACATGCATCCTCACAATTGGACGGTTACCTCTGACTGACATGGATGGCATTGTGATGAATCAATTTCGTTTGACATGGATAGCTCCTGCGAAGGCTGCGCTGATCGCTGCCTTTGCGTTCAGCTTCCCTGCGTGGGCGCAACAAGACCCCACCCTCGCCAAAATTCAGCAGTCAGGTGTCATCAACATCGGCTACAGGGCGACCGCTGCGCCTTTTTCCTACGCCAGCGGCAACAGTGATCAGCCCATCGGCTATTCCATTGACCTTTGCCGAGCCTTGATCCCGCGCATTCAGAACCATCTGAAGCTCACCAACCTTCAGGTGAAGTTCGTCCCGGTCACAGCCGCAGAGCGCTTTGACCGCATCATCGACGGTCAAATTCATATGGAATGCGCCGACACCACCAATTCCAAACCACGGCGGGAGCGCGCTGCCTTCGGGCTGGCGTATTACTACGCCGGGGCCAAGATGATGGTGCGCAAAGACGATACGCGCACCTTGGTATCGCAAATGGGCGGGCAGCGCGTAGCGGTTGAAAATGGCTCGACAGGGCAAGTCATTGTCGAGCGGCGCAAGGCCGCAGGCACTGACATCACGGTCGTTCCTGTGGCCAACACCATGGACGGGGCCAAGGCCGTCCTGGATGGCCGCGCAGACGCTTTCGTTTCTGACGACATCGTGCTCCACGACCAGGCCAAGGCGCTCAAAGATGCGGTCAAAGTGGTTGGCCCCGCGCTGTCGGTGGAACCTCTGGCCGTGATCGTGCCCAAAAGTTCACCCGGCTTCCAGGCCGTGGTGGTGGAAGGCATGACCGAGTTGTTCCGCAATGGCGCGGCGCGCCAGATTTATCGCAAGTGGTTTCAAGAGTCGTTGCCTGGCCGGGGCTATTCGCTCGACGTGTCACCCGGCGTGCTGCTCAACGACGCTTTCCGCCGCCCCAGCCCGTTCGTGACCGACTGGACGGTGCTGTAAACACAGGCTGCGACAGTGGGTCGCCACAGCGCAGCGATAATCCTGCGCTGTCGTGATCACACTCCAAAACCTCACTCTGCGCCGTGGCACCAAGGTGCTGCTTGATGGCGCTTGCGTCACCATCCATCCGGGCGAACAAGTCGGCCTGGTGGGCCGCAATGGCGCGGGCAAATCCACGCTGCTGGCGCTGCTCAATGGCACGCTGCACGAAGACAGTGGCGATTTTTTCATGCCGGCTGCCTGGCGCATGGCCCAGGTGGCGCAGCACATGCCTGAGGTGGCCGATGCCGCTGCTGACTTCGTTGTGGCCGGTGACGAGCGCTTGATGCAACTGCGCCAGCAGCTTCAACAAGCCGAACAATCCGGCGACGGTATGGCCATCGCCCAAGCCCACAGCGATTTGCACGACGCGGGTGCGCACGATGCCCACGCACGGGCTGAGGCGCTGATTCTGGGCCTGGGCTTCAAACCTGAGCAATTGCGCTTGCCCGTCAACAGTTTTTCAGGCGGCTGGCGCATGCGCCTGCAACTGGCGCGCGCGCTGATGGCTCCCAGCGATTTGCTGCTGCTGGACGAACCCACCAACCACCTCGATCTGGACGCGCTCGTGTGGCTGGAAAGCTGGCTGGCGCGCTACCCCGGCACGCTGATCGTCATCAGCCACGACCGCGAGTTTCTGGATGCGGTGACGCGCGTGACTTTGCACATTGAAGGCGGGCGCTTGACGCGCTACGGCGGCAACTACAGCGCATTTGAAGAGTTGCGGGCGCAGCAGCTCACGCTGCAACAAGCGGCTTTTGCCAAGCAGCAGGACAAGATTGCGCACCTGCAAAAGTTCATCGACCGCTTCAAAGCCAAGGCCACCAAGGCCCGTCAGGCGCAAAGCCGCGTCAAGGCGCTGGAGCGCATGGAGCGCATCGCCCCGGTGTTGATGGCGGCGGACTTTCAGTTCGAGTTCAAAGAACCTGCCAGCCTGCCCAACCCGATGCTGTCCGTCACCGATGGCGTGTTTGGCTACCGGGCGCAAGATACACAAGAGGCTACTGAAAATAGCGCCAATAACTCAGAGGTGCGTGACAAAGCAAACCGCATCATCTTGCAAGGCGTGGGCTGCACCGTGCTGGCAGGCCAGCGCATTGGCATTCTGGGGGCCAATGGGCAGGGCAAATCAACCTTTGTCAAAACCGTGGCACGCACGCTGCCGTTGCTGGGTGGCAAGTTGACGGAAGGCAAGGGTTTGAGCATCGGCTACTTTGCCCAGCAAGAGCTGGATGTGCTGCGTCCGCAAGACACGCCGCTGGAACACATGGTGCGGCTGGCACGCGAGACGGGGCAAGACAGTGCTGAAGCTGCGCGCGAGCAGCAGCTGCGCAATTTTCTGGGCACCTTCAATTTTCCTGGCGAGATGGTCGTGCAGCCTGTAGGGCAGTTCAGCGGTGGTGAAAAAGCCCGCCTGGTGCTGGCCATGATCGTTTGGCAGCGCCCCAATCTGCTGCTGCTGGATGAACCCACCAACCACCTCGATCTGAACACGCGCGAGGCGCTGGCCGTGGCACTGAACGAGTTTGAAGGCACGTTGATGCTGGTCAGCCACGACCGCGCCTTGCTGCGCAGCGTGTGTGACGAATTCTGGCTGGTTGCGCGCGGCCAGGTGGAACCCTTTGACGGTGATTTGCAAGACTATCAACGCTATTTGATGGACGAGGCCAAGCGCTTGCGCGAGGCCTCTGGTGCTTCAAAGTTAATAGCTTCAAAGTCAATAGCTGATAGTGATTTACCAGCAAGCGCCAGCAATCAATTTGATGCTCAAGCTTCCATCAATCCCGCCGAACAACGCCGCTTGCAGGCGCAGCGTCGCCAGCAACTGGCCGAAAAAACCCGTCCGCTCAAACGTGCCTTGGCGCAAGCCGAACAACGTATGCAGGCTCTGAGCGACGAACGGACTGATCTGGAGCAGCGCCTGAGCCAGCCCATGCCGCCTGAAGCCATTGCCGAGTCTGGCAGGCGACTGAAAGCCGTAGGCGACGAGTTGGCCGCGCTGGAAGACGAGTGGTTGCAGCTGTCGAGCGACATTGACGCGCTGGAATTGGCACCTGCGTCCTGAATGGTTGCTGCAAATTCCCTTTGACCAGCAGCAGCGCCGCAACCGGGTTACAGTCCCGCCCGTACGCAGCGCCCGGTCTGCGTCTTTTTTCAGGAAGGATTTCACCATAATGAGCATCATCAGCGCCATCGTCGTCGGTTTCATCGTCGGCCTGATTGCACGCGCCATCATGCCCGGCACGCAGAGCATGGGCATGATCATGACCACGGTGCTGGGCATTGTGGGGTCGGTGGTGGCCAGCTATGGCGGTGCAGCGCTGGGCCTGTATGCCGCGGGCACGCCGGTGGGCTGGATTGCCTCGGTCATCGGTGCCATCGTGGTGCTGTTTGTCTACGGGCTGGCGACCAAAAAGCGCTGACCTTCTTTGAAGCCTTGGTACGCGCCCGCTTCAAGCGGGCGCGCTGCTTTGTGCGTCAGCCTGCAATGTCAGGTTCTACCAGCCAGGCCAGTTGGGTCAGCGACTCTTGCCAGCCCAGCGTGCACATCTCCAGCGGAATCGCCTCGGGGATGCCGCTTTGCACCACACTCAGATCGGTGCCACAAATCACGGCCTGGAGTTGTACCGTGACCTCCATCACGCCGGGCAGACCCGCATCGTCAAAGCGGTCGGTGTAGCGGATACGCTCGTGCGGCACCAGTTCCAGGTATTCACCGCCAAAGGCATGGCTGTGGCCGTTGCCGAAGTTGTGAAAGGCCATGCGAAAAGTGCCCCCCACACGCGCCTGCAAATGCTCCACTGTGCAGGTAAAGCCGAATGGCGGCAGCCACTTGGCCAGCGCCGGGCTTTCTGTGAAGGCGCGGTAGATTTTTTGCGGTGGAGCGCGCAGCACCCGGTGAAACTGGACGGTGCGTGGGTGCATAGCGCGTTGGCTCAGGTGGATGCGCGGGGCTGCGCTTCAGATTTGACGGCTGCGCGCCAGCGGCGGGTTGGCGGCAAAGTATTTCTTGATGCCGCTGGTCAGCGCATTGGCCAGTTGGTTCTGATAGTTGCTGCTGCGCAGACGTTTTTCTTCGCTGGGGTTGCTGATGAAGGCGGTTTCCACCAGCACGCTGGGCACGTCGGGTGAGCGCAGCACGGCGAAGTTGGCGCGCTCGACGCTGGGCTTGTGCAGCCTGCCCACACCGCCAATGGCCCCCAGCATGGCACCGCCCAGGCGCAGGCTGTCGCGGATTTGCACCGTGGTGCTCATGTCCAGCAGGGCACGCTGGACGTGGGTGTCTTGCTCGTCCACGTTGACGCCGCCAATCAGGTCGGCGTCGTTTTCCTTTTGGGCCAGCCAGCGCGCAGCGGTGCTGGAAGCGCCGCGCTCGCTCAGTGCGTACACGCTGGCACCATTGGCCTCCGGGCGCATGAAGGCGTCGGCGTGGATGCTGACGAACAAATCGGCGCGTACACGGCGGGCTTTTTCGACCCGGGTTTTGAGGGGGACAAAAAAGTCCGCATCGCGCGTCAAAAAGGCGCGCATGGGGCTGCCCGCGACCGTGGTGCGGTTGATGCGATCGCGCAGCTTGAGGGCGATTTGCAGCACCACGTCTTTTTCATACGTGCCGCTGGGGCCAATGGCACCGGGGTCTTCGCCGCCGTGGCCGGGATCGATGGCCACGATGATCAGGCGATCAGTGCGGCCTGCCGGAGATGTGCTGCGCGCTGGAGCCGGTGGCGCAACGCTGGCGCTGCCAAAGTCGCTGTGGCCGCCGTCGCCTGATTCAGGCATGGGTGCCGGACTGCGCGATGGCGCAGGGGACGGTGCGGGGGCTTTGGCGGCTGGGCGGGGTGCAGGAGCTGGTGGCGGCGGGCTGGCGCTGGCCACCACGGTGGCGTCATTGCCGCGCACGGCGCTGTTGGCGCGCTCGATCTGACGGGCGATCAAATCGCCCAGCGAGTCGGGGCCATCTTGTGGGGCCGCGTTGTTGGTACCCAGCTCTTTCATGCGTTCGGCGATCAGGGTTTCCAACGGGTCGGGGGGGTTGGCCGGGTACATGTCGAACACCAGGCGGTGCTTGTAGCTGGCCACGGGCGTCAGGCTGAACACCTGCGGGTTGATGGTGTGTTTGAGGTCGATCACCAGCCGCACCACGCTGGGGGCGTTCTGGCCCACACGGATGCCGGCGATATTGGGGTCATCGGCGCGCACCTTGGCCACCAACTCGCGCAGCGCGGGGTTCAGATCCAGCCCGGTGATGTCGACCGCCAGCCGGGGCGGCGAGCTGACCATCAGGTGCGAGGTTTTCAGCGCCGCGTCGGATTCGATGGTCACGCGGGTGTAATCTTCTGCGGGCCAGATCCGCACGGCCACAATGCCTGCGCCGCGTGCAATATGGGCGCGGCCCAGCAGCAGCACCAGACTGCCGCCTTGCAGCAAAGTGCGGCGCTTGAGTGCCGGGGGCGGGTGTTGAGGAATGGGCGGCAGGGTCATGTGGCCAGCACCTCCGTCAAAAGTTGTTGGCCCGCAGCTGTGTGTGCTGACAGCTCGACGATGCGGGTGCTGTCATCGCCAGGCGACACCGACAGCTGGAGTGCCAGATCGGGCATGGGCAACACGGTGGCGGCTTTTTCAGGCCACTCGGCCAGCTTCAGGCCAGGGGCGGCGAACACGTCACGAAAGCCTGCATCGGCCCACTCGCGTGGGTCGTTGAAGCGGTAGAAATCAAAATGCGACACCGCCAGGCCGTCGGGTGTTTCGTGTGGCTCCAGCACCGCATAGGTGGGGCTTTTGATGCGGCCCGTGACACCCAGCGCGCGCAACAGGTGACGCACCAAAGTGGTTTTGCCTGCGCCCAGATCGCCGTGCAGCGCGATGTACAACTGGCGCAATGCAGGCTGCGCTGCCAAGCGCTGGGCGAAGGCGGCGGTATCGGCTTCATGCAGCCAGATCAGGCGGATGGGCGAGGTCATGGCGGTGGAAATCGGTGAAATGCGGACATGCTGTCGTGCAGGGCAGCAGCGTGCAGCTCTGAGCCGTACAGATGGCAGGTGTCTGGCACGTGTCATCTGTTGGGGTGTGGTGAAACAGCGGACAAACAACATGGTTTTTGACAATGGACGCTGGCTGGATAAGCGCTGCACGCTTTTATTCTGATAGCGAATGCCACGTTCCGTCAACAGTTTTGATGATAAACCTTATACAGGTCAACGAGTTGGCGGTTAAATCACATCTGAACAGCTTGATGGAACATGGTTGCGCGCCATAGTTCCTATGATTTCGCTAAATTTGATCTAACTTATTGATATAAAAGTCTTTATTTGTCTTAATCAATCAGAAAAGAGGGGTTTGCACAGGGGTCGAACCGCACTGTGCGCCACAGTGCTTGGCATGAAGCTGCAGGCGCGCTCGCCCGCGTCAAAGCGCCTGTACGCCCTTGTAAAGCATGTAAGCGGCCAAAGCCACCAGCACGGCGGCGAAGGCGCGTTTGAGCTTTTTCACCGGCAGGGCATGTGCGACCTTGGCGCCCAGTGGGGCCATCAGCACACTGCAACTGGCCAGCACCAGCAGCGCAGGCAGCCACACATAACCCAGTGAATGTGGCGGCAAATCCGTCAACTTCAGGCCCGCCATGATGTAGCCCGCCACGTTGGCCAGCGCGATGGGAAAGCCCAGCCCCGCGCTGGTGGCCACCGCGTTGTGGATGGCCACGTTGCACCAGGTCATGAAAGGCACCGATGCAAAGCCCCCGCCTGCGCCCACCAGGCCGGACAGAAAGCCGATCACTCCGCCTGCGCCCAGCAAGCCCGCAGTGCCGGGCAACTGGCGCGATGCGGCGGGTTTTTTGTCCAGGTACATCTGCATGGCTGAAAACGTCACGAAACCGCCAAACACAAAATACAGCGCAGCGCCTTTGAGCAGAGCAAACACGCCCAGGCTGGCCACCATGGCCCCCAGCACAATGCCGGGGGCCAGGCGCTTGATGATGTCCCAGCGCACCGCGCCGCGCTTGTGGTGCGCGCGCACGCTGCTGATGGAGGTAAAGACGATGGTGGCCATCGAAGTGGCAATCGCCATCTTGACTGCCAGCCCCGGCGCGACGCCACGTCCTGTGAGTATGGCGGTGGTGAATGGCACCAAAATCATGCCGCCGCCAATGCCCAGCAGCCCGGCCAGAAAGCCACCTGCCAAGCCCAGCGCGGCAAGTTCAAGAATCACGGGTGGTTCGATAGGCATGGTGGGGGTCGCCGCAGGTGCAAAAAACAGAATAAGCAAGAAGGCCGCAGCGCACGCCAGTCCAGCGAACGCCGTGGCCGGGCTTGTGCCGACCGTCGGCGTTGTTGCGCCTTGTCGAAAGGAGGGCGGCGCGGCAGCGCCACAGGGAGAACGCGAAATGAGGTGTCTGCGAATGCCACCGGACCGTCATCCTGAACGCGGGGGTTCAGGTGGGCGAGGTCAGAATGGTCTTGGGTTCATCTGACGCGAGACGATCACGCTGACCAAACGATGTTCCAGGCCCTGGCTCATAGGAGCATTGGTTCAAGGAAATATAAAGCCCGGCATGCACCGCAGACGAGGGCAATTTTACCCTCCTGTGGCGCTGAAGCGCCTTCCCCCTTGCGGTGCGGGGGCGTACGCACTGGCGGCCGGGGGATCCCCAATCACGCGTGCATTGGGCTGGCGGTGCGGGGTCAGTGTGACGGATTGTGACGTGGCGTGGGTACGTTTGGCCGCGTATCGTGATGCTGACTCAGAGCAGCCGACCATCGTCGCCCAGTGCCTGATCAAGCCGGGTCAGCAGGGTATTCAAGGTGGTGTGGTCGCTGGTGCTCAGGGCGGGTGCAGCGCCCGGGGCGGCTTCAGGGGGCGGGGCGCTGGACTGGTCGGCCAGCTCAAAGGCCAGATTCAGTGCGGCCAGCACGGCGATGCGGTCACGTGCTTTGATCTTGCCCGCGTCGCGGATCTTGCTCATTGCGGCATCGACTTTGAGCACCGCATCGCGCAGGTGGTCTTCGCCGCCGTCGGGGCAGCCCAGCAGGTAGCCCTGACCCATGATTTTGACTTCCAGTTGCTTCATGGTGCAGGGTGCTCCGGGTCGTGGCCGTGGGCATCAGGCTCAGGTGTCTGGGCGCTGGTGGGCAGCCGCTCGATCAGCGCGTCCACCCGCGCGCGTGCGGCCATCAGGCGAGATTTGAGGTTGTCGCGCTCGTGCGTCAGCGCCTGCACCTGCTGCGTCAGCAGCGCGTTGGTGCGGTGCAGTTCTTCATGGCGCACGAGCAGGCGCTCGACGCGCTCGGAAATTTGTTCAATAAGAGGCGGGTTCGTCATAGGGGGCACGAATCGTCGGACGGGTCTGACTGGATGGCCTGATTGTAGGGTGCGGCGCGCGGTCTCTTTACACGCCATTACAATGCGCGGCGTTGGTGCTCGCGCGCTGTGGGTCTCGCACAGCCGCAGTTCAACGGGAAGCAGGAGGGCCAGCCCGGCTATCAGGGCGCCTAACCTGCGCTGCCCCCGCAACGGTAAGCGGATGGTGTCTTTGATCTGTCCATCAAGGCACCGGCTTCAGCCTCACACAGCCACTGGCTATTTTGGGCCGGGAAGGCGAGGCACCCAAGAAGCCATGTCCGTCAGCCCGGATACCGGCCAACAAGGCGGCTTGCGCTGCGGTCTTCAACAGAGTCGCAATGCAGTCATTTCACTCCATTCGCTGGCGGGGAAGCCGGCACGGGGTTGTGCTTTGTGCTTTTCTTGTCATGAAAAATTCCATAGTGTTGTTTCGATCAGCGGCTCGACCGCTGGCTTTGTCCTGTGCGTTCCCCTGTGCGCTTTTTGCAATGGCGGCTGCGCACGCTCAAACCAGTGGGGCGGCTGTTCAGCCTGCCGAGGCTGCCACGTTGCCAGAATCGATGGTCACCGCCACCCGCGTGGCGCAGCCGTTGACCGATGTGCTGGCCGACGTGACGGTGCTTGGCGAGCAGCAAATCCGCGACAGCGGCGCGGTCAACATTGCCGATTTGCTGCAACGCCAGGCGGGGCTGGAGCTGTCGCGCAACGGCGGCCCCGGCACCAGCACCAGTTTGTTCATTCGTGGTGCAGAAAGCCGCTTTACGGCGGTGTACATTGACGGCGTGCGGTTGGATACGCAGGCCACTGGCGGCGCGCCATGGGAGACGATTGCGCTGGGGCAGATTGAGCGCATCGAGATCGTGCGCGGCGCGGCGGCAGCGGTGTACGGCTCTGACGCCGTGGCGGGTGTGGTGCAAATTTTCACCAAAAAAGGCGAGGGCGCTTTCAGCCCTTACGTGGGTGTGGGCGCAGGCAACCACCGCACGGGCAAGCTGGAAGCTGGTTTGTCGGGCCAAAGCGGCGCGGTCGATTACGCGCTGGGTCTGGGGCGCGACGTGAGCCGGGGCTACAACATCAAAACCGATGGCAATCCTGACGACGACGGCTACCGCCAAAGCTCGGCCAGTGGCCGCCTGGGCTGGCAAGTGAGTCGCGACCACCGGCTGGAGCTGACCGGCACCCACACTGACATCAAGGCTGAATACGACGGCTACACGCCCGGTTTGCACGACATGTCCAACAGCCGCCTGTCTACCCTGGGGGCCAACTGGGCGGCGCAGTGGACGGCCAATTACAGCACTCGCCTGTCCATCAGCGAATCAGACCACCGGTACGAAACCGAACCTTCGCCGTACCTGAGCAAAACCAAACTGCGCAATGTCCTGTTCCAAAACGAATGGCGCCAGGGTGGCCACCTGCTCACCGCCGCGCTGGAGCGGCGTGAAGACGATCTGCGCAACGACCCTATCGACCAAGGCCGCCACCAGAACGCCCTTGCCCTGGGCTACGGCTACACCGGCGGCGCGCACACGCTGCAAGTCAACCTGCGGCATGACCGTGACAGTGAGTTTGGCGGTGAAACCACCGGCGGCGTGGCCTATGGCTATCGCTTTGCGCCCGGCTGGCGAGTCACCGGCGCTTACGGCACCGCCTTCAGGGTGCCCACGCTGTACCACCGCTTCTCGCAATACGGCAACCCCGATCTGTCGCCAGAGAAAAGCCGCAACCTTGAGCTGGGCCTGCACTGGGCGCAGCAGCAAAGCCGCTTCAGCGTGGTGGCCTACCGCAACCGCGTCACCAACCTGATCAGCTTTGGTGCGGCGGGCTTGTGTCAATCGGCCTTTGGCTGTTATGAAAACACGGGCCGCGCGATCCTGCGGGGAGTCACCTTGTCGGGTGCGCACCGGCTTGGGCCGGTCAATCTGTCTGGCTCGCTGGATTTGCAAGATCCGCACGATGCCTCCACCGGCAACCTGCTGGCGCGGCGCGCCAAGCGCATCCTCAAACTGAACGCCGATACCCGCGTGGCGGGCTGGACACTGGGCGCTGAAATGCAAGCGGCCAGCCACCGCTGGGACAACGCGGCCAACACCAACCGGCTGCCTGGTTACGGCGTGGTCAATCTGTACGCCAGCACCACCATCGCCCGCCAATGGACGCTGCTGGCGCGCATCGACAACGTGGCCGACCGCGACTACCAACTGGCACGCAACTACAACACTGCTGGACGCGCGTTTTATGTGGGTCTGCGCTGGAATAAATGACGCACCCCCTGCCTGTCCAGCCCTGCTGCGCGGGCTGGCCGACTCCCCCAAGGGGGACGAGCCGACCGCTTCGGGCGGCCGTGCGCGGCGGCTTCTGGAACATGCCCCCTGCCTGTCCAGCCTTGCTGCGCGGGCTGGCCGACTCCCCCAAGGGGGACGAGCCGACCGCTTCGGGCGGCCGTGCGCGGCGGCTCCTGGCATGGCCTTTGAGGAGGGGCGATGGATAAAGCAGTGAGCGTGCGCTGTCCGGTTTTGCTGATTTCTGCGCTGGGGTCGGGGCAGGGCAAGACCACGGTCACGGCGGCGCTGGCGCGGCTGTTGACGCGGCGCGGCCACCGGGTGCGGGTGTTCAAGTGCGGGCCGGATTTTCTCGATCCGCTGTGGCACCAGTTGGCCAGCGATGCGCCGGTAGACAACCTCGATTTGTGGATGGTCGGCGAGGACGATGTGCGCGAGCGCCTGCGCGCGGCGGCCAGGGATTGCGATGTGATTCTGGTCGAAGGCGTGATGGGCCTGCATGACGGCACACCCAGCACGGCCGACTTGGCGCGCCGCTTTGGTTTGCCGGTGCTGGCCGTGGTGCAGGCCGGGCACATGGCGCAAACGCTGGGTGCGGTGGTGCATGGCCTGCGCCATTACCGGCAAGAAGCAGGCGCGCTGCGCTGGGCCGGTGTGCTGGCCAACGGCGTGGCCAGCGACGGCCATGCCGCGTTGTTGCAGGCGGCGGTGCAGGCGACCGTGCAGGAGACAACACAAGAGACAGCGCAAGACACGGCACAGGAGACAACGCAAGCGGTCAGTGACTGGCTGGGCCACTTGCCGCGCAGCGATGCGCTGGGCCTGCCCGAGCGCCACCTGGGTCTGGTGGCCGTGGGCGATCTGGGTCTGCCCACCGCGCTGGCCCGTTTGGACGCCGCCGCCGATGCGCTGCAAGCCACCCCACTGGGCCAGATGACGCTGGACGACTGGCGCGCCCGCTGGTCGGTGGACTTTGCCGCGCCCGACGATTTGCTGCTGTACCTCTTGGAAAACCAAGGCCAGCCGCTGGCAGGCCATACCGTGGCGGTGGCCCGTGATGCGGCTTTTGCCTTCATTTACCCTGCCAATATTGAATACCTTCAGAACCTGGGTGCGCGGGTTGTGTATTTTTCGCCCCTGGCGGGCGACGCGCTGCCCGCTTGCGACGCGCTGTGGCTGCCCGGCGGCTACCCTGAGTTGCACGCCCACGTGCTGGCCGCGCGCACCGATTTGCGCCATCAGTTGCATGCCCATGCGCAGGCGGATCGGCCCATCTGGGCCGAATGTGGCGGCATGATGGCTTTGTTCGAGCAGATCGAAACTGCTGACGGCAAGACGTATCCCATGTGGGGCCTGCTGCCTGGCCGCACCCGCATGCAGCGCCGTCTGGGCGGGCTGGGCATGCAGCAGTGGCAGCCGTCGTCCCATGTCTGCGCGTTGCGCGGCCACACTTTTCACTACTCGGTCGTTGACACGCCCTTGACGCCTGTGGCCTACACCGAGCCTGCCCCCGGCAGCGCCCGCACCCAGGGCGAGCCAATATATGCGGCAGGCCCCACGGGGCAGGTGCGTGCCAGTTACTTTCACGCCTGGTTGCCGTCCAGCGTGTTGATCACGTTGGAATTGTTCAAGACAAAATCCCAGGCAAAAAACACCTCTGACACCTCTGGTGCTTGACGCATCAGCGCCCACCGCCATGACAAGCAATGTCCAACAACCTGTGGGATCAATTCACACCCATAGCCTGACCGTGGCCCGCAGCGAACTGATTTTGGGTGGCCAAAAAAGCGGCAAATCGCGCCGCGCCGAACAACTGGCAGCCGCCTGGCTGGCACAAGCGCCCACACACCGCGCGGTGCTGATCGCCACCGCCTGGCCGCACGATGACGAAATGCGCCAGCGCATCGCCCGCCACCAACAAGACCGTGCCCGGCGCGTGCCGGGGCTGGCCACGCGGGAAGCCGCGCACGATTTGCCCGCCGCCATCGTGCAAGCGGGCGGGCCTGAGACGCTGCGTGTGGTCGATTGCCTGACCCTGTGGCTGACGCAGCAACTGATGCCGCCGAGCGGGCAGGGGGCTGAAGTTGATCAACAAAACCAGCCTTCAGAGCAGTTGAGGCAAGAGTTACATGCTCATCTTTTGGAAGCTATTCGCATCTGCCCCGGCCCCATTGTGCTGGTGGGCAACGAGATCGGTCTGGGCGTGATTCCGCTGGGGCGCGAGGTGCGCGCCTTCGTCGATGCGCTGGGCGCACTCAATCAACATGTGGCGGCGGTTTGCGCGCGCGTCACGCTGATGACTGCTGGCTTGCCGCTGACACTGAAAGGGGCGGCCGCATGAAGCGTTGGTTGTTGTGGGGTCTGACCGCGCTTTTCAGCCTGGCCGCGCACGGCTACGAGGTGCAGGACGACACTGGCCATGCCACCCGGTTCGATGCGCCGCCGCAGCGCATCGTCAGCCTGCTGCCGTCGCTGACCGAAACCATTTGCGCCCTGAATGCCTGCGCGCGCCTGGTGGGGGTTGACCGCTATTCCAACTGGCCGCAGGCCGTGGCCCGCTTGCCGCAACTGGGCGGCGGGCTGGATCCGAGCGTGGAGGCGGTGGTGGCTCTGAAGCCCGACGTGGTGGTGATGTCGGTGTCGTCCCGCGCGGGGGTGCGCCTGCGCGCGCTGGGCCTGCGCGTGGTGCAACTGGAGCCGCACACCAGCGCCGACGCGCGCCGCATCGTGCGCACGCTGGGCCAGTTGTTGCAGGTGGACGGGGCCGATGCGCTGCTGCGCCGCATCGGCGAGGGCATTCGCGCCGCCGCACAGGCACTGCCCGCCAGCGCGCGCGGCACGCGGGTGTACTTTGAAGTGGCCCCCACGCCGCACGCGGCCGGACACGGCAGTTTTATTGGCGAAACCATGCAGGCGCTGGGCCTGGTGAACGTCATCGGGCCTGATTTGGGACCGTTTCCGCGCATCAACCCTGAGCTGGTGGTGCGCGCCGCACCGCAGCTCATCATGGCCAGCCAGCGCAGCCTGAATGACATGGCGCGCCGCCCTGGCTGGGCCGCGCTGGCGGCATTGCGTGATGGCCACGTGTGCGCGTTCGACGCCCGCCAGCGCGACGTGCTGGTGCGTCCAGGCCCGCGCATGGACGAAGCCGCCCGCCTGATGGCGCGTTGCGTGGCCGAGCGCATGGCACCCTCAGGGCCGGGTGCAACCAGCCACGCCGTGCCATCAGCCGCTGCCGACTGACTCTCACCATGACTGCGTTGCCCCACACCCCGCCTGCCACCAGCGGCCGCAGCCGCGCGCGGCTGCTGGGAACGGCCTTGCTGCTGTTGGGCACGGGCGGGCTGCTGCTGGGCGCCAGCGTGGGCAGCACCGGGCTGGACAGTGTTTTCAACGCCCGCCATGACCCCGTGGCCTGGCAAATCGTGTGGGACATCCGCTTGCCGCGCACCCTGGGTGCGTGGCTGGCTGGGGCGCTGCTGGGGCTGGCCGGGGCGGTGGCGCAGGGGCTGTTTCGCAACCCGCTGGCCGATCCGTATTTGCTGGGCAGCGCCTCGGGCGCGGCGCTGGCGGTGGCGCTGACGTTTGCCGGTGTGGGCGCGGCTGGTCTGGTGTCGAGTGGCAGTGGCGGTAGTGGCGGCAGCGGTGCGGCGCTGGCGCAGGCCGCGTCGCCCTGGCTGGCGCGGCTGGGGCTGACCGGCGCGGCCTTTGTCGGCGCGCTGCTGGGCGTGCTGCTGACCCTGATGCTGGCCCAAGGTGTGCAGCAAACCCTGCGCCTGCTGCTGGCGGGGGTGGTGGTGGGCTACGTGCTGGGCGCAGCGCGCGATCTGGTGCAAATTGCCGACCCCGATGTGTTGACCGCCATGCAGGGTTTCACGCTGGGCATCACCGGCTTTGTGGGCTGGAGCGCCTGCGCCATCATGGCCGCCGTGCTGGCCCCGCTGCTGGCTGGGGCCTGGGCGCTGGCGCGCGTGCTGGACGCACTGACGCTGGGCGAAGCCACCGCGCAAAGCCTGGGCCTGCCGCTGGCCCCGCTGCGCGCGCTGCTGGTGGCGGTGCTGGCGCTGGCCACCGGCACGGCGGTGGCGCAGACCGGCTTGATCGGCTTTGTTGGCCTGGTGGCCCCGCACCTGGTGCGTGGGCTGGCGCGCAGCACGCATGGGCCGTTGTTGTTGTTGTCGGCCCTGGCGGGCGGTCTGCTGCTGATGCTGGCCGACATCGCTGCCCGGGTGCTGATGGCACCGCAGGAATTGCCGGTGGGGGTGCTCACCGCTGTGCTGGGGGGTGTTTACCTTCTCTGGCGTATGCACGCTCAGTCGCGCGCCGGGAGGGCACATTGATGTCGGAAATTGCTCCTGAAAACATAGCTTTATGCGCAAATTTAACCAGCGCCAGCATCGGAAAACACCAGATCCTGCAAGCGATGGATTTGCAACTGGCCGCAGGCCGCTGGGTGGCCGTGGTTGGCCCCAATGGCGCGGGCAAATCAACGCTGCTGCGCGTGCTGGCCGGGTTGTTGCCGTGCGTGGGCCGGGTCGATCTGCTGGGCCGTTCGCTGCATGACTGGCCCGCACGCCAGCGCGCCACCCGGCTGGCCTGGCTGGGGCAGGCCGAAGGCGGCAGCGACGATTTGCTGGCACAGGACGTGGTCATGCTGGGCCGCTTGCCGCACCGCGCCTGGCTGGCCGCGCCCGGTGCCGATGACCATGTGGCCGTGGCGCAGGCTTTGCGCGCCGCCCAGGCGTGGGACTTGCGCCAGCGCCGTTTGGGCGAGCTGTCCGGGGGCGAACGCCAGCGCGTGCTGCTGGCGCGCGCGCTGGCTGTGCAAGCTGCCGTGTTGCTGATGGACGAGCCGCTGGCCCATCTCGACCCGCCGCACCAGGCCGACTGGATCAGCACGGTGCGCCAGTTGGCCGCGCGCGGCACGCTGGTCGTCAGTGTGTTGCATGAGTTGAGCGTGGCGCTGCAAGCCGATGAACTGGTCATCGTGCAGGCAGGCCGCATGGCCCATCACGGCCCGTGTGCTGCCGCCAGCAGCCACCAGGCGCTGGCCGCCGCGTTTGACCACCGCATTGCCGTGCACCCCGTGCAGGGGCAGTGGGTGGCGCTGCCACAGATCATCCCCCGCTCCGATTGATGGCCCAGACGTGCCGGCTACGCCCTGTGCAGCGTCATGCCTTCATGGCCTCCAGCAAGGTGCGCGATCCACCGCCGATTTGGTGGCCGAATAGCCCGCAATGGCCGGAAAAGCAATGGTGGCGGCCACCGATGCAATGTTGACCACGGCCCCGCCCTGGCCTGCCGGGCCGCCGGGGCGCATGGCGCGAAAGGCGTGCTTCATGCCCAGCAGCGTGCCCACCACGTTGACGTCCAGCATGCGGCGCAGGTCGTCGCCGTTGACATCCACCACCAGTGAAGTGATTTCGATACCCGCGTTGTTGACCAGCGTGTCGAGTCCGCCCAACTGCTTGATAGTGGCCGCCGTGGCCGATGCCCAGGCGTCGTCTTGCGTCACGTCCAACGGCACAAAGCCTACCTTGGCACCCGTGCTGGTGCTCAGGCGTGCTGCGGTTTCCTGCCCCACATCGGCCATTACGTCGCCAATCATCACCTGGGCACCCGCGCGTGCCAGTGTCTCGGCAATGCTGGCGCCAATGCCGCGCGCACCACCCGTGACCAGGGCTTTGCGGCCTTTCAAATCAAACTGCTCCATCGCTTGTCTCCTTGAAAAATTGTTGTGAATGAAGATGGAAAAGTCATCCTAGGTTTGAGCTTGACAGTTGTCAAAGATTTATTGGTCAATTGTCAAAATTCGCGGGAAAACACTGACGTGGATGCCCCGTCCGTGGCCGGTTCGGGCCGTGGTATCGTTTCAGTTGATTCACCAAGCAAGGGTTGTCGACCGTTCGGTTTGACTAGGTTGAAGATGACTGCACCGCAAGTGACACAGGCTAAAAAAGCACCGCCCGTGCGCGACGACAAGTTCGCCGCGCGCCGCGCCGAGCTGAGCGAAGCCGCGCTCACCACGCTGGCGGCGCTGGGCTATGCGCGCACCAGCTTGCGCGAGATTGCGCAAAACTCGGCCTTCTCGCACGGCGTGCTGCACTACTACTTCAGCGACAAGGTCGATCTCATCGTGTGCAGCGTGCGCCAGTACAAGGCGCGCTGCGTCACGCGCTACGACCAGGTCACGGTTGAAGCGCAAAGCTACGACGAGCTGCTCACCGGCTTTCTGGACGGCCTGGCCGACACGCTGCGCAGAGAAGCGCCCATGCACCGGCTGTGGTACGACTTGCGCGCGCAGGCGCTGTTTGAAGAAGCCTTTCGCGGTGACGTGATGGACATCGACCAAAGCCTCGAGAGCATGATTTGGCGCGTGATCAGTCGCTTTGCCGAATTGACAGGCACCTCGCACGGCCTGTCGCCGCGCGCCGCGTATGCGCTGTTTGACGGCCTGTTTCAGCAGGCACTGCTCAGGCACCTGTCGGGCGATGCACAAGCGGTGCCCTCCTTGCAGGCGCAGGCGCGCCAGGCGATCGATCACCTGTTCAGCCGCAGCCTTTAACGCCGCCACATGCACATCGCCCATAGAGGGCGCTGCCATGGCGGTTGTCATGTGCTGACGTTCTCAGCGCCACGCCCTCAACCCTGGTCAAACCCACCATGCAAATTGAAACCCCGCCCACCGAACGCGCTTCAGACAAACCGCAGGGCGAGCGGCGCGGCCTCGTCATCGTGCACACCGGCGACGGCAAGGGCAAAAGCACCGCCGCCTTCGGCCTGGCCTTGCGCGCGCTGGGCCGCCAGCACGTGCACGGCCAGCAGGTGCGCATCTTCCAGTTCATGAAAGTACCCACCGCGCGTTTTGGCGAGCACCGCATGTTCGAGCAAATGGGCCTGCCCATCGAAGGGCTGGGCGACGGCTTTAGCTGGAAGAGCAAAGACCTCGATCACTCCGCCGATCTGGCCCGCACGGGCTGGCAAAAGGCGCGTGCGGCCATTTTGGATGGCGCGCACTTTCTGGTGGTTCTGGACGAAATCACCTATCCCCTCATCTACGGCTGGTTGCCACTGCAAGACGTGCTGGACACCCTGCGCCAGCGCCCGCGCCACGTGCACGTGTGCCTGACAGGGCGCCGCTGCCCGCCCGAGCTGGTCGCGCTGGCCGACACCGTGACCGAGATGACCCTCGTCAAACACGCCTACAAGGCGGGCGTGCCCGCCCAGCGCGGCATCGAGGACTGAACGCGCTGACGACTGAAGGTGCTGCCACACGATAAGCTTGACACCTTCATATAAAAACAGGCAACGCTGCCATGCCCTTGTCTTGGAACGAAATCAAATCCCGCGCCATGGCCTTCAGCCGTCAGTGGGCCGACGCGGCGGACGAAAAGCAGCAGTCGATCCCGTTCTGGATCGATTTTTTCGACATCTTTGGCATCAGCAACAAGCGCGTGGGCAGCTTCGAGCACGCCGTCAAGAAGCACGGTGGCGGCCAAGGCTACATTGATCTGTTCTGGCCCGGCCAGATGCTGGTGGAGCAAAAGTCGCGCGGCAAGCCGCTTGCCCCGGCCTTTGACCAGGCGCTGGGCTACTTTCCCGGCATTGCCGAGCGCGATCTGCCCCACACCATGGTGGTGTGCGACTTTGCCCAGTTTCGCGTCATCGACCTCGTGCACCGGCGCGAAATTACCTTTGCCCTCAAGGACCTGCACAAACATGTGCGCTGGTTCGGCTTTATCGCCGGGTATCAGGCGCAAGAGGTCAAACCGCAAGATCCGGTCAATATCAAGGCGGCCGAGCGCATGGGCCGCCTGCACGACGCGCTCAAGGCCAGCGGCTACTCTGCCCACGATCAGGGCCACGCGCTGGAAGTGCTGCTGGTGCGCGTGCTGTTTTGCCTGTTCGCCGACGACACCGCCATCTTTCAGTCGCAAAGCTTTCGCGCCTTTGTTGAAGAGCGCACCGCGCCTGATGGCGCTGACCTTGGCCCCCACCTGGCGCGGCTGTTCCAGTTGCTCAACACGCCGGAAGACGCCCGCAACCGTAACCTTGACGAGCAGTTGCGCGCCTTTCCCTACGTCAACGGCAAACTGTTTGCCGAAAGCCTGCCCATTGCCGACTTCGACGCCGCCACGCGCGAGGCCCTGCTTGACGCCTGCGCGCTCGACTGGTCGGCCATCAGCCCCGCCATCTTCGGCAGCCTGTTTCAGTCCATCATGGACAGCAAGGCGCGCCGCAACCTGGGCGCGCACTACACGTCGGAGGAAAACATCCTCAAACTCATCGGCCCGCTGTTTCTGGACGAGTTGCGCGCTGAATTCGCCAAGATCAAGCACCAGCGCAGCAAGCTGTTCGACTTTCACAAAAAGCTGCGCCGCCTGACGTTTTTCGACCCCGCCTGCGGCTGCGGCAACTTTCTGGTCATCAGCTACCGCGAGCTGCGCCTGCTGGAGCTGGACGTGCTGCGCGCCGCCGCAGACCTGTCGGGCCACGCCGGGCAGCGCAGCGTGGACGTGCACAGCCTGATTGGCGTCAATGTCGATCAGTTCTACGGCATCGAGATCGAAGAGTTCCCGGCCCAAATCGCCCAGGTCGCCCTGTGGCTGGTCGACCACCAGATGAACCTGCGCGTGAGCGAAGAATTTGGTCAGTACTTCGCCCGCATCCCCCTCAAAACCAGTCCCCACATCGTGCACGGCAACGCCCTCACGCTCGACTGGGCCGCCGTGCTGCCGCCCACGCAATGCAGCTACCTGCTGGGCAACCCGCCGTTTGTGGGTGCCAAATACATGAGCGACGCCCAGCGCGCCGACACCCGGGCGGTGTTCAGCGGTATCGACGGCGCTGGCCTGCTCGACTTCGTCGCCGCCTGGTATGTCAAAGCCGCCCGCTACCTGCGCGGCGCGACTTGGCCCCCTCTCCCGCGCGCGGGAGAGGGCGGGGGTGAAGGTGCTGCCTCAAAATTACGCTCAAATAAAGAGCTTCTCGCGCTTTCTACACCTGCGCCAGAGGCTGATTTGGCTTATAAAAACCAGCCCGTCACCCGCGCCGCCTTCGTCTCCACCAACAGCATCACTCAGGGCGAGCAGGTGGGCGTGCTGTGGGGCTGGCTGCTGGCGCAGGGGCTGCACATCCAGTTTGCCCACCGCACCTTCGCCTGGAGCAACGAGGCGCGCGGCAAGGCCGCGGTGCACTGCGTCATCGTCGGCTTTGGGCTGCAAGACTTGCCGGGCAAGCTGATTTACGAATACGACGACATCAAGGGCGAGCCGCACGCCGTGCCGGCCGCCAACATCAACCCGTATCTGGTGGATGCGCCGGACGTGGTGCTGGCCCGGCGCAGCCAGCCGGTGTGCGATGTGCCCGAGATGCGTTCGGGCAACAAACCCATCGACGGTGGCAACTACCTGTTCACCACCGAAGAGCGCGATGCCTTTATCGCTCTTGAGCCTGCCAGCGCCCCGTGGTTTCGCCGCTGGTTGGGCGGGGAAGAGTTCATCAACGGCATCGACCGCTGGTGCCTGTGGCTGGGCGACACGCCGTCGGCCCAACTGCGCGCCATGCCCGAAGCCATGAAGCGGGTGCAAGCCGTCAAAGCGTTTCGACAGGCCAGCAAGAGCAAACCCACGCAGGCCATTGCGGCGACACCGACACGGTTTCATACCGAATTTGTTTCCAGCGGCGACTTCATTGCGCTGCCGCAGGTGTCGTCAGAGCGGCGCGAGACGATTCCCATGGCTTTTCTGACCCCGGACGTGTTTTGCGGCGACAAGCTGCGGGTCATCGAGGGCACGGGCCTGTTCCATTTCGGGGTGCTGCTTTCGCGGATGCACATGGCTTGGACCAGACAAGTGTGTGGGCGCTTGGAGAGTCGTTACCAGTACTCAGCACTTATCGTCTACAACAACTTCCCCTGGCCTTTCAGTGCCGTGGATTCGTATCAAAAAGTGGCTCCAGCGCATGTAGAGAAATCGCAGGTAGCTATCGAAACCGCAGCGCAAGCCGTGCTGGACGCACGCGCCCAGTTCCCCGGCAGCAGCCTGGCCGATCTGTACGACCCTTTGACCATGCTGCCCGCGCTGTTCAAGGCCCATCAAAAGCTGGACGCGGCGGTGGACAAGGCCTACCAGGCCGCTGGCGGCCCCAAAAACTACAAGAACGACGCCGAGCGCGTGGCCTTTCTATTCACGCTGTACCAGCGCATCACCAGCCTGTTGCCTGCGGCGGCAATGGCCAAGCCATCTCGCAAGCGCCCGCGCCGGAGCGCCGCGCCATGAGTTGGTGGGAATGGCTGGTGGTGGTAACGGTTGTCGTGCTGGCGCTGATATTGGTGGTGGGTTTTGCGCAGATGACGGCATACCTCGCGGGGGTTGTGTTCAACTTGTTGTTGGGCTGCCAGCGCCACAGTGACGACGATGCGCCTTGAATGTCGCTGCGCTACGGTCTTCTGGCCAGTGCCGTGGGTCAGCGGGCTAACTGGCGTCGGCTTCGGCCTCGGGCCACAGGCGCGGAAAGTAAAAGCGCAGCGCGTGCAGCGGTATGCCGAACTGGAGCTTGCCCTTGGGGCTGGGCGAGGTGAGCAGCCCGCGTGCCAGCAGGGCGCTGAGCAGGCGGTCGGCGCTGCGCCCGGGCAGGCCGGTCATGCGCTTGAAGCTGCCGCGCTCGAGCGTGCCGGAGACGAACATCAGATACAGCGGGTGCGCGGCTTGCAGCCGGATGTCGCTGCCCTGGCGCGTGCTTTCAAAGCTGAGGCAGGCGCGGATGCGCTCTTGCACGTGGCTCAAATCGAGCAGCTCGCCCATGAAGCGCGCCTGGTCGATGCAGGTGGTGAGAAAGTAGTCGCAAAAGGCCACCAACTGGCGCTCGCTGAGGTTGCCCCGACCGTCCAGGTCGCCCTCACGCGGGGCGTCGGCGTGGGCCAGGCGCTCGTAATACACGGCCTGGGTGCGGGCCAGGCCGCGCAGGGGCGACCAGACGCCGTGCGTCAGTCCCAGGCGGTGCAGCAGCAAGTGGCTGTGCAGGCGGGCGACGCGGCCATTGCCGTCGGCAAACGGGTGCACCCAGGCCAAACGGTGGTGCGCGCAGGCCACGGCCACCAGGGCCAGTTCGCCATCGCGGGTGCCCTGATATACCTCGGCCATGCGGGCCAGAAAATCGGGCACGCAGGCGGCCGCCGGTGCTTCGTGCGTGCCCACGCGCACTTCGCCCGTGCGCCACGCGCCGGGAGGCATCAGGCTGCCGCCCTTCAGGCGCAGGTCTTCTTCGGGCAGTTGGGCAAACAGGTGGCGGTGCAGGGCGGCGATGACCTCGGGCGCAAACAGCTCGCGCCAGTCGCGGTCTTGAAAATTGTGCTCCGCCCAGTCTTCGGTGCGCATGTGGGCCAGGGCCAGCCGCTGGCGGCGACGCACGTCGGCGTCGGACGAAAAACGGTTGTCCAGCGCCGCCTCGACCTCGCGCGGCAGGGTGTGCTGGCCTTCGATCTTGTTGGTGTAGTACGAGTTGACCGCGCGCAGCAGTGGCGCCATGGCCTGCATGACGCTGCTGTGCGCGCGCCCGTTGGTTTGCAAGCCTTCCCTGAACAGCGTGTGCGCCTTGGCCAGAAGGGCTTCACGCACTTCGGCGCGCGGCAGCAAAGGCTCGAACTGGTGCGGTTGGGTGTACAGCGTGACAGGGCGCATATTTCAAATGTCGTAATTGCGAAAATTTGTTATTTATCAATAAGTTAACTTTAATATTGTATTGTTTTGGCGAATTTAATGGCGAATTTCTTGAAGCATTTGGGATATCGGTTGGTGATCGCCCGAAAGGGGCGGCTTTGACGGGCTGGCTGGTGGATTGGCCCGCACCACACGCCCTGCTGCTGGCCTGCGTGCCCGCGCTGGCGCTGGCCATCGACCGGCTGCTGGGCGAGCCTGCGGCGGCTTGGCACCCGGTGGTGTGGATGGGGCGGGCGCTGGATGCGATGGCCGGTTATGTGGCCCCCACGCGGGATGAGCAGCGGCAGTTGTCGAACTGGAGCGCAATGACGCTGGCGGCCATGGGCTGGTGCACGGTGGCGGTGGTGGTTTATGTGGCGGCGGCGCTGCTGCAAGACTGGGTGCTGGCGCAGCCGGTGTGGCTGGCGGTGCCTGCGCTGGCGCTGTGCTTGAAGCCATTTTTTTCGTGGGCCATGCTGCACGACGGGCCGTTGGCGGTAGAGCAGGCGCTGGCCCGGTCGCTGCCCGAGGCGCGCGCGCAGGTGGCGCACCTGGTCAGCCGTCCGGCGCAGGATTTGGGTGCGGACGAGGTGCGTGAGGCCGCCATCGAGTCATTGGCCGAGAACCTGAACGATTCACTGGTGGCCCCCTTGTTCTGGTTTGCGCTGCTGGGGCTGCCGGGTGCGGTGCTGTACCGCTTTGCCAATACGGCGGACGCCATGTGGGGTTACCGTGGTGTGCACCGCGGGCGCGACTGGCGCTGGGCGGGCAAATGGGCGGCGCGCGCCGACGATGTGCTGAGCTGGTTGCCCGCGCGCTTGACGGCGCTGCTGGTGTGCGCGGTGGCCGCGCGATGGCCCGGTGCGGCGCTGTGGCGCGAAGCCGCACGCACGCCGTCGCCCAACAGCGGCTGGCCGATGGCGGCGATGGCGCTGGTGCTGGGCGTGCGGCTGGGCAAACCGGGCGCGTACACGCTGAACGCTGAAGGCCGTGCGCCTGAGCCGGCAGACACCGTGCGTGCCTGCGCCATCGGATCGCGCACCACGCTGGCGGCCACGCTGCTGTGCTGTGCGGCGGTGCTGTGGGTGCTGGTGTGAGCGGTGGTGCCCATTCGCCTGCACCCCAACCCTGTCCCCGAGGGCAGACGGATGCACTGGCTTTGACCCTTCTGCCGCTGGTGGGAGCGAGTTGGGGCGAGAGTTGGATTGAGGGCAGGCGACGCCAGAGTTTGAGGAAAAACCAGCCTGCAATGCAGGTACAACAATCGTATGCAGCTATTATTTCAGGAGTTTTCAGGTGATGCAGACCATCCACGGCGGCCCCGACGCCGAAGGCGTGGCGCGTTACGATTTGTCCACCAACGCCAACCCGTTGGGGCCGTACCCTGGGGCCTTGCGCGCCCTGCAAGCTGCGGATGCGCGGCATTACCCCGACCCGGCGTACACCGAACTGACCGTGCAACTGGCCGCCTGGCACCGGGTGGCACCGGCGCGCATGGTGCTGGCCGCCAGCGGCAGCGAATTCATTCAGCGCATCAGCGCCGCGGTGGCCTTGCAGGCGGGGCAGGGCGCAGGGCGGCCCACACGGGTGTGGCTGCCGCCGCATGCTTACGGCGACTACGCCCGCGCCGCGCAAGCCGTGGGGCTGGTGCCCACGCCTGATGCGGCTCAGGCCGCGCTGTTGTGGGGGTGCGAACCGTCCAGCCCGCTGGGCCAGCCAGAAGCCGGTTTGGCCGAGCGCGTGGCCGCGTTGCAGCCGTGGCAAACGCTGGTGCTCGACTTGGCTTACGCGCCGCTGCGCCTGCAAGGCGCGCTGGTGCTGGATGCGGCCGCGCAAGACAGCGTGTGGCGCTTGTTCAGTCCCAACAAGGCGCTGGGCCTGACGGGGGTGCGCGCGGCTTACGCCGTGGCTCCGGCGCAGGTGGATGCAGCCTTGTTGCGGCGCGTGCAGGCGCTGGCCCCGTCGTGGCCGCTGGGCGCACATGGCGTGGCGCTGCTGCAAAGCTGGGCCACGCTGGATGCCGAAGACTGGGTGGCCGCCAGCCGCGTGCAATTGCAAGCCTGGAAGGCGCGGCAAATGGCGCTGCTGACCGCTGCGGGCTGGCGGGTGCAGCCCAGCGAAACGCCGTTTTTCGTCGCTGATCCTGCATGCCGGACAAGCGCTGAAGGCGTGCTTGACTTGCAAACTGACCTGCAAACGCAATTGCACGCGTGGCGCGCTCAAGGGCTTAAGCTGCGCAACGCCGCCAGCTTTGGCCTGCCCGGCCGTGTGCGCATGGCCGTGGCCTGCCCCGCCGATCAGGACGCAGTGCTGGCAGTGCTGCGCCAGCCGTTGGGTGTGGGCCAGGGGCAAAATCAGCCCTTATGACTTCAACATCCCACACGGCCCGCCAACCCGCCCGCTGCATCATGGTGCTGGGCACCAGCAGCGGGGCGGGCAAAAGCTGGATCGCCACCGCGCTGTGCCGCTATTACGCGCGCTTGGGGCTGAAAGTGGTGCCCTTCAAGGCGCAGAACATGAGCAACAACGCAAGAATTGTGGCTCCCACGCTGCCTGCTGCGCATGGTGCGCTGCCCCCCGAGGGGGCGCTTGCCGCCTTGGGGCGGCCCGGCGGCGGCTCGGTGGCCCCCATGCTGCCTGCTGCCCAGGGTGCGCTGCCCCAGTTCGGGCAAGGGCACCCGGGCGTGCCGGAGGAGGGCGTTGCTTCACCTTGTGGCGGGGCTGAGGTTTTTTGGGGAGAGATTGGCAGCGCCCAATACTTTCAGGCGCTGGCCGCGCGCGCCGTGCCGGATGTGCGCATGAACCCGCTGCTGCTCAAGCCCGAGGCCGACACGCACAGTCAGGTGGTGTTGCTGGGGCAGGTGAGCCGTGATTTGACGGGCATGCCCTGGCGGGGCCGCAGCGAACGGGTGTGGCCGCAGATCGCCACCGCGCTGGATGCGCTGCGCGCTGAGAACGACGTGGTGGTGATCGAGGGCGCAGGCTCACCGGCTGAAATCAACCTGATGGCCAGCGACGTGGTGAACCTGCGCGTGGCCCGCCATGCCGATGCGCGTTGCCTGCTGGTGGCCGACATCGACCGAGGCGGCGCTTTTGCCCACTTGTATGGCACCTGGGCGCTGCTGCCTGAAGATGATCGGGCGCGCATTCGGGGTTTTGTGCTCAATAAATTTCGCGGCGATGCGGCTTTGCTGGCCCCCGGCCCCGAGCAGTTGCAGGCGCTGACCGGTGTGCCCACCGTGGCCGTGGTGTCCATGCACTTTGGTCACGGCCTGCCGGAAGAAGATGGCGTGTTCGATGACCGCGCCCATATCAGCACGGGCGGCACGAGCGGCGCGGTGCGCACGCGCATTGCCGTGGTGGCGTACCCGCGCATCAGCAATCTGGACGAATTTCAGCCGCTGAAAAATGTGCCCGGCGTGCACCTGAGCTGGACGCGCAGCCCGGCTGAACTGGCGGATTTGAGCGCCGCCGACTGGATCATCCTGCCCGGCAGCAAAGCCACTGCCGCCGATCTGGCCTGGCTGCGCGCGCAGGGGCTGGACGCGGCCATTGCCCAGCACGCCGCGCGCGGTGGTCGCGTGCTCGGCATCTGCGGCGGCCTGCAAATGCTGGGCGAGGCGTTGATTGACGTGCACGGGGTGGAACCCGCAGGGCACCAGCCCGCCGCCGAACCGCTCTCAAGGCGGGGTGCAGCCCCACTTTCCGGTGCAGCCGGAAACCTGACCCCGGCTTGGGGCAGTGCACCACGCGCAGCCGCGCAGCGTGGGGGCGATCAGCCCGCCGCCGGGCCGCTCCCAAGGCGGGGTGCGGCCCCCTCGGGGGGCAGCGCAGCAGGCGCAGCCGCGCAGCGTGGGGGCTTGTATACCAATGCACCGGGCCTTGGACTGCTGCCTTTAGTGACCAGCTTTGAGCCGAACAAAACGGTGTGCCCCGCGCGCGCGCGCTTTGGCACGCTACACGGCGCATGGGCTGCGCTGTCGGGTGTGCCCGTACACGGCTACGAAATCCACAGTGGACAAACCGCCCAGCACCCGGCCATGGCCGCCAAGGGCGACGTGGCGCACGAGGTGATTCCCGGCCTGGTCTGGCAAAACCCCGCAGGCAACGTGCTGGGCCTTTATCTGCATGGCCTGTTTGAAAGCCCTGCCGTGCTGCACGCGCTGTTTGGTGCCGATGCGCCGTCGCTGGACGACGTGTTCGATCGGCTCGCCGATGCGCTGGATCAGGCGTTTGAGCCGGGTGTGTTGGGGGCGCTGGCGGCGTTGTAAGCGCGTTGCTTTCCCGGAACAGGCGTGGCGTGCGGGATGATCTGGATATTGAACGACATGCGCCAGATGCCATTGCAAACTCCTGATACGGTGGCCTTGACGTAAAAACTTCAACCCATTGACTTGATGACTTTGACCGACAACAGCCTGATGCCTGCCATCCCAGAGATTGCAGACGTTCCTGACATCACCGATCCCGCCCTGGCCGCGGCCTTGCAGCAGCGCATCGACCGCAAAACCGCACCGCTGGGCGCTTTAGGGCAGGTGGGCGATTTGGCGCGACGGCTGGGGGCCATTTTGGGCACCGCCGCGCCACAACTGGTGCAACCGCAGTTGGTGGTGTTTGCCGCCGACCACGGCATTGCCGCGCGCGGCGTGTCGGCTTACCCCAGCGATGTGACCTGGCAGATGGTGCACAACTTTTTAGCCGGTGGGGCGGCGGTGAGCGTGCTGGCGCGCCAGCATGGCATCGCGCTGACGGTGGTGGACTGCGGCGTGCGGCATGACTTTGATGCAAGGGCTGAACCAGCACCCGCACTTGTACCGAGTGCAGGTGCGCCGCGCCTGCTGCACCGCAAGATCGCCCCCGGCACGCAAGACAGCAGCGCTGGCCCAGCCATGACGGCGGCGCAGTGCACGCAGGCGCTGAACAATGGTATTCAACTGCTCAAGGCGCTGCCTGGCAACGCACTGCTATTGGGTGAAATGGGCATTGGCAACACCAGCGCCGCATCACTGTTGACTGCGCGCCTAGGGGGGGTGGACGTGGCCGAAGTCACGGGCGCAGGCACTGGGCTGGACGCCGCAGGCATCGCCCGCAAAACCGCCGTGCTGCGCCAGGCGCTGGCCGCCAACGCCGGGGCAGCCGAGCCGCTGGCCGCGTTGGCTGCGCTGGGCGGCTTTGAAATCGCCACCATGGTGGGGGCCGTGTTGCAGGCAGCCATCGAACGCCGGGTGGTGCTGGTGGACGGCTTTATTGCCAGCGCCGCCGTGCTGGTGGCCGCGCGGCTGGCCCCGCATGTGCTGCAACGCTGCGTGTTGGCGCACCGCTCGGGCGAGCGCGGCCATGCGCGGCTGTTGACTTTGTTGCAGGCCGAGCCGCTGCTCGATCTGGGCTTGCGCCTGGGCGAAGGCAGTGGCGCAGCGCTGGCCTGGCCGCTGCTGGTGTCGGCCTGTGCCATCCTGAACGAGATGGCAAGCTTTGAAAGCGCCGAGGTGTCAGATAAACAATGAGGCGCCCTCTGCCGCCCAGAGCAGAGGGTGGGGCCTTCGTGCGCCGAAGATGAATGGGTCGGTCAAACCGGCTTGGGCTGGTAACGGTAATGCCCGGTGATTTTGTAGACGAACAGTGCATCGCTCAGCTCTGGCCCGCGCCCGATGTTGTGCACGATCAGCGGCACGCCCGCACGGGTTTTCTTGCTGGAGACGATGCCGATGTGCGGCAAATTGCCGGGCAACATCCAGGTGACCAGATCGCCCGGCCGGTAGCTGGCCGGGTTATCCGAAGTGGGCAGGGCTTGCCCGTGCCGCTTGAAAAACACCTGAAGATTGGGCACGCGCCGGTGGTCGATGTGGGGGTCGGGGCGGCTCAAGCCCCACAGGCGTTGGGAAGGGTAGCGGGCAAAATTCTGGCGCATGTCTTCATGCACCTTGACCTGCAAGTCCACACCCAGCGCCCGGTACGAGCGAATCACCACGTCGGTGCATACGCCAGTGTCTGCAGGCACGTCGCCGCCGGGGTAGGCGATGGCCACGTAACGCCCGTCGTAGCGCACCTGGGCTTTCAAGCGGTTCAGGGCGGCCGCATCCAGTTGGGTCGCAAAATCATCGGCCTGTGCCACAGGTTGTGTCGCAGAGGCCAGCGGCCCCAGCAACCCCAGTAACATCAAGCAGGCCCATGCATGGGTTGTTTTGTTCAGGCTGAATTTCATGGGTTGGTGTTGTGGTGTGCTTCTGGGTTTTGCCTGGTGCAGGATTCGTGTGGGTTACGATTCATGCGCAGTCACTTGGGTTCCGCGCACGCATGCTTTGTTCAGGCCAGATGTATGCCAACTGTTTTTAAACCTAGATCTGGCAGTTAGACGCATCCGATGGTGCTGTGATCGGCGTGCCAGGCAAGACGCGAGGACGCTGCGGGCTTGCTGCCCGCAAGGACGAGCAACGCCGCATGGCGCGGCAAGCGCAGTGCCAGTGGGAGCGGTGCGCCTTCACCTTCAAGGTGAGCTTGGGGAAAGGGCAGAAAGTTGCGTATTCATGCGGCTTTCAAGAAGAACACAAGCGGTTAACTGCTGGATCTAGGTTAAAGCCAAAGATCTAAAACCAAGCCCCATTCATGCAAGCCGTACGCCACTTTCTACTCGCCCTGCAATTTTTTACCCGCATTCCGGTCACTGGGCGGCTGGCGGCGTGGGCTGGGTACAGCCCAGCCATGCTGCAAGCGGCCAGCGCGTACTTTCCTGCCGTGGGCTGGGTGGTGGGCGCGGTGGGTGCGGCGGTGATGTGGGCGGCGCTGCACCTGCTGCCTGCCGGGCCGTTGGGCGCGTTGGTGGCTGCGCTGCTGGCCACGGCGACCACAGTGGGACTGACCGGCGCTTTCCATGAGGATGGTTTGGCCGATACGGCCGACGGGCTGGGCGGCAGCGCCCCGCGTGAACGCGCCTTGCAGATCATGAAGGACTCGCGCATTGGTACCTACGGCGCGGTGGCCCTGGTGCTGGCGCTGGGCCTGAAGGTGGCGCTGCTGGCGCTGTTGGCCGGGGCGGGCAGCGCTCAGGCCGTGGCCGCCTTGGTGATTGCGCATGCGGCTTCGCGGCTGGCACCGCTGGTGGTGATGCGCTGTCTGCCCTACGTGGCCGATCCGGTGCACGCCAAAGCCAAGCCCATTGCTGACGCTGCACCGCCGGGTGCGCTGTGGATCGCTGGCGGCTGGACGCTGCCTGCGGCGGCGGTGCTGGCCTGGGCTTATGGTGTGGTTGGTCTGGCGGTGGCCGCGCTGGCCTGGACGCTGGTGCTGGCGACCATGCTGCGCGTGTTGCGCCGGCGCTTGCAGGGCTTTACCGGCGACACCTTGGGGGCCACGCAACAGGTGTGCGAACTGGCGTTGTATCTGGGGCTGGCGCTCAGTCTGTCATGAAAGCCATGAAGTGAAGGCAGCGTGATGAAGCTGTGGTTGATTCGCCATGCGCCAGTGGCGGCGGCCGAGGGCCGCTGCTATGGCCGCAGCGACTGGCCTGCCCAGCCGCAGGCTACCGCGCAGGCTGCGCACGATTTGGCGGTGCAACTGCCGCAAGAGCTGGTGGTGCGCTGTTCACCGCTACAACGTTGTGAGCAGCTTGCGCAGGCGGTGCAAGCGCTGCGGCCTGATTTGGTGATTAAAACGGACGATCGCCTGCGCGAGCTGGACTTTGGTGCCTGGGAAGGCCAGCCATGGGCCGATGTGTCGCGCACGGAGATCGATGCCTGGCTGGCCGACTTTGCCCACGCCCGCCCCGGCGGTCATGGTGAATCTGTCAACGCCCTGATGGCCCGCGTGGCTGCGGTTTGGGATGAAGCCCAAGGCGAAGCCCGTGCCTGCCGGCAAGACACCGCCTGGATCACCCATGCGGGCGTGATGCGCGCCGCGCTGCTGCTGTCGCGCGGTGTGCGCTGCTCCACGCAGGCCAGCGACTGGCCTGCCGATGCGCTGGGGTTTGGGGCGGTGCGGGTGCTGGAGATAGATTGATGCCAGCACGAATGATTTAGGCCACCGTACTTCAAAAAAACATCAGGGTCGTTGACGGCGACGCAGTCCGACGACTCCCAATAGGCCACACAAGCTGCCCAGCAAGCCCAAACCAGTGATGGAGGTGGTGGGTACGGCTACAGCAGTAGAGGACCCACTGGTCGCGGTGGCCATGAATGAGCACAGGTTGACAAAGAACTGGTGCTGATCTGCGGCAGCGCTGCCCATCATGAAGTTCACATCAAACACGACAGTCATGGCACCCGCAGGGGCGTTGGACATGGTTCCGGTAGTCCAGGCAATGGCCGACCCACCCGTGGCGTTGCTGGTGGCAAAGCTACCTGTGCCAGGTGTAATTACGCCGCCTGGCGCAAGGTAGTTAATGGCAGTCAGTGGGCCGTCGGTGAATGGACTGTGAACGGTTTGTGCGTTGCCAGGTTCTATGAAGCTGAGAGAGCCACCGCCCATTTGGTCGATAAAGGCCAACACCGAATTGTTTCGCGTCATGAAACCCACGTTTTCCCCCATCAGAAACAAGGTCTTGCCACTTTGCAAGAAGGTGGTGTAGGCGCTGTTGTCTGCGGCAGTCAATGCGCTGCTGTTGCTGAAACGCACATCCCAAATTTGGTCGTAGGTGTTGATATTGGCCGGAAGGGTGTCAGAGCTGGTGTAGGTGTTGCTTGGGCCGCAAGTGGGTGCGACGTTGTCGACCACACTGGTTGTAGTGCTTGGTTCGAAGGTGGTCGATGCACCGGTGACGATCAGAATATTGGCCGCTTGTGCCAATGAAATGGATAGGAACAGACCTGCTGCTAATGCAACAAAACGACGTGTGATGATCATCACTTTCTCCCTGATGTTTATTAAAGAATTTAACTTCACATTATTTCATATGGGGCTATTGATTTTTTCTATTTTTTGTTATTGGATACTTTCATAGAGCGCCTGGTGGTTTCAGCCTAGGGGTTGCCAACCTGCGTCATGTGCGCTTCAAAAGCCTGGATGATCTGCTTGTGTCCACTGACCGGGCTCCACAGCCACTTGAACAGCACCTGCGACCAAGCCGGTTGCGTGTGCAGCCACCACGGTGGCGCTTGCTCAGGCCAGAAGGTGCTTCGCAATAATAGCACATCGTCTCTGTTACCCACTTGCGAGTCGGCGCACAGATCGCCGGGTTGGGCAGGCTCCCAGAAAAAACCGGGTGCGCAGTAATCCATGCCGCGTGGATCCAATGGTCTGCTCAGGGCGACGCTGATGGCTTCGGTCCACTCGCCTTGGCGCAGGTGCTGGCGCAGGCGTGTGGCAAAGGTGTTGACCGATTCGGTCACCCATCGCGTATGTTCCAGCAGCCGTTGCGGGTCAGGCTCGCCGCCCACGCGCACCTGCAAGTCCGCCAGCCACGCGGTGACTTCATCGGCATAGGTTTGCCAGGCATGCAATTCGGCGTCCAGTGCGCGGATGACTTGCGGCCACGGCGGGGACGAGGGCGATATGGGGGTGGTTACTTGTTCCACAGTTTCACCACTCCCGTGGCCAGCGCCGTGCCACACAGCACGATCGCCCCGCACAGCAGCATCCAGGGCGTGAGGGTTTCATTGAGCAGCGTGACGCCGTAGAACACCGCAAACACGGGCACGGCAAAGGTGACGGTGATGGCGCGCGCCGGGCCTAGCTGCTCGATCAGGCGGAAGAACAGCACGTAGGCCACGGCTGTGCACAGCACGCCCAGCGCCAGCATGGCCAGCCAGGCTTGCGGTTGAGGCGCTTGTGCGGGCCAGAACCACCAGGTGGGTAGCGCCAGGCCCAGCGCCGCACCCACCTGGCTGCCGGTGGCGACCATCAGCGGGTTCAGCCCGGTCAAATATTTGCGCGTATAGCTGGCAGATACGGCGTAACTGGTGGTGGCCAGCAGGCAGGCGGCCACGCCCCAGGCCGGGGCCAGCCCCAGCGCGCCGGGCTGAAAGCTGACTTTGTCCCAGGCCAGCATGATCATGCCCACAAAACCGATCGCCAGCCCCAGCGTGCGCGATGCGCCAGGGTTATCGCCCAGCCAGGCCCAGGCCACCACGGCCCCAAACAGTGGCACGGTGGCGTTGAGGATGGACATCAACCCGGTGCTGATGGACAGCACGGCAAAGCTGAACAGCGCAAAGGGCAACGCTGAGTTGATGACGCCGCAAAACAGCACTGGTTTCCAGTGCGCGCGCAACTGCGGCCACAGCCCGCGGCTTAAAAGCACCGGCAGCAGCGCCAGTGCGGCAATGCCCACGCGCAGCCCGGCGGTGGGCAGCGGGCCGAACTCTACCGCGCCCAGGCGCATGAACAAAAATGACGCACCCCAGATGGCCGAGAGCAGCAAAAATTGAAGGGCGGGGTGGTTCAGCATGGCAGGCAAGTATCGGCGAACTTGCCAAGGTGGGTGGATGGGGGTGGGGGGTGAAGGCGCGAGGTTGGGGTGCCTGACCGGGATCAACCTGCACTATCGGCAAACAACCCCGCATCATGTCTGGCACCAACGGGTGCGGCGTGCAGGCGGCGCAAGGCGGCGTTGTCCAAACCCGGCGCGTCGCCCGCAATTTGCCAGCCTTCCAGCCGCAGCAGCGCTACCTTGCGGCGCAGGCCGCCGCCAAAGCCGGTGAGCGTGCCGTCACGCCCAATCACGCGGTGGCACGGCACAATGACGATCAGCGGGTTGGCACCCACCGCCGTGCCCACGGCGCGCACCGCAGCGGGGCGGCCAATGTGCGCGGCCAGATCGCTGTAACTCAAGGCGGTGCCCACATCAATATTCAGCAGCGCATGCCACACGTCTTGTTGAAAGGCGGTGCCGGTGGACAAATCCAGCGGCACGTCAAAGCGCAGGCGCTGGCCCGCGAAGTAGGCGGCCAGTTCGTCACGGGCCTGTCGCAATAACGGGCTGTCACGCTCTGGCCTCCAGGTGCTGCGGTCAGGAAAGTCGCGCTGGCCCTGCGTGAACCAGGCACCGGCCAGCCCTTGCGCGGTGGCCGCCAGCAGTAAATTGCCCAGCGGCGTGGCGATGGTGGTGTGGGCGGTGGGGGTTGGGTATTTCATGGTGTTTGATGAGTTTTAGCTTGTACAGAAGCTGTAAGCAGCTATGGAGTTGACAGTTGCTTGCGGGTGCTGGATGCCGTTGCGCCCTGCCAGGCGCGCAGCACGGCGTAGCCGCGCCATGGCCGCCAGCGCTCGGCCAGTGCGGCGGCGACCTGTGCCGGACGTGGCTGATCGCGCACCCCCAGGGCGGTATGCAGTGCCACATCGCCCGCTGGAAAAGCATCGGGCCAGCGCAGTGCGCGCAGCGCAATGTATTGCGCCGTCCAGTCGCCAATGCCGGGCAGAGCCGTGAGTGCGCTCAAAGTGGCGGGCACGTCGGCACCTGGGTGCAGCGCGAGTGCGCCGCTGTTCACAGCGTGCGCCAGTGCTTGCAACGCTGCCTGGCGTTGGCGCACGATACCCAGTTGCCCCAGTGCGTGGCCGCTGGCTGAGGCCAATGTGGCGGGGGTGGGGAACAGGCGATTCAACTCGTCCGGTAATGGCGGCCTGTTGTTGGATTGGGCTGGGTCTGTCAAGGCCGTGGCACGCGCCGGGGTGCGCGCCGGGGAAGGTGCAGAGACGGACACGGCATGAACAGCAGAGGCTGAGGGGTTGCCGCTGGCCAGCGACTCGCCAAAGGTATCCACCAGCCGCTGCCCCAGTGTGCGTGCCGCTGCCACCGTAATTTGCTGGCCCAGCACAGCACGCACGGCCAGTTCAAAACCATCCAGTGTGCCCGGCACGCGCAGACCAGCGCTGCCGGGAAAGTCACGGCCCAGCATGGCATCAATGGCGACAGGGTCGGCATCCAGATCCAGCCAGGCGCGCACGCGGACCATCACGCGCGGCAGTTGCGCCACCAGTGCCTCGGCCACCTGCACGTGCACGTGCACGTGACTGGCAGCCTCATCGAAGGTGCAGGCCACCCAACCTGCGGTATCGCCCACGCGCAGCGTGCGCACCAGTGTGCCTGCGGCGATATCGACATGTTCCATACCGCTAATGGCGCGTTGGGCAAAAAAACGCAGCAGGGCGGCTGCGTCATAAGGAGGGCGAAAGCCCAAGGTCACCGTTACCGCACCCGGCGCAGCGTGGTGGCTGCCTTCACGTCGCAGCGCGGTAGGACTCAGGCCATAGTGCTGGGCAAATGCGGCATTGAAGCGCCGCAAGCTGGCAAAACCCGCTGCCATGGCCACCTGCGTGATCGGCAAGCGCGTGTCGGTCAACAACTGCTTGGCCGCCAGCAGGCGACGTGTTTGCAGCCAGGCCAGTGGCGACACACCCAACTCGGCTTCGAACACGCGGCGCAAGTGCCGGTCACTCACGCCCAGGCGTGCAGCCAACCCGGACACGCTGGGCGCTTCATCGCCCCAGGCATCGGGCGTATCCAGAAGGCGCGCTGCGTGTTGCGCCAGCAGGGCAGAGGCATCCTGCGCCGACCAGGTCAGCGCCTGCGGTGCCAGCTCAGGCCGACAGCGCAGGCAAGGGCGAAAGCCCGCGCTTTCGGCCTGTGCGGCGTGGCTGAAAAAACGGCAGTTCTCGCGCCGTGGTGTTTTGGCGCGGCATACCGGGCGGCAATAGATGCCGGTGGAAGTTACCCCAGTGAAAAACGCACCGTCAAAACGCGCATCGTGCGCTTGCAAGGCGCTGTAGCAGGCGCTGGCATCAAGGGGCAAGGCGGGCAAGGGCAAGTCCATGCTGCGGATGATAGGCCCGCCAAGCAGCCAGACTCGCCGTTTTCGGACGTGGTGTACTGAGAGAGCGTGTTCAAAGTCTCTGCGCGGGTGTATGGGCGCGGCCTCGGGCGGTCTGCTGCGTTGTAAATCCTCGCGATACCGCCAAGTATCGCTGCGGTTTGCGCCTTGCAGCCCATCCCGATCCGCATCCCACACCCCTCACGCTGAGACTTTGAACACGCTCTGAGATGAAAAGACAGCCACCGCATTGACCGCATGCTGACTCAGCATCAAAGCCAGATAAAGCGGCTTATCCAGCCAGCATGAAAAACAGCCCTTGTTGCTGGGTGGCTGGTGTTTCAGCCAGTGGGCAACAAAGGTGTCCAGCTTACTTGAGGTAATCGGAGACCACTTTCCACTTTCCATCCTGGATTTGCGACATGCGCGAGGTTGCATTGCCCAGACGTTTGGTTGAAGTGAAGGTCATCTCGGCTGAGCCGAAGATGTCTGGGGCGATGGTGGTGCTGTCCATGGCCTGGATGAAGCTGTCTGTGCTGAGTTGGGTGCCGGCCTTTTGAGCGCCTTTGGAGAAGACATCGATCAGCAAGTAGCCATAGACTGAGAACACGGTTGGGTCTTCATTGAATTTGGTCTTGTATTTGTTGGCCCAGACGCGGATCGGCTCTGCGGCCTCATCGGTGTACGGGTTTTGCACCGTCATGGTGGCGTACAGCCCGTCCATGGGCTTGCCACCCAGTTTGTGGATCAGGTCGGTATAGGCACCGCTGGACCCTAGAAAAGTGGGGCTGAAACCAGTTTTGCGCGCCTCACCAATCGTGCCAATGGTTTCGCGAATGAGGGTGCCCAGCACCACGAAGTCGCACCCAGCCGACTTCATGCGCGCCACTTGCGAGGAGAAATCGGTGGCACCGCGCTTGAACGTGGTCTTTTCTGCTATTTCCATGCCAACGACTTTCAGGCCAGCTTCTGCACCACGCAGCACCTCCAGGCCAAACTCGTCATCCTGATAAATGGTGCATATTTTCTTGGCGCTCTTTTCCTTGGCCAATTTGGGTGCACCCAGGCGCATCTGATCGAAGTACGTTGCGGCAAACGCGTACTTCAAGCGGTTGATGGGTTCATACATCTCGCGTGCGGCTGTAACAGGGAAGAAGTTGATGATGTTCTTGTCGAACAGGATCGGAAACGTGGCCACGTTTTGTGCCGTGCCGAGATGGCCCACCATGGCGAAAATTTTGTCCTGGTTGACCAGCTTTTGCGCCGCCAGCACGGCGCGCTTGGGGTCGTAGCCCGAGTCTTCAATTTTCAGATTGATCTTGCGGCCATGGATGCCGCCTTGTTGGTTGATTTCGTCCACCCGCAATTGCATTCCCATGCGCACTTGCTTGCCAAAGCCCGCCAGCGGTCCAGACAAATCCTGAATGGAGCCGAGCATGATCTGATCTTTGCTGACCCCCTGCGACTGCGCCAACACGGCAGATGTGCTGAACGCCGATGCGCAAACCAATGTGATAAATGCAATCTTCTTAGACATGAGAACAACTCCTTGAAGGGCCAATGAAACTAGGGCGAGATCATGAAAAATTTCAGCTTGAACAGGGATTGTCTGGGTGGTTTTTGGCAAGTGTTGGGGTGAATACCCTGATGTACGCGCATCAGCCTCGGTACATGGCGTCGATCTGGGGTGCGTATTTGGTTTGCACCAACTTGCGTTTGAGCTTCATGGTGGGTGTCAGCTCCTCATCTTCGGCGCTCAGTTGGGTGTCGAGCAGAAAGAATTTTTTGATTTGTTCGACGCGGGCAAACTTGGTGTTGACCTCATTGATCACGCCCTGAATCAACGCTTGCACTTCGGCTGCGCGTGTCAGGCTGGCGTAGTTGGAAAACGGCACGTCGTGGTCCTGCGCGTACTTCTCGACGTTTTCCTGGTCGATCATGATGATCACCGTCAGGTAGGGTCGTGCGTCGCCGATCACCACGGCATCGGTGACGTAGGGGCTGAATTTGAGTTCGTTTTCCAGCTCGCTGGGCGTCACGTTCTTGCCGCCGGCGGTGATGATGATGTCCTTCATGCGGTCGGTGATGCGGAAGAACCCATCGGCATCCACCGCACCCACGTCGCCGGTGCGCAGCCAGCCGTCGGCGGTGAAGGTGTCGGCGGTTTTTTCAGGCAGGTTCAAGTAGCCCGCGAATACGTTGGAGCCTTTGACTTGGATTTCACCGGTCTCCGCATCGATGCGCACCTGATTGAAATCGGCCGCTGGGCCGATGGAGCCGGGCTTGATCTGCCGCGCTGGCACGCCGGTGGCCGCACCGCAAGTCTCGGTCATGCCCCAGACTTCCAGCATGGGAACGCCCAGTGCCAAGTACCACTTGACCAGCTCGGGCGAGATCGGCGCGGCGCCGGTAACCAGAAAGCGCGCACGGTGAATGCCGATCAGTCGGCGCACGTTGTCCAACGCCAGCCAGCGCGCCAGACGAAATTGCAGCTTCAGTCCGGCAGGCACCGGCTGATCAGCCAACACCCGGTCAGCAATGCGTTGGCCGACGCCGATGCTCCAGGCGTAGACGGTTTGTTGCAAACGCGTGCCTTCTTTCAGCGCGATGGCAACACCGGAATAAAACTTCTCCCACACTCGTGGCACAGCAGTGAACACGGTGGGGGCGATCTCGCGCACGTTTTCGGGCACGGTGTCGGGGTTTTCGACAAAGTTCAGCTTGGCACCGGTGTAAAGGGAGAAATACTCGCCGCCCATGCGTTCGGCGATGTGACACAGCGGTAGAAAACACATGCACTCGTCTGCTTCGCTGCGCGCGATCAGGGTGTTGTACCCGCGCACGGTGTAAGTCAGCCCGGCGTGGGTATGCATGGCACCTTTGGGCTTGCCGGTGGTGCCCGAGGTGTAGACCAAAATTGCCAAGTCTTCGGGCTGCACGGCTTTCAGGCGTTGGGCCAGCGCGTCGGGGTGGGAGGCGTTGTAGGCACGGCCCAGCGCGCGCAGCGCATCCAGGCTGATGACGCCGGGATCTTGAAGGTCGCGCAACCCCTTCATGTCGAATACCACCACTTTTTGTAGCAACGGTAGTTGATCGCGCACTTCCAGTGCCTTGTCGAGCTGCTCGTCGTTTTCGACGAACAGCACGCGGGTGTGCGAATCTTCACACAGGTAGTGCACCTGACTGGCGGCGTCGGTGGGGTAGATGCCGTTGGCCACACCGCCACAACTGAGCACGGCCAGATCGGCCCACACCCATTCGATCACGGTGTTGGACAGGATGGAGGCTGTTTCACCATGCGCCAGACCTAGGTGCATCAGTCCGCCAGCGATTTCGCGCACTGCCTCGCCCACCTGTGCCCAGCTCCAGCTGCGCCAGATGCCCAAATCCTTGTTGCGCAGCCATACCGCATCGCTGCGCTGGGCAACGGCGTTCCAGAACATGGCCGGAATGGTGTCGCCATCCAGCACGCTCTCGGTGCGCGGTTGAATGGCGGACAGGTCCCAAAGATTGCTCATGCTTATCTCCAGGTTTTCTTTTTTTTCCAGCGCCGCTCGCCGCGCACGCCTTCGTCCTTCATGCCGAGGTAGAACTCCTTGATGTCGTCTTTCTCGCGCAGGTGCTCGCAGGTGTCTTCCATGACGATACGGCCGTTTTCGAGCACGTAGCCATAGTCGGCCGCATTCAGCGCCATGTTGGCGTTTTGTTCGACCAGCAAGATGGTGGTGCCGCGTTCGCGGTTGATGCGCACCACGATTTCAAAGATTTCCTTGGTCAGTTTGGGACTCAAACCCAAGCTCGGCTCATCCAGCAAAATCAGCTTGGGTTGGGCCATTAGCGCGCGGCTGATAGCCAACATCTGCTGCTGGCCGCCAGAGAGCAGGCCAGCGTCTTGTGTGGCGCGCTCTTTCAGGATCGGGAAGTAGGCGTAGACCTGCTCGATGTCGCGTGCCACGGCATCGCGGTCATGGCGGGTGTAAGCGCCCATCAGCAGGTTGTCGCGCACCGACAGCAGCGGAAACACCTCGCGCCCCTCGGGCACATGCGACAGGCCCTGTTGCACGACGAAGGCTGGGTCTTTGGAGGTGATGTCCTGGCCCTTGAATTCGATGCTGCCTTTGCGCGGGTCGATGATGCCCGAGATGGTTTTGAGGATGGTGCTTTTGCCCGCGCCATTGCTGCCCAGCACGGTGGCAATCTGACCTTGCAGCACTTGCAGACTGACGCCGCGGATGGCTTTGATCGGGCCGTAGGCGCTTTCGACGTTGAGCAGTTTCAAGACGGTATCGCTCATGCCGTTCTCCTGAGCGAAGCGACATCGTCGACAGAACCTAGATAGGCTTCGGCCACGGCAGGGTCGTTTTGCACTTCACGTGGTGTGCCCATGGCCAATACCTCACCCTGGTTCATGGCCAGCACGCGGTCGGACACGCGCGATACCAGCGCCATGTCGTGTTCGACCATCAGCACGGTGATGCCCAGCTCTTGCACGATGTCCTGGATCCAGAACGCCATGTCGTCAGTTTCTTCGACGTTCAGACCGGACGATGGTTCGTCCAGCAGCAGCAGCTGCGGCTCGGCGCACAGCGCGCGCGCCAGCTCGACCACCTTGCGCACGCCGTAGGGTAGCCCGGCCACGGTCGATTCGCGGTGGTGCTGCAAGTCCAGCAGGTCGATCACGCGCTCCACCTGCTCGCGCGCCTTCAGCTCGGCCGCGCGCGTGGCGGGGGTGAACAACAGCTCGCTCCAAAAGCCTGTTTGCCGGTGCGTGTGACGGCCGATCAGCAGGTTGTGCAGCACCGTGGCGTGCTCGAACAGCTCGATGTTCTGGAACGTGCGTGCAATGCCGAGCGAGGCCACCTTGTGCGCCGGCTGGTCGGTCAGGCGCAGCATGCCGTGCGGGCCGGCATAGTCGATCTGGCCGCTGGTGGGGGTGTAGATGCGGCTGATCAGGTTGAACACCGTGGTTTTGCCAGCGCCGTTGGGGCCGATCAGGGTGAACACCTCGCCGCGTCGCACGTCGAAGCTGACGTCGCTGACGGCCAGCACGCCGCCAAAGCGCACGCTGAGGTTCTGGGCTGAGAGCAAGGTGTCGTTGCTCACGGCATCGGCTCCTGGTTGGATGCTTCTGATTTGATAGCTGGTGGTGATTGATATGCTGGCGCTGGAGGCTGATTTGGCTCCGAATCTTGGTTGCGTCGTCTTGAATGATCGTCTGGGCGTTGAGGATGTGCCGCTGGCCGGGATGTGCGCCCGGCGGCGCGCCTACTTTCTTTTGCATCGCCAGAAGAAAGTAGGCAAAGAAAAGGCGACCCCACACCCCGTGTCCCTCCACTGCGCTGCGGGCAGCCTGCGATGCTCGGGCGCGGGGCGGCGCTGCGGAACTCGCTGCGCGCCCATGGCGCTCCGCTCAGACAGCCGCAGCGAGTCAGTGCACGAAGCCTGGGTATGCTGCGCTGCCCAGGTTCGCCCCACGCCCTGCGCTTCTCGGCACGGGTTGAGAGGGATGTGAACTCCACTCGGGCCATCGCTGCGCTCGGCCCTGGTTCTGGGCCGCATGCATCGGGTGGCCGCGGAGCAGGCCAGTCCAGCGAACGCCGTGCCCGGACCTGCGCCGGGCACTGGCGTTGTCCCCAGCCCGCAGAGAGCGGGGGAAGGTGCCGCAGGCGAGTCAGGGGGACGTTCATTTCAACCTGTCGGATTTCTGGAAGGACTTCTGCCGCTTGAACATGCCCTTGCGGTAGAACGGAAACAGTTGCAGCCAGGTGCGCACTTTCAGCCAACGTCCGTACAGTCCCAGCGGCTCGAACAGCACGAAAGCGACCAGCACTCCACCATAGACCACCGTTTGCAGGCCAGGGGCCTGACCAATGGCGTCGGGCAGGTAGTCCTTGGTCAGTGCAATCACCTGGGGCATGGCGATCAAAAACACGGCACCTAAAAATGCACCGTGCACTGAACCCAGGCCGCCGATGACTACCAGCAGAAGTAAATCGATCGACTGGATGATGTTGAACTGATCCGGCGACAGAAAGCGCAGTTTGTGCGCATACAGCGCCCCGCCCAGACCGGCCAGCGCGGCTGACAGGGCGAACGACAGCGTTTTGTAGCGCGCCAGATGGATTCCCATGCTCTGGGCCGAAATTTCTGAGTCGCGAATAGCGACGAACGCCCGTCCGGTGGCACTGCGCAGCAGATTGAGTACGCCCAGGGTGACCAGCACCGCTGTCAACAGGCAGATGAAATAAAAGCCTTCTTCGGAGTCGATCTTCCAGCCCCCAATAGCCGGTGATTTGACGTGCATGCCAGCGTTGCCGCCGGTCACCGATTCCCAGCGTGCGAACACCTCTTCAACGATGAAGCCAAAGGCCAGCGTGGCGATACCGAGGTAAATACCCTTAACGCGCAGCGCCGGCAGGCCCACCACCACACCCACTGCGGCAGCCAGTACGGCGGCGCACAACATGGCGAGTGGAAATGGCAGGCCAGCGTTGGTCAATACCGCTTGTGCGTAGGCACCTACGCCTAAAAAAGCGGCATGGCCGATGGAGAACTGGCCAGTGAAGCCCGCCAGCAGCATCAGCCCCAGACCGACGATGCTGTAAATCAACACAAAGGTCAGTTGTGCCAGCCAGTATTCAGGTATCAGCCAGGGGGCGGCGAACATGAACAACAGCAACAGCGCGTACCAAAACATCTGACCACCGTGCTTGATCAGCCGGATGTCCTGCACGTAGTCGGTCTTGAAGATGAAGCGCATCTCAGCCTTTTCCTCCGGCGGAAGCTGTCCTCAGCGCCGAGCTGAAGGCCGCGGAGCAGGCCATGCGGGTGAACGCCGTGCCCGGACCTGCGCCGGGCACTGGCGTTGTCCTCCCCGCGCAGCAAATGGGGAAAGGTGCGAAGCGGCTCAGGGGGGTCATACCTTTTTCCGGAGTTTTTCGCCGAACAGGCCATTGGGTTTGATCATCAGCATGATCAAAACCACGATGTAGGCAGCGATATCCTTGAAACCTTCTGGCAGGTAAAAGCCCGACAGCGATTCGACGATGCCGATGATCAGCCCCCCCACGATGGCCCCTGGCAGGCTGCCAAACCCGCCCACCACCGCAGCAGGAAACGCCTTCAGGCCAATGAAGCCCATATTGGCGTGCACAAAAGTGATCGGTGCCAGCAGCAGGCCCGCTATCGCTGCCACCACGGCGGCCAGCCCCCATGCCAAGCCATTCAGGCGCTTGACGGGGATACCCATGTAGTAGGCGGCCAGTTGATTTTGCGATGCGGCCTGCATGGCGATGCCCAGCTTGCTGTACTTGAACAAGGCAAACAGCCCCGCGCACAAGACCGTGGTGACGATAATTACCACCACCTGTTCTGCGCTCAACACCAAAGGGCCTGCATTCCAGACGAGGTTTTTGTAGGGCACCAGCAAGGTATGGGTTTCGGTGCCAATGTTCGGGATCATGGTGATCAACCCGCGGGTCATGTAGCCGATGCCAATCGTCAGCATGACGATCGAAAACGCAGGTTGACCGAGGATAGGCCGAATCACAACGCGCTCCAGCCCTATGCCAAATGCGCCCATGGCTGCAATCGCTGCCAGCACCGCCAGCCAATACGGAAAACCCAGCAGCGTCATGCCTGCCAGCCCGGCAAAGGCTCCCAGCATCATCAGCTCGCCTTGGGCAAAGCTGACGGTTTCGGTCGCTTTGTAAATCAATACAAAACCCAGTGCGATCAAGCCGTAGATACAGCCCTGCGCTGTTCCGCTGATCACCAACTGCAAAAATTGCAAACTGTCTCCTTCGAGGGGGATGGGCTATTGAGCTAGCGTTTTAAAACTTTAGCAGTGACCCTATGGCAGGGCAGCCCCGAATAACCCTATGCTGTCACGCTGAGTCGCCGCAGTGCGACTGAGGACAAACTCAAAGAGGAAACCCTATGAGCCAGAATGTGCTTGCAACACGTCATGGAACGATCACGCTCATCACGGTGAATCGGCCCGACGTGCGCAATGCGGTCGATGCTGCGACGGCGCGTGCTTTGTATCAAGCCTTTATGGAATTTGAGGTCGATGAGGGGGCACGTGTGGCTGTTTTTCATGGCGCGAACGGTCACTTTTGCGCCGGTTGGGATTTGAAGTCGGGTGCCGTCTTGGCCGATGACGCGCCGCGCGAGGTACCGTGCCTGCTGGCCGAGCTGGATTACCCCGCAGATGTGGCAAAGTCAGCAGGGCCTGTGGCAGGGCCCATGGGGCCTTCGCGCTTGCAGCTCAGCAAACCGGTGATTGCGGCCATCGAGGGTGCGGCGGTCGCCGGTGGCATGGAGCTGGCCTTGTGGTGCGACCTGCGCGTAATGGCAGAAGACGCTTATTTCGGTGTGTACTGCCGCCGCTTTGGTGTGCCGCTGATCGATGGCGGTACGGTGCGCCTGCCGCGCCTGATTGGCCAGAGTCGGGCGCTGGATTTGATTTTGACGGGCCGACAGGTGAAAGCCGAAGAGGCTTTGAGCATTGGCCTGGCCAACCGTGTCACGCCGTCCGGCCAGGCCTTGGCTGGTGCGCTTGCGCTGGCCGAGCAAATGGCAGCCTTTCCCCAGGCGACGATGCGCGCAGATCGCTTGAGTGTGCTCACGCAATGGGATTGGCCGTGGCGTGAGGCCATGCAACGTGAATGGAGTTCGGGTCGTGAGTGCTTGGGCGATGCACTGGCAGGGGCGGCGCGTTTTGCGGCAGGGCAAGGGCGGCATGGCAGCTTTTAGGGATGAGCTTTGCCGCCAAGCAATGTGCCAATAAGCGGGGCGTCAACGCATGACAGCTTCCGCGGTGCCGGTTTGTGGCAGCCACAAATGCGCCACCAGCCCGCCGCCTTGGCGCGCCGACAGCCACACGCGTCCACCGTGGGCGTTGGCAGTGTTGCGGGCAATGGCCAGACCCAGGCCGGTGCCACCGGCGTCGCGCCCGCGTGAGGCTTCGCCGCGCACAAAAGGCTCGAACAGGTGTTCCAACTGGTCGGCAGGCACGCCAGGGCCGCGATCGGACACGCGCACTTCAATGCCTTGATGGCTGGCTTGTACCGACAGATCCGCCTGCCCGCCGTAGCGCAAGGCGTTGTCGATCAGGTTTTGCAGCAAGCGCTCCAGTGCGCGCGGGGCAGCGGTAACCGTAAAGCGCACGCCGGGGTGTTTAAACCGGCAGTTGTGTCCCAGGTCGGTGGCTTGATCGGTCAGCGATTCGAGCAGGCCGACGATGTTCATGGGCACGCGTTGCTCGCGCAGTTGTGCGCTGCGGGCGTATTCCAACCCTTCGTCGATCAGCGTGTCCATGGCGTCCAGGTCGGCTTCGATGAATGCGCGCGATGGGCTATCGACCAGGCTGGACAAGCGCAGCTTCAGACGGGTGAGGGGAGTCTTTAGATCATGCGAGATGGCAGCCAGAATCTGTGTGCGCTCGCGCAACTGTTGTTGCACGGCACGCTGCATGGCGTTGAAGCCGGTGGTCAGTGTTTGAATTTCCAGCGAGCCGTTACCGCTCAGAGGCTGGGCACTGACCACGTCGGCGGCCAGAGCGCGCACCGCAGTGGTCAGGTGGCCCAGCGGGCGCGTGACCAAAGTGACGGCCCAGCTTGCAATCAAAGTCACGATACCGGTAATCAGCAGCACGTACAGCAGGATGGAGCGCACGCTGGGCAGCGTGCCAGGTAAGGTTTTGTCAAACACCACCAACAGCGCCTGTGCGCTGTTCAGTGGCAGCCGCAGTGCGGGTTGGCTGCCGGCTTGTGTCAGCGTGACAGGTAAGGCGTTGCCCGCTTGTGCTTGTACCGCCTCGTGCAGGGCTTGCATTTGCGGCGGTATGCCGGAGGTGTTGACGGCTGTTACCACAGGACTGGCGGCTGATTGCAGCCTGGGGTGATAGCTGCCGCGCTGCATCAAGCCAATGGCTTCGGGGCGTTGGGCTTCAGGCATGGCTGACAGCCGTGTGTGCAGCCACAGCACGTCTTGGGCGATGTGCTGGTTGGCCAGCCAGCGGGCGTCGTAGCCGCGTTGCCAGCCCATGGCTCCTACGCTCAGCAATTCCAGCCCTGCGATGCTGCACAGCAAAATCAGCAGCAGCCTGGCCTTGAGCGAATGGGGCCAGCGCATCAGGGGTGGTCCTGCCATTGCACCGGCTTGGCCAGCACGTAACCTTCGTTGCGAACAGTTTTGATGTAACTGGGTTCGCGCGCGTCGTCGCCCAGCCGTTTGCGCAAGCGCGATACGCGCAAATCGACCGAGCGGTCAAACACATCGGCATCACGCCCAGCCAGATGTACCAGCAACTGATCGCGCGTGACGATGTGCTGCGCGTGGTCGAGCAAAAACAGCAGCAGCGAAAATTCAGCCCCGTTCAAGGGCATCGACACGCCATCGTGGCTGGTCAACAGGCGCTCTACGCTGTCCAGTTGCCAGTCGCCAAAGCGGGCATAGCGGCTGGGGCGGGCACTGGCCTGGCCGGGTGGCAGCATGCGGGCGCGGCGCAGCACGGCGCGAATGCGCGCCACCAGCTCGCGCGGGGCGAAGGGTTTGCTCAGGTAATCGTCAGCGCCCATTTCCAGGCCGATGATGCGGTCAACGTCTTCGGCCAGCGCGGTCAACAACAGCACTGGTGTGGCGGCGTGCTCGCTGGCGCGCAGGCTTTTGAGCAGTGTCAAACCATCTTCGCCCGGCATCATTACATCGAGCACGATCAAGTCCACGGGTGACTGCATCAGCAAGGTGCGCAGCGCCTTGGCGGAGGCAGCGGCGCTCACCCGCAGGCCCTGGCGCTTCAGTTGCTCGGCCAGCAACTCGCGGATAGCGGGGTCGTCATCGACGATGGCAATGTGATCTGAAGCATCCATGGGCAGGCAGTGTAAGCAGGCGGCAGATACATTCAGCGCTTGTTTTGTATCGCACTTTGTCACTGCTGCTCGTTGACAGGTTGAGGTACCAAACAGGGGGTGTGCAGACAAGCTTTGAGGGCGTTGCCGCGGTGAAATCACTTCACCTTAACTCGCACCTTGAAAGGAGCACATCATGAAAGTTCGCCGTTTTATTCTAATTACCACTACTGCATTGACTGCCATTGTCAGCCCTGTCTGGGCCGATACCTTGCAGCCCGATTCGGGTGAGATGCCATTTGCACAGCCGCCCCAGCCCACCTACATGGGCACAGCTGCCGTGATGGCGACTCCGCGTGTCGACGTGCCGGTGGATGTGACGCAGGTCGCCTCGGGCGAGATGCCGTTTGCCCCAGATGCTGTGCTTGGCCCATCCATGCGCTCGCGCGCCGAAGTGCGGGCTGAAGCGGTGCAGACGCCGCCGCTGGCTGGCGAGTACCAGCAGCCCGGGCATACCCTGACGCCGATGGGGCAACCTTCGCGCTATGCAGTGCCTGCGATGCAGCCACGCCGCGCCAATGGCGTTTGAGGCGAAAAAGCCCAGCATGGCACCCTTGCATCAAGGGTCTGAAAATCACAGATAAAACCGCCCTTTGAAGCAGGTAAGCAAGCGGTACGCAGCTCTTGAATCAGTAGCTTTTAAGCTGCATCAAAGCCGCGCCAGGCGCTGCAATGCGTCGCGCAGCGTGCCGTCCTTTTTGGCAAAGCAAAAGCGGATGACCTTCTGGTCAAAGCTGTCGCCATAAAAGGCTGATAGTGGAATGGCGGCGACGCCGATTTCGCGCGTGAGCCACTGACATCTACGCTTCTCCCAGCGCCTGTACGACTTCAGGCGGTATGGCTGCTCCCTGCGCCTTGGCCTGCTCAGCCCCTGCTTGAATTGACCCGGCAGTTCAAGCAGGGAGCGATCGATGCCGCTGGTTTTCAGCATCTGCAGCCAATCGCCTTGCTCCTTTGCGTCAGGCGCGACGGTCGTGCTGGTCTCGGCGTGTAAGGCGACGACTCCGGTTGACAGCAAGCCCATCATCAGCAAATGCGCGATCCATGCATTGAGTATTCTTTCCATTGTTGCCGCTTTGTTTATTATTTAAAACAATATTCTCAGTAGTCATATGATCATTATAAATATAATTACGAGCCAAGGATGCGTGAGAATATTTTTAAACTATATTTTTGTTTGAATAGAAAACCTATTATTCTTCTGTATTTTTGAAAATAAAATATAAGGTTAATTAAAAAGAATGTTGGCATCATTTTCGAGTCCCATGGAAGGGTGGTTGTAGTGCCTCTGGTAATATTGGATTGAAAAGTGATTTTAATCTTGCGGTGAGGCAGATTGGCCAAAAATCAATTACTCAATTTTTTGTAAGCTTCGATATAAAATTCATTGCCTGGAAAGTTCCTGATTCCATTTTGTATAACCGATCTGAGTCCAATCAATAAACTTGAATTTGAACGCTTAACAATTTCAAGCTCGCCATTGCTTAAATCCATGACCACTGCGAGAACTTTTCGCGGATCCTTCGTTTTCATCAGCACTTCATTTTCTATAAACGATTGTGCGGTTTGACCAGTTTCTGCTGCATTCACTACAGCAGCAGCTCTAACCCATTGTGCGTACCGAGCCAATTCCAGTCCTCCGATAGCAGACTCGGGCGAACTAAATTCTGGCTCGCTCTGGTTAAGGAAGGTCTGCAAAAGTCAGCCCCATGACGGCCTGATCTGAGACAGTGGAGCGATGCAACAGACAAGCCTTGCCACCACTGGATTCGAGCTTGCAGCCAAACGCACGCGCAAGCGT
>NZ_JBKEEE010000083.1:0-84716 GCF_047975795.1 Ottowia sp. | reverse complement strand
ACGCTTGCGCGTGCGTTTGGCTGCAAGCTCGAATCCAGTGGTGGCAAGGCTTGTCTGTTGCATCGCTCCACTGTCTCAGATCAGGCCGTCATGGGGCTGACTTTTGCAGACCTTCCTTAGGCTCGTGGCAGGTGTTCGTTGTGCTGCAATATTAGGAGTCATCAGCAACACAAGCGGTGACACATAGAGCGTTGTACATGTGCCCCCGGTCGATAGGATGCCAGAAGGTCGGTGCTCTGAACCCGTCACCTGCCTCGCAAGCATGCGTCTATTTTGCTATGTTGAGGCTGATTGCTGTTGAAGGGTCAGCCTGGCTTCAGTTTAGAAAAAAGATCAGCAAGACAAAACCAACAACCTAGGTTTAATCAAAGTTGCTTCGGCTTAATTGACTGGCAGCAGCCAGTTCCGATTTCATGTGGGCGGTCAGTTGTGCAAACTTGGTTTTGGCTGCGGCAGCGACTGGAGCTTGCTCACGCTGTTCAGCCAGTATCTCAGTCGGGTCCTGAGGTTCGTTGTTAACCCGAAATTCCAGATGCAGGTGCGGGCCGGTGGCCACGCCGGAAGCGCCCACGGCACCAATGGTCTGGCCTTGCGTGACCTTCTCGCCTGCTTTGACGTTGATGCGCGAGAGGTGCGCGTAAACCGAGGTGTCGGTCTTGTTCGGATGTTTGACGTAAATGACCTTGCCGTAGCCGCTTTGCACGCCGGCAAACTCCACCACGCCGTCGCCAATAGTGCGCACAGGTGTGCCCGTCGGGGCGGCGTAATCGACGCCTTTGTGTTCGCGGCTGTAGCCAAATACAGGGTGGCTGCGCATGCCAAAGCCACTGGTGATACGTGAAACTTTCAATGGGGCCACCAAGTACGACTTGCGCATGCTTTGGCCGTCGAACGAGTAATAGGCACCTTTGTCGCTGCTGCCATGTTGGAACCACAACGCTTGGTGTGTTTTACCACGGTTGATGATTTCAGCGCTCAGAATTCTTCCAGCACGGACGGGTTCGCCATCGGCCTCCAGCGATTCGTAGACGATGGAGAAACGATCACCTTTGCGCAGTCTGCGATGGAAGTCGACGTTGGATTCAAAAATGTCGATCAACTGCCGGGTCACACTGTCCGGCACTTGCGCTTCATCGGTGGCGGCAAACAGCGTGCTGTTGATCACGCTGCCAGCCAGCCGCTGGGTAGCGATCAAGGGCGCGGCTTCAATGCGCACGCTGAAGCTGTCGTCTGAGCGTTCGACCACCAAGCGCTTGAAACTGTCGTCATCGCCCTTGTCCAGCCAGTGCGTGCGCAACAATTGCAACTCTTGGCGATCAGTGGCTTCGGCAGTGACCATGCGCCCGACACCGGCTTTGCTGAACAAAGCTTGGCGCACCGCCGTGTTTTTGCGCAAAAAGGCGGCGGCGGCTGGGTCGGCAATGCCCAGACGTTTGAGCAAGGCTTCGGGCGTGTCGGACGAGCGTGTGGCTTCGCTGCGGTACAGCGTGAATGAGAAGGTATCGAGTTGATCCAGTTGGGCGGCGACGGTGTCGGCAGGATCAACCGGATCAGAAACTAGACGCACCGGTTCGGTGGGCATGGCCGGTGCCAATGAAGCGACGGCATAGGCACCGCCGCCGCCGCACAGCAGCACCGCGCCAATAGAGGCGGCGATGCGTTTGGGGTGGCGATGAATCAAATCGGCCAGTGCAAGGCCAGTGAAAATCAGTTGCTGCTTCACGCGAAGATATTCCGGAGTGTGTCGGCGATTCAAAGACACGGCAGATTTCAAGCGTCTGCCTGGCAAAGCGCTCTTTTAAACAAGCGCATGGCCGCTAAAATTGCGGCCTAGCCAATAAGTATAGCGGCGCAAACTAGCCCCCACAACCAACCCCATGAATTCTGACGCCAAACTGACCGAGCATCCTGTGACCGATCGCGTTCGTGAAGCTATGGCGATTAGCCTGCGCGGTTGCGACGAATTACTGCCGCAGCAAGACTGGTTGCAAAAACTGGCCCGCGCCGAAGCCACCGGCCAGCCGTTGCGCATCAAGCTCGGGCTGGATCCGACGGCACCTGATATTCATATCGGCCACACCGTGGTGCTGAATAAGCTGCGCCAGTTGCAGGACTTGGGGCACACGGTGATTTTTCTGATCGGGGACTTCACCAGCCTGATTGGCGACCCGTCGGGGCGCAACAGCACGCGCCCGCCCTTGAGCGCCGAGCAGATCCGCACCAACGCTGAAACCTACAAGGCCCAGGCCTACAAGGTGCTGGACCCGGCCAAAACCGAGCTGCGCTACAACAGCGAGTGGAGCGACACCCTGGGCGCGCGCGGCATGATCGAGCTGGCCGCCAAATACACCGTGGCCCGCATGATGGAGCGCAACGACTTCCACGAGCGTTTCAAGGCGGGCACGCCCATCAGCGTGCACGAGTTTTTGTACCCGTTGATGCAGGGCTACGACTCGGTGGCACTCAAGGCCGATATCGAGTTGGGTGGTACCGACCAGAAGTTCAACCTGCTGATGGGCCGCCACTTGCAGCAGGAATATGGCCAGGAGCCACAGTGCATCCTCACCATGCCATTGCTTGAGGGCACCGACGGCGTCGAGAAGATGTCCAAGTCCAAGAACAATTACATCGGCATCACCGAAGACGCCAACACCATGTTCGCCAAGGTGCTGTCGATCAGCGACGAACTGATGTGGCGCTGGTACACGCTGCTGTCGTTCAAGTCGATGGCTGAGATTGAGGCGCTGCAAAAAGAGGTGGCCGCAGGCCGCAACCCCAAAGACGCCAAGGTCATGCTGGCCAAGGAAATCACCGCGCGCTTTCATTCCGCTGCCGCTGCCGATGTGGCAGAGCAAGACTTCATTCACCGCAGCAGGGGCGGCGTGCCTGACGACATCCCCGAGGTGCAGTTGAGCGGTGCGCCATTGGGTATCGGCCAGGTGCTCAAACAAGCCGGACTGGCACCGTCCACCAGCGAGGCCAACCGCCTGATTGACGGTGGCGGCGTGCGCGTCGATTCGGTCGTCATCAGCGACAAGGGCCTGAAATTGCCCGCAGGCACTTGTGTGGTACAGGTGGGCAAGCGCAAGTTTGCACGGGTCACGCTGGCTTGACTTCCACCGCCCTCGCGCCGTTGATTCAGATCGAAGGCTGGGCGGGCGAGCGCGGCGGCACGTTGTTATGGGGGCCGCTGGATTTGACGGTGCGGCCTGGTGAGGTGGTTCATCTCATCGGCCCTAACGGCTGCGGCAAAACCACTTTGCTGCGCGCTTTGGCCGGGTTGCGCCCGCCTGCCGCCGCCAAAACCAGCCACCTGTGTACTGATCTATGGTGGGTTGGCCATGCCAACGCGCTGGCTGAAGACCTGGATGCCGAGTTGAATTTGCACCTGCGGCTGCAACTGGCGGGCGCAGCGGGCAGCGCATTTGCCGGGCTGTGTCAGCATTTGATGGCGCAAGGCGTGCCCTTGGGCCGCCCGGTACGGCTGCTGTCGGCCGGTCAGCGCCGCAAGCTGGCGCTGGCCCCATTGGCGCTGGTGCCGCGCCCGCTGTGGTTACTGGACGAACCGCTGGATGCGCTGGACGCTGCCGCCTGCGTCGCGCTGGCTGATCTGGCTGCTCGACACGTGGCTGCTGGCGGAGCCATTGTGCTGACCAGCCATCAACCCCTTTCAGAGCAATTTCCTGCGTATAAAAAGTGTTTTTTGCGCTTTTCTGCAAAGCGTGAACAGCTATTTATTCAGGAGCAATTGACTGGAGAAGACGCATGACTTGGCCCATGCTGCGCGCTGTGTTTTTGCGCGAATGGGCGCAGGCCGTACACTGCCCGGCCGATCTGGCTTGGCATGCGCTGTTTTTTGCCATGGTGGCCACGCTGTTCCCGCTGTCGCTGCGGCCCGATGCCGTCACCTTGCAATTGCTGGCCCCCGGCGTGTTGTGGGTGGGTGCGCTACTGGCCGTGCTGCTGGCCAGCGGCAAGATGTTCCAGGACGATTTGCAGCACGGCTGGATCGACCAGTGGCTGTTGGCCTGCCGCGCCAGCGGCATGCCTTTGGCGCTGCTGGTGGCTGCGCGTTTGGCGGCGCAATGGGTATTGACCGCTGTGCCCGTGCTGCTGGTCGCCCCGCTACTGGCACTGCAATTCGGCTTGGCCGCCTGGCCATTGGCGGTGTTGATGCTGGGCCTGGCGCTGGGCACGGGCGTGCTGGTGCTGGTGACCGGTGTGGCAGCAGCACTGGCAGGTGGCCTGCATGGTGCGGCCATGCTGGTGATGCTGATGGTGCTGCCTTTGGTGGCCCCCGCCCTCATTTTTGGCGCGCTGGCTGTGCACCACGCCATTCATGGCCAGCCGGTGGGTGCCGATCTGTCTTTGCTGGGGGCCATGCTGGCCGCTGCTGCGTTGATCTGCCCTGCGCTGGCGGCGGTGGGACTCAAAGCGGCGACGGAAATTTGAGGCGGCGTAATGGCAATGTGGCCGTGCCCAGACGCAGGGTAAATCCGGTGGTAATCACCCTGATTTTCGCTCCACAATTTCAGTGCGCACTGCCGTAAGGGAGGTGGAAAGTTTGTGGTTATGCTTTGTAACTCTCCATGTTCTGTTTCTTTGATGTAAGGATTGCTAAATGAATATGTTCACGAAATTGAGCCGTCGTCCGTTGTTGGCCGCACTGTCACTGGCCGGTTTGATGGCCCTTCCTTTGGGGGCCATGGCGCAGTCGCCCATCGTGATCAAGTTCAGCCACGTGGTGGCCGATCAGACGCCCAAAGGCCAAGCGGCATTGAAGTTCAAGGAACTGGCCGAGAAGAAGTTGCCCGGCAAGGTGCAAGTGCAAGTGTTTCCCAGCTCGCAACTGTTTGGCGATGGCAAGGAAATGGAAGCGCTGCTGCTGGGCGATGTGCAAATGATTGCGCCATCGCTGTCCAAGTTTGACCGCTATACCAAGAAGATTCAGCTGTTCGATCTGCCGTTTTTGTTTGACGACATGGCCGCTGTGGATCGCTTTCAGGCCAGCGCCGAAGGCCAAGGCCTGCTGAAGTCGATGACCAACCGTGGCTTGTTGGGCCTGGCCTATTGGCATAACGGCATGAAACAGTTGTCCAGCGACAAAGACCAACTCAAGCGCCCTGAGGATGTCAAGGGCTTGAAATTCCGAGTCCAAAGCTCTGACGTGCTGGAAGCGCAGTTCCGCGCGCTGGATGCCAACCCGCAAAAAATGGCTTTCTCAGAGGTGTACCAAGCGCTGCAAACCGGCGTGGTGGATGGGCAAGAAAACACCTGGTCCAACACCTATTCGCAAAAGTTTTTTGAAGTGCAAAAAACCATTGCCGAAACCAACCACGGCGTGATCGACTACATGGTGGTCACCAACGCCAAGTGGTGGGAAGGCCTGCCTGCTGACGTGCGCAAAGGTCTGTCTGAAGCCATGGTTGAAGCCACGGCCCACGGCAACAAGATTGCGGCCGACCTCAATGAGCGCGACAAGGGCTTGATCGCCAAGGCGGGCAAGGCCAAGATCCAGCAACTGTCGAAAGAAGACTTGGCCGCATGGCGCAAGACCATGGAGCCGGTGTGGAAGAAGTTTGAAGGTGGCATTGGTCGCGATTTGATCGACGCGGCGCTGAAGTCCAACAAGTAACGCCCACAAAGTAACGCCCACAGCGCGCCAACTCGCCCATGATTTGTGCGCGCCGTTGCTTGATGTCGCAATAACAAAATGGCGGCCTGCCTTTGCGGTGGGTCGCCATTGTTTTGAGGAGATGACAAACCATGCGCTGGCTCGACAAACTTGAAGAGAGCTTTCTGGCGCTGATGCTGGCTGGCATGGTCAGCATCACGTTCACCCAGGTGGTGGCCCGCTATATCTTTAACTACAGCTTTGTCTGGGCGCTGGAGCTGACAGGCGTGCTGTTTGCATGGCTAATCTTCATCGGCCTGTCTTACGGCGTGCGGGTGGGCACGCACATTGGCATTGACATTCTGACGCGCGCCTTGAGTCCCTCCATAGCCCGCTGGGTGGGCGTGGTGGCATCGGCGCTGTGTGTGGTGTACGCCTGTATCCTGGCATTTGGCGGCTGGCAGTATGTGATGAAGCTCTACAACGTCGGCATTTTGATGCAAGATTTACCGATTCCGCAGTGGATGCCAAAGATGGTTTTGCCATTCGGGTTTGGCTTGTTGGCCCTGCGTTTTTTGGGCATTTTCTATCGTTTGGTGACGGGTCAGGGCGGTGCCTTGCTGGGCGATGAGGCCAAAGACGCGCTCAAGATGCGCGAAGAAATGGAGGAGGCCAAACCATGAACACCATTGTTTTGTTCAGCCTGCTGTTCGTTTTCATGTTCCTGGGCATGCCCGTGGCGGTGGCCTTGGGGTTGTCGTCGCTGGTGGTGATTCTGGGCTTTACGCAAGATTCGCTGGCCTCGCTCACGCTCAAGATGTATGAAACGTCGGAGCACTACACGCTACTGGCCATCCCGTACTTCATTTTGGGGGGCACGTTTTTGACCACCGGCGGCGTGGCGCGCCGCATGATCCGTTTTGCCAACGCCTGCATTGGCCATCTGCGTGGCGGCCTGGCCATGGCGTCGGTCATGGCCTGCATGCTGTTTGCCGCCGTATCCGGTTCGTCGCCCGCAACGGTGGTGGCGGTGGGATCGATCGTGATCGCGGGCATGGTCAAGGCCGGTTACACCCAGGGTTTTGCAGCGGGGGTGATCTGCAACGCAGGCACGCTGGGCATTCTGATTCCGCCGTCGATCGTGATGGTGGTCTACGGCGCTACGACCGAAACCTCGGTCGGCAAGCTGTTCATGGCGGGGGTGGTTCCTGGCCTGCTGCTGGGCCTGCTGTTGATGGTGGCCATTTACTGGCGTGCGCGGATACTGGATTTGCCGAGACAGCCGCGCGCCAGCGCGGGTGAGGTGTTTGATGCTGGGCGCGACTCCATGTGGGGTCTGATGCTGATCTTCATCATCTTGGGCGGCATTTACGGCGGTGTGTTCACGCCCACCGAGGCGGCGGCGGTGGCGGCGGTGTACGCCTTCTTTATCGCGGTGTTTGTCTACCGCGATCTGAAGATGAAAGACGTGCCGCACGTGTTGCTGGAGTCGGCCAAGGTGACCATCATGCTGATGTTCATTGTCGCCAATGCACTGCTGTTTGCCCACGTGCTGACCACCGAGCGCATTCCGCAAGCCATTGCCGAAGCCATTGTCGGCATGGGCATGCCCCCTTGGCAGTTTTTGATGGTGGTCAACATCCTGCTGCTGGTGGCGGGCATGTTCATGGAGCCTACCGGGGTCATTTTGATTCTGGCACCCATCCTGTTCCCGATTGCCGAGCGTCTGGGCATTGATCCGGTGCACTTGGGCATCATCATGGTGGTCAACCTGGAGATCGGTATGGTCACACCCCCGGTGGGGCTGAACCTGTTCGTCACCTCAGGCATTACCAACATGTCGGTGGCGCAGGTGGTGCGCGCGGCTGCGCCTTGGACCATGATTTTGCTGGCCTTCCTGGGGTTGGTGACTTACGTGCCGCAGATCACCACCTTCTTGCCGAACCTGCTGTTCTGACCCGCAGGCCAACGGCCCTCAAACGCCCGCGTGCTTTATCAGTGCGCGGGCGTTTTTTCTGTGTAGCCGCAGTCGCTGGACACGGCGCATTGCCAGCAGCGCGGCGTGCGTGCCACACAGATATACCGCCCATGCAGAATCAACCAGTGATGGGCGTGCGTCAAATATTTGGCAGGCACGCGTCGGAGCAATTGCAGCTCCACCGCCAGCGGCGTTTTGCCCGGTGCCAGCCCGGTGCGGTTACCGACGCGGAAGATGTGCGTGTCCACCGCCATGGTTGGCTCGCCAAACGCCACGTTCAGCACCACGTTGGCGGTTTTGCGGCCCACACCCGGCAGTGCTTCCAGCGCTTCGCGCGTGCGCGGCACTTCGCCGCCGTGGCGCTCCACCAGAATCTGGCAGGTCTGCATCAAATGCCGGGCCTTGCTGCGGAACAGGCCGATGGTTTTGATGTGGCCTTCCAGCCGCTCCAGACCCAGATCCAGAATCTTCTGCGGCGTATTGGCGACGGGAAACAAGCCCCGCGTGGCCTTGTTCACCCCCACGTCGGTGGCTTGGGCTGACAGCAACACGGCGGCCAGCAGCTCGAACACGCTGGTGTATTCCAGTTCGCTGGCAGGAAGCGGATTGGTGGCTTGCAGGGTGGCGAAAAAATGGTCGATCTGGGCGGGCGTCATGGGCAGATTGTCGCCGCCCAACGCGCAGAGGCTTTGAACGCGCTCCCACGTCTGCTCATCCCTTGATCGGCAAACACAACCAGCAGGTAAAGGCACCGGTCTGCATGTCGACCGTGAAACTGTCATCGTACAGCTCAAAACCCGGCCGGTGCGCAGGCACATGGCCGCTTTGGAGCAACCACTGGCCGTACAGTTGGCCCCACGCGGGGCCAATCTCATGCCCCAGGCCGCTGAAGCGTGCACAGGCAAAGCGTCCGGCGACGAAATCCTGCACGCCGATGGGCAATGTGTCATCACGCGGCGGGACAAAGTCCGTGTCCACTTGAACGCAGCAGTCGTAGCGCAGCTTGTCAGCTGGGGTGATTTCGGGGTTGTCCTGGCCAATGCCCAGCATGGTGCGGCGTGGTGTCATCAGGCCGTGGCGATCGCACCAGGCGACAAAGTGCTCCCACGCCTGCGGAATGGTGGGTTGCACGTACGGCCCGGTGTGGCGCAGATAGGCCAAGTGCATGGCGGGCAAGGTTTTGATTTCAATTTGCATCTTCAGTCCTTTCCAGTCGATGGCACCCACGGGCCAACGCTGCGTATCCTGAGCCAGACGCATCGCCGCGTCTTGATTTGCCTTGTGCGCGGCTTGACGAATCTTGTGATGCTGTTCGGCACGCAGCGCGGCGTGGGTGCGCCAGCCGTCGCGTCGCCAGGCCGTAGGCGTCATGCCAAAGTGCGCTTTGAAGCTGCGTGTGAACGTTTCGGGTGAGGAAAATCCTACGTCCAGCCCGATACTGAACGCCGTGGTGCGAGGTTGGTGCAGCAGTCGTTGGGCGGCGGCTTCCAGGCGTGTCCGACGCACTGCGTCGGCCAGCGTCTCCCCGGTTATGGCTTGAAAAATGCGATGAAATGCCAAGGCGAAAAATGCGCCACCTCAGCCAGCACCGCCAAGTCCAGCGGCTCGGCCAAGTGCGCACGGATGTGATCCAGCACGCGGTTGATGCGGCGCTGGTAGTCGGTGGAGAAAGCGAAAGAGCGCGAGTCCATGAACGCTTGCGTGGGCATGCCAAGAGTTAACGGTCAGCCTGTGATCTTGGTCATGTTGAAGTGATGCATGGGGGGTGCGTCCATCGCCCGTTTGAGTGGCTCAGCGGCTCAGGGGGCCAGTCGCTCGCGCCCCCATGTGCCGTTTTCCAGCCGATAACACAGCCGGTCATGCAAGCGGCTTTTGCGGCCTTGCCAGAATTCCCAACGGTCGGGCTTGAGGCGAAAACCGCCCCAGTGCGGCGGACGGGGCGGGTTGAGCATGAACTTGGCACCGTGTTTGGCAGCTTCAGCCACCAACCAGGCGCGGCCGGGGATGGGCTGGCTTTGCGGGCTGGCCCAGGCTCCGATGCGGCTGTCGAGCGGACGGCTGGCGTAGTAGGCATCGCTGTCGGCGGCGTCCACTTTGTCAGCCACGCCTTCGATGCGCACCACGCGCTCCAGATCGACCCAGTGAAATTGCAGCGCGGCATAGGGGTTGCCCGCCAGTTGCTGGCCTTTTCGACTGTCGTAGTTGGTGTACCAGACGATGCCGCGCGCATCAAAGTCTTTGATCAGCACCACGCGGGTGCTGGGGCGCAGATCGGCACCCACGGTGGCCAGTGTCATGGCGTTGGGTTCGGGCACTTGGCTGGCGCGGGCTTCATCAAACCATTGGGCAAATTGCTGTATGGGATCGGCGTGTGAGGCGTCTTCAGACAGTTCGGCGCGTTCATAGCTTTTACGCAGGTGGGCGATGTCGGGGTTCATGCGGATGAGGGGTTGAATCAGTCTGACTGGGGAGGGCGGTGGACAGCGTGGCTCAGGATGTGGGCCAATCGACGGTCATGAATGCCTTGCGCGTGCAGAGTTTGGTGAGTTTGCTGGGCATAGTCGAGCGTGCTGCCATAACGCCCGTGGGCGTGGTGGAAGATGTGGCGGTATTGCTCAGGCGTCAGCTCGCCCGTGAAAGCCGGGCTGCGGCGCGACAGCGTAAAAGCCAGCGCAAGCACAGTGCCGTGCGGCGTGGCGCAGGGCAGCCAGCGGGTGTCGTACACGGCGCTGGGCATTTCGCGCGCCCACAGCGCGGTCAGCACGCCATCAACCAAGTGGTGGGCAATGCGGTAAACCACGCCCTGGCAACTGCCGCCGTGCAACAGGGCAAACACCAATCCAGGCTGCTCCGGCGTGCCGCGGTTGACGCGGCTCCACATGGCCAGCGCACGGTGCCAGCCGTGCACACGGGTGGGGTGGCGCTCGGTGTATTCAAAGTCGGGCCGCCAGATCAACGACCCATAACCAAATACCCACAAATCGGCCGGAGCGCCGTGAGCCTGCTGTTGCCATTCAGCGCGTGTACGCGCCAGCATGTGCAGCGGATCGCGTCCAGGCTGGCGCAAATGGGCATAAGGGGTGTGCGCAGAATCGTCAAGGTGACGCATGGGTGAACTTTATACAATAGCGCCACTTTTTCACTGGAGTTTTCATGAGTGCTCAAGACGACGACTACCAAGGTGTGCTTTGGCCGGTTCTGTTTGGCATCCTGCTGCTGATCATTGGTTTGGTGCTGGGCGTGGCTATTTGGCGTACTTCAAAGGTGGCAGCCCCTGTAACTTCTGTGGCGGTTGTCGCGTCTGCTGCCGCGCCAGCCTCTGGGCTGGCTGTGGAAGTGGATGAAGCTGCGGTGCGCGTGGAGGACGGCATCGTCAAGTTTTACTTTGTCAGTGGCAAGGCCGATCTGGCCACAGGCGCGCAAGAAGCGCTAGGTGACGTGGTGATGGGTGTGGCCGCAGGCAAACGGGCGATTATCAGCGGCTATCACGATGTTACCGGCGATATGGCACAGAACGAAGCTCTGGCCAAACTGCGCGCCGAAGCCGTACGCGACACGCTGGTGGCCTTGGGCATTGGTGAAGACAAGATGGAACTGCGCAAGCCCGATACCACCGCAGCGACTGGCAGCAATGCCGAGGCGCGTCGCGTGGAAGTGACGCTGGAATAAAAGCGCGTTCAATCTGTTCAGATGGGCCTGAGTTAAGCTTATTTATTGCTATGCAAATGATAGCTTAATACATTGGATTTGGCTGCATTTTTAGCCAATTTGAAAACAAAAACCGCCTTGCAGCCCATGTTGTTGCGAGGCGGTTTTATTTTGGGAGTGTGCTGACTGCTGGGGTCAGGCGCATTCAGTCAAGGCGCTGCGCATTTTTTTCATGGCCGCCACCTCGATCTGACGGATGCGCTCGGCGCTGACGCCGTATTCGGCGGCCAGCTCGTGCAGCGTCATGCCGCCTGAGCCATCATCGTTGACGTTGAGCCAACGCTCGGTCACGATGCGACGGCTGCGCTCGTCCAGCCCTTTGAGGGCAGCGGCGACGCCTTCGGTGGCCAATGTGTCGCGCTGGGCCGATTCGAGCATGGCGGTGGGTTCGTGCTGCTCGTCTGACAAATAGGCGATGGGGCCAAAAGCCTGCTCTCCATCGCCATCGATAGGCGTTGGGTCGAGCAACACGTCGCCGCCTGAAAGGCGCGTTTCCATCTCGCGCACTTCTTCGGGTTTGACGTTCAACTCGCGCGCCACCACATCGATCTGCGCTGAAGTCAGGGCATCGCGATGGGTGATGTTTTCAGCGGCGTCGTCGGCCTTGAAACCTTGCTTCATCGAACGCAGGTTGAAAAACAGTTTGCGCTGGGCTTTGGTGGTCGCCACTTTGACCAAGCGCCAGTTTTTCAGAATGTATTCGTGGATTTCTGCCTTGATCCAGTGCATGGCATAGCTGACCAGGCGCACGCCCTGATCAGGATCGAAGCGCTTGACGGCTTTCATCAAGCCGACATTGCCCTCCTGAATCAGGTCAGCGTGGGGCAATCCATAGCCTAGATATTGGCGCGCAGTGGATACCACCAAACGCAGGTGAGACAGCACCAGTTTGCCCGCCGCTTGCAGATCGCCGTTAGCGCGCAGCTCGTGTGCAAAGTGCTGTTCTTGCTCTGGCGTTAGCATCGGCAGCCGATTGACGGCGGTGATGTAAGCGTCCAGATTGCCCAGTGGTGGAACGACTGCCCAAGGGTTGGCCAGCGCCACAGCTTTTGCAGAAGTGCCTGAAGCCGAAGCAGTCATGTGTAAAGTCCTTTCATATCACTCAAGTATTTTAGCACTCTATTGGAGGGAGTGCTAACGAAAGAAGTTCCCATCATTTCGATGGCAGGGTGCAACTGCGGCTGTGAACTTATCTGAACAGCCGTCGATTGCTGCACACGCAGCGAGGGTTTGCCGTTTACATGGAATGCTCGATCGGCGATGATCGAACAGCTTGCATCTGTATACAAATATGAAGTTCGCCAATGGTCGCTATTGATTCTCTTGCCAAGGATTCGCTTTCACCAGCCTTGCCCGGCGTAGGCCGTGCTTTGGTCTTGGCTGGCAAGCTGAACCAGCAAAGCGCTGAGGATATTCATCGCAAGGCATTGGCCAATAAGCGCAATTTCATCAATGAGCTGATTGAATCTGGAGGGGTGTCAGCCTCAGATCTCGCTTACACGATGTCGCAGGCTTTTGCTGCGCCATTGCTGGATATCGATGCCGTTGAGCCGCAGCGGTTGCCAGTCGATCTGCTGGATCCCAAGCTGGCCATGCAATACCGGCTGATCGCGCTGAGCAAGCGCGGAGGCCGTTTGATTATTGCCACGGCAGACCCTTCGGATCAGGAGGCGGCAGAAAAAGTCAAATTTGCGACGCAAATGGGCGTCGAATGGGTGATTGCAGAGTTTGACAAACTCACCAATATTTTATCTACAGTATTTCGACCTGTGGCAGACGCCATGGACAGTATTGTGGGTGGTGATTTCGAATTTGATGAGGAGTCGCTAGGAGGATCCACTGAACAGGAAGATTCTGATCCGGCACAGTCTGATGTAGAAGATGCGCCTATTGTCAAATTCTTGCAAAAAATGATGATCGACGCCGTGAGCGCACGCGCCTCTGATTTGCATTTCGAACCGTATGAGCACACTTATCGGGTTCGTTTTCGCATTGATGGCGAGTTGCGTGAAATGGTTTCGCCGCCGGTCATGATCAAGGAAAAACTGGCATCACGCATCAAGGTGTTGTCCAGACTGGATATATCAGAAAAACGGGTACCGCAAGATGGACGAATGAAGCTCAAACTGGGCCCCAACCGTGTGATTGATTTTCGTGTCAGCACGCTGCCTACGCTTTTTGGCGAGAAGATCGTGATTCGTATTTTGGATCCGAATAGCGCCAAAATGGGTATTGATGCGCTGGGCTATGAACCCATCGAAAAAGAGCGCTTGCTGGAAGCCATTGAAAGACCTTATGGCATGATTTTGGTGACTGGGCCGACTGGCTCAGGGAAAACTGTTTCTCTGTACACCTGTTTGAATCTATTGAATAAATCTGGTGTCAATATCGCGACGGCTGAAGATCCATCGGAAATTAATTTACCTGGTGTCAACCAGGTGAATGTGAATGAAAAGGCCGGGCTGACATTCGCGGTTGCATTGCGTGCATTTTTGCGTCAGGATCCAGACATCATCATGGTGGGTGAGATTCGCGATCTAGAAACAGCGGACATTGCTATTAAAGCGGCACAGACGGGTCACTTGGTGCTGTCCACTTTGCATACGAATGACGCGCCAACCACATTGACGCGGATGCGCAATATGGGCATTGCCCCTTTCAATATTGCGTCTAGTGTTATCTTGATCACTGCACAGCGTTTAGGTCGGCGGCTTTGCCCGCAGTGCAAGGAGCCAATGGACATTCCACATGAGGCATTGATAGATGCCGGCTTCAAAGAGTCGGATCTTGATGGTAGTTGGACGCCATACAAGCCTGTGGGTTGCAATGCCTGCAATAACGGTTATAAAGGTCGAGTCGGGATTTATGAAGTGATGCCTATTACTGAAGATATGCAACGAATCATTCTGGCTGATGGCAGCGCATTGGAAATTGCGGAGCAAGCACGTAAAGACGGAGTACGTTCATTGCGGGAATCAGGATTGCATAAAGTTCAAATCGGGGTGACTTCTTTAGAAGAGGTCTTGGCTGTCACTAACGCATAACACTAATTAAAGTATACTGGTATTGAAATTATGGCAACATTAGCGGCTGGCGCCAATAAGGGCGTAAAAGAATTTGTCTTTGAGTGGGAGGGCAAGGATCGCAATGGCAAGGCCGTGCGTGGTGAAACACGTGCTGCGGGTGAAGCTCAGGCGCAAGCCACCTTGCGTCGGCAGGGTGTATTCGTTACCAAGATCAAAAAGCGCCGCATGCGTGCGGGCAAGAAGATCAAGCCCAAAGAGATTGCGATTTTCACACGCCAAATGGCAACCATGATGAAGGCTGGAGTGCCTTTATTACAGTCATTTGATATTGTAGGACGAGGTAATCCTAATCCCAGCGTGGCCAAGCTTTTGAACGATATTCGTTCAGATGTCGAAACAGGCACCTCGTTGGCAGCGGCTTTCAGAAAGTACCCTATGTACTTTAACAGCCTTTACTGCAATCTGGTGGAGGCGGGTGAGACAGCGGGTATTTTGGAAAGCCTGTTGGATCGTCTGGCCACTTATATGGAAAAGACTGAGGCGATCAAGTCCAAGATCAAGTCTGCATTGATGTATCCGACGGCTGTTATTGTCGTGGCATTTTTGGTGGTTGCCTTGATCATGATCTTTGTGATTCCAGCTTTTAAAGAGGTTTTTTCTTCATTTGGTGCAGACCTTCCTGCACCCACATTGTTTGTGATGGCCATTAGTGAATTTTTTGTTGAATGGTGGTGGTTGATATTTGGTGGGCTGGGTTTTGGCATCTATTTTTTCTTGCAAGCCTGGAAGCGCAATGAAAAAGTCCAGATGTTCATGGATCGCTTGCTTCTGAAGATTCCTATTTTTGGTGATTTGATTGAGAAATCGGTCATTGCCCGCTGGACCCGTACCTTGTCCACCATGTTTGCGGCTGGCGTGCCTTTGGTCGAGTCGCTGGATTCGGTGGGCGGTGCCGCTGGCAACTCGGTATATCAGATAGCGACTGACAAGATTCAGCAAGAGGTGTCCACAGGCACCAGCCTGACGGGTGCCATGACCAATGCCAATATTTTTCCCAGCATGGTGCTGCAAATGACGGCCATCGGCGAAGAGTCGGGTGCGTTGGATCACATGCTGGGCAAAGCGGCCGATTTCTATGAGGCCGAGGTAGATGAAATGGTGGCAGGCTTGTCCAGCTTGATGGAGCCCATCATCATCGTGGTGTTGGGTACATTGATTGGTGGCATCGTGGTGTCGATGTACCTGCCTATCTTCAAACTCGGCCAAGTTGTTTGATGCCCGACGCGATATGGGTGCAGGCCGCTACAGGTGGCCTGTTTGGTCTGTTGATTGGCAGTTTTCTGAATGTGGTGATCTACCGGCTGCCCAAGATGATGGAGCAAGCTTGGGCGGTTGAATGCGCCGAATTCACTGGGCAAGCGCCGTCTCCAGAGCACTCAGAGCGGTTTAACCTGCTGGTTCCGCGATCAAGGTGTCAGCAATGCGGACATCAAATCGTTTGGTGGGAAAACGTTCCGGTTTTGAGTTATCTGTTTTTGCGAGGCCGTTGTTCGTCTTGCAAAACGCCTATCAGCCTGCGCTATCCCATGGTTGAACTGGTTACGGGCCTGTTGTTCGCATGGTGTGTCTGGCGGTGGGGCTGGACGTGGCCTGCGCTGGCGTGGTGTGGTTTCTCGGCTGTGCTGGTGGCTTTGACGCTGATCGACTGGGACACCACGCTGTTGCCCGATGCGCTAACGCTGCCTTTGCTGTGGGCGGGTCTGATTGCGTCTATTTTGGGTTGGACGGGTGTGCTGCTGACTGATGCTGTATGGGGCGCAGTGGGTGGCTATATGTCGCTGTGGCTGGTGTATTGGGCTTTCAAGCTGGCCACGGGCAAGGAAGGCATGGGCTTTGGCGATTTCAAGCTGTTTGCGGCGTTGGGGGCATGGTTTGGCTGGCAGGCGCTGGTGCCCATGATGCTGATGTCTTCGGTCATTGGTGCCGTGGTCGGCATTGGGCTGAAATTCATGAGCGGGCTGCGCGAAGGCGGTGTCATGCCGTTTGGCCCGTTTCTGGCCATGGCTGGAGTGACGGCCATGCTGTTTGGTCCGCAATCCATTTTGCGTGTGCTGGGGCTTTGACCTGACGATGGGCATGCGCTTGCCATTTTTGCTTGGCCTGACTGGCGGCATTGGCAGCGGCAAAAGCACGGTGGCCACCGTGCTGGCTGACCGAGGCGCGGCGATCGTGGATGCCGATGCCATCTCGCGCGCCACCACAGCGGCAAGGGGCAGCGCGCTGCCCGCCATTGCGGCGCAATTCGGCGCGGGTTTGATGGATGCTGATGGCGCGCTTAATCGGGCGACCATGCGTGCTTTGGTATTTGAGAACCCCGCTGCCCGCCAGCAGCTTGAAGCCATCATCCACCCTCTGGTGGCACAAGAAACTGATCGCCAGGCGCGCCAAGCCATCGCTGAAGGCCGGGCGCTGATCGTGTTTGATGTGCCCTTGCTGGTCGAAGCCGGTGCCCGTTGGCGCGCACGTGTGGATCGCGTGTGGGTGGTGGATTGCGACACCGACACGCAAATCAGCCGCGTGCAGCGCCGCAACCAGTTGCCCCGTGATGAAGTCGAACGCATCGTGCACGCGCAAGCGCAGCGCGTGGATCGTCTGGCTGCCGCCGACACGGTGATTTTCAATGGAGCCGAAGTCTCGCTGCCCCAATTGCAACAACAAGTTAGCGATGGGGCTGCCTGCTTGGAGCTATGATGCCGGGTCACCTGTCAAGGCCCCCGCGTGATCCTGTACGAATATCCTTTTAACGAACGCATCCGCACTTATCTCCGGCTGGAGCACCTGTTTGGACGCCTGGCTCAGTTGATGCCGCGCGACAGTGCGATGGATCACCACTTCGCGCTCATTACTGTGTTTGAGGTGATGGACGTGGCCAGCCGTGCTGACCTCAAATCCGACGTTCTCAAAGATCTGGAGCGACATAAGCTGCAAATGACGGCCTTCCGCGGCAATCCTGCCATTTCAGAGGCATCGCTCGACGCGGTGCTGGGCCAGCTCAGTGAAGCGTTCGAGCAGCTCAGTCGGCAGCATGGCAAACCCGGCAGCCCCTTGCTGGACAATGAGTTTTTGATGACCGTGCGCAGCCGCGCCGTGATTCCAGCGGGTACCTGCGCGTTCGATCTGCCCGCTTATTACCATTGGCAGCACTGCTTGCCAGAGCAACGCCGCAGCGATCTGGATCAGTGGGCGCAAACGCTGGTGCCGTTGGCGCGTGCCGTGGCGCTGCTGCTGCAAATTTGCCGCGACTTTGGCAAGCCCCAAAAAGTCATGGCGCTGAAAGGGCACTTTCAGCAAACCCTGTCGCAGGGGCGCACCTTCCAGTTGATGCGCCTGCACATTGACGCGGCGCTTGATCTGGTGCCCGAAATCAGTGGTAACCGGCTGATGGCGTCAGTGCGGTTGATGCGTCTGGATGACGGTGGCAAATTGCATGCCGTACACGACGATGTGCCGCTTGAAATCAGTCTGTGCGTATGACAGCGACTTCTGCCACGCCATCACCTGCGCCCCAAGGTCGCACCGTGCGCTGTCCGGCGTGTGCAGGCCCCAGCCTGTTTGCGCCCGAAAACCGCTTTCGCCCTTTTTGCAGCGAGCGCTGCAAACTGTATGACCTGGGTGCCTGGGCCAACGAGAGCTTTCGCGTCGAAGCGCAAGAGTCAGACGATGACACCAGTTTTTTCACCGATTAAAGTCGCTTGCGGGTAACGGCTAATGCGCTCACGGTCAAGCCGGTTGTAGCCATCACAGGCCATTGCTGCTATGAATAAAAGATCCTTCAACGCCAGAAATACAAACGCCAAAGCCCATAAAAATGCGCAAGATACCGTGCTGCCTGAGTTGCGTCCTGGCCAGTCGGTCGAGTTGCTCAAAGCGTTGCACATCCTCACCCGCGAGGGGCGGCTGAACCAGGATTCGCGCCGCAAGCTCAAGCAGGTTGAGCATTTGGTGCAGTTCATCGAAAAAATTTTGGGCGAGCTGACTCCGGTGGATGGGAATGCGTTGGCTGTGGCCGACCACGGTGCGGGCAAGTCCTATTTGGGCTTCATCCTGTACGACCTGCTGCTGCGCCCACAGGGCAGCGGCTGGATCTACGGCATCGAGACCCGGCCTGATCTGGTGCAGCGCTCGCGCGCGTTGGCCGCGCGCCTGGGTTTTGAGCGCATGCGTTTTCTCAATGTGTTGGCGGCTGAATCGGTGCAGGTGAGCGATTTGCCGGAGCGCTTTGACGTCGTCACCGCCTTGCACGCCTGCGACACCGCCACCGACGATGCCATCGCCTTCGGTCTGCAAAAGCGCGCCCAGGCCATGGTGCTGGTGCCCTGCTGTCAGGCCGAGCTGGCCGCGCGCCTGCGCCAGCACAAAGCCTTGCAACTGGCACGCACCCCACTGGCCGAGTTGTGGCGCCACCCTTTGCACACGCGCGAAATGGGCAGCCAGCTCACCAACGTGCTGCGTTGCCTGTATTTGCAGTCGCAAGGTTACAGCGTCACCGTGACCGAGTTGGTCGGCTGGGAACACAGTCTGAAAAACGAGCTGATCATTGCCCGCTACACCGGCCAGCGCCAGCGCAGTGCGGCTGATCGGCTGAAGGCGCTGCTGGATGAGTTTGGCTTGGGTGAGCTGCTGCCGCTGCGCTTTGCCGCGCTGGAGGCTGGCTGAAACTGATGGTCAGTGTGGCGGTCAGTGGCGGCCATCGCTTTCAGGATCAACGTCAGCAGCTATTGAATGGATCTGAGCCAGCTCATCCAGAATGCGGTGCGCATCGGTGTGTACTTCGTGCGCCAATGCGGTGGCCAGGTGCAGGCGGCGCAGCACCCAGGGGCTGACGTCCTGGTGAAAAGGATCGGGCAGCACTTCGGGGACGGTGCCCAGCGGGCCGTCGTTGCTGTCGCTGTCACTGTGGGTGGCACTGTGGCTGGCACTGTTGTTGTTACTGTCGCCGTTGGTCGATCCGGGTGTGGCGACGGCTGGCGGGTGGATGGCCAACACGGTCGTGATGCAGGCGCTGGCCTGCGTCAATGGCTCGGCAATCACATCGGCCTGCAACTGATCGCGCCGCAGCAGCATCATGGATTTGATGGCACTGAGCTGGCCCATCAACTGGTAGCTGTGGCCTTGCATTTGCTCGAGCAGCATCAACGGCGGACGCACGGCACGCGGCTCGACCAGGGCGCGTTGCGTGGCCTGCACCAGGGCGGAGAGCGCGTCGTAGGCTTCGCGTCGTGCCAGCCGCCAGGCCAGCTCGGCCTGGGTGTCCAGATCGTGCAGGGCGGCCAGGTTCAGCGACAGCCGTGCGTGCTGGCGCAGGGCTTTGAGTGCGCGGTGCACCAGGCCCGCCAACTGATCGCGTTCCCACGATGGCAGCACATAGGCGAACACCCAGGCGATGCCTGCGCCCAGCACGGTGTCGCCCACGCGCTCCAGCAGCGCAAAGGCCGGGCTGCTGCCCGCATGCAGCAAGTGGGCCTGCACCAAGCCCAGTACCGAAGCGGCCACAGCCGTGATCACATAACGGCGCAGTGCAAAGGCATGCGCCACGCCCTGTGCCACGGCGGATGTCAAAGTCAGCGCCAGTGTGCCGGGGTGCAGCGCCAGCAAGCCGGTGGCCAGCAAGCTGCCCATCAGCGTGCCGGCCACGCGCTGGTTGCGCCGCTCCAGCGTTTGCGCCAGACTGCCGCGCAGCACCACCACGATGGTCAGCAGCACCCAGTAATCGTGCGAGCCCCAGGGCAGCCACAGCGTGATGGCGTAGCCCGTGCCCACCGCCAGGGCTGCGCGCAGGGCATGGCGCAGCGCGGGTTGTTGCCAGTGCCACAGACTTAAAAACGGTTGCAGCGACCAGTCGGTAGGGCTGACGAACAGTCGCCAGCTATTGCGGACCACGGCCAGATCGGGTTGAGCCTGGCCACGCGCCAGCGCGGTCAATCGCTGCATGGCACGGTTTTGGTGGGAAACACGTGATGCCACGCCACGCAGCAGGTGTTCGGCCAGGTTGGCTGGATCTGTCGCGCCGGACGTACCTGAAGTGTTCGGCGTATCTGGTGCATCTGATGTATTTGGTGACGACGGTGCGCCCAGTCCCAGCGTGGTCAGTTGCGCCGTGTGGTCTATGGCCGCAGATGGGCGGCGGTGCCACAACAGGGCGTCGGCCATGGCGGTCACGTCGCGCGCCATGACGCGGTATACGCCCGCCACGTCGGCCAGCCGGGCGGCGCTGTGGGCGTGCTGGCGCACGCCGGGCAAATCCAGCTCGCCTGCAACCAGGTGGTCGCGCATGTCCAGCACCACCATCAGCATGCCCGCCAGACGTTGGCGGTGTGGTGTGCGGGGCGACTCCAGCACCACATCGCGCGCTGATTGCAGCAAATCGGCCAGCGCGGCCTGACGCGCCAGCAATTCGGCCACGCCGCCAGTGGCATCGCGGGGGCTGTGATGGTCGTGATCGGGTGTGGTGTTCGGGTCCAGCCGACTGGCGTGGGCGCGCATCAACGCCGCCAGAGCCAGCAGCACCTGGGCCACCAGTTGGGTGCGAAAGCGGGCGTTCAGTACGGTGTTCGCCAGCACCGACCAAGCCACATACAGTGCCGCGCCCAGCCCGCATTGCAGCGCGCGCACCAAGGCGTCAGTGGCGTGGGCAGGTGCGGGTGTGGACAGCGAAAAAATCGTCGTCAACATGACCCCGATGGCCACTGGCGCGCCACGCTTGCCCCAGGCCATGCCCAGAAAAGCCAAAAACGTCGCCGCCACCAGCAGCGCACCCAGCGCCAGCGGCTGGCCGCGCAGCAGTTGCACGGCAAAAAACAGCGGAATGCCCAACAGCGGTGCCACCGCCATGTAGGCCAGTTTGCCGCGCCGCGGAGCCACCAGATCGGGGGCCAGTGTGGCAATCACTCCCACCGTGGCGGTGGCCGCTGCCGCTTCGCCCCACGCGGCGTGCACGAGGGCGGCCACCAGCAGCATGCCCAAAGCGCAGGCAGCGCCGTTGAGCGCGTAGTCGCTCAGCAGCACGCGTGCCACCGGCTGTGGGCGCAAGCGTGCATACCAAGGCGCGCGGCTCATGCGCGTGCCTTGGCCAGTGCGGCGACTGTCAAAAACCAGTGGAGTAAACCGGGGAGCATGGGTAGCGAGTATCGGGCCATGTGCGAGTGGTTGCAAAAACGAGTGGAAAGCGAGCGACAAGCGAGCGGCTTCAAAAGCCAGTGACTTCAAAAAACTGCAAGATGCCATGACAAACCGCACACAACGCACCAGGCATGCGCCTGCTGGTTGCATGTGCTGACGAATGGCCGCACACCCTATGGCAAACTCGCCCCCTTTTTTGACGAGCACCCGCCGCGTTGGCGGCCCAATGGTGCCCCCATCTGATGCCATCCATTTCTTCCCAGATTGCCGCCGAGCTGAAAGTGCGCCAGACGCAGGTGCAGACGGCCATTGACCTGCTCGACGGTGGAGCCACGGTGCCCTTCATTGCCCGCTACCGCAAAGAGGCCACCGGCGGCCTGGACGACGTGCAGATGCGCGAGTTGGAAGCACGCTTGGCCTACCTGCGCGAGTTGCATGACCGCCGCGCCGCAGTGCTCAAAAGCATCGATGAGCAGGGCAAGCTGAGTCCTGAGCTGCGCGCCGCCATCGAAGCCGCCCCGACCAAGCAAGAGCTGGAAGACCTGTACCTGCCCTACAAGCCCAAGCGCCGCACCAAGGGGCAGATTGCGCGCGAATTCGGCATCGAGCCGCTGGCCAATTTGCTGTGGGCCGATCCCACGCGCGAGCCGCACGCTGAAGCCGCCGCGTTTGTCAAAGCCGAAAAAGGCGAGGGCGGTGAGGACTTCACCACCACGCAAGCCGTGCTGGACGGTGTGCGCGACATCCTGAGCGAGCGCTGGGCGGAAGACGCCGCGCTGGTGCAAAACCTGCGCCAGTGGTTGTGGGCCGAAGGGCTGCTGCAAAGCAAGCTGGCGACGGGCAAGAACGAAAACGATACCGAGGTCGCCAAGTTCCGCGACTATTTCGATTACGACGAGCCGATTGGTCGCGTGCCCTCGCACCGTGCGCTGGCGGTGTTCCGTGGCCGGCAGCTTGAAATTTTGGATGCCAAACTGACCTTGCCTGAGGCAGAGACAGCGCCAGCAGCGCCCAAGACCGCAGCCACCCCCAGCCTGGCGGAGGGCCGCATCGCGCTGCACCTGGGCTGGAGCCATCAAGGCCGGTCGGCCGACGACCTGCTGCGCAAGTGCGTGACCTGGACCTGGCGCGTTAAGCTGTCACTCAGCACCGAGCGCGATTTGTTCGCCCGCCTGCGTGAAGACGCCGAAAAAGTCGCCATCAAAGTGTTTGCCGATAACCTGCGTGATCTGTTGCTGGCCGCGCCTGCGGGCCAAAAGACGGTGATGGGGCTGGACCCCGGCATCCGCACTGGCGTCAAGGTGGCTGTGGTCGACGCCACTGGCAAGCTGGTGGACACCGCCACCGTCTACCCGCACGAGCCGCGCAAAGACTGGGACGGTAGTTTGCACACGCTGGCCAAACTGGTGGCCAAGCACGGCGTGCAATTGATCGCCATCGGCAACGGCACCGCCAGCCGCGAGACCGACAAGCTGGCCGCCGACTTGATCAAACTGGTGAAAAAACAGGCCGCAACGCTAGAACCACAGGCGCAGATAGCTATCGAAAAGATAGTTGTCAGCGAAGCCGGTGCCTCGGTCTATTCGGCCAGCGAAGTCGCCAGTGCCGAGTTGCCGGATGTCGACGTCAGCCTGCGCGGTGCGGCCAGCATTGCGCGCCGCCTGCAAGACCCGCTGGCCGAGCTGGTCAAGATCGACCCCAAGAGCATCGGCGTGGGCCAGTACCAGCACGACGTGAACCAAAGCGAGTTGGCGCGCACGTTGGATGCGGTGGTGGAAGATTGCGTCAACGGCGTCGGGGTTGACCTGAACACCGCCAGCGCGCCGCTGCTCACGCGCGTGTCGGGCCTATCGGGCACCGTGGCCAAGGCGGTGGTGCGTTGGCGCGAGCAGCACGGTGCGTTTCAAACGCGCCAGCAACTGTTGGACGTCAGCGGCCTGGGGCCGAAGGCGTTTGAGCAAAGCGCCGGCTTTTTGCGCATCCGCAGCGGCACCAACCCGCTGGACATGACCGGCGTGCACCCCGAGACCTATCCGGTGGTTGAACAAATCATCGTCAAGACCGGCAAGCCGGTCGATCAGATCATGGGCCGTGCCGAGCTGCTGAAAAGCCTCAAGCCCGAGCAATTTGCTACCGAACAATTCGGCGCACCCACGGTGAAAGACATCCTGGTTGAGCTGGAAAAGCCTGGGCGCGATCCGCGCCCCGACTTTGCCGTGGCGCGCTTTAACGATGGCGTGGACGACATCGCCGATTTAACGGAAGGCATGGTGCTGGAAGGCACCGTCAGTAACGTCGCCGCCTTTGGTGCGTTTGTCGATTTGGGCGTGCACCAGGACGGGCTGGTGCACGTGAGCCAGTTGGCCAACAAGTTCGTCGAAGACGCGCGCGAGATCGTCAAGACCGGCCAGATCGTCAAAGTCAAAGTGCTGGAAGTGGACGTGCCGCGCAAACGCATCAGCCTGAGTATGAAGCTGGACGCCCAAGCGGGCCGACGCGACGGCCCGCGCGAAAACCGCTTTGAGCACGCCGGGCGCGGCGCTCGTGGTGGCTCCGGCGGCGGGCAAGGCCGGGGCCAGCCTGCGACGCAGAGCACCGCCATGGCCTCGGCGTTTGAAAAACTCAAAGGGTTGTCAAAGCGATAGATTGGACGCCAGCATGGCTTGATTTCGTGATCCTCTTTGCTTCTTGAATGAGAGCAATAAGACGGTGGTGTGAAGGCTGATAGACACTGGTTTGATGTATTTTTAATTGATTTTGACTGTCGAAGATCAAGTCGTAAATTCGTCTTGCCGTGACCTGCATGTCGGCCTTGCAACAGGCTGTGGCGTTAGGGTGGGGTTGTTCAGTTTTGTGGGGATTGATTCGTCATGCTGTTGCGCTCTGTTTCTGTGATGACCGTGCTGGCCTTGCTGGGCGCTTGCGCGCCGATGCCGGTGTACAGCGATACTTATGACGGCCCTTATGAAAGCCCTTATGGGGGTACTTATGGCAGCTCTTATGGCCGCTCTTATGACGGGTCATCGGTCGGTATGTATGACGGCTCGATGCGTGGCAGTGCGCCTACCGACAGCCAGGGTGCGGTGCGTTGCGAAAGCCAGGACGGCAGGCGACGTGAATGCGCTACCGGTTTTCGCACGCGTGCGCGGCTGCTCAACAACCTGTCGGACACGCGCTGCGTGGAAGGCCGCAACTGGGGCGACAGCGGACGCGGCAGCGTGTGGGTGCAAGGCGGCTGCCGGGGCGTGTTTGCCGAGGCTGGAGGTTATAGCGCAGGCACCTATGACGGCACGGGTGGTCGCTACCAAACAGGGGGTGAGCGCAGCACGGTGCGCTGCGAAAGCGACGATGGCCGCCAGCGCGAGTGCGCTGCGCCCGTCGGGCGTGGCCGTGTCGATCTGGTGCGCCAGTTGTCCGACACGCGCTGCATCGAAGGGCGCAACTGGGGCCAGCGCAATGGCCGCATTTGGGTCAGCCAGGGCTGCCGGGGCGAATTTGCCGTCAACCGTGGCGATGGCACTGGCGGCGTATATGAAGCGGGTGGCTATGGGGCGGGCGGTTACAGCGCCGGTGATGGCAGCGCTTATGGCCGCACCATCACTTGCGCCAGCGAGAGCGGGCGCACGACCACCTGCCGTTGGGATGTGCGCCAGGGCCGTCCGCGCTTGTTGCAACAGTTGTCCGACAGCCCATGTCAGGAGGGTTTGAGCTGGGGCGTGGCCCAAGGCGGCGATGTCTGGGTGAGCCGGGGTTGCCGCGGGCGTTTTGGGGTGCGGTGATGGACGCGTTGATCGGTACCGTTGACCCCAGTCAGGTGGGGCGTCAACGGCGTTGGCTAACATGGGGCGGCTCATCACCATTTTTTGAAGGCCCAACTGTTGAAAGACCAACCCATGCAAAAAATTCTCATCATCATCCACGCCCCCCCTTATGGCAGCGAGCGCTGCCTGTCGGCCCTGCGTCTGGCCGCGGCCTTGGCCGGGCGCGAAGGCAAAAAGCCTTTGCTGGACGTGTTTTTGATGTCCGACGCCACCGTGCTGGGCTTGCCCGGGCAGCAGGATGCGTCGGGCAATACCTTGCAGATGATGGTGGAAGAAATCATCAGCCACGGCGTGCCGGTGCGTGTGTGCAAGACCTGCGCGGGCAACCGTGGTCTGTTGGGCCTGTCGTTGATTGAAGGCGTGACCATCGGCACACTGGCCGAGCTGGCCGAGGCCACGGTGCAGGCAGACAAGGTCATCACCTTCTGACGCCTCCCGTAAAATTTAATCTCCCCTCACTTATTGCCCGCCCGTTGCAGGCGTTGAACCACCATGTCCCTGTTTTCCACCGTCGAAATGGCCCCGCGTGACCCGATTTTGGGTCTGAACGAACAGTTTGCAGCCGACACGAACCCCCAAAAAGTCAACCTGGGCGTGGGCGTGTACTTTGATGACAACGGCAAGCTGCCGCTGCTGCAATGCGTGCAGGCGGCCGAAAAGGCGCTGATGGCAACACCCAAGCCGCGCGGCTATTTACCGATTGACGGCATTGCCGCTTATGACGCGGGCGTTAAAAAGCTGGTGTTTGGTGCGGACTCTGAAGTGCTGCAAGCGGGCCGCGTGGCCACCGTGCAGGGCCTGGGCGGCACCGGGGCGCTGAAGATCGGGGCGGATTTCCTGAAACGCCTGAACCCCAGCGCCAAGGTGCTGATCAGCGACCCGAGCTGGGAAAACCACCGCGCCTTGTTCACGCAGGCGGGTTTTGAGGTGGGCACCTACCGCTACTACGACGCGGCCACGCGGCAGCTTAACTTTGATGGCATGCTGGCCGATTTGAAGGCCGCTGCGCCCGGCTCCATCGTGGTGCTGCACGCCTGCTGCCACAACCCCACGGGCTACGACATCACGCCCGCACAGTGGGATCAGGTGATTGCGGTGCTGAAAGCGGGCCAGCTCACGCCTTTTCTGGACATGGCTTACCAGGGCTTTGCCCAGGGCATTGCCGAAGACGGGGCGGTGGTCGGCAAGTTTGTCGCTGCGGGACTGGATTTCTTTGTCTCCACCTCGTTCAGCAAAAGCTTCAGCCTGTACGGCGAGCGCGTGGGTGCGCTGTCGGTGCTGTGCGCCAGCAAGCCAGAGGCGGACAAGGTGCTGAGCCAGCTCAAGATCATGATCCGCACCAACTATTCCAACCCGCCCACGCACGGCGGGGCGGTGGTGGCGCTGGTGCTGGACGATGCCAAACTGCGCGCGCAGTGGGAGGGTGAGCTGGCCGAGATGCGCAGCCGCATCAAGCTGATGCGCCAAAAGCTGGTCGATGGCCTGAAGGCGGCGGGGGTGAAGCAGGACATGGGCTTTATCACCACGCAGGTGGGCATGTTCAGCTATTCAGGCCTGAGCAAAGACCAGATGGTGCGCCTGCGCAATGAGTTCGGTGTGTACGGCACCGACACGGGCCGCATGTGTGTGGCCGCGCTGAACAGCCAGAACATTGACCACGTGTGCCAGGCCATTGCCAAGGTGATGGCTTGATGGAAAGCGCTGCACGCTGAAGTCACGGCGCAACCCCAGCAGCAGCCATGGCGTCGGATCAAGCCGTGGCCGTGGGTGAGGTGATGGCCAAAGTGCTTGCAGAGTCGGGCGCGCCAATCAACTCGCGGTGGCGCGGCAGCGTCAACCATTCGCTGCCAAACAGGGCGGCCAGCTTTTCAACCAGATAAACCGAGCGGTGCTGCCCGCCGGTGCAGCCAATGGCTACGGTGACATAGCTGCGGTGGTCGCGCGCCAGCGCAGGCAGCCAGGCGCGTAAAAAATCAGCAATTTGCACCAACATCTGCTGCACTTCGGGCTGGGCATCCAGAAACTGGACTACTGGCGCATCGCGCCCGGTCAGCGGGCGCAGTGCCGGATCGTAATGCGGGTTGGGCAGCATGCGCACGTCGAACACGTAATCGGCGTCCAGCGTGATGCCGCGCTTGAAGGCGAAGGATTCAAACACCAGCGTCAGGCTGGCGGCGGGGGCGGCCACCAGATCTTTGACCACCGCCAGCAATTGCGCGGTGCGCAGGGCACTGGTGTCGATGATGTGCGAGCGCTCGCGCAAATCGGCCAGCAGTTCGCGTTCGCGCGCGATGGCTTGCATGAGCGCTGGTTGCCCATCGGCATCGCTGGGCTGGGACAGTGGATGTTTGCGCCGGGTTTCTGAAAAGCGGCGCACCAAGGTCTGGTCGCTGGCATCCAGAAACAGCAGACGCAGCTTAAGGCCCTGGCTGCGCAGGCCATGCAGCAGCAAGGGCAGTTGCGGTAGTGATTCGCCACTGCGCACGTCCATGGCAATGGCCAGCTTGCGGCTTTGGCGCTGATCTTCCAGCGCGATAAAGGGCACCAGCAATTCGGGTGGCAGGTTGTCGATGCAAAAGTAGCCCGCGTCTTCCAGCGCGTGCAAAGCAATTGATTTGCCCGAGCCGGACATGCCGGTGATGACCACCAGTTCTTTGCCTTGCTTCATGTGCGGGCCTTTCGGGCACGTTGGCTTGGCTGGGCCGTGCGCACAGGTTGCAAAAGCTCCAGTGCGTGCGCCAGCGTGGTGTCTGAGATGCGTTCGCCGCCCAGCATGCGGGCCACCTCGCGCGTGCGCGCTTCGCCGGTGATGGCGTCCACCTGGCTGGTGGTGCTGCCGTGGCCTGATTGCTTGCTGACCAGCAGGTGGTGGTCGGCGCAGGCGGCGACCTGCGGCAAGTGGGTCACGCACAGCACCTGCCGGTCACGCCCCAGTGCGTGCAGTAATTGACCCACGGTGGCCGCCACGGCACCGCCCACGCCGGAATCCACTTCGTCAAACACCAGCGTGCTCGCCGTGCCCAACTGGCTGGTGCACACACCGATGGCCAGCGCCAGGCGAGACAATTCGCCCCCAGATGCTATTTTTTCAATAGCTCTTGGGGTAGATCCATCGTGCGCCGCCACCATAAATGTCACTGATTCCAGCCCATGTGAAGCAGGCTCGGCCAGGCGCTCCAGCCCGATCTGAAAACGTCCGCCTGCCATGCCCAGCTGCTGCATGGCTGTGCTGACTTGATGGGCCAGGCGCGGCGCGGCCTCAGCCCGTTGCTGCGACAGTTGCTGGGCCGCTTGCTGGTAGGCGCGCTGGGCCTGCTGTGCAGCTTGCTCCAACTGGGCCAGATCGGCAGATGCTTCCAGCCGCGCCAGTGCTTGCCGCCATTCGGCCAGCAGGGTGGCCAGCTCGGCAGGCGGGCGGCGAAAGCGGCGCGCCAGGCCCATCCACTGGGCCATGCGCGTATCCAGCGCGGCCAGTTGTTCAGGGTCGAGATCGGCACGCCGCAAATAGGCGTTCAGGCTGTGCGCCGCGTCGCGCGCCTGGTCTTGGCAAGATTGCAGCACGTCCAGCAAGGAAGCGAATTCAGGCTCGACCTCACGCTCGGCTTCCAGCGCGTGCTGGGCCTGCGCAAGCGCAGAAACGGCACTGACACTGCCGCTGTCGCTGCCATTGCCCGTGTCGCTGCCTTCCAGCGCGGCCACGGCCGCTTGTGCGGCGTCCATCAGGGCTTGCGCGTGTGACAAGCGGGTGTGGCACTGGCTTAAATCGTCCCATTCGCCATCAGTCGGGGCCAGTTTGTCGAGTTCACTGATTTGCCACAGCAGGCGCTCGCGTTCGGCGGCCAGACTGTCCTGGGCGGTGCGGGCCTGGTTCAACGCCTGTTGGGCTTGCTGCCATGTTTGCCATGCAGCGGCCACCATCGTGTTGTTGGCACCGGCGTAGGCGTCCAGCAACTGGCGCACGGCGGCGGGTCGCGTCAGGCTTTGCCAGGCGTGCTGGCCGTGGATGTCGGTCAATCCTTCGGCCAGTTCCCTCAACTGGCCGACGGTGGCGGGCGAGCCGTTGATCCAGGCGCGGCTTTTGCCGGCGGCATCGATGGTGCGACGCAGCAGCAATGCGTTGGTTTGGTCGTCAAAGCCGCGCTCTTGCAGCCAAGCTGTGGCGTTGGTCGGGGTGTCGAACTCGGCGCTGATTTCGCAACGCGGCTGGCCTTCTCGCACCCAAATGGCCTCGCCCCGGCCACCCAGCACCAGTTGCAAGGCATCGACCAGGATGGATTTACCCGCGCCGGTTTCGCCGGTCAGCGCGGTGAAGCCGTCGTGCAAGGCCAAATCCAGCTCGGGCACGATGACGAAGTCGCGCAGGCTCAGGTGGCGCAATGCCATGGTTACACGCCTCCTTCGTTCCAGTGTAATTTGGCCCGCAAGGTGTCGAAATAGCTCCAGCCGCGCGGGTGTAAGAAGCGCGCGCGAAAGTCTGAGCGCCGTACCAGAATGCGGTCACCGTGGTGCAGCGAGGCCAGCGATTGCATGTCAAAACTGGCGCTGGCATCGCGCCCGCCCACGATTTCAATGGCAATTTCCACCGGGTCGGCCACCACGATCGGGCGGTTGGACAACGTGTGCGGCGCAATCGGCACCAGCGCCCAGGCGGGCACCAGCGGGTGCAGCAGTGGCCCGCCTGCCGACAGTGCGTAGGCCGTTGACCCTGTGGGCGTGGCCACGATGATGCCGTCGGCCCGGTGGTTGGCCACGAAATGGCCGTTCACCTCTACGCGCAGCTCCACCATGCTGGCGGCGGCACCCCGGTTGACCACCACGTCGTTCATGGCAAAGGCTTCGAACACGCAGGCACCGTCGCGCACCACTTTGCCGTGCATCAGGCTGCGGTGGTCTTCTTCGTAGTCGCCTTGCAGCATGGCGGGCAGGGCGTCGCGGTAGCCATCCAGTGGGATGTCGGTGATAAAGCCCAACCGTCCCTGGTTGATGCCGATCAGCGGCGTGCCGTAGCGGGCCAGATGGCGGCCAATGCCCAGCATGGTGCCGTCGCCGCCCACCACCACGGCCAGATCGCATTCAGTGCCGATGCCGGACACGTCCAGGGTGGAAAACTGGGTCAATTGCAGCGCATGGGCCGTGCGCTCGGCCAGGATGACTTCGCAGCCCTGCTCTTGGATCAAAGCGCCAATGTCCAGCATCAGCGCCCGCGTGGATTCGGCCATGCCGTCGGTCGGCAAATCAATGTACTTGCCCACCAGGGCGACACGGGGGAACTTCAGGCTCATGGGCAAATTACATCATAATGAATACCATCCTTGATGGGCGTTGCATGGCTTATTTTTAATGCTTGATGACCGTTCCCGGCTGCTGCTCAAGGCGCTGATCGAGCGCTACATTGCCGACGGCCAGCCCGTTGGCTCGCGCACTTTGTCGCGCGAATCGGGGCTGGAGCTGTCGCCCGCCACCATCCGCAACGTGATGTCCGATCTGGAAGATTTGGGCCTGATCGTCAGCCCGCACACTTCAGCCGGGCGGGTACCCACGGCGCGTGGCTACCGGCTGTTTGTCGACACCATGCTGACCGCCCAGCGCGATCAATTGGCTACCCCGGCGCTGCTGCCCGACCAGCCGCAAAAGGTGATCGCCAGCGCCGCCAGCTTGCTGTCCAACCTGTCGCAGTTTGTGGGCGTGGTGCTGGCACCGCGGCGCAGCTCGGTGTTTCGCCATATCGAGTTTTTGCGGCTTTCTGAGCGCCGCTTGCTGCTCATCATCGTGGCCCCTGATGGCGATGTGCAAAACCGCGTGCTGTTTACCGATGTCGATTACGAACCGGCGGTGTTGATCGAGGCGTCCAATTACCTCAACGCACACTTCTCTGGCATGGCCATCGACCAGGTGCGTGCGCGGCTGCGGCAAGAAGTGGACACGTTGCGCAGTGAAATTGCGCAATTGATGCAAGCCGCCGTGTTGGCCGGGTCTGAGGCCATGAACCAAGCCCAGGATGAGGTGATCATTTCAGGCGAGCGCAACCTGCTGGCCGTGACCGATTTTTCCAGCGACATGAACCAGCTGCGCCGTGCATTCGACTTGTTCGAGCAAAAAGCACAACTCATTCGCCTGCTGGACGTGTCCAGCCAGGCTGAAGGCGTGCGCATCTTCATCGGTGGCGAAAGCCAGACGGTGCCAGTGGAAGACCTGTCCGTAGTCAGTGCGCCCTACGAAGTCGATGGACAAGTGGTCGGCACCCTGGGCGTGATTGGCCCCACACGCATGCCTTATGAGCGCATGATCCAGATCGTGGACATCACCTCGCGCCTGGTCGGCAACGCACTCAGTCAGGGCAAGCCAGGCGGTGCGCTCGGTAACCCGTAAAATCACGCACTTCTTCATCAGAGGGGCGTTAGCTCAGTTGGTTAGAGCAGGGGACTCATAATCCCTTGGTCGCAGGTTCGAGCCCTGCACGCCCTACCAAAATGTTAAATAGGATCAGGCACTTACGGTGGCGACGCAGTAGGTGTTTTTTCTTGCCTGTCGTCAGTCAATGCGAGATTCATGCCATGCTTGGAGGCATTGGCTTGCTGGCTGAGGTGGCGGTCAGGGTGCCGTGGGGCTGATGGGTTGGCCTTGAGCTTCCAACGTGGCGCGCTGTTGGGTGATGTGTTAAGCGTGCTGCTTGCAACCACTCATGGTTGACCTGTATTTTTGGCTTGAGCGTGATTTGACGCACCCGCATTGGCAATGCCTGCCGCCACATGTCCGGCGGGGACGTGGCGCGCGGCATGCTGGATGTGGCCGTTTTGGTCGTCAAAAAAGAAGTCGGGCTGAAATTCGCGCAAAAACTCGCCTTTAGGCAGGCCACCTAAAAATAGAGCTTCGTCCAAGGTGATGCCCCAGTGCAGCAGGGTGCGGATGGGGCGTTCGTTGGCGGGCGCGCTGCGGGCGGTGACCAAGGCGGTGCGGATGCGCATGGCTTCATTGCCCGTTTGTTGCAGGCGGTGCAGGGCCGTCAAGAATGGATGGAATGGGCCGGGTGGCAGGGGCAGGGCGGCTTTTTCGGATTCGTGGTTTTGAAACGCATCCAGCCCGTCGCTTTGAAACACACGCTCGGCCTCGTCGGAGAACAGTACGGCATCGCCGTCGAAAGCGATGCGCACTTCGGTGGGGTGCGCGTCGCTGGCACGCACGGCTTGGGTGGCCACTTGTGCGGCGGGGTAGCCCAGGGCCAGGGCCTGCGCCACGTCGGCCCCGTTGGCCGACAGGAACAGGTGCGCGCCCAGCGGCTTGAGGTAGTGGAATGGATCGCGCCCTTGCGTGAACACGCCGCGCTGGATGTGCTTGAGGCCGTGTGCCTGGGCCGAGCGGAATACGCGCATGCCGCTGACCGGGTCGTTGCGCGAGAGCATGACCACCTCGACCCGCTTGATGCCGCCGGTGTTGAAGGCCAGCAGTTTCTTAACCAACGAGAAGGCCACACCGGGTGCGGCGGGTTGGTCAATGCGGTCAAGCTGTAAACGGGTATAGGCGTGGGCGTCGCCGCTTTCAAATAAGCAGTTTTCTTCTTCAAAGTCGAACAGCGCGCGCGAAGAGATGGCGACGATGAGCTGATCTTTCAAGGTGCTGGACATATCAAATTTGATAGCTTAAAGCTCTTTATAGGCAAGCGATAAAGGTCTATTTTGCTTTAAATCTTGGGGACTGGTTTGCCCAAGACTGCATGTCAAGCCAGCAGGCCCGTGACCGGAGCTTTTCCGGTCAGTGGACGCGCACCCTTGAGGGGGAGGGGCGCAACAACGCGAGGCGCGTGGAGCCACAAGAGTAGGCTTATTTCACCCACTGGCTCAGTTGCATGATTGGCAGCATGATGGCGATGACGATCACGCCGACGATCAGCCCCATCAGCACGATCAGCAGCGGCTCCAGCACGGTTGCCAGGCGGGTGGCGCGGCGTTGTACGTCGTTGCCCAGTTGTTCGGCCACACGTTGGAGCATTTCGGGTAATTGGCCGGTTTGCTCGCCCAGGCGGGCAAACATGGCCAGCAGGCCGGGAAAGCGCTTTTTTTGCGCCAGCGCCGAGGCCAAGGTGGCCCCTTCACGCACCATGACCAAGGCGTCTTCAGCGTCGGCGCGCATGGCGGTGTTGCCCAGGGTTTCAGCGGCGGCTTGCAAGACCCGCAAAATAGGCACGCCGGCACCGGCCAGCATGGCCAGGGTGGAGCCAAAGCGCGCTGCGTTATAGCCGCGTGACAAGCGGCCCACCAGCGGCAGGCGCAGCCACAGGGCATCGAAGCGGCGACGCAAATCGGGCGAGCGCAAGGCCAGCCGCAGGCCCACAAACCCCAGCACCAACGCGCCCAGCAGCCACAGACCCCAGTGGCGCAAAAAGTCGCTGGCGGCCATGACGATCACCGTCACCATGGGCAGGGCGCGCTTGCTGCCCGAGAACACCGTGGCCACCTGTGGCACCACGTAAGTCATCAGCATCAGCACGATGACGATGGCAATCACGGTGACGATGGCCGGGTACAGCGCTGCGCCGACCAGCTTGGCGCGCAGGGTTTGGCGCTCTTCCAGGTCGTCGGCCAGGCGTTCCAGCACCAGCCCCAGGTCACCGCCTTGCTCACCAGCGGCAATGACGGCGGTGTACACGCCTGAAAACTCGTGCGGGTGCCGCGCCATGGCTTTGGCCAGCGATGACCCGGCGTTGACCTCGGCGCGCAGGCTGGCCATGACGTGGCGCTGGCGCTCGTCGTCTGATTCATCGGCCAGCGCGGTAAGCGAGCGCTCCAGTTGCAAGCCCGCGCCCACCAGCCCCGCCAACTGACGGGTAAAGATGGCCAGTTGCGTGCTGTTGAACGCGCGGCCACCCCACACCGGCCTGGACAGCGCGCTGCCCTGGCTGTCTGCGCTGCCGCTGCTGACCACGTCCACCGACAAGGGCACCAGCGATTGCCCGCGCAGCAGCGCCCGCGCAGCCTTGGCGGTGTCGGCCTCGACAATGCCCTTGCGGGTCTTGCCATCGGCTTGCAGGGCTTCAAAGGTGTAGGCGGGCACGGATTCAGCGTGGCGCGGTGGCGTGAAAAAGGTAAGGCGGATGTGTGTGGTACCACCGACAGGAATCGAACCTGTATCTAGCGCTTAGGAGGCGCTCGTTCTATCCATTGAACTACGGCGGCGGGGAACGCAGGGATTGTATCGGCGCAACGATAGGACACATGGGCCGAAAGCGCCGCTCAGTTAAAGCTGAGTTTGTAAATCAGATCGACGGCGGAGTTTTCTCCGGCCTGGCCGCGCAGTGTCCAGCGGCGCGACAGTTCGTAATAAATCATCAGGCTGCCGGTGGTGCCTGCCAGGCTGTGCTCGTAAGCGGCGTACATGCGGTCAGAGATGCGTTTGCCCAGGCTGAGCGAGGTACCGGTTTCGCCGTTGTCTTCGGTGCTGTTAAAGCCCAGTTCGTCCAGGCCCATGCGGCTGCCCAGGCCCTGGCTTTCGCGCCCGCCGAGTGCGGCCACGGCGGCCGATTGCAGCATCGCCGCTTCAGCGCCGGACGATGGGGCTTCGCGTCCCAGCAGCAACCAGGCCAGGGTTTGCGATTCGGGCAGGCCGGGTTCGGAATACAAGTTGACGCGTGGCAGCAGCGCCGTGCCCAGCACTTGCGCGCCCACCTTTTGGTCGCTGCTGTAGATGGGCCGCAAGGCCAAAATGTCCAGGCTGGGGTTGCCAATGTCGCCCTTGAAGATGACGCGCCCGCGCTGGATGACCAGTGATTTGCCATAGGCGCGGAAGGTGCCGCCCACGGTGCGGATGGTGCCCGTCAGGCGTGGTGGGGTGCTCAAAGGGCCGTCGGCGCTGAAGGTCAAGTCGCCTGCCAGCCGGGTATCCACCCCTTGGCCTTTGAGCTGAAAGTGCTCGCCCAGGTCGATGCGCACGCCCAGTCTGGCTTGCAACGGCGAGTCGGGGGGCTTGGACGCTTCAGCCGCATGGGCCTTGCTTGTGGCATCTGTGCGGTGCACCACCACGTCGCTGCCCAAGCTGGGGGCCATGTCGCTGGGCAGCACGATCAGGGCCTGATCGACGTTCAGGCGGCCATCGGCGCTGACGGTGTGGCCATCAAAGCCGGCCTGCACCTGGCCGGACAAGGTAAGTTGGCGGTCCGTGCGAATGCTGGCGCGCAGCTTGTCCAGCGTCAGTTGCAGGCGCGCCTGGGTCTGGCCGTTGATCCACCCGGCTTCGCCCTTGGCGCTTAAGCGTCCACCCGTATCGCCGCCGCCTTCGCCGCGCAGGGTAAATTCGTCCACCATCAGGCGCGTGCCATCCAGCCGCGCGCGCAGGCGGCCTTCGCCCAGTTGCACGCCATCGACCAGCGAGCGCAGCGCGAGGTCATCAGCGGTGATGCTGCCCTTGATTTGCGGTGCCGTGCGGGTGTTCGACACTTGCACGTCGCCCGCCAATGCACCGCGGATGCGCCAGCCCGGCGGGGCCAGCACCGACCAGGCGGCGATTTGCGGCAGCGCAAATTTGACCTGTCCTTGCAGCGGTGCGCTTTCGGGCCATGACCAGGCGGTGGCCCCGCCTCCGCCGGGCGGGGTGCTGGCGGCCAGCTCGGTGCGCACATTGGCGTCGATGCGGCCGGCGCGCTCGGTGTCCCACAGCAGGGCCAGTTGCACGGCCTTGCCTTCGGCGCGCAGCGTGGCGCGCACGTCGCGTACACCGGCATCGACGGTGGTGGTGACGTTGGTTTGGTTGTCGACGCGGCGCACTGTCAGATCGCCGCTGGCGCGCTCCAGCGTGGCGTTCAACCGCAAGCCTTGGCCATTGCCCACTTCGGCCTGCCACTGACCGTTGAAAACCATGCTGCCCGACACGCCTGCCTGTGACAGTTTTTGACCTGACAGACGCTCGGCCCATTCCAGCGGCAAGCCTTGCAAACGGCCTTGGCTGCTCAGGCGGCCGTTTTGCCAACGCTGTGGCCCCCAGGCCAGCAGCGCTTGTGCGGTGGGTGCTGGCGAAGTCAGCGCAAGTTCGCTCGCGCCCACTTCCAGCAGGCCACTTTGGAGTTGACCGTTTTTGGCGGGGTTGTAACTGATGGCCACCGGCTGGCGCACGGTTGTCTGCCATGTGCCCGCGCCCAGCGCCGGGTCTTGCACGCTGGCGCGCAGCTCGCTCAGGCTGGCGCGCCAACTGGCTTGTGCCAACGGGGTTTTGGCGCTGCTGGTGCGCCCGCCCGACAAAGCCGCATTCAGCTTGAGCTGGCGCTCGCCTTGCTGCACGTCGCCTTGCAGCCTGAATTGGGCTTGCGATAGTTGACCGCTGGCGTTCAAGGTGGTGTCGCGCACCGTGATGGGTGTGGCGTCGGCGCTGGCTTGCCATTGCAGCGTGGGCGCACTCCATTGGGCCTGCACGGTGGGGTCTTGCCAGCCGCCGCGCCAACTGCTGTTCAGCGTGGCGCTGCCGCTGGCGCGCATGCCGGTCAGGGCCTTGTCCAGCACAGGCAGCGATTGCAGCCAGCCCAGCGCGCGGGCGGCATCGCTCAACTGCGCTTGCAGCGTGCCGCCGCCGCTGCGGGGCTGGGCATCACCTTTGATGGATAACAAGGTGCCGGGGGCAGTCAGCTTGAGATCCACCTGAGCATCGGGGGTGGCCGGGCGCACGCGGACGCTGCCGGCCAGTTCAGCATCGTCGGTGCGCACGCGCAGTTGCTGGAGCGTCAGCACGCCTGCGTCCCATTGGCCTTGGGCGGCCATGTCGCGTAAACGCAAGGCACGCAGGTCTTGGTCAAGCGGGCGGGCGGCGGCGGACGAAGGGGCTTCGACACCGCGCTGTGCTTGCAGGGCGGCATCGAAGGCGATGGCGCTGCCCTGGCCTGTGACCTGGGCGCGACCGCTGATGGGCAGCGCTGCCAGCGTGCTGTACAGGCGCGCGGGGTCGATACGGCTGAGTTCGGTGGTGATTTGCCAATCTTGGGCGGTGGGTGCGGCTGGGGTGTTGGTCGATGTGGTGGCGTCGTCTTGAGCGGGATCTGCGCTTGTGTTTGCGGCGGTGCTTGGGCTTTCGGCAGGTGCGGGTGCAGGTGCGGCCCAGCGCCCGTGCGAGGTCAGTTGGCCACCGGCCAGTTCGACTTTCAGCTCGCGCACGGTGGCCACGCCGCCTTGCCATTGCACATCGGCCCGCACGCGGTCGAGCGGCAAATGTTTTTTATCCCACGGCCCGGCGCTGGCGTTGCGCAGGTCGGTGCGCACGGCCCAGCCAGCAGCTTCGGTGGCGGGCAGGGGGGTCACGTCCAGTGTGCCTGCCAGTTGCGTGCGGGGCGCTTGCGGCCATAGTGCGCCCAAGTCGAGCGCGTGCAGGCGGGCTGAGGCTTCGGGCAAGGGTTGTGCGGCCCAGGGAGTGATGCGCGCTTGCAGCAGGGTTTGGGGCAGGTTGTCGGGGGTGTGGCCCGATGCATCGGGTGCAGCGGCTTCATCGATGGTTGGAGCAATGTCGGTGGATGCAGGCAAGGATGGCAGGGCCGTGAGCGGCGGAGCGCTGAAGCCTGAGGCATCGCTTGCGGTGTTGGCGGGCGCTGTCCAATCGCCCGATTCGGCGGGCGGCACGCCCTGGGCCTTGGCCCAGGCTTTCATGTCGGTCAGCGGACCTTGGATGGCCGCTTGCACGCGCAGGGCCAGGGCCGCTTCGCCTTCGGGCACGGCGGTGGACAGTGCACCCGACAAGGCCGCTTGCAGTTGCACCGGCGCTTGTGCGGTCAGCCGCGCCGTGGCGCGGTAGCGGCCTGATTGAAATTGCAGTTGCTCCAGCGCTACTTGGTGTGCACCGCCGTCAAAACGGTAATGCCCGCGCACGCCGTGCAGGCTGAGCGCGGGTGGCCCCGCCCAGTGCAGGTCATCGACGGCCAGTTGGCGCACGTCGATCAGCAGCGGCAGGGCCAGGCTGGTGGGCGGCCCGGCGTGGGGGTCTTTGGGTTGCGGCGGGCGTTTGTCTTCAATGGCGATGCGCGCGGCGCTGAGCTGGTCGATTTGCAGCGTGCGCGCGTACAGGGCCTGCGGCGACCAGAGCAGCACGGCACCTTCGGCGTTCACGCTCAAGCCATTCTGCGACCATTGCAAGCGGCCAATGCGCCCGCCGCGCAGCACGCTGCCTTGCACGTCGCCCACCACCAGCGGCAGCCGGGCGCTGGCCCAACCCAGCACGGTGGCCAATGATCCTTCGCTGGACAGCCAGGCCCACAGCCCGCCTGTGACCAGTGCCACCAGCAACACCAGCGCGCCGACCGAACGCCACATCAGCCGCAGAATGCGCCGCGTGCGCCGCCAGGCGTGGTGCGGGACGGGGTGGGGTGAATTTTTTGAATCCAATTGGCCGTCAGCGCTTGTTGTGGCAGCGCTTGTAGCTACTGAATCAGTAGCGTGTCGGGCCTCGACCTGGGCTGTGGTCGGATTGGTCGGGGTGGGTGACGTGGTCATTTAAAAAACAAAGCCCACGCTCTAAAAAACAAAGCCTACGCTCATGTGCAGCCGGAACTTGCGCGCCTTCAGGCCGTAGGCCACGTCCACTTCCATCGGCCCCACGGGCGAGATGATGCGCAAGCCGGTGCCCACCCCCCAGTGGGCGCGCATGTCCTTGACTTCGTTGGAGACGCTGCCCACGTCGATGAACACGGTGTGTTCCAGCAGGCCGGGAAAGCGGTCTTGAAAAATCGGGCGCTGGTATTCCACGCTGGCCACGCCCATGTAGCGGCCAGGGCCGATCACGTCGCTGCCCAGGCTGATGCCAATGTCGCGGTAGCCATAGCCGCGCACGCTGGTGTCGCCGCCGGTGCGGAACATGTACGAGCCGGGGATGCGCGCGTCGCGCTTGGCGATGATGCCACCCGCCTCAGCCCGCATCGACAGGCGGCTGCCGCCCGATCCAATGGGCCACAGACCCATCCAGCGGCCCAGCAGCCGGGCGAAAGGCCGGTGCACGCCCGCGGTGGTGATGCCCGCGCCGATGTCAAAGTTCAGGCCATAGCCCGCTGTGGGGGTAGGCAGGTGCCTGAAATAGCGCCCCGTCCAGACGTAATTGGCGCTGATGGCCGCGCCGTCGCCCAGTAACGCCTTGTCGGTCACGATGTCGGTGCCCGAGCCGGTGACGGTGGCGTCGTCGTATTGCAGGTAGATGGCGCGGTCGTAGTTTTCTTCGGCCTTGGTCAGGCCCACGCGCAGGGTGCGCGAGGTGGTGTTGAGCTGGTCGTCGTCTTGCCGCATGTAGCGCGCCAGCGCGGCCTTGCGCCAGCCACGGGCGTTGGGCAGCGAGGTCAGCTCGTATTGCAACAGCGGCTCTTTCAGGTCGTAGTGCAGTTTGGTGTCGCCGCGCCAGGTGGTGCCAAACGCCTGGTTGTCGCGGTGCTCCAGCGTCACGCGCGGGCCGCTGTCGGTGCTGTAGCCCAGGCCGAGCTGCACTTTCTGGCGTTTGGCTTCGGTGACGGTGTAGGTCACGGGCACGGCGGCGGGGTCGCCCTCAGGGTCGATGCTGATGTAGGCCGAGTCGTAATAGCCGCTGCCTGCCAGCCGCAACTGGGCATCGACCAGGTCTTTTTGCTCGTACACGTCGCCGGGTTTGAGCCACGACAGCCGCTCGGCCAGCTCAGGCGGGTAGCGGCTGGCCCCTTGGATGGTGGCTGGCCCCAGGTGAAAGGGCGGGCCGGAATCGAGCGTCAGCCCCAGCCGTGCGGTGTGGCTGGCGGCGTCGATATCGGCGCGGCTGCTGGCCACCTTGCCGCGCGGGTAGCGCGTTTCAACCAACTGGCGCAGCGCGCTTTTTTTGACGCTGGCCCAGCGGCCCTGCGTGAAACGGCGGTCTTTGTCCAGCGACCATGTTTGCTCGATGCTTTGGCGCTGGGCCAGCGCACCGGCGTCTTGCGTGCTGCCCAGATCGCCCTCGAAGCGAATGTCCACGCCGGTAATGCGCGTGGCCTCGCCCGGCTCGACAGTGATCAGCACGCTGGGGCGTTCGGCGTCAGGCGCGCTCTGGCGTTGCACGTTGACCTGGGGGCTGAAGTAGCCCTCGGTGGCCAGCAGGTCGCGCACTTCCTGCTCGGTCAACACCATCAGGCGGTTCAGCTCGTCAGGCTCCAGATCGGTGATGGCCTGGTAGCGTTGCAGGCCGTTGTGGCGCTCGACCAGGGTTTTTAAATCTTCGTCATCCAGTTGCACCGTGATGTCGAAGGCGCGCACTTCGGGCGTGCTGTCGGTGCTGCCGACCTGACCCGAGTGGGTGGTCTGGCTGGCGCGGGTAGCGGGTGCATCGGCGGGATCGGCAGGGGCTTGTTCGGTGCTGCCCGGCCACAGCGCGCAGGCGTGCAGGCTCCATGCCAACGCCAGCACGACAATGCGTTGCCACAATCCCAGAAAAGCCGGTTTTTTACTCACGTCGGCAAGTGTAGCGGGGGCGTGCCGGGTGTCTGTATCGGGCGGTATGGATATTGCGGGCGATGCACAATCGGGCTATGGCCCATTCATCGCACGCTTTTCCTGGACTGAATTCACCTGCCGTGGGGTTCGACCAGCCTTTCGAGATGCTGCAAGCCTGCCACGAGCGCGTACAGCGCAGCCTGGGCTTGCTGGGCCGCATCGTGGCGCACGTCGACGCCCACGGACACGATGCGCAGTCGCGCTCGGCCGCCGCCGATGTGCTGCGCTACTTCGACATTGCCGGGCCGCACCACCATGAAGACGAAGAGCGCCACGTCTTTCCCCCGCTGGCTGCGCACCCCGACGCGCGCGTGCGCGAGGTCGTGGCCACGCTGCAAGCCGACCACGTGCACATGCACGCCATGTGGCAGCGACTGCGCGCCGTGCTGCACGCCTGGCAGGGCGATGACCCAGCTCCGGCCATTACCGCCGCTGACCGCACGCTGGTGGCTGAATTTGCCGCCGCTTACGAACGCCACATTGCGCTGGAAGAAGCGGTGGTTTACCCCGCCGCCCAGGCCGTGCTGAACGCCGAGGTACAGGGTTTGATGGGGCAGGAAATGGCGGCGCGGCGCAGTCAAAAAGTACGCTGAAAGTACGCTAACCGCTATTTTTTTGGAAGCTGCCTAGGCTGATTTCGTCAGTGATTGAGACTGTTTTGATGCGCCGTCATGCGTTGCATCAAATAAATGCAGGGCATGGCCATCTGACTCCAGCAGTCCTTCCATAATGCGCCACCAACTACAACAAAGGAGCGCAGTCACATGGAAGTGGTACTCAACGGTTATTACACGATGATTCTGGCGGCTTTGGTGCTGCTGCTGGGGCGTTATCTGGTGGTCAAGATCAAGTTCTTGTCCGACTTCAACATCCCTGAGCCGGTGGCCGGCGGCTTGCTGGCAGGCATTGTGGTGTTCTTGCTGAACGTGCTGTTTGGCTTGACCTTCAAGTTTGAAAGCCAGTTGCAAACCGCCTTCATGCTGATGTTTTTTTCGTCCATCGGCTTGAGCGCCGATTTCTCGCGCCTGCGCGCAGGTGGTAAGCCACTGATCATTTTTTTGGGCGTGGTAGCGGCTTTCATCATGGTGCAAGACACGGTGGGCGTGAGCATGGCGGCGGCGTTGGGGCTGGATCCGTTGCTGGGCCTGGTGACCGGCTCCATCACGCTGGTGGGCGGCCACGGCACGGCAGGAGCCTGGGGGCCGGTGCTGGAGAGCAAATATGGCATCACCGGCGCGACCACGCTGGGCATTGCCACCGCTACCTTTGGCTTGGTGGCGGGCGGCTTGATTGGCGGGCCGGTGGCCAAGTACCTGATCAAGAAAATCAACCACCAAAAGCTGGCCGATCCGGCACCGAAAACCGAGGTGGAAGCGGTGGCCGACGCGCAGTCGCTGTACAGCACGCGCCATACCGAATCGGCTGACGAGCCGGACAACGCCATGTTCGACAAGCCCGATCAGATTCGCCTGATCACTGCTTCGTCCACCATCGAGACGCTGGCGCTGTTTGCCGCCTGCATGGCCTTTGCGGGCATCATGACCACTGTGGCCAAAGGCACCATGTTCGAGCTGCCCACCTTTGTGTGGGCGTTGGGCGGTGGCGTGGTGCTGCGCAACGTGCTCACCAACTTCTTCAATTTCGACATGTTTGACCGCGCGATCGACGTGTTCGGCAATGCCTCGCTGTCGCTGTTTCTGGCCATGGCGCTGCTGTCGCTTAGGCTGTGGGAACTGACCGATCTGGCCCTGCCCGTGCTGCTGATTCTGGCCGTGCAGGTCGGCATGATGATGCTGTACGCTGCCTTCATCACTTTCAGGCTGATGGGGGGCAACTACGACGCCGCCGTGCTGGCCGCCGGCCACTGTGGCTTTGGCATGGGGGCCACGCCGACGGCCATTGCCAACATGCAAGCCATTACAGACCGTTACGGCCCGTCGTACAAGGCGTTCTTGATCGTGCCGATGGTCGGCGCATTTTTCATTGATCTGGTCAACGCCGCCATCTTGCAGGTGTTCACGCAATTACCGTTTTTGCAGTAATGGGTTTCAAGGTGTGAGACCCTTGCACACTTTGAATTTCAGACTGACCGCACTGACCATGAGCCAAGCGTCGCACAGCAACCGGCCAGCAGCACCCCCCGTTTTCAACCCCGGCTGGGGGCCGCTGTCCACGCTGCCGGGCAACCCGGTGATGTGGGTGCTGATCATCAGCGAGCTGCTGGCCTTCAGTGGTTTTTTCATGCTGTTTGCCTGGGAGCGCAGCCGCCAGCCTGAACTGTTCAATCTGTCCCAGAGCCAGCTTGACCCCATTGCGGGCGGCATCAACACCCTGATTTTGCTGACCAGTGGCTTGTGCGCGGCACTGGCTTTGCAGGCGCTGGGCACAAGCCGCCGCCGCGCCCGCCAGTGGCTGGGGCTGACCATGGTGCTGGGCGTCGTCTTTTGCGCCGTCAAATTCATGGAATACGCGGGCAAGTTCGCCGCAGGCATCACCCCTGAAACCAACACCTTCTTTGGCTTTTATTACGGCCTGACCGCCTTTCACTTTGCGCACGTGCTGTTCGGGCTGGCCCTGCTGGCCTTGGTCTGCTGGCGCTTGTCTGAAGAAAACCTGGAGACCGTGACCGCTTTCTGGCACATGGTCGATCTGATTTGGGTGTTGCTGTACCCATTGGTCTATCTGCTGCGATGAATCCGAACAACCTGTCAGATACCCGCCGTCTGCTGATCGCCTGGGCCAGCCTGATGCTGCTCACCCTGATCTCCATGGCCTCGGCCCTGTTGCATTCACGGGCGGGCTGGCAGCCCCTGTCGGCAGGTGCCACCGTGCTGGTGTTTGTGGCGACTGCCTTCAAAGCCTGGCAGATCGTGGCGGTTTACCTCAACCTGCGCGCGTCTACCCGTGGCTGGATGAGCGGCGTGATGGGCTTAATTTTGCTGGGGCTGCTGGTGGAGGCGGGTGCCTACCTGATGGACAAGTGATTGATGGGCCAGTGATGGAATGGGCTGGTGGAGGCCAGATTTCATCTCAAGCCGACCGTTGTGGCCGCCTTTCATGCATCAGGCCGCGCAGTGTGGCGCGAGCAGTGCAGGCGCATGGCTTGCGACCCATCGGCACCGATGTAAAGGCGCGCTGGCCCTTTGGCCGCAAACCGCTGCCCAGCTTCGATGAACCAGTCTTCGGGGCTGTCGTGACGTGTCAACCACAAGCGGCCGACGAGCACGTCCAGCGTGATGTGTTCTGAGGCATGGCAAGTTAGAGTCATCACGGGATCGGCGGCACGCATGGAAACTTCCTCCGGGGAAGGGGCTGGGGGTGTGAGAAGGCGTTCGTTCATGCGGGCACTGTGCGGCGCGCCGCACGCGCTGAACAGTGGCAATGCGGTGCGATGTGTGCCGTGACAGGGCGCGTTGTGGCGGCATCTGTATGGATGAAGTTGGCGGCCCTCTGTACTGGATGGCGGAAAGCAAATCAGTACAGAATTTCAGAATGCGCCTTGATGACACGCCTTCGCTGTACCAGCAAATTGCCGGAAAACTGGCGCAGTTGATTCATGCCGGAACGTTGGCGCGTGGCGAGCGGCTGCCTTCTGTGCGCGATCTGGCGCGTCAGTATGGCGTGGCGGTCAGCACAGTGGTGCAGGCCTATCACTGGCTGGAAGATGCGGGGCTGATTGCGGCGCGACCGCGTTCGGGTTTTTTTGTGGCACTGCGTCCAGTCGAACTGCCCGAACCCACGTTCTCGCGCCTTCAGCGCAAGCCGCGCGAAGTGTCGGCCGACTGGCTGGGACGGCGCGTGCTGGGACGTGAGCGGCCAGAAGGGTTGCTGTCGTTCAGCAGCGGCACACCGGGGCTGGACATGCTCAACCCTGATCGCGTACGTCGCGCCCTCGTGCGTGCTGTGCAGCGCAACCGGAATCTACTGTGTGCCTATCCCGACATCCGGGGCGAAGCAGAAGCACGCCGTGCCATCGCGCGCTACGCGGTGGGTATGGGCTGTTCGCTGGAGGCCGACCGCATCCTCATCACTGGTGGCTGCATGGATGCGATAGCGTTGTGCTTGCGCGTGGTAACCCAGCCAGGCGATGTGGTGGCCATTGAGTCACCCACTCACTTTTCGTTTCTTGAGCTGCTGCAGAGCTTGCATTTGCGGGCGCTGGAAATTCCCATGCATCCTCGCCACGGTCTGTCGCTGGATGCGTTGCAACTGGCGCTGGACACCCAGCCGGTCAAGGCGGTGCTGCTGGTGCCCACTCTGAGCAACCCGTTGGGAGCCTGCATGCCTCAGCCTGAGCGGCGGCGTTTGGTGCAGATGGCTGCCCAACACGATATTGCGGTGATTGAAGACGCGATTTACAACGACCTGGTCACGCTGGACGACATGCGCCGCACCGTCAAGTCGTACGACACTACGGGCCATGTGATGCTGTGCCACTCGTTTTCCAAAACGCTGGCACCGGGGCTGCGTCTGGGCTGGCTGGAAGGCGGGCGCTGGAGTGACCGGCTTTGTGCCATCAAAGATACCCAGTCGGGAGGGCAGTCGGCTGTGCTGGAACTGGCGCTGGCCGATCTCATCACCCAGGCGGGGCAGGCTGCGGCCATGCGTCAATTGCGAGCGCAAGCTTCGGCGCGGTTGGAGCAGGCGCGGCGCATCGTGGATGAGCACTTTCCGCGAGGCACCCGCGTCAGCGCACCGCCGGGCGGGCTTTTGCTGTGGATGGAATTGCCCCGGGGGCTGGACACGGTGGAACTGCACGAACGCTGTTTGGCCGAGCGCATGTTGATTGCGCCGGGCACCGTATTCAGTAGCAGTGGGCGTTTTCGCAACTGCCTGCGGCTGGGTATGGGCAATGATTGGACGCCTGCCCACGAGGTGGCATTGCAGCGCATGGGAGGCATCGCGACAGCGATGGTTCGCCCCAAGGTTTGATCGGCGTGTTTTTTCTGCCGGGAGCTTGGCCACCGAGCTTATAAAAGAGCAGTCAGGCGCTGGATGAACGCCCCCCGTCCGTTGCCATCGTGGTGTTTGCGCAGCTTATTTGGACAGCATTCGCATCGACTCTTCCAGCCCCTTGAGGGTGAGCGGAAACATGCGCTGGCCCATCAGCTGCTGGACGACGGCGATGCTCTGGCGGTATTGCCACACGCCCTGCGGCTCGGGGTTGATCCAGACGAACTTGGGGAAGGCGTGGGTGAGGCGCTGCAGCCACTTGGCGCCAGGTTCTTCGTTGTTGTATTCGACGCTGCCGCCGGGCTGCAGGATCTCGTAGGGGCTCATGGTGGCGTCGCCGACGAAGATCAGCTTGTAGTCCTTGTTGTACTTGCGGATGATGTCCCAGGTCGGGAACTTCTCGGCAAAGCGGCGCCGGTTGTTCTTCCACATGAAGTCGTAGACGCAGTTGTGGAAGTAGTAGAACTCCAGGTGTTTCAGCTCGGCCTTGACGGCGGAGAACAGCTCTTCGACGCGCTGGATGTGCTCGTCCATGGTGCCGCCCACGTCCATCAGCAGCAGCACCTTCACGTTGTTGTGACGCTCAGGCACCATCTTGATGTCGAGCCAGCCGGCGTTGGCGGCGGTGGCGCGGATGGTGTCGGGCAGGTCCAGCTCCAGCTCGTGGCCATCGCGGGCAAACTTGCGCAGCCGGCGCAGCGCCACCTTGATGTTGCGCGTGCCCAGCTCCTGCGTGTCGTCGTAGTCGCGGTAGGCGCGCTTTTCCCACACCTTGACGGCGCTTTTACCGCCGCCCTTGCCGCCAATGCGAATGCCTTGCGGGTTGTAGCCGCCGTGGCCGAACGGGCTGGTGCCGCCGGTGCCGATCCACTTGCTGCCGCCTTCATGGCGCTCTTTCTGCTCTTCCAGGCGTTTTTTCAAGGTCTCCATCAGCTCGTCCCAGCCCATCTTCTCGATGGCGGCCTTTTCTTCGGGGCTGAGTTCTTTTTCCAGCACCTTGCGCAGCCAGTCGGCTGGAATTTCTTGGCGGAAGTCGGCCAGCATTTCCACGCCCTTGAAGTAGGCGGCAAAGGCGCGGTCGAACTTGTCGAAGTGCTTTTCGTCCTTGACCAGCGCGGTGCGGGCCAGGTAATAAAAGTCGTCGATGGAGCAGGCCTCGGGCTGGTTGGGGCCGACCACGTTGGCTTGCAGAGCCTCCAGCAGGGTCAGGAATTCTTTGACCGAGACTGGCAGCTTGGCCGCGCGCAGGGTATAGAAAAAATCGATCAGCATGGTGTGGGTGGGTTAGGGCGGTGGCTGCGTTCTTTACGCAGGATGGCCAATGCCCTGCATTGTGCGTTCACCGCCAGCAAAGCATTGTCGCCTGTGTGGCCTGAGTGCCACTGTGCCAGGTAAAGCTGTAGCCCAACAGATGGGCAGCATGCAAAACATACAGATAATAAAAACTATTCTTATTTTGTTTTATAAGAGGGAGAGCACTGCCATGGCGTTCGTTGTTTCAGCGTCTATCAAATTAACCCCTATTGGTCAGCGGCGGATGCCGACGGCGGCAGTGCGTGTCACCGTTCCGCTGATGCTGGCGTTGAGTGCGGGAATGGTCTGGGCGGCGGACGAACCGACGCAAGAATCGGTTGCGGATGAGTCGGTTACGGATGAGTCGGTTGTGAATGAAGGGGCGGCCCTGCCCACGGTCACGGTCACTGGTGTCAAGGCCGCAGGTTTGCGCCCGCAAACGGTAGAGGCAGGCACTTTTCGCGGCTCCAGCGTGATGGAAGTGCCATCGACGGTGAACGTGGTCACGCGCGAAGCGCTGGATGCTCAGGCCGCCACGGGCCTGTACGACGCCTTGCGCAACACCGCTGGCGTGACGCGCCAGCAAAACGGCGGCGACACGTGGGATCAATTGGTGATTCGCGGCATGGCGGTGGAAAACCGCACCAATTACCGCCTGAACGGTTCGCTGCCGGTGATGAACTTTTCGCAAACGCCGATGGAAAACAAAGAGCGTGTCGAGGTGCTCAAAGGTGCTTCAGCGCTGTATTACGGTTTTACTTCGCCTGCGGGCGTGGTCAATCTGGTGACCAAGCGCGCGGGCAGCCAGCCAGTGTCGCGGCTGGGTTTTTCGCTGGACAGCAACGGCACGGCGCTGGCCCAGATGGACGTCGGCCGCCGCTTTGGTGATGAGCAGCAGTTTGGCCTGCGCATCAATGCCGCCGGGGGCTATCTGGGCACGTATCTGGATGATGTGGGCCACGGCAACCGCAGCTTTGCGTCGATGGCGTTCGACTGGCGTGTCAACAGCCGTGTGACGCTGCGCGCCGATCTGGAATACGACCGCCGTCGCATCACCGAGCAGGCAGGCATTCAGTTGCCCAGCGCGGTCAATGGCGTGATCACGCTGCCCGATCCGGTAGACCCCAAAAACCTGATCGGGCCGGACTGGGCGCGCTTCAAGGCCAAGACATTCAATGCGCTGGTGCGCGCCGATGTGTCCCTCAGCGATAACTGGGCGCTGACGCTGGAGGGCGGGCAGTCCAAGGTTGACCGACTGCGTCAGTTGCCCATCTTCCGCTTCAGCAATGCGGCGGCGGTGGCCACCGGGGCGGGCGATATCAGAGGCAACTCGCAGGATTATTCGATCAACTCGAAGATGGTGCGCGCCGAGCTGGCGGGCATGTTCTCAACTTTTGGTTTCATGCATGAGCCGGTATTCGGCATCAGCCATGTGACCAAAGAGCAAGATCCGATCTACCGGCAAAACTACAGCGTCAGTGCGCAAAACCTGTACGACCCGGTGGATGTGTCGGGCAGTGTGACCTGGGGGGCTATGCCGACCAACCCCACCACGGCAGGTTATGAAACCCGTGAAAACGCGCTGTACGCGATTGACCGCGTTCGTCTGACCGAGCAGTGGCAGGTGCTGGCGGGCCTGCGCTACACGCGCTACCGCAGCGACCAGGGGGATATCAATTACGCACCCAACAAGACCACGCCGATGGTGGCGGTGATTTACCGGCCACGCAACGATTTGTCGTTTTACGCTTCGTGGGCCAAGGGGCTGGAAGAGGGCGAAACCGCGCCCACAGGCACCAACAACGTTGGCACGCGCATGTCGCCCGGCATTTCCAAACAGAAAGAACTGGGCGTGCGCTGGCTGGTAGGCACAGGCACTTTGGTGTCGGCCGCCGTGTTCGATATCAAGCGGCCCGGCTATTACACCAATGCCGACAACGATTTCGTGGGCAGTGGCCGCCAGACCTACAAGGGGCTGGAGCTGGCCATGCAGGGGCAATTGACGCGCCAGTGGGGTTGGCAGGCATCGGCCCAGTGGCTGCGCCCCAAATTTGGCGGCATTGGTGCCGACTACGACGGCAAGCTGCCTGAAAACGCCGCACGCCGTACCGCCAGCCTGTTCATGAACTATGCGTTTGCGGGCGTGCCGGGTCTGTCGGTCAATGGCGGGGCGTATTACACCGGGCGCAGGCCGGTGAACGATCTCAACCAGGCTTGGCTGGGCGGCGTGACGCTGTTTTCGGGCGGCGTGGTCTACAGCACCAAAATTGCCGGACGCCACACCCGCTGGCAATTGCAGGTCGATAACCTGACCAACAAGCGCTACTGGGCAGGTGCCGGTACGCGCCTGGCTTCGGGCGCGCCGCGCACGGCCAAGATGGTGTTCTCGGTCGATTTGTAATGGCCCAACAGGCCCGGTGGCGCGCGTTCAGCCGGGTGGGGCACCGATGGGCGGGGCTGGTGCTGGGGGCGTGGCTGGCGGTGGTGGGCGTCAGTGGGGCGTTGTTGACTTACCGGGTGGAACTGCTGGCTTGGGCCAACCCCGGTGTTAGCCAGGTGGCACTGCGGCCTGGGCCGGTGTTGACCCCTGGTGCTTTGCTGGCGCGTTTGCCCGCCAGCTTGCATGGGCGACCCATCGCCACGCTGACGATGTTTGCCCAGGCAGGCGCTGCGCCGCGTCTGATTCTGGCCGAGGTGCCGGGTCAACCTGCGCAGGAACGGGTGTTTTTTCTGGACCCTTACACGGGCCAGCCCCGTGCGCAGCATGGCGAAACCGTTTTTGAAACCATCGAGGCGCTGCACCGCTGGCTGCTGCTGCCCAAAGAACCGGGACGCTGGGTGGTGGGCAGTCTGGCGCTGGTGCTGCTGTTGATGGGCGCGACCGGGCTGGTGGTGCGCAGCCCACGCCGCGGTGCCCGGCTCAGCGCCTGGGCGCGCATGTTCAAGGTGGACTGGCGCTTGCGCGGGCGGGCGTTCTGGTGGTCGTTGCATTCGGCGCTGGGCGTGTGGCTGCTGCCGGTGTATTTGCTCTCAAGCGTGACGGGCGTGTACTGGGCGTTTGACAGCGTGCGCGTGGCCACCCACGCGGCGGTGGGGGCTGCCCCGCCCCAGCGTATGCCGCGCCAGCCCGGGCCGGTAGATACGTCAACCGCGCAAGAGCTGGAGCGGGCATGGCAGGCGTTGAATGATGCCGGGGTGGACTGGACATCCGCCAGCTTGCGTCCTTCGCGCGCGCCGGGGCATCCGGTGCAAATTACCTGGCTCGCGGCGGATGCCTTTCACGACCGGGAGCGCAACCTGATGCAGATCGCGCCGCACAGCGGCATGCTGGAGCGTGACGTGCGGCATGCCGCCCAGTCCGCAGGCGAGCGCGTGGTGCGCTGGGTGCACCCGCTTCATACGGGATCGTGGGCGGGCACGGTCAGCCGGGCGGTGATGCTGCTGGCGTCGCTGGCGCTGTTGCTGTTTGTCGCCACGGGCTGGTGGCTGTATGCGCAGCGGCCCCAGCAACGTGAGCGGGTACAGGTGCGTTCTGCCTGAGCCGCCGAGAGATTCAAAAACGATAGCTGAATTCGTTTTATAGATAGGCTTTGAAAGCCCAAACAGCCTGAAAAATATGCTGATCCAGAGGCTGTGCCTGTCGCCAGATCAGGCCGGTTGCGTGCTGAAAAAGCCGTCAGCGCGGGCGATTCAGCAAGTACAGCAATTGCGCCTTGGCCTCGGGCCATTCGCCGGCGGTCATGCTGTACATCACGGTGTCGCGCACGGTGCCGTCGCGGCGCAGCGCGTGGTGGCGGATCACGCCGTCTTTGCGGGCACCCAGCCGCTCGATGGCTTTTTGCGAGGCAAAGTTGTAGTTGTCGGTTCGCCAGCCGACCACGGCGCAGCCCAAGGCTTCAAAGGCGTGGCGCATCATCATCAGTTTGGCTGTGGTGTTGACGTGGCTGCGCTGCACGCTTTGGGCGTACCAGGTGTAGCCAATTTCGACCCGCTGCACGGCGGGCACGATGTCGTGGTAGCTGGTGCTGCCCAGCACACGGCCGGTGGCATCGTCCATCACGGCAAAGGCCAGGCGATGGCCTTCGGTGCGCATTTGCAAAGCTTGCTCGATGTAGGCACGGGTTTGCTCAGGTGCGGGCACGCTGGTGATGCGCAGATTCCACAACTGACCATCGGCGGCGGCGGCGCGCAGGCCCGCTTCGTGCGCCAGTGCCAGCGGCTCCAGACGCACGCCGCGCTCGGCCATCACCACGGGGTCAACAAAGGGCATATCAATCGCTCCTGAACGGGTTGGCCATCGCGGTCAGCGCTGCTTTTTTTCAAGTGGCGCGGCTCATGGCGCGCTGGTCGGAACGCCTTGCTCTCGCAGGCGTTGGCGCATGCGCTCGCGCATGATGGCCGATGTCACGCGACGATCAGCGGCCGAGCCGCAGTAGCGCTGGCGTAAGCTGGCGTCGGCAGCGTTGCGGCACAGGCGCTGCTGTTCGGTCAGCGCCAGCTTGCTGCCGGTGGTGGTGGCGCGCACCAACAATTCAGCCGCGTACCAGGGCACTTCGACGGTTTGCTTTTTGGGGTGGGGAGCGGGCGCGGGCGTTGCGGTGGCGGTTGTCGCAGGTTTTGGCGCGTCTGCCTTGGTGACTTTTACGGCCTTGGCGTTGGTTTCAGTGGCGGCCTTTGTGCTGACTTGGGTGCTGAGTTTTGCGCTGGTCTTGGGGTCTGGGATGAGCGGGCCTTTGGCAGGGCGGCCCGCCAGCAGCTCGACATAGTCGCGCACCATGGCGTCGCCGTCGGCGGCGCTCAGTTTGGAAGGCGGGGTGGACAGCCAGGCGTGGGTGCCGGGGTCGGGCACGTCGGCCAATGTCTTGCCCGGCGTTTTGAGCATGGCGCGCACTTCGTCGGGCACGGCAGGCCCCAGGCCCGAGGCTCTGGACAGTTGCGCCGCGTCATCCGCGCCTGCGCCGCCGATTTTGGCGGCGGCCTGTACGCCATCTTCAGCCACATTCGCTGCGCCGACAGTCGCCGCGCCGGTGGCGGCCCCTTTGCTGGCGGCAGATTTACCGGCCCCCTTGGCGAGCACTTTGGCCACGGCACCCAAAAATGCCTGGGCAGGCACTGGTGCGCTGGCCAGCCCCAAGGCCAGCAAGGCCGCCAGGGCGGCTTGGCGTGGATATGGCTTGAGCATGGCGTCAGCGGTTTCTCTGGTTCATGAAGACCAGTTTTTCGAACAGGCTCACGTCCTGCTCGTTTTTGAGCAGCGCGCCGATCAGCGGCGGCACGCTGACTTTGTTGTCGGCGCTTTGCAAGGCATCGAGAGGAATATCTTCGGCGACCAGCAGCTTGAGCCAGTCGAGCAGCTCGCTGGTGGAGGGTTTTTTCTTTAGCCCCGGCAGGCCGCGCACGTCGTAAAACACTTTCATGGCGGCACTCAGCAGCTCTTGCTTGAGCTTGGGAAAGTGCACGTCGACGATCTGCTTCATCGTCTCAGGCTCGGGGAACTTGATGTAGTGGAAAAAGCACCGGCGCAAAAAGGCATCGGGCAATTCTTTTTCGTTGTTGGAAGTGATGAATACCACCGGACGGTGCTTGGCGCGCACGGTCTCGCGCGTTTCGTAGCAGTGGAACTCCATGCGATCCAGCTCGCGCAGCAGGTCGTTGGGGAATTCGATATCGGCCTTGTCGATCTCGTCGATCAGCAGCGCCACCGGCTCGTCGGCCGTGAAAGCCTGCCACAGCACGCCCTTGACGATGTAGTTGTGGATGTCTTTCACCCGGTCGTCGCCCAGTTGGCTGTCGCGCAGACGGCTGACGGCGTCGTACTCGTACAGGCCCTGTTGCGCCTTGGTGGTGCTTTTGATGTGCCATTGCAACAGCGGCAGGCCCAGCGCCTGGGCCACTTCTTCAGCCAGCATGGTTTTGCCGGTGCCTGGCTCGCCCTTGACGAGCAGCGGGCGCTTGAGGGTGATGGAGGCGTTGACGGCCAGCATCAGGTCTTGCGTGGCGACGTAGTTATCGGAACCTTGGAATTTCATGGGTAAAGCAGAGGTAAAGCAGAACAAGCGTGGTGTGACAAGGGAGGGGAAATAGGGATCAGCATGCTGCTTGATCCATGTTTAGAATGGCGTTTGATCTATATCAAATAATTCATCCTGATGATTCTGGAATGAATTGTGCACCCACTATGAAACCTTCTCTGTCCCCAATGTTAGCGGCTGCGCTGCTGGCCGTTGCCGCAGCACCTGCGGCGATGGCGCAAGATGTGACGACTGGTGATGCCAAGGCCGGTGCCAACAAAGTCGCCATGTGCATTGGGTGCCATGGCATTGTGGGCTACCAGTCCAGCTTTCCTGAGGTCTACAAAGTTCCCAAGATTTCAGGCCAAAGTGCGAAGTACCTTGAAGCGGCGCTGGCGGCTTATCGCAAAGGCGATCGCAAGCACCCCAGCATGCGCGGCATTGCCGGATCGCTGAGCGATCAGGACATTGCCGATGTGGCGGCTTTTTATGCCCAGGCCGACAACGCCCCGGCCGATCTGCCCGCACCGCGCGAGCCGCGTGCCGAGGTGGCCGAGCTGCTGAAAAAAGGCGCTTGCGTGTCGTGTCACGGTGACAATTTCAGCAAGGGGCTGGATCCCAGCTACCCCAAGCTGGCGGGCCAGCATCCTGACTATCTGTTTGTGGCCCTGAAGTCGTACCGTGACGACACGCACCACACTTGGGGGCGCGCCAACCCGATCATGGCAGGCACGGCCAAGCAGTTTTCCGATGCCGAGCTGAAGGCCATGGCTTATTACATCGGGTCATTGCCGGGGCAAGTGATGACCAAGCCGGAGCCACGCTTCAAATAAAAAACTGCATTCGGCGCGGAATGCGCCCAATGCAGTTTTTGATCACCAGCGGCTCTGAGCAGCCCCTGATTTTGTGAAGGGCAACCTGCTTGTACAGCACGTTGCCCTCTCATGGTGTGATGGCAACCCGACTCAAAGACGCTCGATGATGGTCACATTGGCCATGCCGCCGCCTTCGCACATGGTTTGCAGGCCGTAGCGGCCGCCACGTTGCGTCAGTACGTTGATCAGCGTGGTCATCAGTTTGGTGCCGGATGCGCCCAGCGGATGGCCCAGCGCAATCGCGCCGCCATTGGCGTTCATGCGTGCCGGGTCTGCACCGGTGGTTTTCAGCCAGGCCAGGGGCACGGAGGCGAAGGCTTCATTGACCTCATAAGCGTCAATGTCGCTGATTTTCAACCCCGCTTTGCGCAGCGCGATTTCTGTGGCTGGAATAGGCGCTTCCAGCATGATGACGGGGTCGTGCCCCATCACCGACAGGTGATGGATCCGAGCCAGGGGCTTGAGGCCGAAGGTTTTCAATGCGTTTTCGCTCACCACCATGACCCCGGTGGCGCCGTCGCAGATTTGGCTGGCGTTGGCGGCGGTGATGGCACCGCCTTCTTGCAGCAGCTTGACGCCTGCGATGGATTCCAAGGTGGCATCAAAGCGAATGCCTTCGTCCACGGTGTGTGCTTCGTCAATCACTTCGCCGTCGTTGCGGCGGGCTGGCACGGCGATGATTTCTTTGGCAAAGCGGCCATCGTTGGTGGCGGCGATGGCGCGGCGGTGGCTTTCCAGTGCGTATTCGTCCAACTGTAATTTGGACAGGCCGTATTTCTTGGCCATCATTTCAGCGCCGGTGAACTGGCTGAATTGCACGCCGGGGTAGCGCGCTTGCATGCCGGGGCTGACGCTGACGCCCAGCCCGGCCTTGCGGGGCAGCTCGTTGGGCGTGAACATGGGCACGCGCGTCATGCTTTCCACACCAGCGGCGATCACGCAATCCATGGTGCCCGACATCACGGCCTGTGCGGCAAAGTGCAGCGCTTGCTGTGATGAGCCGCATTGGCGGTCCACCGACGTGGCGGGCACCGATTCCGGCAGTTTGGACGACAGCACGGCGTTGCGCGCCACGTTGCTGGCCTGCTCGCCCGCCTGGCTGACGCAGCCCATGATGACGTCTTCAATGGCGGCGGGGTCGATGCCGGTGTCTTGCACCAGGGTGTCCAGCACCACGGCACCCAAGTCTGCGGGGTGCCAGCCAGACAAACGGCCGTTGCGGCGGCCTCCGGCGGTACGACGGGCGGCGACGATATAGGCTTCAGCCATGATGGATCTCCTGTGGGAATGGAAAAGATAGGTCGAAAATATACAAACTCGCGCCTGATGGTGTCCATACCCAGCAAGGCGATGCGGGTTGGATCGCTTTTTTGGGCCAGCGATGCCAGATTGGCGATGTCAGCGACGAGTAAGGCGACCCACATGATAGCCGCCTGCGCGTGGGGATTTATTCCACGGTAACGCTTTTGGCCAGATTGCGGGGCTTGTCCACGTCGGTGCCGCGTGCTACGGCGGTGTGGTAGGCCAGCAGTTGCAGCGGTACGGTGTGCAAAATGGGCGACAGCGGCCCGTAGTGCTCGGGCATGCGGATGACGTGCAGGTCTTTGGCGCTTTCGATGCGGGTGTCGGCATCGGCCAAGGCGTACAGCACGCCGCCACGGGCGCGCACTTCCTGGATGTTGCTTTTGAGCTTTTCCAGCAGTGCGTCGTTGGGGGCCACGGTGACCACTGGCATGGCGCTGGTTACCAGCGCCAGCGGGCCGTGCTTGAGCTCCCCCGCCGCATAGGCTTCGGCGTGGATGTAGGTGATTTCTTTGAGCTTGAGTGCGCCTTCTTGCGCCACCGGGTAATGCAGGCCGCGGCCCAGAAACAGCGCGTTTTCCTTGGCGGCAAACTGTTCGGCCCAGGTGATGATTTGCGGCTCCAGCGCCAGCACCGCTTGCAGCGCCACCGGCAGGTGACGCATGGCTTTGAGGTGCTTGGCTTCTTGCTCGTCGGTCATCAGCGCGCGCGTTTTGGCCAAGGCCATGGTCAGCAGAAAAAGCCCTGCCAATTGGGTGGTGAACGCCTTGGTGCTGGCCACGCCAATTTCAGCGCCCGCGCGGGTCAGGTAGGCCAGCTTGCACTCGCGCACCATGGCGCTGGTGGCCACGTTGCACACCGTCAGCGTGTGGTGCATGCCCAGCGATTGGGCGTGGCGCAGCGCAGCCAAGGTGTCGGCGGTTTCGCCCGACTGGCTGATGGTGACCACCAGGGTGTCGGGGTCAGGCACCGAGGTGCGGTAGCGGTATTCGCTGGCGATCTCGACCTGCGTGGGCACCTGGGCGATGCTTTCCAGCCAGTACTTGGCCACGCAGCCTGAGTAGTAGCTGGTGCCGCAGGCCAGAATCAGCACCTGCCTGATGGACTGAAAGGTGGGCCATGCGCCTTCGCCCGGCGTGTGGTTGCTGGCCGCCTCGAACAGCTCTGGCACCACCGCTTCGACACCTTCCAGCGTGTCGGCAATGGCGCGCGGCTGCTCGAAGATTTCTTTTTGCATGTAATGGCGATAAGGCCCCAGATCGGCCGCGCCGCTCATGGCCTGCACGGTTTTGACGGGGCGCTGCACACGGCCACCGGTGCGCTCCTGCACCCAATATTTGCCCAGTTGCACATCCACCGCGTCGCCGTCTTCCAGATAGACGATCTGATCGGTGACACCGGCCAGGGCCATGGCGTCGCTGGCTAGGAAATTTTCTTGCCCGTCAGTGCCCACACCCAACACCAGCGGCGAGCCTTCGCGCGCGCCAATCAAGCGCTGGGGTTCATCCAGATGCAGCACGGCGATGGAATAGCTGCCCCGCAGGCGCTGCACGGCAGACTGCACGGCGGCCAGCACATCGCCTGCGTACAGGCTGTCGATCAGGTGGACGATGACCTCGGTGTCGGTCTGGCTGGTGAACTGGTAGCCTTTGGCCAGCAACTCGGCGCGCAGGCTTTCGTAGTTTTCAATGATGCCGTTGTGCACCAGGGTGACGCGGCCGGGGCGCTGGGCGGCAGCTTCCGCGCTGAGGTATGGGCCGGTGCTGAAATGGGGGTGGGCATTGCCGATCTCAGGCGCGCCATGGGTGGCCCAGCGGGTGTGGGCGATGCCGGTCAGCCCTTGCAGGTTTTCGCGCTCGCACTGGGCGGCCAGATCGGCCACGCGTGCAATACCCCTCACGCGCTGTAAGGTGCCGGGCGGGACGCTGACCCCTGAAGTGTGCACGGCCACGCCGCATGAGTCGTAACCCCGGTACTCCAGTCGCTGCAAGCCCTGCACCAGAGTCGGGACGATATTGCGCAAGGACACTGCGCCGACGATGCCGCACATGGCAAAACCCCCTTTGTTTGAAGAACGCAGCCATGCTAACGGTATTGAAGAACAATTTTAGAATAAAATTTGATTAAATATAAAATTAAATTCCATTAAAATTTTTGTGTGAAATTTAATTTCTAAAATATAGAAATGACGGATGAAAATATTGATGGATACCATTGACTGGAAGCTGCTGGCCGAGCTGCAACGCGATGCGGCTCAAAGCAATCAGGCATTGGCCGAACGCCTGAACATCTCTGCTCCGACTTGCCTGCGGCGGGTGCGCCATTTGCGCGCGTTGGGCTTGATCGAACGTCAGGTGGCGGTGCTGAATGAAGACGCGGTGGCTGCGCTGCTGGGTCACGGGTTGAGCGTGCTGGCAGAGATCACGCTGGACCGGCAAGGCGACGAGCATTTGCAAGTCTTTGAGGCGCGCGCCGTACAAGAGGCGGCGGTACAGCAATGCTGGCGCGTGGCACCGGGGCCGGATTTCGTGCTGGTGCTGCGGGTGCGCGATATGCCGGGCTATCAGGCACTGGCCCAGCACCTGTTTACGCAAGACGCCAACGTGCGCAACGTGAAAGCTTATTTCGCGACCCGGCGCGCCAAATTTGATACGGCGCTGCCTTTGGGTTAAAAATGCGTCAATCGCTTTTGTACAAAGCGATATAAGCTATAAAAATAGAAGCAAATTTACACGCCACGGGCATCCACAGGCACGATGGCTTGCACTTTCCCGTCCAGCAGGCCGCCGTGCACCACGACGATGTAGTCGTGCAGGTTGACCGTGGGGTCACAGTGGCCAGGGATCAGCCAGACCGTGTCGCCCAGGCTGGGCAGGGGGCCGCCGGGTTTGACCGCGTGCAAGATGCCGTGCTCGTCGCCGCCGTTGGCAAACGTCCACTGAGGCTGGCCCGTGGGTGACCAGACCAGCGGCAGGCCGCTGTCGATGGCATGGCTTTTGTGTCCGGCATCGCACACCACATGGCGCGCAGACGCGCTGATGATTTGGGATTTGACGAACAAAGCCGACTCAAACTGGATTTGCCCGGCACCGCGCTGGTTTTGCAGGTAATCGGCATCCATGAACAAAAAGCTGCCCGGCTGAATCTCGTTCCACACGCCGCTGGCGGCTTCTTCCATGAAGGTGCCGGTGCCCGCGCCGGTGACCAAGGGCGGCTCCAGTCCTTCGGTGCGCAGCAGCTCGCAGGTGGCTTGCACCAGTTCGGCCGCACGGGCCATGGCGGTGTGGCGCTCTTCAGGCGAGCGCAGGTGCTGGGCACCGCCGTGGTAAGCGTGTAAACCGGCATAACGCAGGCTGGGGGCGTGTTCGCTCACTTGCTTGACCAGGTCAACGGCAGGCTGCCTGGGCTTGACGCCACAACGACCCTGGCCGATATCGACTTCCACAAACACGTCGATGGCGGCGTTGGTCAAATGCATAGCCTGGGCCAGGCGCGCGACGCCTTCGGCGCTGTCCACGGCCAGCGCCAGTTGGCCGCCACGGGCTTTGAGCTGGTGCGCCAGTGCTGCCACGCGGTGCAGCTTGGAAGGGCTGACGATTTCGTTGCTGATGAACACATCGTTGATGCCGCCAGCGGCCAGCGCTTCGGCTTCGCCCACGGTTTGCGTGCACAGGCCAATGGCACCGGCTTGCAGTTGCAGGCGGGCGAACATGGCACTTTTATGCATTTTTCCGTGCGGGCGCAGCCGCAGACCACGGCGGGCAGTGAACTCGGCCATGCGCTGCATGTTGCGGTTGGCGGCATCCAGATCGACCACCAGCGTGGGCGTATCAATGCTGTCGACGCTGTGGCCCACCAGGGCGGATAGGGCGCTGGGAATGGTTTTAGCTTGTACTCTCATCAAGGGATCTGCCTTCTTCTAAATGGTTGTTGTCGGCCCAGCCCACCAGGGTCAGGCCGCTGGCGGGACTCCACAGCAAACGGTTGATGGCGGTGTTGCCTATTTGCCAGGTGCGGGCGTGCTGCAAGCCTAAACCCGTGGCGGCGCGGTACAGCACGTCCAGCACGCCGCCGTGGGTGAACACGGCCATGCACTGCCCCAGGTGCTGCGCCGCCAGGGCGTTCAGCGTGGTGAGCACGCGGGTGCGAAACGCCGTCAGCGATTCGCCGCCTTGGCCTGCGGGCGTCCAGTCGGGGTCGCGCCGCCGCCAGCGTTCAGCTTCACCCGGCGATTGGGCTGCAATTTCGGCAAACGTGTGGCCTTGCAGGTCGCCAAAGCAGCGCTCACGCAAATTACTGGTGGTGGTGATGGGTGCGCTGGTTTGCGCAGACACGGCGCGTGCCGTGTCCAGCGCGCGCACCAGGTCGCTGCTGTAGATGTGGTCAATCGGATCGCGCTCAGCCAGGGCGCGGGCCAGTTGGTCGGCTTGGGCGCGCCCGGTGTCGTTCAGGCCAATATCCAGGTGCCCCTGAACGCGCGAACCCACGTTCCAGGCAGTTTCGCCGTGGCGTATGGCCAGAATGCGGGTGGATTCCATGCCCCGATCATGCCATGGGGACTATGGCGTGGCGTGGGCTTACTTCACAGTCTGGTGCGCCAGGTCAAGACCAGCGTGGTGAGCGCCGAGTCAATCACGGGCGGGTGCGGTGGTTGGGGCAACCGGAGCAGGAGCAGGAGCAGGAGCCGGGGCGGCGCTGCTGCCCGCAGGTGGGGCACTGGGCGGCGGCAGCAAGGGCACGCCGACTCGCCGGGTGCCTTGGGCAGGGCTGGGGTAGCCCTCCAGGGCGGCGACAAACAGCGCGGCCAGAATGTTGTCGGTATCGCTCCACGATCCGTCATGGCGGGCGCGCGTGTCGTACACGATCTGGCCGGTCTGAACATCGCGCATGACCAGGCTGACTTCGCTGGCATAGACCGGGATGTCCGGGTCGTACAGCGGCCCGCCATACCCAAAGCCGATGCCGCCACCACCCCAGCCATAGCCCAGGCCGAGCGAGATGCGCGCGTTGCTGATGCCGCCGTACATGTCGCCGTAGGGGTCGCGCCAGTAGGCATAGGCCCGGCCTTGCACCTGCACGCTGACGGTGGGGCGCGCGTCGTCGCGCACCACGCCCACACGCGCCAGGGCGGTTTGCGCCATGGCTTGCAGTTTTTCTGATGCAAGCTGGTTAGTTGTCGCAGGTGGGCGATCAAAGCGAAAACGTGCGCCGGTCAGCACGGCCGAGCCGGGCGGCAGCGCCGTGGTGGTTTGCACATCGGCACCCACCGTGCGGGGGCCAGTGGCGCAACCGGCCAGCGCCGCCAAAACCAGAACGCCAAAAACCACACGAATCAGTTGCTGGAACATAGCTTGTACCTCGCTGAAATTGTCAGGTACTGACCAGCGGCACACCTGCAAACGGAGTGCCTACTGGCTCTGGAAACACTTCTTCGTCAAAAGCTTTGTCACCCTGCTCATCGGCCACGCCGGTGGCCTGCAAATTCTTGAAGTCGTGCCACTGTGCATCCATCAAGTGCGATGGCACCACGTTTTGCAGCGCCGTGCACATGTTCTCGATGCGGCCCGGATACTTCTTTTCCCACTCGCGCAACATGTCGCCGATCACCTGGCGTTGCAGGTTGTCCTGGCTGCCGCACAGGTTGCACGGAATGATGGGGAACTGGCGGTGCTCGGCCCAGCGCACCAGGTCTTTTTCGGGCACATAAGCCAGCGGGCGGATGACGATGAATTCGCCGTTGTCGCTGGCCAGCTTGGGCGGCATGCCCTTGAGCTTGCCGCCAAAAAACATGTTCAGCATCAAGGTTTGCAGCATGTCGTCGCGGTGGTGGCCCAGGGCAATCTTGTTGCATTTGAGGCGTCGCGCCACGCTGTACAAAATGCCCCGGCGCAGGCGTGAACACAGGCTGCACGTGGTTTTGCCTTCAGGAATTTTGGCTTTGACGATGCTGTAGGTGTCTTGCGTTTCGATATGGTGCTCGATACCCAGCGACTGCAAGTAGTTGGGCAGTACCTCGGCCGGAAAGTCAGGTTGCTTCTGGTCGAGGTTGACCGCCACCAGCTCAAAACGCACTGGCGCGCGCGCTTGCAGCTTCAGCAAAATGTCGAGCAGGCCATAGCTGTCCTTGCCACCTGACAGGCAGACCATGACGCGGTCGCCTTCTTCAATCATGTTGAAGTCGGCAATGGCTTGCCCGACCTGGCGACACAGGCGTTTTTCAAGTTTGAGCGCCTCGCGCACGGCGCGGTCACGCCCTGCCGGGCCTGCGGATATGCTGGCGGCGTGGGCTGTGCTGTCGGGCTCAGTTACAACGGGGCTTTCGGTCATAAGGTGATGTTCCGCAGTCAATCCACCTGCGCGCCAGAGCGCTTGACGATGTGCTCATAGCGGGCGCGCTCGTGCGTCATGAACTGGCCAAATTGCGCGGGTGTGCTGGGCACCGGCTCGGCCATCAGTTGGGCAAAACGCTGCTGTGTCTCGGGCGAGCGCAGGGCATTGCTGAAGGCGCTGCTGAGTTGGGCCAGCGTGTCGGGCGGCGTGGCGGCGGGGGCCACCAGGCCCCACCAAGTGTCGATTTCAAAACCTTTGATGGTTTCGCTCAACGCAGGCACGCCGGGTAACAGTGTCGATCGCTGTGCCGTGGTGACGGCCAGCGCCTTGATTTTCCCAGCCTTGATGTTGGCCGAAGCTGTGGCCAGATTGTCGATGTTGAAGTCCACCTGACCCGCCAGCAAGGCCAGTTGCGCTGGATTACCGCCGCTGAAGGGAATGTGCACGGCAAAAATGCCCGCGCCTTGCTTGAACATCTCGCCCGCCAGATGGCCTGCCGATCCATTGCCGCCCGAGCCGTAGTTGAGCTTGCCGGGGTTTTTCTTGGCATAGGCCACCAGATCGGCCACGGTGTTGATGCGCAGACGCTGCGCCGCTTCGGCGTTCATCACCAGCACGTTGGGCACGCGCACCATTTGCGTGATGGGGGCCAAGTCTTTGGCCGGGTCGTAAGGCAGGCGTTTGAACAGCCAGGGGTTGATGGCCATGGTGGCCACGGCGGCAATGCCGATGGTTTGGCCATCGGGCGTGGCTTTGGCCACCATGCCGACGCCGATGTTGCCGCCCGCACCGGGCTTGTTTTCGACGATGACGGGGCCGCCCAGCGTGTCTTTCAACTGCTCGGCCAGAATGCGCGCCGTGACATCGATGGGGCCGCCTGGCGCGTAGGGCACGATCAGGTGCACCGGGCGCGATTGCGCATGGGCCGAGGCAATGGCCGCCAGCGTGACAAAAGATGCACTCAGGCAAGCGAATGCAAGCGACGCGATGAAGGTTTTGCGTTGAATCATGGCGGCCATTATCGGCGGTTACTGACCGGACGGCGGACGTGTGTCCGGTGCACTGCACATGCACAGGCGCTGCAAGTCACAATACCGTCCCCTCCATGGCTGCGTTGCGTGCCGCGTTTTCACCCAATTTCTTGTCTTGATGATGTTTGATATTAGGTTTTTTGCCCGTCATGGACGGTGGCCAGTCTGGCGTGGTGCGATGGTATGGCTGAGCGCCGGGTTGCTGGTGCTGCTCACGGGTTGCGCTGCCATGGCACCGGTCAATCCACAGATCGCGCAGGTTGCACCTGATGCCGACTATCACCTTGCCCCTTTGCTCAAACGCCAGCAAAGCACCAACAGTCCGGATGCATTGGTGTTGCTGGCCTTTTCAGGCGGCGGCACGCGGGCGGCGGCGCTGTCTTACGGTGTGCTGGAGGAGTTGCGGCGCACATCCATCACGGTCAATGGCAACCCCCACTCTTTGCTGAAAGAGGTGGACTTGATGGCCGGTGTGTCGGGCGGCAGCTTTACGGCGTTGTCTTACGCCTTGTATGGTGAGCGGTTGTTCGATGAATTTGAAGCGCGCTTTTTGAAGCGCAACGTGCAGGCTGAATTGCTGGTGCGCACGTTCAGCCCCACCCGCTGGGGCAAGCTGTGGAGTGCGGGCTATGGCCGCTCAGAGATGGCGGCCGACTATTACGACGAAATCCTGTTCGACGGCGCAACCTATGCCGATTTGCTCAAACGCACGACACCAATTGCCCTGGTCACAGGCACTGAGTTGTCGACCGGCGCACGTTTTGAGTTTTCGCAAAATTATTTTGACTTGATGTGTTCTGACCTCAACGCAGTGCGTCTGGCCCGCGCAGCCGCTACGTCGTCGGCGGTGCCCGTGGTGCTGACGCCTGTGACCTACCGCAATTACGGCGGCAACTGTGGCGCGCACATGCCCAGTTGGCTGCAAGACGTGGCCGATCCCGGCAACCGCGCCCGCCCGGCAGGCCGCGCCTTGCTGCGCGCGCGAGAAATCCGCGACACCAGCGACAGCGCCCAGCGGCCTTATATCCATGTGGTCGATGGCGGCATATCCGACAACCTGGGCTTGCGCGCCATGCTGGAGTCATTCGAGCAACTGGAGGCCAGCCCGCACTTTCGGAGCGAAGTGGGGTTCGATCAGATAAAGCACATCGTCGTGATCGTGGTCAATTCGCGCTCCGAACCAAGTACGAACTGGGACCGCAGCCCCACGCCGCCGGGTCTGACGGCGCAACTGTTTCAGTCGTCCAGTGTGCCGATTGACCACTTTTCGTATGAATCGGTTGAGCTACTGAAAGACATGGCCCAGCGCTGGCGCAACCGGCGTGAGCTGGACATTGCCCACAAACGCCTGGGCGGCATGTCCAAGGCGCAGGCCGAGGCGGCGGTGCCGCTCATCACCTTTGATGCCATTGACGTGAGTTTTGACGCCATCCCCGATGCGGCGGAAAAACGCTATTTCATGGAACTGCCCACCAGTTTTGTGTTGCCGAACGAGGCGGTAGACCGTTTACGTGAACTGGCCGGGCGACTGCTGCGCAACAACCCGGCCTATCAGGCGCTGATGCAGCGCATTGACACCATTGAGCGTGCGCGTACAGGGCTGCCGCAGCCTATGCCACAACCGCAGCCGATGCCATTGCCGCAGGCGTCGGCCAGCCAATGAGCTGTGTCAGGCGGCGTGGGCCTTGTCCGCTTCGGTGGTAAAAGCGTCGGCGTAAAACTCTTCTTCGGGCAGTCCGGCTTGCTGCACATAGTCGGCGCGTGCTGCATCCACCACGATGGGTGCGCCGCAGGCATAAACCTGATGGCCCGACAGGTCGGCAAAGTCTTGCAGTACTGCACGGTGCACAAAGCCGGTGCGGCCGCTCCAGTTATCTTCAGGCAGCGCGTCAGACACTACGGGCACGTAGCGCAGGTGTGGCATCTCGGCCGTGCGCGCTTTGATCCAGTCGTCCATGTACAAATCCTGCGGCCTGCGGCCACCCCAGTACAGCGTGGCATCACGCGTGATACCCATGAACTGCATGTGTTCGATGATGGATTTGATGGGGGCAAAACCCGTGCCAGAGGCCAGCAAGATGATGGGCTTGGGTGAATCGTCGCGCAGGTAAAAGCTGCCGTAAGGCCCTTCAATGCGCAGGATTTCCTTGTCCTTCATGGCGCTGAACACATGGTCGGTGAATTGGCCGCCGGGCATGTGGCGGATGTGCAGATCGACCATGGGTACGCCGCTTTCCACCAGCGTGTGCGGCGCATTGGCCATGCTGTAGCTGCGCCGTGCGCCGTCGCGCAAAACGAATTCGATGTACTGGCCTGCGTGGTACTGAATGACATCGTTGGCAGGCAGTTGCAGGCGCACGTGCATCACGTCGTGCGACAGGCGCTGTAATTGCGCCACGCGTGCAGGCATTTTCTTGATGGGGAAAGCCCCTGCGTGCGTGACCTGGCGCGACTCCAGTACCACATCGCTGGTGGCCGTGCCGCAGCAGGTCAGCACATAACCATCAGCCGCTTCGGTGGCCGACAACGCCTTGTCCTGGTGTGGTCCCATCACCACGGTGCCCGAGAGTTTTTTGCATTTGCACGAACCACAAGCACCGTCTTTGCAGCCATAGGGCAGGCCAATGCCTTGCCGGATGCCGGCAGTCAGCAGGGTTTCGTCAGGCGCGGCTTCATAACTGCGGCCGCTGGGTTGAACGGTGATGGTGTAGGCCATGGCGTGGTTATCCTTGGGGCGTGGGTTGTGTCTATTTTTCGGGAAAGGTCGATTGTGCCCTCTAACCAAACGCCCCTTGGCGCGTTGCCAGCACGCTTCAAACGCGCGCGGGTGCTGGTCGTCGGCTATGGCGATGTGGGGCAGCGCGCTGCGCGCCTGCTGGCACCACGGGTGCGTGTGCTGGCGTTGACCCGCGACACCGAACGCGCGCCCTTGTTGCGCGGCCAGCACGTGCAGCCGCTGGTGGGTGATCTGGATGATGCGATCAGCCTGCGGCGTTTGGCCGGTTTGGCCACGCATGTACTGCATCTGGCACCACCTCCTGCGGTGGGCGAGGGCGATCCGCGCACCGCCGCCTTGCTGCGCGTGCTGGCCCGCCGCACCACGCCTGCGGCGCTGGTGTACGGCTCCACCAGCGGTGTGTATGGCGACTGTGCTGGCGCATGGATTGACGAAACGCGCGCGCTGCGCCCCCAAACCGCCCGCGCACGCCGCCGTGTGACGGCGGAAAAGCACATACGCGGCTTTGGCCGCGCGCATGACGTGCGCATCAGCATCCTGCGCATTCCAGGCATTTACGCGCCTGACCGCGAAGGCGGCACCCCGCGCGCGCGCCTGCTGCGTGGCACCCCCGTGCTGGCGGCTGAAGATGACGTGTTTACCAACCACATCCACGCCGACGATCTGGCCCGTGCCTGCGTGGCCGCGCTGTGGCGCGGAAAACCGCAGCGCGTGGTGCACGTCAACGACGATAGCGACTTGAAGATGGGCGACTATTTCGAGCTGGCTGCCGACCTGTATGGTTTGCCCCGGCCACCGCGCATCAGCCGCGCCGCTGCACAAGAGCAACTGCCCCCCACGCTGCTGTCGTTCATGAGTGAGTCGCGCCGAATGGGCAACACGCGCTTGAAGCGCGAGCTGCGCCTGCGCTTGCGCTATTTCAGCCCAGAAGCTGGATTGCTCTCCAAAAAATAGCTTTTGAGGGTTGCTGCCAAAGAAAAAGGCCGCTGATGCGGCCTTTTTTTCTTGGCGTGTCGCTTGATGTCTGCCATCCAAAGACAAGGATGGTGCCCGGGGCCGGAATCGAACCGGCACGGTGTTGCCACCGGCAGATTTTGAGTCTGCTGCGTCTACCGATTTCGCCACCCGGGCAGCGCGATAGCCAAGCCGCAAATTATGGCACAGTGTGGCGATGAACTATCCGACGATTGAAGACACCGTGGGCCAGACGCCGCTGGTGCGTTTGCAGCGCGTGGGCGCGGCTGACAATGCAGCGCGTGGCAATGTGGTGCTGGCCAAGCTGGAGGGCAACAACCCGGCTGGCTCGGTGAAAGACCGGCCCGCGCTGTCGATGATTCGCCGTGCCCAAGAGCGCGGCGAGATCAAGCCGGGCGACACGTTGATCGAAGCCACCAGCGGCAACACCGGCATTGCGCTGGCGATGGCGGCGGCCATCAAGGGCTACCACATGGTGCTCATCATGCCGGAAGATCTATCGGTAGAGCGCGCCCAGACCATGAAGGCGTTTGGCGCTGAGTTGATCCTTACCCCACGCTCGGGCGGTATGGAATACGCGCGCGATCTGGCCGACAAAATGGTGACGCAGGGCAAGGGCGTCATGCTCGATCAGTTTGCCAACGCAGACAATCCGCGTATCCATTACGAAACCACGGGGCCTGAGCTGTGGGCGCAGACGGGCGGGCGCATTACCCACTTTGTCAGCGCCATGGGCACCACGGGCACCATCACGGGCGTGTCGCGCTATCTGAAAGAGCAGAACCCCAAGGTGCGCATCATTGGTGCGCAGCCAGACGAAGGCTCGCGCATTCCCGGCATCCGCAAATGGCCTGATGAATACCTGCCCAAAATTTACGACCCCAGTGCGGTGGACGAGCTGGTGTTGGTGAGCCAGTTCGACGCCGAAGACATGGCCCGCCGACTGGCCAGCGAAGAAGGTATTTTTGGCGGCATTTCGTCCGGCGGCGCGGCCTGGGTGGCCCAGCGTATTGCCGCCACGGTGCGTGACGCCACCATCGCTTTCGTGGTGTGTGACCGCGGCGACCGTTATTTGTCGACTGGGGTGTTTCCGGTTTGAAAATTTTGATAAAACGGCTTGTATCGCTGGTGCAATAGGCGATAAAGCTATCAAAAACAAAGCAATTAACGAATGCCCGCATGATGGACTGGACCTACTGCCCGCGCTGCGCGACTGAGCTGGCCTTGCTGGCGGCCGAAGAAGATGGTGGCTTGAAAGAGCGCTGGCGCTGCCCGGTCTGCCGCTGGACGCACTGGAACAACCCCACGCCGGTGCTGGCCGCCATTGTCGAGATGGACGATGGCCGCGTGCTGCTGGCGCGCAATGCGGCCTGGCCTGCGAAGATGTTTGCGCTGATCACCGGCTTTATGGAAGCGGGCGAGTCGCCGCAAGAAGGCATCGTGCGCGAGGTCAAGGAAGAAACCAACCTGGACGTGGCATCGCTGAGCCTGGTGGGCGTGTACGACTTTCAGCGGATGAATCAGGTCATCATCGCTTACGACGTACAAGCTACGGGCGAAGTGCGGCTGTCGTCTGAGCTGGTCGATTACCGCCTGTATGCCCTGCATGAGCTGAAATGCTGGCCTGCAGGCACTGGCTATGCGCTGGCCGACTGGCTGCGCGCGCGCGGGCACGAGCCGGTGTTCTTCACAGAAGCCGAAGACGCCGAGCGCCGCCGGGGATTGGAATAAAGCTTCTCCCGAAGCGCCTGCCCCGCGAGCTTCTGAGAAGGAGGGTAGTTGATGCGGCGTGCGTGCTATCAAGCCCACTCAAATCACGGACAATGACACCATGAACATCGCCAAAGAAGTTGACGCGCGCGGGCTGAATTGTCCGCTGCCCATCCTCAAGGCCAAGAAGGCGTTGGCCGAGCTGCAAAGTGGTGATTTACTGAAAGTGTTGTGCACCGACGCCGGTTCGGTGCGCGATTTTCAGGCGTTTGCCCAGCAAACCGGCCACGCGCTGATGGATCAGCAAACCGAGGGCGAGCAGTTCATCCACGTGCTGCGACGGCGCTGATGCGAATGCGGATGCAAGTACGGTCTGCTCTGCGAGCGGCCTGCCCTAATATGGCGGCATGACCGATTTACGCACCCAACTCATTCACCACCCTTACCAGCCGCCCGCCGAATTTGAAGCTCCGCAGCCGGCGGTGCACAAGGCATCGACGGTGTTTTTTCCCAACGTGGCGGCGATGCGCACGCGCGAGTGGAAAGACAAGTCGGCCTACACCTATGGCCTGCACGGTACGCCCACCACCTTCATGCTGGAAGAGCGCATTGCCACGCTGGAAGGCGGCTTGCAATGCCTGCTGGTGCCCAGCGGTCTGGCCGCGCTGGCTAACGTGGCACTGGGTTTGCTGAAGACGGGCGATGAGGTGCTGATGCCCGACAACGCCTACGGCCCCAACAAAACCCTGGCTGAGGGCGAGTTGGCCGCGTTTGGCATCACACACCAGTTTTACGACCCGATGGATGTGACCGATTTGGCCGCGCGCATCAATGAACGCACGCGCCTGGTGTGGCTGGAAGCGGCGGGGTCGGTCACGCTGGAGTTTCCTGATCTGATCGCGCAAGTCAGGCTGTGCCGCGAACGCGGCGTGGTGTGCGCGCTGGACAACACCTGGGGCGCGGGCCTGGCCTTCAACCCGTTTGATCTGGACGGGCAGGGGTTGGGCGTGGACGTGTCGGCCCACGCGCTGACCAAATATCCCAGCGGTGGCGGCGATGTGCTGATGGGCAGCGTCACCACGCGCCAGCAGGCGCTGCACCTGAAGATGAAGCTGTGCCACATGCGCCTGGGCCTGGGCGTGAGCGGCAACGACGCCGAGGCCGTGTTGCGCGCCTTGCCCAGCATGGCCTTGCGTTATCAGGCGCAAGACCAGGCGGCGCGCGCGCTGGTGCGCTGGTGTGCCAGCCAGCCAGCAGTGTTTGCGCAGGTGCTGCACCCGGCCTTGCCCGGCGCGCCCGGCCACGCGCAGTGGCAGCAGGTGTGCGGTGCGGCCGATGCGCGCGGGCAGGGCGCGGCGGCGGGCCTGTTTAGCGTGATGCTGCACGAGCGCTATAGCCAGCAGCAGGTGGATGCCTTTTGCGATGCGCTGCGCTGCTTCAAGATTGGCTACAGCTGGGGCGGGCCGATCAGCCTGGTCATGCCTTACGAGCTGGCCACCATGCGTCAACAATGGCCCGTGCACGTGCAACGCGGCACGCTGGTGCGCTTTTCGCTGGGGCTGGAAGCGGTGGCCGATTTGCAGGCCGATCTGACGCAGGCCATCACCCAGGCGCTGCCGGGCTGAAAGCCTGGTCTTTATTTGCTGGCGGGCGGCGCGGTGGCTGCGCCGGTCGTTGTCGATGGCGGTGCAGCGGCCGAACCCGCGTCGATGTTGTAGGTGGTGGTGGTGGGAAAGGCAAAGCTGGCACCGTGCTGCTGAACGATGTCCCCCATCTTGATCAGCACGTCTTCTTGCACCTGCATGAAGCGGTCCCAGTCGGTGGTTTTGGCATAGCAATACACCAGAATGTCCAGCGTGGACGCGCCATACTTCTGAAACCGCACCAGCAGTGTCTGGTCTTGCGCGATGTCGGGGTGCTGTTGCAGCATGCTGCGCAAGTCGTTGCAAATGGGCCGCACGCGGGCGTAATCGTCATACGTCAGCCCCAGCGTCTGCATGATGCGAAAGTGCTGCATGCGCGAGACGTTTTCCACCACGATGGTGTTGAACAGCGCGTTGGGAATGTACAGCGGCCGCTCCTGAAAATTACGGATGCGCGTCAGCCGCCAGCCAATGTCTTCCACCGTGCCTTCGATTTGCGCATCGGGCGATCGCACCCAGTTGCCCACGCTGAAAGGCTTGTCCAGAAAAATCATCAACCCGCCAAAGAAGTTGGACAGCGTGTCCTTGGCCGCAAAGCCAATGGCGATGCCGCCCACGCCGCCAAAAGCCAGCACGCCACTGATGGAAAAACCCAGCGCTTCCAGCACCATCAGCGCGGCCAGCGCCACCACCGTCACCTGCCCCAGCTTGCCCATGGCCAGGGCGGATTCGGCGTCCATGGGGTGCGCCATCAACTGGGCGTTGGTGGCACCTTGCGTCAGCTTGCGCACCAGGCGCATCAAAAACAGCGCGCCCACCAGCACCACCAGCACCCGCAGCACGGCGGGCCAGTGCGCCCACCCGGGGCCGGGGCGCAAGTTTTGCAGCAACCCGGCTGCCGCCGTCAGCCCTGCGATGCCCGTCAGCAGCAGCACAGGTAACGTGCTGGCGTACAGCAAAGCGCCGCGCCACAGCGAAGGGTGGCCGCTTTCGATGCGCGTCAGGCGGCGCAGCAAGCGCGCCAGCGCCCAGCCAAGCAAGGCGGTGGCCAAGGCGATAGCCAGCAGTTGCAGCAGCCAGATGTGTGGTTCGGGCCAGAGGTGAAAGTAGCGGAGCCAATCACGCATATCAACGCAAGTTCAAATCAGGAATGGCGATGGTCACTGCGGGCGCTTCTACCCAAGAGCGATCAGCAATGGCCAGTTGGGCGTTGGCCTGAGCGTGCTCATGCGGGTTGCGGGTTGCCACGCGAAGGCGACAGCGCCACCTGCATACCCGCCATGTCGGCCAGTTCCGGCGCGTGCAGCGTTTGCGTGGGGAAGGCAAATTCGGCCCCGTGCGCGCTCACGATGTCCATCACCTTCAGCAGCACGTCTTGTTTGACGCGGTGGTACTCGACCCATTTGGTGGTTTGGGTAAAGCAGTACAGCAAAATGTCCAGGCTGGACGCGCCAAAGCTGTCAAAGTGCACGATCTGCGTGGTGTTCTGGTCCAGCTCGGGGTGGGTGCGCACCATTTCGCGGATGGCGTCGCAAATGGCCGTGACTTGCGCCGCGTCGTCGTAGCGGATGCCCAGCGTTTCCTTGATGCGGCGGTTCAGCATGCGCGAGGGGTTTTCCACCGTGATGCTGGCAAAGGCCGAGTTGGGCACGTACAGCGGCCGCTTGTCAAAGGTGCGGATGCGCGTGAGGCGCCAGCCAATTTCTTCCACCGTGCCTTCGATGTCGCGGTCGGGCGAGCGGATCCAGTCGCCTTCCTTGAACGGTTTGTCCCAGTAAATCATCAGGGCGCCGAAAAAGTTGGCCAGCAAGTCCTTGGCTGCAAAACCCACCGCCAGGCCGCCCACGCCGCCGGCCGCCACCAGGCCCGACACCGAAAAGCCCATCGCCTGCATGGCCAGCAGCGCGGCAATCACCGTTACCACCAACCGCAGCAGCTTGCCAATGGCCTTGGTGGTGGTCACGTCGACCGGCTTGCCGCCGCGCCCGTTGTCGAGCAACTGTTTTTCAAAATTGTGGATCAGTCGGAAGACGAACAGCGCCAGAATGGCAATGACTGCCACGCGCCGCACTTCAGGCAAATGGCTGAAGTCCAACCCCGGATGAATGGCCAGCACCAGCCGCGCGGCCACCGACATGCCCAGCACCCACACCAGCAGCCGCAGCGGCAAGCGCGCGGCTTTGAGCAGCGCGTCGTCCCAGTTGGAGGCGGTTTTGGCGGTCACGCGTGCCACCGTGTCCAGCACGCGCATCAGCACAAAGTTCAGGCAAACGGTGACGAACGCAATGCCCAGCAACTGGACAGCCCAGATTTTGAGATCGGTGGAAAGGTGCAGGTAGGGGGTCAAAACATCCATGGGGGTAGAGATGAACTGGCCGAGCATTAGAAAGTCAGCCTGAGCGGTCAGAAAATTGACAGAAAAAGTGGCTTTCGTGCTTGTGTAAAAAGCGATTAAAGCTACTTAATTAATAGCGATTAAATCGTTATCTCAAGCCTTTTGAGCCATGCGAATCGCCAATGAGGCGAGCAAGGTGGAGGATTTTAAGCGGCGAGCATCAACAAGGGTCTGGAGCTTGGGTTTGGGCTGATGGTTCGGGTTGCCCCCAGTTGTCTTGACTTCGATCAATATTACGCTGGGTGCTTGATGAACGTCATCTTTGTGGCGTGCTCTTTTCTTTCGCTTGGAACCACGCCTGCCCTTGCCTATGAATCTACCCCGTCCGTCTGAAGCCACGCCTGCCGAACCACCCGCTGCCAACAGCATCGAGATCAGCACCGAGGCCAGTGCTGCCGCCCCACCTGCCTACCAGCCTTATGAGCCGCCCCAACCCACCGGGCCGCAGGCGGTGATGCAGCCGCTGGGCCTGGGCGATCCACTGCGCTGGCTGCTCAAGGGGGCCAAGGACGGGTTGGCCGCGCCCGTCATTGCGCTGTTTTACGGCGTGTGCTTTTGGTGCATGGCCGCGGTGTTGATCGGGGTGTTTCGCAACAAGCCCGAATACGTGATGTCCATCGCCTCGGGTTGCCTGCTGGTGGGGCCGTTTTTGGCCATGGGTTTGTACGAAGCCAGCCGACGGCGTGAGGCGGGCGTGAGGCCCGCGCTGGGTGCATCGCTGACCTGCTGGGACAAGCATATCCGCAGCATGGGCATGTTGGTGATGGTGCTGATCGTGCTGGAGTTGCTGTGGGGGCGCGCCTCGCTGGTGGTGTTTGCGGTGTTTTTCAACACCGGCATGCCCTCGACGGCGGGAGTACTCGAAGCCATCTTCAACCCCGAAAACATGGAGTTCGTGCTGGTCTACCTGGCCGTGGGGGGCTTGTTTGCCATGCTGGTGTATTCCACCACGGTGGTGTCGATTCCCATGATTTTGGACCGTGACACCGATGCCATCAGCGCGGCGATTACCAGCATTCGGGTGGTGTTTGCCAACCCCATCACCATGCTATGGTGGGGCTTTCTCATCACGCTGCTGATCGCGGTGGCGTTGCTGACTTGGGGCCTTGGCTTGATTGTTGTGGGGCCGTGGCTCGGCCACGCCAGTTGGCATGCTTACCGCGGCACCGTGCGCTGGAGCGAGCCGCCCAGCGCCGCAGCCCCACCACCGGAGGCTTGACCCCTTATGCCCACACCCAATTACGGTTACGAAAAACGCCAGCGCGAGCTGGAAAAAAAGCGCAAGAAAGAAGAAAAAGCCCAGGCCAAGGCCGCACGCAAGGCCGAGCGACCACACGAAGGCGGCGATGCCGTGCCGCCCGACCATGCCGTGACCGATGACGCGGACGGTGCAGGCGATGGCGGTGGGGACGGTGGCGGCGGAGATTAGGCTGCTGCGCCCAGAATCCGCGCCGCCGCCTGTGCCAGCGCGGCGGCTGAACGATCCGCCAGCGGCACCGGCAGTGCACGGTCAAACTGCACAAAATTGCGCCGTGTGGATTGGGCGTAGCCGGGGTCGTAATGGGTGGCCAGCAGGGCGCGCACCACCGCTTGCATTTGTCCCGCCCGGGCCTGTTCTTGCCATTGGCTGACCAGCTCGCGCCCGCGCAGGTTGACCAGGGTGTCCAGCCGCTGGCAGAAAAATTCAGCGTCGCTGACAAAGAACGGGTAGTCTTCCAGCAGCAGGGCCACGCGCTCGTCGTCGGGCAGTTGCAGGTGCAGGCAGGCGCTGGCGCGCATGGCGTTGATCAGTGCGTCGGGCAGGGTCAGGTTGCCTACTTTCTTGCTCTCAGCCTCGACATACACCGGGCGTGCCGGATCAAAGCCGCGCAGGGCATGCCACACGCGCATTTCAAACTGCTTTTGCGACGGCTGCGGTTGCCCCGGAATCATGCCCAGCACCGATGCGCGGTGGCTGGCCAACCCTTCCAGGTCCAGCACCTGCGCACCCGCATCTTGCAGCGCATGCAAAAGCCGCGTTTTACCTGAGCCGGTGGGGCCGCACACCACGCGGTAGTGCAGGCGCTCGGCCTGCGTGGGCAAGTCGGCGCGCATGGCACCCCGAAAGGCTTTGTAGCCGCCCTCGATCAAGGTCACCTTGAAGCCGATTTGCCCCAGCACCAGCGCCAGCGCGCCGCTGCGCTGGCCACCGCGCCAGCAGTACAGCAATGGTTGCCAGTGTTTGGGTTTGTCCAGGCATTCGCGTTCGATGTGGCTGGCGATGTTGCGTGCCACCAGCGCTGCGCCCAGTTTGCGGGCCTCGAACGGGCTGGTCTGCTTGTACAGCGTGCCCACGCGCACCCGCTCGTCATCGTGCAGGCTGGGCCAGTTGATGGCGCTGGGCAGGCGGTCGTGGGCGTATTCGCTTTCGCTGCGCGCGTCGATCACGGCGCTGAACTGCGCCAGATCAGCCAGTGCCTGCGCGCCGGAGATTTTGTGCAGGCTCACTTCAGCAACGGCTCCAACGCAGGCCACACATTGCTCAGGATGATGGGGTGCGCTTCGGCTTTGGGGTGAATGCGGTCGGGCTGGAACAGCTCCAGCGCATCGGGCCGGTCGGCCACGCCTTTGAGCAAAAACGGCACCAGTGCCGCCCCGGTGGCTTTGGCCACCTGGGGAAACAGCGCCTCAAAGCGCTGCCCATAGCTGGCCCCGTAGTTGGGCGGCATTTGCATGCCCACCAGCAGCACCTGGGCACCGGCTTTTTGGGCCGCTTGGGTCATGGCTGTCAGATTGACCGCCGTCATCTCCAGCGACAGGCCGCGCAATGCGTCGTTGCCTCCCAGCTCGATCACCACCACGCCGGGTTGCTCGCGCTCCAGCAGTGCAGGCAATCGCGCCCGCCCGCCTGCTGTGGTGTCGCCTGAGATGCTGGCGTTGACCACCCGAACTGGCGATGGGGGCGATTGGGCGGCGGCCAGTTTTTTTTCCAGTAAGGCCACCCAGCCACTGCCGCGGGCAATGCCGTATTCGGCGCTGAGCGAGTCACCCACCACCAGTATCGATGTTGGGCCATCGGCCAGGCTCAGACTGGGCAATAAAAGCCCGCTCAGGGCCAGGCCCAGTGCGGTGCGGATAATGTGTCGACGAATCAAGAGAAACCTTTCATGACAGAACACGCGTCAGACTTACGGCCCAACGCCTCCCGCCCCTCCATCGTGGCGGTGGAGCATGTCTTTAAATCGGTGACCGACTCCACCGGCACCCTGGATATTCTGCGCGATATCCATTTCAGTCTGGCAGCGCAGGAAACTGTGGCCATCGTTGGTGCCTCCGGCTCGGGCAAAAGCACCTTGCTGTCGATCATTGCGGGGCTGGACACGCCCACGCGCGGCACCGTGCGGTTGGATGGCGAAGACCTGTTTGCCGTGGGCGAAGACCAGCGCGCTGCGTTGCGCGCGCGCAAGGTGGGTTTTGTGTTCCAGAGCTTTCAGCTCATGGGCAACCTGACGGCGCTGGAGAACGTGATGCTACCGCTGGAGCTGGCCGGGCGGCGCGACGCCCGCCAGGCGGCCGCCGACATGCTGGCGCGCGTGGGCCTGGCAGAGCGCTTGGGGCACTACCCCAAAGTGCTGTCAGGTGGCGAGCAGCAGCGTGTGGCGCTGGCGCGCGCCTTCGTCGTTCACCCTGCTGTGCTGCTGGCTGATGAACCCACCGGCAGCCTGGACTTTGCCACCGGCGAAAAGGTGATGGAGCTGATGTTCGAGCTGAACCGTGAGCAAGGCACCACGCTGGTGCTGGTCACGCACGACCGCAGCATTGCCGCGCTGTGCCAGCGCCGCCTGACGGTGGAGGCCGGGCGTATTGCCGAAGACAGCCAGAGCGCGTTGCCTGCGGCGGCGCTGGTGTGAAGCTTTTCAAGTCTGACCGACGTTGGGCGCAACGCCGATAATTCCCGCCATGTCTGCTCCTGCCCGTGTGTTGTTTGGTTTCCATGCCGTGGGCGTGCGCCTGAAGACGGCCCCTGCGTCGGTGATTGAGCTGTACGTCGATCCGTCGCGGCGCGATGCGCGCATGAAGCAGTTTTTAGCCCGCGCGGGTGAAGCTGGTGTGCGCGTGATCGAGGCCGACGCCGCGCGCCTGGCCAAGCTGGCCGGTGGCATGGGCCACCAGGGCGTGGTGGCGCGCGTGCAGACCATTGAAACGGCGCGCTCGCTGGATGATTTGCTCGACGCGCTGGCCGATCCGCCCCTGCTGCTGGTGCTCGACGGTGTGACCGATCCGCACAACCTGGGCGCTTGCCTGCGCGTGGCCGACGGTGCTGGCGTGCACGCGGTGATCGCCCCCAAAGACCACGCAGCGGGCATCAACGCCACTGTGGCCAAGGTGGCCAGCGGCGCAGCCGAGACAGTGCCGTATTTCATGGTCACCAACTTGGCACGCACACTGGGCGAGTTGAAAGAGCGCGACATCTGGGTCATCGGCACCACAGGCGAGGCCGACAAAACGCTGTACCAGATCGATTTGACCACCCCTACCGCCCTGGTACTGGGGGCCGAAGGCCCGGGCATGCGACAGTTGACGCGCAAAACCTGCGATGAGCTGGCGCGCATTCCGATGATGGGTGCGGTGGAAAGTCTGAATGTGTCGGTGGCCAGCGCCGTGGGTTTGTACGAGGCGCGCAGACAGCGCTTGGCGCTGGGTTGATTGCTGCTGAACAATTGCGACTCAATAGGCAGCTTGATGTGCTGGTGCAGCGCGCTTTGAAGCGCGCATTGACCTACTGAAATATGGCGTCGGTGGTGCGGTTTTTAGCGCCCGCTGCCGCCCGCCAGTGGGGCGGGTTTGCGGCGGTACATGTCGGCGTCAGCGTGGGCGATCAGTGCGCGCGCGGTGGTGGCGTCGTGCGGGCAGGTGGCCACGCCCAGGGCGGCACCCAGTTGGGACAATTGCGGCGCATGGGAAGGCACCGAATACAGGGGTTCGCGCAGCGCGGCTTCGAGCGCGCCGCGCACGGCCTCGGCGTCGTCGGGGCTGCGGATGCGGTTGAGCAGCACCACGAATTCATCGCCCGCGTAACGGCCGACATGATCGTCGGCGCGCAGGCTGGTGCGCAGGCGCTGGGCCAGCTCGATCAGCACGGCATCACCCACGGCGTGACCCAGGATGTCGTTGATGGCCTTGAACCGGTTCAGGTCGACAAACAGCAGGCCAAACGGGTGAGGATCGCTGCCATCGTGAAATTGTTGTAAGCGGCTGTCCAATGTGCGCAAAAAGGCGTCGCGGTTGGCCAGGCCCGTCAGTGCATCGGTTTGCAGCCGGATCTGCATGTCGTTCAGGCTGCGGGCCAGCACGCCCAGCTCGTCACGGCGCGCCACCGGCAGCGGCGGCGGCGGCTGGCCTTGCCCCACCATTTGGGCCGAGCTGACGAACTGGCCCAGCGTGCGGCCCACCACTTGCAATATCCCCCAGCCCAGCGCCAGCGCGCACAGCGCGGCCAGCATCGACAGCATGGCCGATTGGCGCGCACTGCGGTCGATGGCGGCCATGAAGTCGCTGCGCGGCACCATCACCAGCACCCACCAGTCAAGCCCGGCCTCGTCGCGCAACTGGGTGTAGCCCACGTGCATGGTTTGACCGCTGGCGGACTGAAAAGTGGTGGTCAGGGCCTCGCCCGTGGGCAGGTGGCTGATGCGCGGGCGCACCGCCTCGAAAGTGGCCCCGGCCAGCGGATTGCCCACATCGCGGGCAAACAGGCGCACCAGTTGGCCGTCATTGCGGTGCGCCAGCGGGCTGCCTTCCGAGATGCCGACCAGATGACCATCCGGCTCGACCACCATGGCCAGCGCGTGGGGGCGAATCTCCAGCCCGCTTAAAAAATCGCTCACCCGCTGCAAGGGCAAATCGGTGGCGACCACGCCATCGGCTTGCTGCCCGCCGCTGGTCACCCGGCGCACAAAGGTAGTGACCAGCTCGTGTGAGCGAAAGTCGATGTAAATGGGCGACCAGGTGTTGTGTTCGGCCTGCAAACCCAGCTTGAACCAGGGGCGCTGGCGCGGCTCGAACATCTGCGCTTCGGTTTGTGCCGGGCCGAGTGCGCCGCGAATGCCTTTGAAGTCGTGCAAGGCGCGTGCCGTATCGCCAGTCAGGCGCAGACGCAGCTCGGCCGAATCGTCGGCGTGGCGCATCAGGCCGAAAAAACGCCCTTGTGTGTCGCCGTAATAGGCGTAGTTGTGCGGGGTGCGGTGGATGCTGGTGGCGATCCAGAAGCGTTCGCGCAGCTCGGCGATGTCGGCCGCGTCGTAGCGCTGCGGCGCACGCACGCCAACGGGAAAGGCCGCTTCCAGTACGCCCTTGGCGCCGGTGATGTGTTCTTTGGTGGCCAGTGCAATGCGCAAAGCGGTTTCGCGCAGCAACTGGTTCGACAAATCGTCCACCGCCCGCTGGCCCGAGCGGTAGGCCAGCGCGCCAATGACCAGTGCCACGGCCAGCACCAGCAGCAGGTAAGGCACAGTGAGCAACTGGCGCAGCGTGAGCCATGGGCCAGGCGTGCGCTTGCGCAGCAGCGTCAGCATGGGCCGCCTGCGCTGAAACGCCTGTTGACCAAAGCCGCCCGCAAGGCGTGGCAGGGCCTGAAAAACCCGAAAGCCGAGGGGTGCATGGTGTATTTTGGCTAATGATTTAGAGCTACTACAGTTGGCAGCGTATCAAAAGGTCAGGCATTTGTACGCATTTTTTGTGGCGATGGCCACAGGTTTGCCAACTTCGTCACAAGCCAGATATTGAGAAGCAGCGTAATTTCACAGGTAAAAACTGGCTTTATTACCGGTAAAATCATCTTATAGAGCTATTATTTGTATAGCTTTTTTTGGTGTGGCTTTTGTTGAAGAGAAAAGGGCGCTTCAGCGCAGCAACAGGGCCTTTTTCTGCGCCAAAGCCTCTGCTCTGCATACCTATCACATGCACAAATACATGCTTAAAGTGTACTTTTAGTATCGATAAAGGTGCTGCTCAGGCACATCCAGTGGGCGTCGATACATTGACCATCCACGGCGTGCCAAAACGGTCGGTGACCATGCCAAAACCGGGCGACCAGAAGGTGGCCGCAAACGGCATGGTGACGGTGCCGCCTTGGGCCAAGGCGTCGAACACGCGGCGGCCTTCGGCGTCTGATTCGACGCCAATTGACACCCACAACCCCTGGGGCTTTTGGTAAGCACCAGCCCACTCATTGGCGTCTTGCCCTGGCAGGGCGGGCATGGTGTCAGACCCCATGATGGCCTGCGCGCCCACCTGCATGTGCACGTGCATCACGCGCTGGCGGGCTGACTTGGGCAGTGGTGGCATGCCGGGCTGCGGCGGCATCTCGCCAAAGGTGGATTGGTGCACGATCTGGCCACCCAACACCTGGGCATAAAAGGCAAATGCCTCGGCGCAGTCGCCATCAAAGTTGAGGTAGGGTGAAAATTGCATGCTGTACTCCTGAAAAAATGTGCGCCGCGCATCCTCGGATGACCCAAGGGCGAGGCCGGATTGTCGTTGCAAACTGGATTTGAAATTTGTCTTCACTCACTCCCGCTCCCATGACCACTCTTAATCCGGACGAAGAGGCGCTGGCCCAGGCCCGCCAGGCGGTGCACGCAGCATCGCGCATTGCCGTGCTGACGGGTGCAGGCGTCAGCGCCGAATCGGGCGTGCCCACTTTTCGTGATGCCCAAAGCGGGCTGTGGGCCAGCTTCAAACCCGAAGACCTGGCCACTGAAGACGCCTTTCGCAGCCACCCTGAACGGGTCTGGAACTGGTACGCCGAGCGGCGCAGCCGTTTGCAACACGTGCAGCCCAATGCCGGGCATGTGGCACTGGCCGATTTTCAGCAACGCCACCCTGGGCGGTTGACCCTGATCACGCAAAACGTCGATGGCCTGCACCAGCGTGCGGGCAGCACCGACGTGCTGGCGTTGCACGGCAGCATCGCCGATGACCGCTGGCTCGACCCTTGCGCGCTGGCTCGTCGCCCGCAAGATGCCTGCTCGGTCACGGTGGCCCAGCCCGGTCAGCCGCCGCAGTGCGCTGAATGCGGCAACCTGCTGCGCCCGGACGTGGTGTGGTTTGGCGAAATGTTGCCTGCCGAGGCCCTGCGTGCGGCCGAATACGCTGCCCTGCGCTGCCAGGTGATGCTGGTGGTGGGCACATCGGGTGCGGTGTACCCGGCGGCGGGGCTGGCGCACACGGCGCGCCAGGCGGGCGCGCAGGTGTGGGTGCTCAATCCCCATCCGAGCGAGCTGGACGAAGTGGCCCACGGTTTTTTGCGCGGCCCAGCGGCCGAATACCTGCCTTTGATTTTTGGAGAAGATGATTGATGACACCTTTGAGCAAGGCGCTGTGCGTCGCAACCACTGGCACCGCACTGCTGCTGATGACGGCCTGCACACAAGAGCAGCAAAACCAGTTATCGCGCGGCATGCAGAACTGGACGGGCACCAATGGCGTGCTGGAAATTTATGCGGGCGACAAACTGGTGCGGCGCTTTTTGCGCATCGACAAGATCAGCACCGCGCTGGGCACCGGCGATGGCGCGGCGCGCGCCTACCGCTATGGTTATGGCGTGCTGGACGCCAATCTGAACATGCAGGTTGATGCGGGGGAGAAGAAGGTGTATTTCGAGATCAGCGACTACACCAATGCGGTGTTTTTTGAAAACCCAGGGTAAAAGGCCCACCCTAGGCTTCACGGGCGTTGCCACGTTGCGCCATCCCCCTCAAGGGGGCGCTGCCACTGCCACGGTGGTCACTGGTTTGGCCTGCGGTACGGTCATCTGATTTCGTCTGCCCCTCGGAGAGAGGGTTGGGGTGAGTGCGGTGCCCACCCATGCCAGGCGCAAGATTCAAGTCACACCCAGCCCAGCATGCCCAGCGCCACACCGGCGGCGATGATCCACAGCAGGTGCAGCTTGGTGCGCCACACCAGCAGCGCGGCCACGGCGGTCAGCAGCCACAGCGGCCAGTCGCGCGCGGGGTCGTTGTGCGCCACTGTCAGCAGCCAGCCCGCTGCGATCAGCAGCGCCACCACGATCGGGGCCATGCCCGCCTTGAAGGCACGCACCGAGCGCCGCTGCCGGTTGCGGTGCGCCCAGCGGGTGGCCAGATACGTGACCACGCTCGAAGGCAGCAGCATGCCCAGCATGGTCAGGCTCATGCCCAGAAAGGCCAACCCATAGGCAGGCCAGCCACCCGCATGGCCACCCCCGGCGTTCAGGCCCACGCCCCAGCCCATCAGCGCCACAAACAGCACGTTAGGGCCGGGCGAGGCCTGGGCGATGGCGATGGCCGATGAAAACTGCGGATCGGTCATCCACTGGCGCTCGCCCACCAGATAGCGGTGCATGTCGGGTGCGGTGGTGATGGCCCCGCCCACGGCCAGCAGCGACAGCGACGCAAAGTGCACCAGCAGGGCCAGCCAGTCCGCTGAGGTGAGGGTGATGCTCAGGCTCATCATGGTTGGGGTGTCTGGCCAGAATCAGGATCGGTAGCGGCCGTGGCCGCTTCAGGCGGGGAGGGCTGGGCGGGCGGCGCAGTGCCCAGGCACCACCAGGCCCACACGCAGGCCGGGCCGCCCACGATCAGCAAAGCCCAGGCCAGCGGCAGCCGCCACAGGGCCACCACACCAAACGTGGCCAGCGCCAGCACGGCGCAGGCGGTGGTGCCCATGACGTTGGTGCGCAGTGCGCTGATGAGCTTGATGCCAGTGGCCATGATCAGCCCCGCTGCCACTGCACCCATGCCGCGCAGCGCGCCCTGAGCCACCGGATGGTCGGCCACGGTGGCGAACGCCGTGGCCATGGCCAGCACGATCATGGTGGGAAAAAGCAACATGCCCGAGATGGCGGCAATGGCCCCCGACAGGCCAAAGCTGCGGTCACCGACCATCATCGACAGGTTGGCCACGTTGGGGCCGGGCATGATTTGCGCTACCGCCCAGTCTTCGATGAACTGCTCGCGCGTCATCCAGCATTTTTTCTCCACCATCTCGCGCTGCACCACGGCCAGCACGCCGCCAAAGCCCTGCAAGGCCAGCCAGGTGAACGACCAGAACAAATCAGCCCGCGAGCGCGGGGCGTTGAGTGGGGCGGCGTCTGCTGCGGGTGCAACCGTAGTCGCAGTGGCCGCCGCTGCGGGGCAAGGGGGGTCAGAAGGCATGACAGACTTGGTTGCTATTGTTTTTGTATCTGTTGGCGCTTGATTGGTAAGCGCTGGACTGCGACGGTTAGCCAATGGGTTGTTTGTTGGCATGCCGGGGGCGTTCAACCTGTGGCGGGCGGCAGAATGTCTTGCACCCGTTCGGCAGGGCGCGCCAGCCGTGTGCCCAGCGGGCTGACGACGATGGGCCGCTCGATCAGCACCGGGGTGGCCGACAAGGCTTGCGCCAGTTGGTCGTCACTGAGCTGGGGGTTGTCCAGCCCCTGCGCCAGGTATTCGGGCTGCTTGGTGCGGATCAGGCGGCGCAGCGGCTCGCCCGTGGCGCATGCCAGGGCTTTCAGCTCGTCAGCCGTGGGCGGCGTTTTCAGGTATTCGATGATGTGCGGCTCCACCCCCGCATCGCGGATGGCGGCCAGCACCTTGCGCGAGGTGCTGCATTGGGGGTTGTGATAGATGGTGGTGGTGCGCATGATGGCCATAAAAAACGGATGGATGCAGCCATTGTGCATATCCATCCGTCATGCTGGAGTCGCCTTGGCTCAAAGTCCTTGGATGCGCCCAGAGTACTCCTCTTTGGAAGGTCTTGGATCAGGTTGCAGGTGTCTCATTCCATTTCCAGATCAACAGTGCACTTTGTCGGCTCAGCTTGCCGTATGCCAGTACTGTCTGCGCTTCGCCTTCGCGTTCACTATTGATCCGGAAATGGAATAAGAGCGTGTCAAAGTCTCTGCGCGGGTGTGTGGGCGCGGCCCCGGGCGGTCTGCTGCGTTGCCAATCCTCGCGATACCGCCAAGTATCGCTGCGGTTTACGCCTTGCAGCCCATCCCGATCCGCATTCCACACCCCTGACGCTCAGACGTTGAACACGCTCTCAAGGCGCAGCCATCACCTGCTGGAAAAAGCTGCGCACGGCCACGGCGCAAAACGGCGGCACCAGGCTGCCGTGATAAGCGCTCAATACCGCCTGGGCGGCGCTGGCACTGTCACTGCCCGTGGCTGCGGTGGCCTGCACGGTCTGCGCAAAGGCGGTGGCCAGGGTGTCGCCCACGGTGCTGGCGTCTTCGACGTTCATGCGTGTGACCACGCCGGGCGCGGCAGCTTCAAAGTAGGTGGTGGCCGCCGTGCTGTTGCTGCCGAACACCACCGGGTCTTGCGCGCCGTAGCACAAGGCCATGGGGCGGGTGGGCGTCCAGTTCAGCAGATCGTTGCGCGCGGCGGCGGCCCACAGGGGGTGCGCGGCATCGGCCAGCGCTGCTTGCCGGTAGCTGGTGCGGATCAGGTTGGGCGTGCCGATACCGGCGGCGAATACCGCATCCATGGCGGTGCCGGTGACCAGCGGATCGCTGTCGAACAGGTAAGGGGCCAGTTGGCCGGTTTGCAGCAGCTCGGCGGTCGATGTGGTGGAAGGCAGCACGCCTTCGCTGGCGCTGGCATAGGCCGCCTCGTAAGCGTCGCTGGGCTGGCTGTAGAGGTTGCCGTAAGCCTGCTGCCAACTGGTCATCAGCAAGGGTGTGAATGCCGTGGCCCCCAGGTTGACGCCGCCGCTGAACACGGTGCGCAGCATGCTCGACAGCGCATATGGCCCCGACATCGGCCCCGAGGCGGTGAGCGCAAATTCAGCGCCGTAGCTGCCCGATTCGATGGCACGCGCCGTGGCCATGGCGACGTGCCCGCCTTGCGAATAACCGCTGACCAGCAGCTGGCCAGAATCGGTAATGCCCAGGCCTGCAAAGCTGGTGCGGGCGGCGCGCAAGGCGTCCAGCATGTCGCTCGATTGCTGCTCGGCATTCAGGTAGGGGTGCACACCGGCGGTGGACGCGCCATAACCGACGTAATTGGGGGCCACCACGATAAAGCCCTGGCTGGCAAACATGGCCATCACCAGCGCTGCCTCGCCATTTTGTGGGCTGGCCAGGTTGTAGTTGCGGTCAGCGGAAGTGCCGTGCGCGTACAGCAGCACCGGGCGCGCGCCAGTGCAGGCGGCATCGCTGCCTTGCGGCAGCATCACGGCGGTGGTGCCGTTGGTAGAAGCGCCTTGGCCGTCGATGGTGCTGTATTCGATAGAAGCTAAACGCACGCCACAGTTTGGTGCGCCGCCGAGCGCCATCAACTGGATGCCCGAAGCACTGGCACCCAGTGCGGCTTGCACATCGGCGGCGCTGGCGAAGTTGGCCGTGACCGTGGGGCCGCTGAGCACGTCGCCGCGCGTGGCGGCGGTGATGCCATCGTCGTCATCGCCACCATCGCCGCCGCAGGCGGCCAGGCCCAGGGTGAGCGCGGCCAGCGTGGCCCAAGTCCATGATGGGTGCATGAATAGTCTCCTCGTAAGGCGTAATGAGTGATGCGTAATGGGGGCAGGGGCCGCGCCCGGTGCGCAGGCCCTCGCGTGCAAATCCTAGGGAAGGTCTGCACAACCCCCGCTGCAGGGCGAGGTGGCGCGTGAATGTTCACATGGCGAAACGAGCGTTGAATTTCTCATCGTTTTGCGCTGTTTTTGGTTCGCTTGACCCTGATTTT
>NZ_JBKEEE010000082.1:0-15102 GCF_047975795.1 Ottowia sp. | reverse complement strand
ACGCTTGCGCGTGCGTTTGGCTGCAAGCTCGAATCCAGTGGTGGCAAGGCTTGTCTGTTGCATCGCTCCACTGTCTCAGATCAGGCCGTCATGGGGCTGACTTTTGCAGACCTTCCTTAGGGAGTAATATGCTGTAACGCATATCCATACTGCGTTAAAGATTTATACTGCTGAACAGTATATAAGTAAAAAGCAATCACACCCCGACCCCAAACACCTCCAGCAGCCGCTCCAGTCCGCCTTCGTCGATGCGCACGCTGGCCTGTTCGCGCACCTTGGGTTTGGCGTGGTAGGCCACCGGCAGCCCGGCAGCGGCCATCATGTCCAGATCGTTGGCACCGTCGCCGACGGCGATGGCCTGTGCGGGTGTGCAACCCATCAGGCTGCACACGTCCAGCAGGGTTTGGCGCTTCATGGCACCGTCCACAATGTCGCCCCAGCTTTGCGCTACAAGCCGGCCAGTGAGTTGGCCGCTGACTATTTCAAGCTGGTTGCTGCGCGCAAAGTCCAGCGCCAGCTTTTCGCGCAAGCGATCAGCAAAGTAGGTAAAGCCGCCGGACACCAGCAGCACCTTCAGCCCCGCCGCCTGGCAGGCCAGCACCAGATCAGCCGCGCCGGGGTTCAGGCGTAGGCGGCGCTGGTACACGTCGGCCAAGTGGCTTTCGGTCACGCCCGCCAGCATGGCCACGCGGCGGCGCAGGCTGTCTTTGAAATCGGTGATTTCGCCACGCATCGACGCCTCGGTAATGGCGGCCACCTCGGCCTTGCGGCCAGCGGCGTCGGCGATTTCGTCCACGCACTCGATGTTGATGAGGGTGGAATCCATGTCGAAGGCGATCAGCTTGAAGTCGCGCAGGCGCAGCGGCGGCACGAAGCCGCGTACGCTGAGGCCGGGGCTGATCTCTTGGATGGCGTTGTTGGTGGTGGTCATGGAAATCAAAGGCTAAAGGGTGATTGCTTTTAATTTGATAGCTGTTTGTGCTTTGCGTATGGGCGTTGGAGCCATTAAGCAACATTGATTATCTGCTTTGCGCATACCAGCAGCGTCCAGGCCAGCGGTGCCTTGGCCCGCAACGCTGGCCTTTGGGCATGACCGCTTCGTTGTGCTTTACCGCTTTGCGCCTTGTGCGACAGGCGTGCTGGACATATTGGCCGCAAAGGGAAATACGCTGGCCAGCGAGCGTGATTCAGGCAGCACGTAGACCACGCCGCTCGATCGGCTGAACAACGGGTCAATGTAGCGGTCGTAAAAGTGCGGGGGAATGTTGACGCAGCCGAACGAGATGCGGTTGTCGGCCACGGTGGCGCTGGCCAGGCGCTGCGGGCGCGATTCGCCCGACACGTGGCGCACCCGGTGCATGGACAGGGCCGAGTCGTAGTCGAGCCACACGATGTCTTCGCCCCGGTGGTTTTCGCCCGGCTCGGTGACGTAGCGGCCTGCGGAAGTCACCTTCTCGTGTGGGCGCACGCGCGCCAGGGGGCGGGTGCCGATGTCGGGTGGTGCCACGTCGCCACGGGCCGCGCCCACCAGCACCGGGGTGCTGGCCACAGGCTGGCCACGGCCATCGAACACCCACAGCGTGGCGGCCTGCTTGTCGATGATGCCGAAGGCGCGGCCTGCGGCATCGGCATGGCGCATCACGCTGGCGGCCAGGTTGACGGCCCGCGCTTCGGCAGCGGCGTCGGGCAGGGCGTAGAGGTCGCTGTCGCCCGCTGCCCATGCCGATGTGGTGCTGGCCCATGCTGCACCGACCAGCGCCACGGCGGCCAGCGCGGGGCGCAGGCGGGTGGACAGTGGTAGAGCGGTGGGTATGAAATGGTATGAGTGGCGCTTGGGCATGGTCAGTGGTTTATACCGCCCAAGCGAGCTTTTTGGCAGTGTGCGCGCAACAGGCATGGCAGCACGCGGGCGCAGGGCAGGACATATGCACGGCCAGTGCTTGCCACGCACTGGTCAGGCCGCTTCTGCCGCCGTCACCGGCTGGCCCAGGCTGCGCAGCACATCACGCACCATCTGGGCGCGGTCTTTGGCTTCAGGCAGGGCTTTTTCGATGCGCAGTTTGTCGTTGCCCGCCAGTTTGATGTGCTTGTTTTTCTGAATCATCTGGATGATGGCCATGGGGTTGATCGGCGGGTTGGGCTTGAAGGCAATGTTGATGACGCCCGGCGTGGCATCGACTTTTTGCACGCCGTAAGGGGTGGAGAGCACGCGCAGGCGGTGTACGTCGATCAGGGTTTGCGCCTGGGCGGGCAGCTTGCCGAAGCGGTCGACGATTTCTTCCAGCAGGGCGTCGATCTGATCGCTGGTTTTGGCGGTGGCCAGCTTTTTGTAAAACGACAGGCGCAGGTGCACGTCGCCGCAGTAATCATGAGGCAGCAGGGCAGGGGCGTGCAGGTTGATTTCGGTCACAGCCTGCATGGGGCTTAAAAGGTCAGGCTCCTTGCCCGCCTTGAGCGCCCTGACGGCTTCGGCCAGCATCTCGTTGTAGAGCTGAAAGCCGATTTCCATCATGTTCCCGCTCTGGTTTTCGCCCAGTACTTCGCCCGCGCCGCGGATTTCCAGATCGTGCATGGCCAGGTAAAAGCCGCTGCCCAGCTCTTCCATTTGCTGAATGGCTTCCAGCCGCTGGCTGGCCTGTTTGGTCAGGCTTTGCTGGTCGGGCACCATCAGGTAGGCATAGGCTTGGTGGTGGCTGCGGCCCACGCGGCCGCGCAACTGGTGCAGCTGGGCCAGGCCAAAACGGTCGGCGCGGGCGATGACGATGGTGTTGGCCGTGGGCACGTCGATGCCGGTTTCGATGATGGTCGAGCACAGCAGCAGGTTGTGGCGCTGCGCCACGAAGTCGCGCATCACGCGCTCCAGCTCGCGCTCGGGCATCTGGCCGTGGGCGATGGCGATGCGCGCTTCGGGCAGCATCTGCTCCAGCGCCTGACGACGGTTTTCGATCGTCTCGACTTCGTTGTGCAAGAAGTAGACCTGCCCGCCGCGCTTTAACTCGCGCAGCACCGCCTCGCGGATCACGCCCGTGCCTTCGTCGCGCACAAAGGTCTTGATGGCCAGGCGGCGTTGCGGCGCGGTGGCAATCACGCTCAAGTCGCGCAAGCCCTCCAGCGCCATGCCCATGGTGCGGGGGATCGGGGTGGCCGTCAGCGTGAGCACGTCAACTTCAGCGCGCAGGGCTTTCATGGCCTCTTTGTGGCGCACGCCAAAGCGGTGCTCTTCGTCGATGATGAGCAGGCCCAGGTTCTTGAACTGCGTTTTTTCGCTCAACAGCTTGTGCGTGCCCACCACGATGTCCACCCCGCCATCGGCAATGCCTTTCAGTGCGGCAGTGACTTCCTTGCCGCTGCGAAAGCGGCTGATCTCGGCCACCTTGATCGGCCATCGGGCAAAGCGGTCGACCAGCGTCTGGTAGTGCTGCTCGGCCAATAGTGTGGTGGGGGCCAGCAAGGCCACCTGTTTGCCGCCGGTGACAGCGACGAAAGCGGCGCGCAGCGCCACCTCGGTCTTGCCAAAGCCGACGTCGCCGCAGACCAGGCGGTCCATGGGCTGCGGGCTGATCATGTCTTGCACCACGGCGTGGATGGCGGCTTTCTGGTCGGCGGTTTCTTCAAAGCCGAAGTCGGCGGCGAATTGCTCGTAGTCGTGTGGCTCAAAGCGGAAGGCGTGGCCTTCGCGCGCGGCGCGGCGGGCGTAGATGTTGAGCAGTTCGGCGGCGGCGTCGCGCACCTGCTCTGCGGCCTTGCGCTTGGCCTTGTCCCACTGGCCGCTGCCCAGCTTGTGCAGGGGTGCTTCGTCGGCGCTGACACCGGTGTAGCGGCCAATCAGGTGCAACTGGCTGACGGGCACGTACAGCGTGGCGTTGCCCGCGTATTCCAGGTGCAGCATCTCTTGCAGCGCGGGCGAGCCGTCGGCGTTTTTTTCGCCCAGGTCCATGTTGACCAGCCCGCGGTAGCGCCCGATGCCGTGCTGCGTGTGCACTACCGGGTCGCCCACGTTCAGCTCCGACAAATCTTTGATGAGCGCGTCGACATCGCTGACCTGTTCTTGCTTGCGACGGCGGCGTGCGGTGCTGCCTGCGGCGAACAGCTCGGTCTCGGTGATCAGGTCGAGGTTGGCCTCGACCCAGGCGAAGCCTTGCGCCAGCGCGGCGGTGGCGATGCCGGTGCGTTCGCTGCTGGCCTGAAACTCCGTCAGTGAGTCAAAGGCCGGTGGGTTCAGGCCGCTGGCGCGCAGAAAGTCCAGCAGGCTTTCGCGTCGGCCATCGCTTTCGGCCAGCACCAGCGCGCGTTGCCCGCTGCTGGACAGATGGGCGTGCAGCCGCGCCAGTGGGTCGTCGGCACCGCGCACTACGGTCAGATCGGGCAGCTTCTGGGCGAAGGCGCTGTGCTCGATGTCGGCCACTTCCGCGCGCAGCGCCAATTGGGCGTGTGGCTTGGCTGCGAGGTAAAAGTCTTCGGCGCTCAGAAACAGCGTCTCGGGCGGCAGCACGGGCCGTTCTGGATCGCCTTGCGCCATGCGAAAGCGCTCGCGCGTGTCTTGCGCAAATTGCTGAAAGGCCGCTTCCAGATCGCCATGCAGCATCAGCGTGGCGGCATCTCCAAGATAGTCGAACACCGTCGCCGTGTCGTCAAAAAACAGCGGCAGGTAGTACTCGATGCCCGCAGTTGCCACACCGTTGCCCATGTCTTTGTACAGGCGGCTGCGCGTGGGGTCGCCCTCCAGCAGCTCGCGCCAGCGCTGGCGGAATTTGGTGCGGCCCGCTTCGTCCATCGGGAACTCGCGCCCGGGCAGCAGGCGCACCTCGGGCACGGGGTACAGGCTGCGCTGGGTGTCGGGGTCGAACGCGCGGATCGAGTCGATTTCGTCATCGAACAAATCCACGCGGTAAGGCATGGTGCTGCCCATGGGAAACAGATCGATCAACCCGCCGCGCACCGCATATTCGCCGGGGCTGACCACCTGCGTGACGTGGCTGTAGCCTGCCAGCGTGAGCTGGCTCTTGAGCGCAGCCTCGTCCAGCTTTTGCCCCTGCCTGAAGTGGAAGGTGGTGCCTGCCAGAAACGACGGCGGTGCCAGTCGAATCAGCGCCGTGGTGGCAGGCACCAGCACCACATCGGCTTGGCCTTGCCGAATCGCCCACAGCGTGGCCAGCCGCTCGCTGATCAAGTCCTGGTGCGGGCTGAAGCTGTCGTAAGGCAGCGTCTCCCAGTCTGGAAACAGCACGCAGCGCAGCTCCGGCGCGAAGAACGCCAGCTCGTCCAGCAGGCGCTGCGCATCGTGCGCGTCGGCGCAGACGATGGCCGTCAGGCGCTTTTCAGCCGCCTCGCGTGCGGCCAATTGGGCCAGCAATAACGCATCGGCCGAACCGGGCGGGCGCGGCAGCGCGTGGCGTTTGCCGGGGATGAGTTTGGGCAGATCCATGGATGATGAATGAAGGCGAAGCAGAAATGACCAAAACCCCCGGCCAGGCTGGGCGGGGGTGGGGGAGTGTGAATTTTAGAGAGTTGGCGGCCCTGACCACGCCGCTGGCATGAATACTCAGCCTAGATTCGGCAGTTGGACGCGCCTTGACCTCCAAGGTGAGTGTGGGAAAGGGCAGAAAGTTGTGTATTCATGCGGCTTTCAAAAAAAAGTACCAGCGGTCAACTGCTGGATCTAGGCTCAGTTCAGGTCTGGATCGACAAAGTAGGCCGTGCCGCCCCAGTTGGCTTGCAGGGCAAAGCCTTTTTCGTTCATTTGGTAAGCCTCGATGTTGGGACTGAACGACATGCCGTGGTTGGAGGTGCCCAGAGTGGCCGAGGCCGAGATGTCGGCCCCAGCGGCGTCGTTGATCTTGAACTGGTTGAGTGCCGATTCGCTTTTGAAGATGAATACCTGCGTCAGGCGCTGGTAACCCAGTCCTGGGCCGGTGCCTGCGCGCGCTTCTTGCATGTAGGTGCGCTGGCCGTTTTTCTGGTCGACGATGACACCGTTGCCGGTGGCCTCCACCAGCAGCACGGCGTTGACCATGCCGACGCTGAACACGCCGTAGCCTGCGGCCTGCTCGACCTTGGCCTGGGCCTCGGGGTATTCCTGATACAGCCGCGTCATGGCCGCTTGGGCCACGTCGTCAATGGCTTGACGCTGCTGGGTAATTTGCTCGGGCGAGAGGTTTTTTTTCTCAGGCGGTTTGGGGTCTGAGGCGCAGCCGACCAATGCCAGCGCCAGTACGGTCATCACCGATACAGGGCGAACGTGCGAACGTAAAAAAAAGGGGTGCATGGTGTGAAGTCCTTTCGACGGCGGGTGGCTGATGCGGGTGCATCTCAACATGGCGCAGTATGGTGCGCCAGCGGGTGATAGACAAGTCCAAAACCAAGCAATTTATTGGGGAACGCGGGCCATGACATTCGGCTATGCGGTTGTGATCAGGTCATGTCATCAAGCCATGTTCGCCGGGTGGTGTTTATTGGGTGGTGGTTTGCCGCACGGCGCGCTCCCACGCGGTCATGCGCTCTTGCGCGTCATCGCGCGTCATGGCCGGTTCAAAGCGTCGTTCGGCCTGCCACTGGCTCGACAGGGTGGGCAGGTCTTTCCACACGCCGGTGGTCAGCCCGGCCAGATAGGCCGCGCCCAGGGCGGTGGTTTCGGTGATGCGCGGGCGCACCACGGGGATGCCCAGTACATCGGCCTGAAACTGCATCAGCAAATCGTTCACGCTGGCACCGCCGTCCACGCGCAGCTCGGTCACAGCACCAGTGTCGCGTGCCATGGCTTGCAACAGGGCCGCGCTTTGAAAGGCGATGCTTTCCAGCGCCGCGCGGGCAATGTGCGCCACGGTGCTGCCGCGCGTCAGGCCGACGATGGCCCCGCGCGCGTCGGCGTCCCAGTAGGGCGCGCCCAGGCCGGTGAAGGCGGGCACCATCATCACGCCGCCTGCGTCAGGCACGCTTTCAGCCAACGCCTGAATGTCGCTGCTGGAGCGGATGGCTTGCAGCCCGTCGCGCAGCCACTGCACCACCGCGCCCCCAATGAAAACGCTGCCTTCCAGCGCAAACTGGGGCGTGCCATCAGGTTGTGCGGCTGAAGTGGTCAGCAGCCCGTGGGACGAGGTGTGGAACTGCTCGCCCGTGTGCATCAGCATGAAGCAGCCGGTGCCATAAGTATTTTTGGCCATGCCGGGGCTAAAGCAGGCTTGGCCGAACAGCGCGGCTTGCTGGTCGCCCGCAACCCCGGCAACCGCAATGGCGGCACCCAGCACGGCTGCATCGGTTTCGCCAAACAGGTGCGCCGAAGGCTGCACCTGCGGCAATACGCTGGCGGGCACTTGCAATAAATCCAGCAGGGCTGCATCCCAGCGCTGGGCGCGAATGTCGAACAGCATGGTGCGTGCGGCGTTGCTGACGTCGGTGGCATGCACGCGGCCACCCGTCAGCCGCCAGAGCAACCAGGTGTCGATGGTGCCAAAGGCCAGCTCGCCGCGCTCGGCCGCTTGGCGCGCGCCGTCCACGTGGTCAAGAATCCAGCGCAGTTTGGTGGCAGAAAAATACGGGTCAATCACCAGCCCGGTGCTTTGGCGCACCGCGTCGGCATGGCCTTGCTCGCGCAGCGTGGCGCACAAGGGCGCGCCGCGCCGGTCTTGCCAGACGATGGCGTTGTACACCGGCTGGCCGGTACGGCGGTTCCACACCACCGTGGTTTCGCGCTGGTTGGTGATGCCGATGGCGGTGATGTCGGTGGCCGTCAGTCCCGCCTGGGCAATGGCTTGCTGCGCCGTGGCCCGTTGCGTGGCCCAGATGTCTTCAGGGTCGTGTTCCACCCAGCCGGGCTGGGGGTAAATCTGGCGAAACTCTTTTTGCGCCATCGTCACGATACGGCCTTGACCGTCAAAAACGATGCTGCGCGAGCTGGAGGTGCCTTGATCCAGGGCGAGGATATGGCTCATGGGCTGGTTTTGTTGCGGATGGCGTTTGCCCATTATCCAAGCGTACGAAGTGCACGCAATTTTACAATCTAATGAGAATCGTTCGCATATACTGCATTGACGACTCACGCAGCCCTTTGAAGGAGATATATTCATGTGCACAGCAGAATCCAGCCCGCGTTATGACGATCAGGAATACGCTTTGTCCAGTGTCGAGGCGCTACTGGCGGGCACGCTGGCCCTGATGACCGGCATGATGCAGGCATCGCCTGACTGCGCCAATGCCCGCCCCATGGCCAACAAAATTGCGGCTAATCTGGACGAGTTGGCCCGCCACCCGGCACTGAGCGAAACCATGCGCACCATGCTCACGCGCTTGCTGCCGCATTGGGTGCCTCTGGCGGAACAGGGGCACCATCCGTGCACCAGCGACGCAACTGACCGCGCCTTGTGGTTGCATGCCCCGCAGGTGCTGCAATGAAGCCGCGTCATTTACTCAACGACGGTGCAGGTGAAGGTGCGCGCGAGCAAGTCGTGCTGCTGCGCCACTGGGCCGGTGTGCAAGACCGTGTCAGCGATCAGATGCGCACGCAAACGCGGCGCTGCGAAGTGCTTGAAGCGCAGTTGCTGCGCCTGCGCGCGCGCTGGGTGGTGGCCACTACCCAATGGCTGTGGGGATTGGGCTGGCCAGTGACTGAGCGGCAGACTGTGTGCGGCACCAGCGCATTCGAGCGGGTCGGCCCGCAGTCTGCGTTTGAATCTGAACCGGAAACTGCCCCTGAGCTGCCCCATGCGTCTTTCAACCACGCCGCCGATGTGATTTGCCAGACCGGCTGCGCCAGCCACGCCCACCCGTGGCGTGAAGACGATGGGCAATGCCGCTTGACGGGTGAAGCCTGCGCACGGGTGCCCGTATCGTCCAAATAAACGGCGCACCAAACGGCGCGCCGAAACCCGCGTGCCGATCAATACAGGCCGCTACCTGGGGCGGTCAGGCAAGGCGCTTGCACATGACGATGATCGGCTGTTGGGCGGGGGTTCGTCGACCGTGCATAATCAGGGCCTTATCACACCGCCGGGGGGCAACGCTCGGCGGTTTCGCTTTTTTGAGGATTCGTTTCAGACATGGCCACTCTTCCCATCACCAAGCGCGGCGCCGAACAGCTCAAGGCAGAGTTGCAGCGCCTGAAGACCAAAGACCGCCCTGAAGTCATCAACGCCATTGCCGAGGCGCGTGCGCAGGGCGATTTGAGCGAAAACGCCGAGTACGACGCGGCCAAAGACCGTCAGGGCTTCATCGAAGGGCGCATCAAAGAGGTGGAAGGCAAGCTGGCGGCGGCGCAAATCATCGACCCGTCGGGGCTGGATGCGGGCGGCAAGGTGGTGTTTGGTGCCACGGTGCAGCTCGAAGAAGAGGACAGCGGTGAACAGGTGACGTATCAAATCGTGGGCGAAGATGAGGCCGATTTGAAGCAAGGGCTGATCAACGTTGGCAGCCCCATTGCGCGTGCGCTGATTGGCAAGGAAGAGGGCGACACGGCCGAGGTCCAGGCACCAGGCGGTGTCAAGCACTACGAGATCATCGGCGTCAGCTACGTCTGAGCCGCAAGGTGATGCGACAACGGCTGGCGCATCTGGCTGTGGCCCTGTGGTGGGGCAGCCTGACCACGATCGGCTTTGTGGCCGTGCCGCTGCTGTTTGCGCACCTGCCCACTGCGGCGATGGCCGGGCAGATGGCGGCACGCTTGTTCACGGCCCAAACCTGGATTTCGGTGGCGTGTGGTGCCGTGTTGTTGATATCGCTCAAAGATGCAGCGGTATCCAGCCGGGATGATCGCAGGCGTACCCACCTGCTGTGGGTGGTGGCGGGCTTGTTGCTGGCTTTGTTGCTGGAATATGCCGTGGCACCGCATATTCGGGCGCGAGAGAACTTGCGCCTGTGGCACAGCGCAGGCACGCTCATGTATGCCTTGCAATGGCTGTGCGTGCTGACCTTGTTGTGGCGGCTGAACAGCAGGTGGAACGCATTGGAGCATCCATCACCATGAACTCACCCCTCGTAGAAATCGACTTCACCGGCTGGGAGCAGGCGCACAGTCGCCCCGAATGGACCGCTGCTGTGGAAGATGGCAAGGTGCTGTACTTTCCGCATTTGGCGTTCATGGTGCAGCCGGAAGAAACGCCGCTGCTGCGCGAAGACATGCTGGCTTCAGGCTCACGCAACGTCAGTTTGGGGGCTGATGCCGTACTTAAAGGCGCGGGCGGCAGTGCGGGTGACCAGCAAAAGCTGGCGACCATGATTGGCCGCTTCAGGCAGCAGGCGCTGCAACTGGTGGATGGTTTGCTGCCCGAATACAAAGGCAAGCTGCGTGTGGCTCCCACCAGTTTTCGGCCTCGGCAGGTGGAAACCAGGGCGCAATCGGTGCGTGCCGATGATCAGCGTATGCATGTGGACGCCTTTCCCTCGCGGCCCACGTATGGCGAGCGCATTTTGCGCGTGTTCACCAACGTCAATCCGCAAGGTGCGCCGCGGGTGTGGCGCGTGGGCGATTCGTTCGAGACGATTGCGCGTAAATACCTGCCGCACGCCAAGCCCTACAGCCTGTGGCAGGCCAAGGTGCTGAATGCGTTGCACGTCACCAAGTCGTTGCGCAGCGAATACGACCATCTGATGCTGCAACTGCACGACTTGATGAAACAGGACGACGATTACCAGAAAAACGGCACGCAACTGACCATGCCGTTCCCGCCCGGCAGCGTGTGGGTGTGCTACTCAGACCAGGCCACGCACGCTGTGATGAGCGGGCAATTCATGATGGAGCAGACGCTGTACCTGCCGCGCGGTGGCGAAGTCAATCACCAGGCCAGCCCGCTGGCCATCCTGACCAGGCTGGTGGGGCGTCCGCTGGCGGGTGTGGGTGAGGGCAGTGCGCGGTAAACGGACACGGCAAGGTCTCAGAGAGCATGTCAGCCAAGCGCGCACAACGCTGGCGTTGGTTTCAAAACTTCAGTGCCAAAATGGCCTTAAACCCTGGTTACGCAAGCGCCAAAAGCTATTAATTGAGTAGCAATCTGAGCGCTTGAATGTTTTCCGGCATTCAGGCCAGCTTCAGCCGGTTACTTGGTGCCAAATATGCGGTCGCCTGCATCGCCCAGGCCGGGCAGGATGTAGCCGTGTTCGTTCAACCCGCGGTCGATGGCGGCGGTATAGATCGGCACATCGGGGTGAGCGGCGTGCAGCGTGGCGATGCCCACGGGTGCGGCCAGCAGGCACAAAAACTTGATCGAACGGGGCTTTAACGATTTCAGTTTATCGATGGCGGCCACGGCCGAGTGGCCCGTGGCCAGCATGGGGTCGACAGCAATCACGTCGCGGCTGTCCATGTCGGTGGGCATCTTGAAGTAATACTCCACCGCTTCCAGCGTGGTGGGATCACGGTACAGGCCCACATGGCCGACGCGGGCGTTGGGCACTACGCGCAGTAAACCGTCCAGCATGCCGTTGCCCGCGCGCAGGATGCTGGCGAACACCAGCTTCTTGCCATCGATCATGAGGCTTTGCATGGTCTCCAGCGGGGTGTCGATCTCTACCGCCTGCATCGGCATGTCGCGCGTGATTTCGTAGGCCATCAGCATCGCCAACTCGCCCAACAGGGTGCGAAAGGTGGTGCTGCTGGCGTTTTTGTCGCGCATCAGCGTCAGCTTGTGCTGCACCAGCGGGTGGGTAACGTGGTGGATCTGGGGTGTGGGGGCTTGAGGCATGGCGGTGATTTTAGGCAGCGCCAGCCTCAAGTTGCATCCCCGGTTTGTGGCATTACCAAAGCGCGGGCTTGTTGACCATCAGGTAGTACACGACCAGCATGGCGATGAAGGCCGGGTAGCCCAGCCCTTCCCACCAGCGTTGCAGGCGCTTGTACTGTGCGGGCATGGCCGTGCCTTGTGCGTGGGCGGCCGCAGCCAACCGCGCCATGCGCAGTTGCAGTACCACCACCACCAGCCAGCAAGTGCCTGCCAGTGCATACAAGGCGAAGGTGAGCAGCAGCCACGGTGTGGTCAGCGGCCATCCGGCCAGATACGCCAGCCACAAGCCCGAGATGGGTTGAACGATGACCGCAGGCAGGGTGAACCAGGTGTCGGCGCGCACCACCAGGCGGCTGACCACGGCTTGTGCGGCCACGCTGCCGCTGCGGTTGGCAAAGAACAGGTAAAAGGCCGAGCCAAAGCCGGTGCCCACCATCAGCACGCTGCTCAGAATGTGCAGCCATTTCAAAAGCAAGTAGGTGTTCATGCGCGGGCCTCCTTCCATAACAGATACAACGCAGCCAACAGGGGCAGGTTTTTACTCAGCGGCCCCAGTGGATGCCACCACAGATCGGGCAGCAGCCAGGTGGCGACGGCGGTCATCAACAGCACGGATGTCGCCATGAGGGCGATCACGGCCCGACGCGGATAAGCCCACAGCATTAGACCCAGCACGGCATCCAAAGCCGCGCCAGCCCAGACCAAAGGGGAAAACCAGTGGGCGGGCACCACGCTTGCGGCTTCAAGCAGTTGTCTGCTTTGTCCATGCAGCTCGGCCACGCTGACCACGGCCGTCCACAGCCAGACCGCCACCAGGCTGTAACGCAGCAAGGCCAAGGGTTGTGGTTCAGGCAAGGCGGGGCTTGCCGTGGAAGGGGTGTGGTTGGCAGCCATTTTTGCTATTTAAAAGATAGCTTTTATCGCAATGTGTGTAAGTGATGAAAGCTGTTTTTCTTATGGATTTGGGGTGGCTTTAGTTGTCGCGGTCAGCAACTGCTCCGGCGCGGTGGTGGGGCGACCCAGCAATTGGCGCAAGGTGGCCGGATCGGTCACGTTGTCGGTGGCCAACAGCGTCAGCGTTTCGGTGCACCAGGGCACGACGGGCAACAAATCGCCACAGCGCACGCTGAGGGTGGTCAACGCATCGGGCAAAGTGGCCACGCGGGCAGGGCGGTGGCCCAGTTGTTGGCGCAGACTGGCGATCAGCTCGGCCAAGGTCAACGCGCGCGGGCCACCCAATTCCATCAAGCCGGTGCAGTGGGGTGGCTCAAGCAAGTGCGCCACCGCCTCAGCCAGCTCGCGCACAGCCAGCGGTTGCACGCGGGCGGTTTGCACCGCATGCGGCAGTAGCAACACGGGCAGGCGTGCCAGCGCCAGAAACAACTGGCTGCTCTGGCCTTGCGGGCCAAACACCACGCTGGGGCGCAGTACGGTGCCGTCAAGCTGCCCCGCTTTGGTCAAGGCCAGCAGGTGGGCATCGGCTGCCTGCTTGCTGCGTGCGTACAGCGTGGGGTTGCCTACGATGCCCAGCGCCGAGACGTGCAGCACGCGGCGCAGGCCGGTTTGGGCGCAGGCGTCGAACAGCGCGCGTGGCGCGGCATCGTGCACGGCGTGCATGGGGCGGCGGCGGGTGTCGCGCAGCACGCCTACGGTGTTGACTACGGCATCCATGCCCGCCAGGTGGGGCAGCCAGTCTGCAGGCGCGGTGGCATGGGTGAAGTCCAGCGCGGGCGTGGTGTGGCGGCCCAGCGCCGTCACGCGGTGCCCCGCAGCCAGCAAAGCTGCATGGACGTGGCGGCCAATAAAGCCGTGGGCACCGCACAGCAGGATGTTCATGGTGCACTCCTGGATGGTGTATTGATGGGCGAAGGGATCATGGGTGATGTGGAGCTTTCAAGGCCAGCCTCTGGACGGGTCAGCGGCACCGGATAGGCACACGACGTGGCATCGCAGCGCCGCTCGGTCGCTTGCTGGGCGGCGCTGCGCAGTGCTTTGCCAAACACCAGATTCACCACCGCTTTGGGCACGCGCTGACGATGGCGGGCGATGAAGGGGTACAGCCGCTCCAGCGCCCAGCGCCAGCCGCGCCAGCCAATGGCAGCGGCGATCTGGTGCAATCCGGCGGCGGCGTAAGCGAGCTCGAACGCCGCCACGCCGATGAATACGCGCCCATCGGCGGTGCGTGCGTGCATCAGCGTCATCAAATCGGCCACGCTGACACCTTCAAGCGGCGACGCAAAGCCAGGCACGGAAACATCCACAAACCGCAGTTGCTCCGCCGCGTCGCGCCAGCGCAGGTTGGTCATCTCGCTCAGGCACAACGGGCATGAGCCATCGAAGTACAGCGTGAGCGGGTAGCTTGAGGTGCTGTTTGACATAAGTTTTCCTTGCGCTATTGAAATTTCAGTAAAAACAGAAATTTAAAGATAAATTTTTTTACGACTGATGGGACTGCTCGCCTCGCAGCAAGCGCTGTATGCCCGCGCCCATGCGCAACACCTTTTCCAGCGTGGTGGGCGACAGGCGCAGCATTTCGTCACTCCAACTGCCCAGCGCCTCCATGAAGCGCAGGGTTTCGGCCACGCGGTCTTGCACGTCGGACGGCTCGACGGCAAAGCCGGGTTGCATGGTCAGATCGCGCAGCAGGCGGGTGGTGGGGTCGAACTCGCGCTCTTTGCGCTCGCGCACGATGGTGGTGAACAGCGTCCACACGTCGTGCGATGTTTCAAAGTAATCGCGCCGGTCGCCCAGCTGGTGGGCCGTGCGCACCAGGCCCCAGTTTTGCAGCTCTTTCAGGCTGGTGCTGACATTGGAGCGCGCCACGCTCAGCGCCTCGGCAATTTGCTCGGCATTGAGCGGCTGGCCGTGGAAATACAGCAAGGCATGAATTTGCGCCACCGTCCGGTTGACGCCCCAGGCGGTGCCCATTTCGCCCCAGTGAACGATGAAACGGCGGGCGATGTCGGTCAGTTGCATGGCGTGATTGTGCACATATCTGAAATTTCTGTCAACACAGAAATTTAAGGTGCTGACTTGGCTGATTTCCAGTTTTGCCAGATGCCTCGATGCTGCGTGCGACCAAAGCGGCTGGGCTGGTACGTGCCTCATTCGTGGCGCAGTCGTTGGCAAGAGGTGTGGAGATATGGGGTTTGAAGCGGGTTCTGGTAAATGCAAAGTAAATCATGTAAACAAATGATCATACTTGTATGTAAAACCATAGTTTTTTTGTCATAAGAAGTTTTGCCACAATTTTTTTTAAAATCCAAAAAGTATCCTAAGGAAGGTCTGCACAACCCCCGCTGCAGGGCGAGGTGACGCGTGAATGTTCACATGGCGAAACGAGCGTTGAATTTCTCATCGTTTTGCGCTGTTTTTGGTTCGCTTGACCCTGATT
>NZ_JBKEEE010000060.1:0-16262 GCF_047975795.1 Ottowia sp. | reverse complement strand
GGCCCGTTTTGGCTCACACGCTTGACCAGTCCAGGCCGTGACGACTGCTCAGCAGCACCTCATCAGGGGCGCAACCCAGCACCTGGGCAAAGCTGGCTTGCACCAGCGCGGGGCGGTTGTTGTGTTCGCTCAAATGGGCGCCGACGACGGTGTGCAAGGCAGGGTGGCTCAACGCTTTCAATGCAGCGGCGGCTTGGGGGTTGCTCAGGTGCCCGTGCGATCCGCCTACGCGCCGTTTGAGAAACGGCGGGTAATGCGAATCGGCCAGCAAATCAGGGCAGTGGTTGCTTTCCAGCAATAAGGCGTGGCAGTTTGCCAACTGTGCCAGCGCATGCGCAGTGACGTGGCCCAGATCGGTCAAGATGCCCAGGCGGCGGTTGCCGTCAGAACACGTCAGTTGTAGTGGTTCGCGCGCGTCATGGGGCACGGTGAAGGGATGCAGTTGCAAGCCGCCGATATGCACAGTTTGTCCGTCACTGCAAAGGTGAACAGGTGGCGGCGCAGCAGGTGTTTGATTGAGGAGCGGCTTGGGTTTTGAGGTTTTGGGTGCCAGTGCGCCCCAGGTGCCTGCGCTGGTCCAGATGGGCACACGCCAGCGGGCGGACACAGCGAGCGCACAACCGGTGTGGTCGCCGTGCTCGTGGGTGAGAAAAATGCCGTCCAGTTGCGCGGGTGACAGGTTCAACTTACTGAGGCGGGCGTTCAACTGGCGCTCGCCCAAACCACAGTCGATCAGCACGCGCGTGTGGTGGGTGCCATCAAAGGCTTCGACCAGCGTGGCATTGCCCTGGCTGCCGCTGGCCAGGCTGCAAAAGCGCAGCATGTGTGTGGGTGGGCGCGTAGAGGTGGCGCGTTCTTGGCAGCGTTTACTTCAGCTCGTCGGCCAGCACCTTGACGATGCGCTGGGCATCGGCCTGTGGTGCGGGGCCACCGGCATCGCTGAGCACGGTGACGGTGCTTTGCTGGCCTGTGGTTTGAACCGAAACCTGGTATTTGGAGGTTGGTAGCTGGGGCGCAGGAGATCCAAAGATGCGGCCAAACAGCGAGGCTTCTTTTTTCTCGACGGTGGGATCGACGTAGCGCACAAAGTACAGGCCCTTGCTGCGGTCACGGTCCTCGACGGTGAAGCCGGTGCGGTCCAGCGCCAGGCCCACGCGACGCCAGGCGCGGTCAAAGTCGTCGCTTAAGGAGACGGCAGGTGCGCCACCAGGCAGGGCCACAACGTTGGAGGTGGATGCTGCTGCCGCAGCGGGGCTGGCACCTGCGGCCATCAGGGCCTGGGACTGCTCTTGCGAGACGCCCAGCTTGACCATCAGGCGGCGCAAGAATTCGGCTTCCAGCTCGGGGTCGGCGGCGCGCGGCTGCCACACGGTCTGGTCGCGCCGGGCCGATGAATACACCTCTTCCATGCCCCGGTGGGTGATGAAAATGTCGGTGCCGCCATCGGCATTGCGTTCCATCCGGGTGCGAAAGCGGTCACGCTCGCCAGTGGAGTACAGCGAATCGAACACCTTGCCAATGGTGGTGCGGATGATGTCCTGCGGGATCTTGGCGCGGTTTTCGGCCCAGTCGGTTTCCAGCAGGCCGATGTTGCGCTGGTCGATGGCCAGCAAGAAGCCGTTTTCCAGCCAGAAGTCGCGCGTCGGCCCCCACACTTTGTCGGCCGGGCGATCCACGCGTAGCCAGCGCTCGTTGCCCTGGCGCATGAAGTGCACATCGCCGATCTGGTTGTTCGCCGTGGGTGTGCCCGCAGTGGTGGCAGCGGCCTGACCGGCTTCATAGCTGCTGGCGGTGACGGTGCCACCGGGCACGTTGTAACGCGACTGGCCGGGCAGTTGGGTCAAATCGGGCGGCACTTCGAGTGAGGTGCCTTGGCCTGCGCTTTTGTAGTCGATCTTGTCAGGCTCCAGCACCGAGCAGCCGCTGACGGCCAGCAGCGTGGCGACGCTCAGGGTCGTCAAGCCGGGGGGGATATCAAACTTGGGTTTCAACATATTTTCCAATCGAAATCAGGCTCTAGCGCAATGGCAGAAAGCCTAACAAGCTATCAAAAGAGGAACAGTTTTGCGGCGACCATTACAGCAGGCCCGCGTCGCGCAGGGCTTGCTCAACCACCGGTTGGTTGGCGGGCGACAGCGGTGTCATGGGCAGGCGCATGGTGGGGCCGCACAGGCCCATGCGGGCGACGGCCCATTTGACGGGGATGGGGTTGGCCTCGACAAACAGGTGTTTGTGCACGGGCATCAGTTTGAGCTGGATCTGCATGGCCTTGGCACGGTCACCCGTCATGGCGGCCACGCACAACTCGTGCATCAGGCGCGGCGCAACGTTGGCGGTGACGCTGATGTTGCCCTGGCCGCCGCACAACATCAGCGCCACAGCCGTGGGGTCGTCGCCCGAGAGCACGGCAAAGTCCTTGGGCACGTCGCGGATCAGCCATTGCGCGCGCTCGATATTGCCCGTGGCTTCTTTGATACCGACGATGCCCGGCACCTGGGCCAGGCGCAGCACCGTGTCGTGCTGCATATCGGCCACGGTGCGGCCCGGCACGTTGTACAACACCATGGGCAAGTCGCCCACGGCTTCGGCGATGGCTTTGAAATGCTGGTACTGGCCTTCTTGCGTGGGCTTGTTGTAGTAGGGCACCACCTGCAACTGACTGTCGGCCCCTACTTTTTTGGCGTAACGTGCCAGCTCGATCGCCTCGGCGGTGGAATTGGCACCGCAACCGGCCATCACGGGCACTCGCCCTTGGGCTTGTTCGACCGCCACGCGGATGATCTCTTGATGTTCCTCGACGTTCACAGTGGGTGATTCGCCCGTGGTGCCCACCACGCCAATGCAGTCGGTGCCCTCGGCTATGTGCCAGTCGATCAGTTGGCGCAGGGCGGGGTAATCCACACTGCCGCCCTCCAGCATGGGGGTGACCAGGGCGACGATGCTGCCAGTAATGGGTGTCATGGATGGCGTGAAATGTGGCACAAAACAACTATTTTAGTGTGCGGTTCAACACGGTGCGTTGAAAGGCATGGGTGTGTTTTTTTCAGACCGCTTGCAATGGATAACGTGCGGGCGAAGCCTGCGGTTGATCGGACAGGCGCACGGCGGCAATGCGCTGCACAAAGCGCGCTGGCTTGGATAAAAAACCATCTTCATAAGCCACCATGCGCCAGTTTGGCGCTGCGCAAGCGGCCAGCAGCTCGCCCGGGCGCAGTAAAAAATCAGGGCGCGAGGGCTTGCCCACGGTTTCGTTGCCGACAGCGAAGGTTTCGTAAATCAGCACGCCGCCCGGTGCCACGCTGGCCAGAATTTGCGGTATCAATGGCCTCCACAGGTAGTTGGTCACCACCACACCGCCAAACTGTCTGCCCGTCAGCGGCCAAGGGGCGTTTTCAATGTCGGCCTCAATCAGCTCGCCAACGTCCGCCAAGCTGGCCAAGGCAGCACCATCACGGTCTACCCCCGTCACTGGATGGCCTTGGTTTGCCAGCCAATGCAAATGGCGGCCTGAACCGCAGGCCACGTCCAGCACCGCCGTGCCGGGGGCGATCAAATGCGCCCAGCGGATGAGCCAGGGGGAGGGTGTAGCAGAAAATGTCGCGAGGGGAGGTGCGTTCGTACAGGGCATGGCTTACCAACAGGGGGCGTTGACAGGCGCTACGTCGCCAGCCGCGTCTTCAGGCGGACCACTTTGGTGAGCAAGAAGGCCGCCAGCAAAGCGTGTGCCAGCGCCACAATCAGTGCAGTCCAGCTATTTTCATAAACCGGCATCACCAGCACCAGGGCTGGGCGCGTGGCTTCGCCGCTGAGGATCAGCGGCAACAACAGCCACGCCACCAGCATGTAGAGCAAGAAAACCGCCGTGGCGCTGCGTGCGCGCACAGAAAACCCGATGCACAGCGCCATCATGCAGTCCCGCATCAGCAACAGCAGCAGTACTGGCAGACTGGCTTGCAAAAAATCCAAGACTGACCCCAAGTCGCTCCATGGCAGCAGCAGTGTGAACAGTGCTGCCAGAGTCAAAGTGGTTGGCCACAATGGCAGCGACTGAATGGCGGCTGACCAGTCGCCCGAGCGTGCATCGGCCACCAGCCGCTTCCAGGTGGGCAGCGAAGCGCGCTCTTGCAGCAGGGCCAGATAAGTCATGCTGGAGGCGACCACAAAGCCCACCGCTGCGAATAGGGGCCAGGTGATGTCGGGCATGAGGCCCGCGATGTAGATGGTCGCGATCAGCCCCAGAGTCAGCCAGCCCCAGGGCCATTGCCGCACCAGCAAGGCCCGGGCCATGCTGCGCCAAGCGGCAGTCAGTGCACAAATGCAGGCCAGCGCCGCACTGGCTAGCAGAAATTTGAGGGCGCTGGTTGTCAAACCATACCACTGCACCGATTCATCCAGGCGCGAGCTTGAAGTGCTGATGAAGCCAAGCAACCATGGCACAACCAGCAGCAATGCCAGCCATGTGAAGGCCCGGCCTTGGCGTGTGCCGCCGTGTTCGGCGGCCACCAGGCTGAACGTCAAAGCCAGCGCTTGCGCGGCCAGACCCACCAAAATGCCCAGCACGGTCAGCAGGGCGCTCTGGAGCAGCGGCATTGACGCTGGCTCAAGCGTCACCGCAATAGCCCAGCAAAACAGGCTGCCGTACCAGGCAAACAGCGTCGATCCCAGCAGCTTGCCCCAGGCCATGGGCCAGGGCTGCATGGCGCACAGGCGTTGCTGGTCCCAGGTTTGTTCCAGCAGTTCATCGGTCACGCTGTTGGCGGCTGCGCCCACACCAATGCCTGCGGTCATCAGCACAAAACCCACTGCGCCCAAGTTGCTCACTGCCTCCAGCGAACTGTCTGACAGCACGTAAAAGGCCAAAGCTGCCAAAAGTATCACCATCGGCATGCCAAGGAGTCGGCTGATTGAAAAACGCAACCACAGTTGCCGTTGAAACTCCGGGTTCATGCTGCGGGTGCCTCTGAGTTTGTTTGGTCGCGGGTTGGCTTGCTGCTGCCTGTGTTTTCGTTTGCGGTGTTTTCGCCTGCGCGTTGTTTTTGCAAGCTGCGCAGATACGAGGCTTGCAGGTCTTCCTGAATGCGCTCGGCGGCCACCAGTGCGTGGCCACCAACCACCAGTTCCCGAATGATGGTGGCCATGGCGTCCAGATCGTCATGCAGAAAAAATTCCAGCCTGTCGGCCCCCACCGTTGTCAAATCTTCAACTTGTGGATGCTGACGCAGCCATTGCAGCGCTGGCTCCAGGCTGGAGCGAAGCTGTAGCCGGTAGTGCAGTCGCGTCTGCGGCCCATCTTTGGGTGTTGCGCCAGCCAATGAGGAACCCAGCGCACGCAACTCCAGCACCTGCCCCTGGTTGAGCGCCAGCATGTGGGTGCAGTAGGCATCCAGCTCGGCCAGGATGTGGCTGGACACCAGCAGGCTCATGCCGTCTTGTCGCAGTTGTGTGAATAGCTGCGCCAGATCGGCACGCGCCTCCGGGTCCAGCCCGCTGGCCGGTTCGTCCAGCAGCAGCACTTGGGGCTGGTGAATGATGGACTGGCCAATCGCCAACCGCTGGCGTTGCCCGCGCGGTGGTGCAGCTTGTCAGACAGTTTCAGGCGCGCCAACGTGTGTTGTACCGCATCGTCCACGGCACTGAACGCCAGCCCTTGTGAACGCGCGGCATATTGCAGGCATTGCTGCACCGTCAGGTCGCTGTACAGCCCAAAGTGATCGGGCAGATAGCCCATGATGCGGTGTACCTGACGGGGATGCTTGCGCACTGACAGGCCGCCCACCACCACCTCGCCCGCTACCGGAGTTTCCAGCCCCGCAATGCAACGCAGCAGCGTGGTTTTGCCCGCCCCATTGGGGCCGACCAACGCCGTCACGCTGTGGCGCGGGATGGTGGTCGATATATGCCGCAGTGCGCGCAAGTCCGGGTAGTCGTAAGTCAGATGATTGATCTCGATGATGGGTGGTGTGCTCATGTGATGCGATGGCTGGAAATCAAGCGGGCTACAGCGTAAACCTGTATGTGCTGACCTTTTTTGCGAGTTTAGAAGGCAGTCTCCACAGCGAATTACAGCAAACGGCTGCGGCTGCGGGGTAATCTGTAATTACATACAGTAATTATGGATTGGCGCGCTAGAATATACGGTTATGGCAACGCAATCCGCATCGTCCAACACGGGCTATTCTGAAGGCTCGATCCGTGTGCTCAAGGGGCTGGAGCCTGTCAAACAGCGCCCGGGCATGTACACCCGCACCGACAACCCGCTGCACGTCGTGCAAGAGGTGATCGACAACGCTGCTGATGAGGCGCTGGCGGGCTACGGCAAAAAGATCAAGGTCACGCTGCATGCCGATGGCTCGATCAGCGTGGAAGACGATGGCCGGGGCATTCCGTTTGGGCTGCACCCTGAAGAAAAGGCCCCAGTGGTCGAGCTGGTGTTCACCCGTCTGCACGCCGGTGGCAAGTTCGACAAGGGATCGGGCGGGGCCTACAGCTTTTCAGGCGGGTTGCATGGTGTGGGCGTGAGTGTGACCAATGCTTTGTCCAAGCGGCTGGAAGTGAGCAGCTACCGCGAAGGCCAGGTGGCACGCATCGTGTTTTCGGGCGGTGACGTGGTGGAGCCGCTTGCGGTGCGCCCCAGTCAGGGCAGCGCCGAAGGCGACCGCAAGCAGGGCACCAGCGTGCGTGCCTGGCCCGATGCCCAATATTTTGAATCGGCCGCACTGCCGCATGGCGAGCTGGTACACCTGCTGCGCAGCAAGGCGGTGCTGATGCCCGGCGTGACGGTGCAGTTGATCGACGAGAAGAAAAAAGACACTCAGAGCTGGCAGTACAAAGGCGGCCTGCGCGACTATCTGGAACAAACCTTGCCCGCCGACACTGTGATTCCAGTCTTCGAGGGTGAGGGCTACGCCGGTAAAGACGCCGAAGCCTTTGCCGAAGGCGAAGGCGCGCAGTGGGCGGTGGCGTTTACTGAAGACGGCGCGCCGGTGCGCGAGAGCTACGTCAACCTGATCCCCACCAGCGCCGGTGGCACCCACGACAGCGGCCTGCGCGATGGGCTGTTTCAGGCTGTCAAGAGCTTTATCGAGCTGCATGCGCTGCTGCCCAAAGGCGTCAAGCTGATGCCTGAAGACGTGTTCGCGCGCGCCAGCTACGTGCTCTCAGCCAAGGTGCTGGATCCGCAGTTCCAGGGCCAGATCAAGGAGCGGCTGAACTCGCGCGATGCGCTGCGGCTGGTGTCGGGCTACGTGCGCCCAGCGCTGGATCTGTGGTTGAACCAGCATGTCGATTACGGCAAAAAACTGGCCGAGCTGGCCATCAAGGCCGCCCAAACCCGCCAGCGCGCCGGCCAAAAGGTGGAAAAGCGCAAGGGCAGCGGCGTGGCCGTGCTGCCAGGCAAGTTGACCGACTGCGAAAGCCGCGATATCGCCTTGAATGAAGTGTTTCTGGTCGAAGGTGATTCGGCGGGAGGCAGCGCCAAAATGGGGCGTGACAAAGAGACGCAGGCCGTGCTGCCGCTGCGCGGCAAGGTGCTCAACACCTGGGAGGTCGATCGTGACCTGTTGTTCAAAAACACCGAGGTGCACGATATCTCGGTGGCCATTGGCGTCGATCCGCATGGGCCGGATGCGCAAGTGGATTTGACGGGGCTGCGTTACGGAAAGATCTGCATCTTGAGCGACGCTGATGTGGACGGCTCGCACATCCAGGTGCTGCTGCTGACACTGTTTTTCCGCCACTTTCCCAAGCTGATCGAGGCGGGACACGTGTTTGTGGCGCGCCCGCCGTTGTTCCGGGTGGATGCCCCGGCACGCGGTAAAAAACCTGCGGCCAAGATGTACGCGCTGGATGAAGGCGAGCTGACCGCCATCCTCGACAAACTGCGCAAGGACGGCGTGGCTGAAGGCAAATGGACCATCAGCCGCTTCAAGGGGCTGGGTGAAATGAATGCCGAGCAGTTGTGGGAAACCACCCTCAACCCCGACACCCGCCGCTTGATGCCGGTGCGCCTGGGGGCATTTGATTTCAGCCAGACGGCAGCCGAGATGACCAAGCTCATGGGCAAAGGCGAAGCCGCTGCCCGGCGTGAGCTGATGGAGCTGCATGGCGATGCGGTGGAGCTGGATATCTGATGCGGCTGCCACACATGGTTTTGGCAAGTCATTTAAGGCATTGGCGCTTTGCATGGCTTGCTTTTTTACTATCGTTATCAAGTTTTCAGGCGCAAGCTGACCTGTGGGCCTGGGTGGACGGGCAGGGCACCACGCACTTTGCTGCCAGCCAGGTGGATGAGCGCTATCGCCTGTATTACAAGGGCAACGACGTGGCCCGCCTGGATTTGTCGGGCGGTATGGCGGCGGGGCTGCAAGGTGGGGGCCGTCAAGCGCAAGATGCCCAATCGGGCAACGCATTGACCAGCGCATCGACGAAATGGGTCATGCCCAAGCGCTTTGCCCGCCTGGATGCCTCAAAAAGCTATCAGGCGGTGCACAAGCATTTGCAAGCCGCGGCCAAAGCGCACAAACTGGATGTCGCGTTGCTCAAGGCCGTGGTGGCGGCTGAGTCGGGTTTTAACGCCGACGCTGTATCGCCCAAAGGTGCCGTGGGGCTGATGCAACTGATGCCAACCACCGCCGAGCGTTATGGCGTGGTGGCCGACAAAGCCCCGCGTCTGGGCCGCAAAGGCCAGCCGCTGCCTGTGCGCAGCGTGCAAGACAAGCTGACTGACCCACGTACCAACATCGACGCCGGGGCGCGTTACCTGGCCTATCTGATCCGGCTGTTCAAAGGCCAGCTCGATCTGGCGCTGGCCGCCTACAACGCGGGCGAGGGCGCGGTGCAGCGCGCGGGCAACCAGATTCCCAATTACCGCGAGACACAAGGCTACGTCAAAACCGTGCTGGGGCTGTACGCCGCTTTCAAGCCGCCCGTGGCGGTGGCGAGCGCCAAGTCAGCAGGCGTGGTGACCAAAGAGGCCATGACGGTGGCCGCGCGCCGCTCTGGCCGGGTGCGGGTGGAACTGGCAGGCGCTGCGCCGCGCAGTCGTAAGGCGGTAGTGGCCGATTCGGCGGTGGATGCAGTGGCCGATGCAGTGCCCCAGAAGGCTACCGACGCTTTGAGCAAAAGCACAGCAGCCAGAGACCGCACCTTGTAGCGGGCAGCGCAGCCATACCGGCCTTTTGCTTTTTCAGTTGTCTTTTTATTTTTCAATTTCTGTTTTTGCAGTGACTTCATGAGTGATCAAACGGTTCTGGATATGAACAGTGGCGGTGGTGGCTTGGACGACGATCTGGCCCTGGCCACCTACGCCCAGCGGGCTTACCTGGAATACGCCCTCAGCGTGGTCAAGGGCCGCGCGCTGCCTGATGTGTGCGACGGCCAAAAGCCCGTGCAGCGCCGCATCCTGTACGTCATGGACCGCATGGGCTTAGGGTACGGCGGCGCGGGCGGTAACACGGCGGCCACGCCGGTCAAAAGCGCGCGCGTGGTGGGCGACGTGCTGGGCAAGTTTCATCCGCATGGCGATACGGCGGCGTACGACGCGCTGGTGCGCATGGCGCAGGACTTTAGCCTGCGCTATCCGCTGATCGACGGTCAGGGCAACTTTGGCAGCCGCGACGGCGACGGTGCTGCCGCCATGCGTTATACCGAGACGCGGCTGGCCAAAATCGCCCGTCTGCTGCTCGATGAGGTTGACATGGGCACGGTCGACTTCGTGCCCAACTACGACGGCCGCGAGCAAGAGCCACGCCAGTTGCCTGCGCGGCTGCCGTTCGCGCTGCTCAACGGTGCCAGCGGTATTGCCGTCGGCATGGCCTGTGAAATCCCCAGCCACAACCTGCGCGAGGTGGCCGATGCCTGCGTGGCGTTGGTCAAAACCCCCAAACTGTCCGAGGACGAACTGTTCGGCCTGCTGCCCGGCCCGGACTACCCCGGTGGCGGCCAGATCATCAGTGCCCCCAGCGACATTGCCGACGCCTACCGCTCAGGTCGCGGCAGCCTGAAGGTGCGCGCACGCTGGAAGATCGAGGACCTGGCGCGCGGCCAATGGCAACTGGTGGTGACCGAGCTGCCGCCCGGCACCTCGTCGCAGAAGGTGCTCGAAGAGATCGAAGAGCTCACAAACCCCAAGGTCAAGAACGGCAAGAAGGCGTTGACGCAGGACCAGACGCAACTCAAAGCCAGCGTGCTGGCAGTGCTGGACGAAGTGCGTGATGAATCCAGCAAAGACGCGGCGGTGCGCTTGGTGTTCGAGCCCAAAAGCCGCACCATCGGCCAGGATGAGCTGGCCCACACCCTGCTGGCGCACACCAGCCTGGAGAGCAGCGCATCCATCAACCTGACCAGCGTCGGCCTGGACGGCAAGCCGGTGCAAAAAAGCCTGCGCCAGATGCTGGTCGAGTGGATCGAGTTCCGCCAGCAGACCATCACCCGGCGCAGCCAGCACCGCCTGGGCAAGGTGCTGGAGCGTATCCACATCCTCGAAGGGCGGCAACTGGTGCTGCTGAACATCGACGAGGTGATCGCCATCATCCGCACCAGCGACGAACCCAAGGCGGCGCTGATCGCGCGCTTTAACCTGACGGAGCGGCAGGCGGACGACATTCTCGACATTCGCCTGCGCCAGTTGGCCCGGCTGGAGGCCATCAAGATCGAGCAGGAACTGGCCGAGCTGCGCAAAGAGCAAGCTGGTTTGGAGGACATTCTGGGTAACCCGTCCAGCTTGAAGCGCCTGATGGTCAAGGAGATCGAAGCCGACGCCAAACAGTTTGCCGACCCGCGCCGCACCCTGATCCAGGCCGAGAAAAAAACCGTGGCCGAGGTCAAGGTGCTGGATGAACCGGTGACGGTGGTGGTCAGCGAAAAAGGCTGGGTGCGCGCCCGCAGCGGCCACGGGCACGACGCGGCGGGTTTTGCCTTCAAGGCCGGTGATGGGCTGTACGGCACCTTTGAATGCCGCACCATTGATCATTTACTGGTGTTCGGCAGCAACGGCCGCGTCTACAGCGTGCCGGTGGCCAACCTGCCGGGCGCGCGTGGTGACGGCCAGCCCATCACCACGCTGATTGATCTGGAAACCGGCACCCGCCCGTTGCACTACTTTGCGGGCAGCGAGCGCACCACGCTGCTGCTGTCTGGCTCAGGCGGTTATGGTTTTCTGGCACGGGTTGAGCACATGCTGTCGCGCCAACGCGCGGGCAAAGCCTTCATCACCGTGGGCGAGGGCGAAGAAGTTTGCCAGCCTTCCATTGTGGCTCTGGATCTAGAGTCAAAACCGGTTTCAGCGCAATCAGGTCAAGTGGTATCAGCTATTGAAAAAATAGCTGCAACGCATGTCGCTTGTGCCTCCGTAGGCGGGCGTATCCTGACTTTTGAGATTAATGAACTGAAGCTGATGGAAAAAGGTGGGCGCGGCCTGACCTTGATTGACCTGGAGCCTAAAGACCGCCTGGCTGGTGCCGCCGCCTACACCCGCAGCGTGCGCATCACCGGCGTGGGCCGTGGCGGCAAGCCGCGCGAAGAGCAGCTTGAAATACGCAGCCTGAACAATGCCCGCACCGCGCGCGCGCGCAAAGGCAAAGCGGCCGATCTGGGCTTCAAGCCCAGCGGTATCACGCGCGTCGAATGATGGATGGCGGCATTTCACCCATCGCCATCATCCTGATGCTGGTGTGCGCCGCAGGCAGCTTTGCGCTGGGCCGCTGGCTGTCGCGCGGCTGGCGATCCAAGCGGCGCGACAAAGACATCGCCGCCGCCCGTGCGGCTGAAACCCGCCAGCAGCGCCGGGCGCGCGAGCGGCGTGAGCGCGATTGAACCCAGTGTCCTGAGTTGTAAGTTCGTTGAAATGAGAAATTTACCGACATCGGTACCAGACAAGGCGCAAAACGCAGCGATACCGGGCGGTATAGCGAGGCTTTGCAACGCCGCATGGTGCCGATTCTCGGTGGATTTGTTCAACGAATTTGCAATTCAGGACACTAGATCCAGCAGTTGACCGCTTGAGTTTTTCTTGAAAGCCGCATGAATACACAACTTTCTGCTTTTTTCCACGCTCACCTTGGAGGTCAAGGCGGACCGCACCCACTGGCACTGCGCTCGCCGCGCCATGCAGCGTTGCTCGTCCTTGCGAGCAGAAAGCCCGCAGCGTCCTCGCGTCTTGCCTGGCACGCCGATCACAGCACCATCGGATGCGTCCAGCTGCCGGATCTAGGTTGAAAGAAAGCACCACATGCACATCACACGCCGTCACCTGGGCTTGATGTTGGCACTGAATATAGGGATTGCCTCGGCCAGTGCGCAATCGCAAACCACGCCACCAACTTGCGAAACGCCAGTGTATCTGGCGTTCGAAACTGGCTCGATGGATGTGGCACCCATGGTGGCTGTGATACTGCGACGCCAGCAGGTGCGGGTTACCTTTTTAGGATCGGCTGCGCGCACGGTCCGCGGCGACAGCCTGGACACCCACTGGGCACCCTGGTGGAAGGCGCGTGGTGGCGAAGGCCATGCCTTTGCTTCGCGCACGCGCGACGAAGTTCACTGGCTGGGCGATGAACGCGGTGTGCCGCCGCAGTTCCGGGTACGGCCCGCGACAGGGGCTTTTGCTGGCCGCACCTTTACCTGGAGCGCGGCCAAGTACTGCGACAACATCCAACAGGCGGCCGACCGACTGAGCTATGTCACCGGTGTGCCAACGCTGTCGCTGTTCAGGGCACCGGGCGGGCGCACGTCACCCCGGCTGCTGGAGGCGGCCCGGGCCTGCGGCTGGCAGCATATTACGGCCACGCCGATCGATTTTCCCGGTGGCGCTGCGCCCAGCGCCAAGGGTGCGACCCGGGGGCAGGTCGCACAAACGGTCACCAGCGTGCAGCCCGGCAACGTGCTGTTGACACACCTGGGCATATGGTCGCGCGAGGTACCGCAGATGCCGGTGGGGCTGGATGAGCTGATCGCAGGGTTGAAAGAGCGCGGCTTTTGCTTTCGCACTCTGAACGAACACCCAGACTACCAAGACTGGATAAGCGAACATCGTTGAACCAGCGCATCTGGCCGCTGCTGTTCAATCCATAGAATGGTTGGGCATCCACCACCCATCAGGAGTTCCGTATGGCCAGCATTTATGACACCGATCTACCGCGCACCTCGGCCAACTTTGTCCCCATCACGCCGCTGGCCTTTATTCAGCGCACAGCAGAGGTTTACCCTGACCGACTGGCCATCGTGCACGGCGAGCGGCACCAGAGCTGGGCCGACACCTACCGCCGCTGCCGCCAGTTGGCCAGTGCGTTGCAAAAGGCCGGTATTGGCAAGAACGATACGGTGGCGGTGATGCTGCCCAACACGCCGCCCATGGTGGAGGCACACTTTGGCGTGCCCATGGCGGGTGCCGTGCTCAATGCGCTGAACACCCGGCTGGACCCGGAAGCTGTGGCCTTCATGCTGGACCATGGCGAGGCCAAAGCCGTCATCGTCGATCCTGAATTTGCCAGTGTGATGAAAAAAGCGTTGGCGCTGCGCACATCCAAGACACCGCTGTTGATCATCGACGTGGAAGACGTTTTGTTTGGTGATGGCCAGAAAGTCGGCAGCACCACCTACGACGCCTTTGTGGCCCAGGGCGATGCCGCGTTTGACTGGCAATACCCAGCCGATGAGTGGGATGCCATTGCCTTGAACTACACCAGCGGCACCACCGGTAACCCCAAGGGCGTGGTCTACCACCACCGGGGCGCGGCTACTAACGCTATCAGCAACGTGCTGGAGTGGGACATGCCCAAGCACGCCGTCTACTTGTGGACGCTGCCCATGTTCCACTGCAACGGTTGGTGCTTTCCGTGGACGGTGGCGGCACGCGCGGGCGTCAACGTGTGCCTGCGCCGGGTGGAAGCCAAGGCTATTTTTGACGCCATCCGTCAGCATGGTGTGACCCATTACTGCGGCGCACCCATTGTGCATGGCCTGCTGGTCAACGCACCGGATGATTTCAAGGCTGATGTGCCGTGCGGCGTCAAGGCCATGGTGGCTGGCGCGGCACCACCGGCGTCGATGATCGAGGGCATGGAGCAGATGGGGTTCGACTTGACCCACGTCTACGGCCTGACCGAAGTCTATGGCCCCGCCACCGTGTGCGCCAAGCACGAGTTGTGGGACGCACTGGACATTGGCGAACGTGCCCGTCTCAACGCCCGTCAGGGTGTGCGTTACCACTTGCAGCGGGATGCCCAAGTGCGCAACCCTGAAACCATGGAGCCGGTGCCTATGGATGGTGAAACCATGGGCGAGATCATGTTCCGTGGCAACATCGCCATGAAGGGCTACCTGAAAAACCCCAAGGCCACCGCCGAAGCCTTTGTCGACGGCTGGTTCCACTCTGGCGACCTGGCAGTGCAGTACCCCGACGGCTACATCAAGATCAAGGACCGCAGCAAGGACATCATCATCTCCGGGGGTGAGAACATCTCCTCCATCGAAGTCGAAGACGTGCTCTACCGCCACCCCGCCGTGCTGGCCGCCGCCGTGGTGGCCAAGCCCGACCCCAAGTGGGGTGAAACGCCGTGCGCGTTTCTAGAGTTGAAGCCCGGCGCCGAGGTGACCGAGGCCGACATCGTGGCCCACTGCAAGAAGCACATGGCGGGCTTCAAGGTACCGCGCGCCATCGTCTTTGGCGAGCTGCCCAAGACCAGCACCGGCAAGATTCAGAAGTTTGAGCTGCGCAAGCAGGCCGGCTCGGCCGTAGCGATTGATGTGTGATTGCGCCGTGGCTGCTTTACAGCAGTGCAATGCGCACCACAGATTCTTGTTGCTTGGCTTTTTTGGCGTTGGCGTCGTTCTTCAGCGTGATGTAAAGCGCCTCGCCTGAGGGGGCCAACGCCATGCTGTTGGGGTGGGGTGGCAGCGCGATGGTTTGCAGTTCGCGGTAATGCCGGGTGTCGAACACCGTGAGCGAACCCTTACCTTCATCGACGCGAACGCCACCCCGGTTGGTGACGTACATGCGCTGGCGCTGGGGGGCAAACTTCAGACCAATGGGAACCTGACCTGTGGGCAGGCTCGCAATTGTTTTACCGGTATCGGCATCCAGCACAAAGAAACGGTGGCCACTACTGCGGTGGGTGTATTGGCGTTCCAGATGGTTGTTGCGCCAGTTGTCGCGGTCAATGCCTTGATCGACTCCGAACAGGCGATTGCCTACAGGGTCGTAAACCAGATTCAGCAATTGATCGGCCTCAACTTCCAGTGTTTGGGTGACATGCAAAGTTTGGGTGTCGACCACCATGATTTGGCCTGCCATGTTGGAGACAAACAAGCGGTTTCGTGCTTCGTCGAGCGCAATGCCGACAGCGTTATAGCCAAAGCCGGGCAGGGTTTTCTCCAGCGTGAGGGTTTGGGTGTTGACTACGAACAGCACGCTGTCAAAGCCCAGGCCCAGACCGGGGGCGAATACGCGGTGGTGGCGCTGGTCAATCACCATTTCGCGCAGCTTGTAGGGAAAGTCCTCGGTGATCTTGAAACCTTCCAGCGCCTTAAGCAAAAAGGCAGATCGTTTGTCCGAAAAACCCTTGTCTTTGTACGCACGCTCAAAGTTCACTTTTTCCATCAACGGAATGCGCGCCAGTACTTGGTTGTGCTGGGTGTCGACCACGGCCAGGCGACCGTTGAAGCCCTGGGTGAGGTACAGGCGGTTGGCTTGATCGTCCAGCGCTACGCCAAAGCCCTTACCCTTGAGCGGCACGCGTGCTTGCACCGCCAGTGTGGCGGGGTCCAGGCGCAACAGAGCAGAGCGGCTTTCATCCTGCCAGTCAGGTGCTGACACGAACAAGGCTTGTTGACGGGCGCTGAGGGCCAGCTCCACCACATCACCTGCGACAGGCTGGTGCTGAATGCGGTTTTTGGTGATGGGTGCGTAGGGCGCTGCTGTGGCACCAGTGATGCGGGATGGCGTGTTGCTTTGTGCTGGGGTGGCAGAAGGCACCGTGCTGCAGGCGATGAGGGCAGCTGTGACCAGCGCCACCGTTGTGACAGCAGCGATCATGACGATAGGGCGAAAGGCAAAATCAGACATAAAAGGGCGATGACTTGAGGTGAAGGAAAATAGCCGCTGGTGAGGCGCTTTAGAGCGTGTTCAACGTCTCTGCGCGGGTGCGTGGGCGCGGCCTCGGGCGGTCTGCTGCGTTGCAAATCCTCGCGATACCGCTAGGTATTGCTGCGGTTTGCGCCTTGCAGCCCATCCTGATTCGCATCCCACACCCCGCACGCTGAGACTT
>NZ_JBKEEE010000055.1:0-2876 GCF_047975795.1 Ottowia sp. | reverse complement strand
TGCATCAGATACAGCAGGGCAGATTCGGGCTTGCGCCACACGCTGAGCAACTGGTGCGCAAACAGGTAACCGGCCAGCAGCCAACCCATGATGTACACCACCATTTGATCTTTGGTGCTTATGCGCGCCAAACTGGTCGTAGAAGCCGACGCCACTGGCGGCGACAAGCTGCGCAAGCTGGCCACTGAGCTGGATCGCATGGGTCGCGAAGGTGGCGAGGCCATGCCCGAGCTGGCGGCGTTAGCCAAAGCGATGCATCAGCTGGGCAGCGCTGCCGACAGGAGCGAAAAAGCGGCCAGCAAGGCCAACCGGGCGCTGAGCCTGTTGGGCAAGGGGGCGCTGGCTGGCCTTGGTTTTGCGGGTGCGCAACTGGGCATTAACAGCGTCTCCAGCGCCCTGGGCGTACTGCGCGACGGCATTGATCAGGTGGTGCGGGCCGGAGCCAAGTTTGAGTCGCTGCAAAACCAGCTCGAAGTACTGTACGGCAGCGCTGGCAAGGCCGAGCAGGCGTTGGGCTGGATCACAGACTTTGCCAAGACCACGCCGTTCGAGTTGGACACCATCACCGAGTCGTTCGCCAAGCTCAAGGCTATGGGCCTTGACCCCATGGACGGCAGCTTTGCAGCCATTGCTGACCAGGCCGCTGCCCTGGGCGGCGAGGGCGAAACACTCAACGGGATCGTACTGGCGCTGGGCCAGGCGTGGACGAAGCAAAAATTACAGGGCGAAGAGGCGCTGCAACTGATCGAGCGCGGCGTGCCGGTGTGGGACTTGCTCGCCCAAGCCACCGGCAAAAGCGTGCGTGCGCTGCAAGAGATGTCCAGTGCCGGGCAGTTGGGGCGCGACGCGCTGCGCCAGCTGATGGATGAGATGGGCCGCACCAACGCCGGGGCGAGAGCCAAAGCGCTGGAAACCTGGAACGGCCAGATGGGTCTGCTGCGCGCCAATTGGCAGAGCTTCCTGGATTTGGTTGCCAAGTCGGGCGTGCTGGATTTGTTCCGAGCCGAACTCACGGCAGTGAACAACGCCATCGAAGAAATGTCGCAAACCGGCGAGCTCAAGGTGTGGGCGCAGCAGGCGTCGGACGCTATCGTCAAGCTGTACCAGGGCATCAAAGAATTGGGGGCAAGCGCCGTCACGGTGGCTGGCTACGTCAACAAATACAGTGCCGAGCTGGAGGCACTGGCCAAGGTTGCTGTGGGTCTAAAGGCGTTGGGCCTGGGAAAGACCTTGTTGGGCTGGGGCACAGATGCGTTGCTCGGCGCGCAACATGCCCAGGCGGCGGCGGGCATCATCGGTAAAGCGGGCCAGGTCGCGGCGGCGGGCTGGTTGGGCTGGAGCGTCGGCACCTACCTGAAGCAAGAGTTTGTAGAAATCGAGCAAGCGGGCATTGCTTTGGCGGCAGGACTGACTAAAACGGCAGCGTATGCCAAGGCGGCAGTGGAGCTTGCACAGGCGGCGTTCTCGGACGATACGGCTGCGGCGGTACAGCAGCGTCTGGCGCAGCAGTTGCAAGCCATTGACGACAGCTATGCAGACCTGTTTGCCAGCGCAGGCAAGGCGAGTGAGGCGCAGCAACAGCAGGCGGCGGCATCCGATGATGCTGCGGCAGCGGCGCAGCGGCAGGCCGATGCCAACAAAGCCAACGCCAAGTCATTGGATGATGTGGCGCTGAGTGCCGAGCAGCTTGCCAAGGCCAGCGATCAGGCGCTGACCGAAGCGTTTGACCGCTTGGGTGTCAACGCCGCGCAGGCAATGGGCCGTGTCAGCGAGAGCGCCCAGGTTGCCATCGATACCCTGGACAACGTAGCTGATCAGCTGGGCAAGGCGGGGCTGAAAGCAGAGGATTCAGCCCGTGCGATGGAGGTGGCCTTTGCCGCTGCCGTGCCCAAGGCCGACAGCCTGGAGTCGATAGACGCGCTGCAAAAGCGACTGGATGCTATGGGCAAGTCGGGCCAGCTCGGTGCTGACGGCATGCAACGCTTGAATACCATCTTGGAGCGCCAACGCCAGACGGTGGAAGGGCAGATTCCAGGTATCCAGCGCCTGGAGGAAGCGCTACACAGCCTGGGAGTGACACCGCAAAAGGAGCTGGACGCGGCAGCGGCAGCGGCCAAGCAAGCGTTTGATACGGTGCAAGGCAGTGGCACAGCTACAGCGCAGGAGCTCAACCAGGCTTGGCGGTCCATGGCCGAGACGCAGATCGCGGCCAACGATGGCGTGGCCGATGCCATGCTGCAAGCCCAGGCAGGGCAACGTGGCTTTGTGATTGAAACCGACGAAGCGGGTAAATCTGTGGTCAGAAGCATGGAGGAATCCAAGCAGGCGACCGAGAGCGTGGGCGATGCAGCCAAAGAGACCGGGCGCAAGACGAAACAAGCCCAAAAAGAAATGGCCGATGGTCAGGGCGACGTGGACGCCGCGCTGGACAAAACCGCGAAAAAGCACGGCGAGCTGCAACAGGCGGTCACTTTCACATGGATGTCAGCCACCACCCAGGCCAGCAAGTACCGTGATGAGGCAGCGCGCCATGCAGATGAACTTGAAGGTAAATGGCAGTCGCTTAACGGCCAGATCGTCAACAGCTGGGCAGGTTACTACCGCGCCTGGAATACCCACTTTGTCACGCTCAGGACGCTGGCCGAGGAATACGCCAAGTCCCTGGAACGTGTTGACGCCGAGCAACAAGCACTGGAGCGCTCGGGCAGCGGCACGGCAAAAGGAGTGGAAGACCTGCGCATGCGCCTGCTGGAACTTAAGGAAGGTCTGCAAAAGTCAGCCCCATGACGGCCTGATCTGAGACAGTGGAGCGATGCAACAGACAAGCCTTGCCACCACTGGATTCGAGCTTGCAGCCAAACGCACGCGCAAGCGTG
>NZ_JBKEEE010000071.1:0-56614 GCF_047975795.1 Ottowia sp. | reverse complement strand
GCATCCACCACATAATTCTGCGGCCCGCGCGCGGCAATCTTCAGCGCGCCCAGCCGGTTGCCCAGCGCGGCGCAGCGCGGCAAGTCCCAGCCGCGCTCCAGGCCCACCAGCAGCGCGCCGCGCCAGGCGTCGCCACAGCCGGTGGGATCGACCTTTTGCGCGGGCGTGGCCGCTGGCACACGCTGGGCAGCGCCGTCCTGCCACACGTCACAACCGTCACCGCCCAGAGTGACCATCAGCCCACGCACGCGTTTTGAAAGCGCCGCCAGATCGGTGCCCATGCGGTCGCACAGCATGCGGCCTTCGTAATCGTTGACAGCCACCCAGGTGGCCAGTTCGACAAAGCGGTTCAACTCAACGCCGTCGAACATGGGCAGGCCCTGACCGGGGTCGAACACGAACGGAATGCCCGCAGCGTGAAACTGCTCGGCATGCTCCAGCATGGCCTCGCGCCCGTCGGGCGAGACAATACCCAGACGGACGTCATCGCGCGCGGGCACGCGACTGCGGTGCGCCAGCATCATCGCACCGGGGTGAAAGGCGGTGATTTGGTTGTTGTCCTGGTCGGTCATGATCATGGCCTGGGCGGTGTAAGTCTCAGGACAATTCAGCACGTAATCAGTGCTGATGCCCAGCGCGCGCAGGCGTTCCATGTAACTGCCGCCGTCAGCCCCCACCGCCGCCATGGGCAGTGGTGTGCCGCCCAATTGCTGCATGGCGTAGGCGATGTTGCCCGCGCAGCCGCCAAAGTCGCGCCGCAGGCTGGGCACTAAAAATGACACGTTCAGGATGTGCAGTTGCTCCGGCAGGATTTGCTGGGCAAAACGGCCCTCAAAGTCCATGATGGTGTCAAACGCCAGCGAGCCGCAGATCAGGGTGGCCATAAAGTCAGAGATCCATTCAGTCAGAGTGCGCGAGCATGGGCAACGCCCGCGCCTCAAGGGTAAAACACCGTCAGTCGGTAGCCCATCACCGCATCGGGGCGGGCAGCGCCATCCACCGTCAGCGTGCTGGCACCGCTGAATTCACCGCGCGCGGCCAAGGACGGTGGCGCGCTCAAATCGGCGGCAGTGACCACGCGACGCACCAGCGCCTGGTCTTGGGCATCGGTCAGCGTCAGCTCCAGATCGGGCATGGCCACTGGCAGATCGGCCGTGTTGCGCAAGGTGACGCTGAAGCTGAATTGGTTGTCGCTCAAACGGGTAAAGCCCGAGCCGTCAATCACCATGGCGTTCAGTTGACGATAAGGCCGCACCGCGCAACCCAAGGGCTGACACACGGTTTGCAGCAGCGGCAACAGACCCGGATGGCGCGCGGCCAGCCAGTCGCGACGCGCCACGGCCACTTGCAACAGCAAAGCCAGCAGCAGCACCGCCGCCGCCGTCCACAGCCCGACACGCACCGGACGCGACGACCAGAAGGCGCGACGCTGGGCCTGTTTGACGAACGACAGTTCACCGCCCTGCGCTTCAGACCCGCCCGTAGATTCTGGCGATGACTCAGGTGCCGATGCGGGCACGGATTTCTTTGCTGCCTCGGGCTTGCGCCTGCGATCCGACGCCGAGGAGGCTTCTGGCTTTAACTTGGGCTTGGGATTCTTAAGCTCTGCCACACTGGCAGAAGACGCATTTCCTGGCTGTTTGGCCGCAGACGCGGACGCCAACACAGGCTCAAGAGCAGGCGCAGCAACCAGTGCAGGAGCTGGCTCTTCGATCGGTGCAGCGACCGTCGGCGAAGGCTTGTCCGGTAGTGCGACCGGTGACAAGGCATCCGGCGCAGGCGAATCGTCTACCGCGCGCTCAGTCGCCTGCGCCGTCGTGTGCACCCTATCGTCTTGCAGCAGTGGTGCCTCTTTAAACCTTGCCTGCACATCCGTCGCCCCGGCCTCTGCGGATGGCTTCGCCGGTGGCTCTTCGGACGCATTCACGGACACCTCTGCGGGCGGTGTAAATGTCACGGCATCCGGCTCAGCCATCTCAGGCACCAGAATGTTGGAATCCAGCACATAAGAGGCCGCAATTTCGGAAGGTGCAAAAAATCCGGCATGCGCTGGTGCAGCGTCTTCAGCGGCTTCCAGTGTCGCAACAGGTGCTGCAAGCTCCGCAGGCTCGGTCGCCCACACCGGCTCCATGAAAGCCGGGTGGGTGGGCAAACTTGTCCATGCTGCCGGTTGGGTGGGCCGTTCGACTTCGGGCAGCGGCTCAGGCCCCAGCGCCTGCGGCGGCCATTGCACGAGCGCGTTTGTAGAAACATCGATGGATGCATCCACGAGCGCTTCTTCTGCCTGCGACTCAGCGGACGATTCGACAGCCGCAGGCGAAGGCGGCTTGAACAGCTCTGACTCCGCACGTGGCGCAATGGCAGACGGGTCAAGCAGCAGCACCGCGGGCGAGGGCGCTGCTGCGGCAAGCTCAGATGTCGCAGCAGGTGGCGCGGGTGACTCTTCGACCGGCTCGGGCAGCGCAGCAGGCGCATCCCCCCGCTCCTTGGCAGGCACCGACGCTGCATCGCTGGGTTTGGTCAACATACCTGCCGTCGACACGACGGGACCATAGCTTGCCTGCGGCACAACCGATGCGGGCCGTGCAGGCGAAACAGATGAAGCAAGTGGTGCAGACAGTTTTGGCGACGGCGCGGGCAATTCTGGCGGTGGCGGCGCAGGTGCAGACAACGCCGCTTCGGCCTGTTGGCTTTCTTCGTACGACAGCATGTGCGCGGCCGAGTCGAACACCTCGCCACAATGGCCGCAACGCACCCAGCCCGCCGCAATGCGCAGCTGGTCCGGCACGACCTTGAACATGGTCGAGCAGGTCGGGCAGCGGGTGACGAGGCTCATGGGTCAGCGATCGGTTTGGCAGCTCTGGCGGGAGCCAAAAAAGTGCCCCGATTGTAGGCAAGCTGTGCGCCGAAACGCACAACCTGGCAGGGGCAGGGGTAGGCCCAAGCCCATCACGCGGGCTTGCGCGCCGCCAGCAGCACCCAGCCGTCTTCGGCGTCGGCCACCGCAAGCGGCACATAGGGCGCGTAGGCTCGTTGCAGCTCTTCGGTCTGGCGTTCCAGCACTCCGGCCAGCACCAGCGCGCCGCCGGGCTGCACATGGCCGCACAACAGCGGGGCCAGCACTTTCAGTGGCGTGGCCAAAATGTTGGCCAGCACCGTGCCGTACAACCCTTGCGCCAAATCGGGCAGACCCGCGGCCAATGGCACGCCGTTGGCCGTGGCGTTGTCGCGGGTCGACTGCACGGCGGCTTCATCGATGTCCACCGCATCGACCTGGGCTGCGCCGTGCAGCGCCGCACCGATGGCCAGGATGCCGGAGCCGCAACCGTAATCCAGCACGCGCTGGCCTGCCAGACCATGACGGGCGATCCAGCGCAGGCACATGCGCGTGGTCGGATGGGTGCCGGTACCGAAGGCCAGGCCGGGGTCGAGCCGGATGACGTGCGTGGCCTCGGGCGGCACCTGGTGCCAGGTGGGGACGATCCAGAACGTGGGGGTAACAGGCACCGGATCGAACTGCGATTGTGTCAACCGCACCCAGTCCTGCTCGGGCACTGGGGCGATGGACTGCACCTCGCAGCCAGCAAAAAAGTCTTGCAGCGCCAGCAGTCGGGCGGCCTCTTGCGCGGCGGCTTGGTCAGTAAACAGGGCCACCATGCGTGAACGCTGCCAGCTTTGCGCAGGTGGGGGCAGGCCAGGCTCGCCAAACAGGGCACGCTCGGCCTGGGTTCCCGAATCAGCGTCTTCGACCGACACGCTGAGCGCGTCCAGCGCTTGCAGCGCATCGCTGATCGGCTCCACCCGGTCTTCAGGGGCCAGCAGTTGAAGTTCAAACACTTTTTGCTACCAACAAAATAGCTGCATACGCCGATGGTTACAGCGCCAAGAATCAAAAAGGCTGGCGCAAAAACATCAGCGCCGATGCTCGCTCAGCCACTTCTCCAGGTAATGGATGTTGGTGCCACCTTCGACAAACTTGGCGTCCACCATCAGCTCGCGGTGCAAGGCGATGTTGGTGTTGATGCCCTCCACCACCGTCTCGGCCAGCGCGGTCTGCATGCGGGCAATGGCCTGCTCGCGCGTGTCGCCAAAGACGATGATCTTGCCGATCATCGAGTCGTAATTGGGCGGCACGAAGTAGTTGTTGTAGACGTGCGAGTCGACCCGCACGCCCGGCCCGCCCGGCTGATGCCACAGCGTGATGCGCCCCGGCGAGGGGGTGAACTTGAACGGGTCTTCGGCGTTGACGCGGCATTCGATCGAATGCCCCTTGAAGTGAATCTGTCGCTGGGTGAAAGGCAGCTTCTCACCCGCCGCCACCATGATTTGCGTGCGCACGATGTCCACGCCCGTGATCAACTCGGTCACCGGGTGCTCGACCTGCACGCGGGTGTTCATTTCGATGAAATAGAACTCGCCGTTTTCGTACAAAAATTCAAACGTGCCCGCGCCGCGGTAGCCGATTTTTTTGCAGGCGGCGACGCAGCGCTCGCCAATGCGCTCAATCAGGCGGCGCGGAATACCGGGTGCGGGCGCTTCTTCGATCACCTTCTGGTGGCGCCGCTGCATGGAGCAGTCACGCTCGCCCAGATAGACCGCGTTGCGGTGCTTGTCGGCCAGCACCTGAATTTCGATATGACGCGGGTTCTGAAGGTATTTCTCCATGTACACGGCCGGGTTGTTGAAGGCCGCCGCCGCCTCGCCCTTGGTCATCTGCACCGCGCCGACCAGCGCTGCCTCGGTATGCACCACACGCATGCCGCGCCCGCCGCCGCCGCCTGCGGCCTTGATGATGACCGGGTAGCCAATTTGCTTGGCAATGCGCCGCACGGCTGCCGGGTCATCAGGCAGCTCGCCGTCAGAGCCAGGCACGCAAGGCACCCCGGCCTTGATCATGGCCTGCTTGGCCGACACCTTGTCGCCCATGATGCGGATCGACTCCGGCGTGGGGCCGATGAACTGAAAGCCGCTTTTTTCCACCCGTTCGGCAAAGTCGGCGTTTTCGCTCAAAAAACCATAGCCGGGGTGAATGGCCTCGGCATCCGTGACCTCGGCCGCCGAGATGATGGCGGGCATGTTGAGGTAGCTTTGCCCCGACGGCGCGGGGCCGATGCACACCGCCTCGTCGGCCAGCTTGACGTATTTGGCGTCTTTGTCGGCTTCGGAATAGACCATCACGGCCTTCACGCCCAATTCGCGGCAGGCGCGCTGCACCCGCAGGGCGATTTCGCCCCGGTTGGCAACCAGAATTTTTTTAAACATGTGTGCTCTCGCGGCTCATGGCCCGTGCGCTGACGCGCCACCGGATCGACGGCAGAACCTGGAACGCCCCAGGGACTGAAGCGGCTGTCAGCGTAGAAAGGCGCACCCGCTGGCTCCGCTCAAAAAATCACCCGAAAAAAATCACTCGATCACGAACAGCGGCTGCCCGTATTCGACCGCGTGCCCGTTTTCAGCCAGCACTTGCGTGATGGTGCCGGATTTTTCAGCCTCGATCTCGTTGAGGATTTTCATCGCCTCGATGATGCAAATGGGCTCGCCCTCATTGACCTTCTGGCCAACCTCGACGAACGGCTTGGCACCAGGGCTGGCCGCGCGGTAGAAAGTGCCCACCATGGGCGACTTGACGACAAAACCCGCAGGCTCGGCAGCCGCCGGGGGCACCGCACTGCTGGCAGCAGCCGGGGTTTCGGCGGGTGCAGCAGCCGCTGTGGCTGGCGCGGCTTGCGTGGCCATCACCGGCTGCTGCACCACCTGTACCGGCGCAGGTGGCGCGCCCTTGACGATGCGCACCTTGCCTTCGGCTTCGGTGATCTCGAGTTCCGAGACGTTGGATTCCGACACCAGGTCGATCAGGGTCTTGAGTTTGCGCAGGTCCATGCAAATGCGTGTTAACGATAAAACGAGGCTAATTTAACCGAAATTGCGACAAATTTACCGATATTGTTTCAATTTCACCGAAACAGGCCAACGCCCACTGAAAGCGCCCCGCCAGCGCCCAGTTCAAGTCAGCTGTTTTTTCCAGCGCGCCAGATCAGCCGGTTGGACACGACCAATTTTACGATCCACCAACCGCCCGTCGGCCCCAAACACCACCGTGAACGGCAGTCCGCCCGCGGCGTTGCCCAACTGGCGCGTCAAATCCACCCCCGCCATGCCCGCCATACCGACTGGAAACGCAATCGGCGTGCGCACCATGAAACGCTTCACCGGCTCTGGTTGATCCACGGCCAATCCCAGCAGTTGCCAGCCATTGGCCTTGTTTTCGGCGTAAAAGGCGCTCAAAAGCGGCAATTCTTCGACACACGGTGGGCACCACGTGGCCCAGAAGTTGATCAGCAAGGGGCGGCCACGCAGGCTGCTCAAGGCCAAAGAGGGGCCTTCTGGCGTGGGGAAGGTTCGATCCCAAAAACCGGCTAAATCTACATCCGTGCCTGGCGCAAACCGCCACCAGGCCACGCCCGCCCCCGCCAGCCCGGCCAGAGTGGCTGTAGCGAGCAAGGCATAGCGGCGGCTGGATTTGGCGGGCAAAGTCGCCTGCGCAGGCGGTGCGCCGTTGGGGTCAAGTTCATTCATGCCACAGCCTCCTCGGCCATACGGCGCAGCAGCGCGGGCCTGTCGCCGCGCGGCGCAGCGCCATCGCCAGAAGGCTTCAAAGCGCCGCGCAGCTCGTCGTAATCATGGATCAGCAGGTGCACGCCCACCTGTTCGCCCAATTCGGGGCACCCACTGGACAAGGTCAGCGCATCCACAGAGGCACCGTTGAAGCCAGTCACGGTTTGCACGTTGTAGGCCACTTGACGGTCAATGAGCGCAATTTCAGCAGACTTAGGGTCATCACAAAACAATTGCAGGTAAATGTCAGACAACCGCGTGGCCGTGCCGTTCCACACCGCGCCCGCCACATGGGGGCGAAACTCGGCCAGCCGCTCCATCCAAGTCAGCGCCAACTGGCGCAGCGCGGCCAACTCGCCCGGCTGGGTATCGGCATGGAACAGCGCAATGTACTCGCGCACAGCGGTTTCCAGCACATCATTGCCCGGCAGCGCGGCACGCGGCGGTGCGCCCACCTGCTTGGCTGCACGGCGCTTGGCCGCGCCGTAATCCAGCCCATCGTCTACCACCATGCGCGCAGCCACGGCGGCGATTTCGTGCACCAGGGTTTCCATGAGGTGCATTGTGCCCAAATCTGCCTGCGGCAGTCACCACAAGCCCGGCACGCTTTACACGCTGCGACGGCGGGCCATTGATGAGCACACAATGCCTGCGGCCAGTGTTGAAAGCCTTGTTGACAACGAGCTGAAAACTCAAACCACCCAAACCGCGCCATGTTCACCGCGTTCATGGTTACGATCACTGAGCCTCGATCCAGCCGTTGACCGCTGGTGTTCTTCTTGCAAGCCGCATGGATACACAGCTTTCTGCCCTTTCCCCATGCTCACCTTGGAGATCAAGGCGCGTCCAACTGCCGGATCCAGGTTGAAACGTTCCTGATGACTGTCGCCGTCATTTTTTGCCATGATCACACCATGCCCCAGCTTATGCACCACCTGAAAACCGTTATCGGCCTGCTGGGCTTTTTTGCCAGCACAGCCATACAGGCTCACGTCCCCTTTCTGAAACCCAGTCAGTTCAATATCGAAAATGACCGGCTTCAGATCGAGTCGACCTTCACAGAGTTTCCATTCCAGCCCGACTTCGCCATGGATTCGCCCAACTTTTCGATGACGCACCCCAGCGGCAACATCCAGCCGCTGCAACCCAGCGCCAAAACCCGGGCAGCGGTTTACCTGGAGCCCGTCATAAACGCTACTGGCACCTATCGGGTCAGCACCGGGGTGCGCGCAGGGCCGACCTACAAGGCCGTCGAAACGGCCGATGGGAAGCTTTACTTTGCAGACGATAAAAAACACACCAAAGGCACACCCGTATCGATGAAGTACTACAGCAGTGCTGACGTTTATCTGGTCAAAGGCGCTCCAACCTACGTGCCGCGCCCCCTTGGTAGCGGGGTGGAAATCATTCCCCTGTCATCGCCCAACCATCTGGTGGCAGGCAAGCGGATGCAGTTACAGGTTTTGCATGGTGGTAAGCCACTCGCCGAAGCGCGGGTCATCACCGTTTATGCCGACGAGCATTACAAACAGCATCGCATCGAGGATTTGTACGACGTAGAAAACGTACGCACCAGCAACATCATTGCGGACCAGGCGGGCCGGTTTTCGATCACGCCTTTGCAAGGTGGCTTGATGTACCTGCTGGTCACGCTGCATCAGAAAACCAGCCTGACTGAATGGGAGAGTCATAACGGTGCCCTGACACTTGAAGTCGGACTGCCCAACCGGTAAGTGGCCATATCCGCCCTGCCTTTCCAGGCCCACCCTTGTGGTCCTTGCGCCATTTTGGAAAACTACCAAAACAATAGCTTTATATCCAGTATTTCCAACGTATTAAGCCACGCCATGTTTTGTAGTTGATCGTAAAATCAGGCCCCATGCACATTCACATTCTGGGTATTGCGGGCACCTTCATGGGCGGGCTGGCGGCGCTGGCGCGCGAGGCGGGGCACAAAGTGACGGGCTGCGACGCAGCGGTGTACCCTCCCATGAGCGACCAGTTGCGCGCGCTGGGTATTGATCTGATCGAGGGCTACGGTGCCGAGCAGATGGCGCTCAAGCCCGACGTATTCGTCATCGGCAACGTGGTCAGCCGCACACGACTGGCCAATGGCACACCCAAATTCCCGTTGATGGAAGCGATTTTGGATGCGGGCGCGCCCTACACCAGCGGCCCGCAGTGGCTGGCTGAGCACGTGCTGCAAGGCCGCCACGTGCTGGCCGTGGCGGGCACACATGGCAAAACCACGACCACATCGATGCTGGCGTGGATTCTGGAAGCTGCGGGTCTACAACCTGGCTTTCTGGTTGGCGGTGTGCCGCTGAATTTCGGCATCTCTGCAAGAATCGGTGCCCCCGCGCTCCCTGCTTCGCAGGGTGCGCTGCCCCCCGAGGAGGTTGGCCTTGCTTGGGACGGCCCGGCGCTGCGGCCGGGCGCGTCCACGCCAGCCTCACGCCCCTTGTTTGTCATAGAAGCAGACGAATACGACACCGCTTTCTTCGACAAACGCAGCAAGTTCGTGCATTACCGCCCTCGCACGGCGGTGCTGAACAACCTGGAGTTCGATCATGCCGACATCTTTGACGATCTGGCCGCCATCGAGCGCCAGTTCCACCACTTGGTGCGTACCGTGCCGCCATCAGGGCGCATCGTCGTCAACGATCTGGAAGAAAGCTTAGCCCGCGTGCTGGCCCAGGGTTGCTGGAGCCAGCGCTGCGGTTTTGGCGCGGCGGTGAGCGACTTCACCGCCCACGGCCATGCGTCTGACTTTGAGGTGCAGCAACGCGGCCAGCCGGTTGGGCGGGTGGTGTGGAACTTGTCCGGCATCCACAACCAGCTCAACGCCCTGGCCGCCATCGCCGCCGCCGAGCACGCGGGTGTGGCCCCCGCCGACGCAGCCCGGCATTTAGGCACGTTTGAAAACGTACGCCGCCGTATGGAGGTGCGCGGGCGCGTGGCGCGTGCTGGCGGCAGCATCACCGTCTACGACGACTTTGCCCACCACCCGACGGCGATGCGCACCACCATCGACGGCCTGCGTGCGCAGCTCGACGCGGCAGGCCAGCAGGCCGAGCGCATCCTGGCTGTGTTTGAGCCGCGCAGCAACACCATGAAGCTGGGTACCATGAAAAACCAGTTGCCCTGGGCGCTGGAGCACGCCGCATTAAGCTTTTGCCACACTGGCGGACTGGACTGGAACGCCGCCGAGGCCCTGACTCCGTTGGACGCTCGCGCCACAGTGGCAGGCAGCATCGACGAGATCGTGCAGCAGGTCGCCCAAGCCGCCCGGCCCGGCGACCACGTGCTGTGCATGAGCAACGGCGGGTTTGGCGGGGTACACGAGCGGCTGCTTAAAACGCTGCAAAACCAATAGTCAGCAACGGCGTTCGAGAGCGCGCCAGTCCTTGATATTGAGTCTGAACTTGCGCCCTCTGTGTCATATATCCGTGTCAGGCGACTCCAGATACACCGCCTGCAACTGGCGGCGTTCGGCAGCGCCGACACCCAAAGCCTGCGCCAGGTACTGATCCACACCGCCGTGGCCGCGTTCCACGGCGTCCAGCGCAGCGTCTAAAAAATCGGCCTGCACACGCCACAGCACGTGCAGCACTTCGGGCGAGGTGCGGCCACCTTCCAGCGTGGGCATTCGGTACAGCTCGTTGGTCAGCAGGTAGTCCTGCATGACCACGCTGCGCTCTACCCCCAGCGCCAGCAAAATCAAGGCAGCGGCAAAACCGGTGCGGTCTTTGCCTGCGGTGCAATGAAACACCAATGGTTCGTCCTTGTCCAGCAGGTGCTCAAACAGCGTGGCAAAGCGCGCCGCATTGTCGGTGACGAAGGCGCGGTAGGTGTGCTGCATCAACTCCACCGTCATGGCAGGGGTCACGGTCTGGCCCGATTCCAGCAGGTCTTTCAGGCGGTACATCACCGTGGGTTCGATGGGCAGCGGCACCTGTTGCGCGCCGGGCAAATCGTAAGCCACGGCAGCGCGCTCAGCCTGGCCACGAAAGTCAAACGTGCGCGTGACGCCCAAGCCCTGCACCGCCTGGGTGTCGGCCACCGTCAGCCCGGCCAGATGGTCTGAGCGAAACAAGCGTCGCCAGCGCACCACCCTGCCATCTGCCCCCCTGTAGCCGCCCAGATCGCGGAAATTGCTGGCACCTTCAAGGTGCAGGGAACGGTGGGGGCGCTGAGGCATAAGCAAGGCGTGAATAAAACGGACAGAACACGCATTGTCACCCAAGGGTTGCTTCTGCAACCTGTCTTGCGCCGTCTGCCCGGTCACGTGGACATCTACGTGGGCGTCTGCAAGTTTTCAGGCAGTTCAACTTGCACCGCCAGGCCCGGTTGGGCCAAACGCACCTGCCATCTGCCACCGTGCGCCTGCGCCACCAGCCGCACCAGATACAGCCCCAAACCCACACCACCGCTGGCGCGCAAACGCGCACTGTCAGGCCGGTAAAACGCTTCCGACAAGTGCGCGATCTGCTCTGGCGGCACGCCGGGGCCATGATCGCGCACTTCGATCGTCACCCCCCCCGCAGGCAGTGCCGTCAACCGCAATTCCGGCGGTGGCGCGCCCACAGGGGTGTGGCGCAAAGCGTTGTCCAGCAGATTGCGCAGCACCAGGCGCACACGGGTCGCGTCCAGTGCCAGCGTGGCAGCCAGCGCGGGATCGATCTGCAAGGTGGGCGCAGCCGTGGCGGGGCCGCGCGTGGCGATCAGGCTGCCGATCACCTCGCGCGCCAGCGCGGGCACGTCGGTCGGCTCTCGTTGCAAGGCGGCGTGCGCGCTGCTCAGGCGTTCGCCTTCCAGCAAATCGGCAATCAGATCACGCATTTCACCCAGATCGCGCAACAGGGCATCGCGCATGGGCTGCACGTTGGTATCGCCGTGCAGCAGCTCGGCGTTGAGCCGCGCGCGCGTCAGCGGGCTGCGCAGCTCGTGGCTGATGGCCAGCAGCAGACTACGCTTGGCGTCCAGCATCTGGCGGATGTCGGCTGCCATCTGGTTGACAGCGCGGGCCAGATCGTTCAGCTCGTCGGGGCGTGGCTTGCCCGATGCGGTGCCCGGTGTTTCAATCGGCAGCTCAAATTGCCCTGCGCCAAAACGCCGCACACCTGCACCAATGGCGCGAATGGGACGCAGCATGCGATGAATCAACGCGTACGCCAGCGCAGTCAGCCCCAACAGGGCTGCCAGGGTGGCCCAGATGATCGGGCCAGGCTCAGCCTGCGCGGCCGCGCGGCTGTCAAGTGTGATGCCGATGCGGTGCCCATCAGCCGTCTGGCGCACCACCGCGCCGCGCCCGGCACGAAGTTCGGTGCGCGCCCAAGGCGGGCCACGTTGCGGCCACGGGCCGGAAGTCCATTGCACCTGCGGCCCGTCAATGCGCACCACCACGGGCAGGCGCTGCACGATGGCCTGAGCACGCTCAATACTGGGTGGAGAGCCAATTTCTGTCACCAGACGGCCGGCATAGTCGGCGATCAGCGGCGATACCGTATCGCGCCAACCGCCTGAAAAAGCGCGGCCCATCCCCATCAAAAAAACCGCCGTCATGGCCAGCGCCAGCAGCAAAAACAGCAGCACCAGGCGCACTCGCAGCGAATGGCGGGCGCGCTGCCACCAGCCAACGCGCGGCGAGGTCATTGCCACGGAATCGGTCATGGCGCACGCCGTGGCAAGGCCAGCGTGTAGCCCGCATGGCGCACGGTTTTGATGGCCTCCAGCGGCTCCAGCTTTTTGCGCAAACGACTGATGACGATATCTACCGCACGGGTGTACAGATCAGCATCATGACCGCGCAGCGCCGCCAGAATGTCATCGCGGTGGAACACCTTGGCCGGTTGCTGCGCCAGCAGATGCAGCAAATCGAACTCGGTGCTGGTTAAATCCACCAGCGCGCTTTGGCGGTGCACGGTACACGTGATGGGGTCGATGTCCAAGCCCTCAAAACGCAGTGCAGCGCCGACCTCCGCCACCTGCATCGGCACACGCCTGCGCAAAATGGTTTGCACACGCGCTACCAGCTCGCGCGGCTCAAACGGCTTGGGAAGATAGTCGTCGGCCCCCAGCTCCAGGCCCACCACTCGGTCAGTCAGATCGCCACGGGCAGTCAGCATCAGGATCGGCACATCGCTTTCGCTGCGAATGGTGCGGCACAACTCAAAACCGTCCATCTCGGGCAGCATCACGTCCAAAATGGCGGCGTCAAAGCCGCCTGCGCGCAGGCGCGACAGGCCCGCGCTGGGTGTCAGCGCCTGCTCCAGCGTCAGGCCAAAACGTTGAAAGTACTGCGCCAGCGGCGGGCCCAAGTGCACGTCATCGTCGATCAGTAAAACCGTGCTCATGCCTGCATTGTGGCAACTGGGCGTGGCTTGCCGTGCACGCCACCTGTCATGTCAACCGCCCCTGCGCCAGCCGCGGCGGCGCTCCATGAACTCGCGCACCTTTTGCTGCTGCTCTGGCGTCAGGCTGTCATAAAAATCGCCCAGCGCCGCAATCACTTCCGGGCTGCCGGTGCGCACGATATCGGTTTTTTGCTGCACCAGGGCCTGCGCTTTGGCGCGATCGAACTTGTCGCTGGCAAACAGCGCTTTGACTTCTGCGCGCGGGTCGGTCTGGCCGCGCAACGCCTGGCGCTGCGCGTGCAGCTTTTCGCCCAGCGTGGTCAGCTTGGTTTTTTGCTCGGCATTCAAGTCCAGCTTGCCCGCAATGCGCTCGACCATTTTGCCGCGCCATTCGGCGGCTTGCTCGGGCGTGGCGTTGCTGCTCCAGCCGTGGTGCATGCGGTGGCCACAGGCCGCCAGGCCGCCCACCAAAAGGGCCGCGCCAGCCAGGCCGAAGAAAGTGCGTTTGATCCAGGTTTTCATAGGGCTTATCTTTCACACAAGGTATTGAACACGGGGGTGATGATGCCCCGCCACCTGCTGCGGCGCATCTCGGCGCGGTATCGCTGTGTTTCGTTTTATGTCGACGCTGGGGCCGGTGCGAACCAGTACGGCCGCCACCGGCTGCGCCATCAAGCGCCTTGCAACAGTGCCGTGATGTCGGCCGCCACGTCGTCCACCGGCGTACCGTAGCGGCTGTACAGCCTGATGCGCCCTTGCGGGTCGTAGATGAAGCTGGCCGCCGTGTGGTCCATGGTGTAGCTGGTGGGGGTGGCCCCCTCCACTTTTTTGAAATACACCTTGAAGTTGCGCGCCAGCGCAGCCAGTTGTTCTGGCGACGAGGCGTACAGGGCCAAAAAACTGGAGTCAAAGTTGCGCATGTAGGCTTTGAGCACATCGGGCGTGTCGCGTTCAGGGTCGACGCTGACAAACAACACTTGCAGCCGGTCGCCATCGGCACCCAGCCTGCGTTTGACGTCGACCATCTCGCTCATGGTGGTGGGGCACACGTCGGGGCATTGGGTGTAGCCAAAAAACATGACCACCACTTTGCCCTGAAAGTCACCCAGCGCCCGCTGCTTGCCATCAAAGTCGGTCAGATTGAAAGCGTTGGCGTAATCTGCGCCGGTGATGTCCAGGCCGTGAAACTGCAAGCGGCTGCCGCCATCACCATTGAGCCATACCGCCGCGCCAAAACCCAGCACCAAAGCCATTGCCGCAGACCCCGCACCGGCCAAAACCATTCGTCGATTCATAATGTCCAAATTAGATAGTGATCCACCAGCAACGCCGCAAACAGCAGCGACAAGTGAATGAGTGAAAACCGAAACGTTTTACGCGCCTGCGTGTCCGAGTAGTTGCGCCAGAGTTTAAAAGCGTGCCCCATAAAGCCCGCATTCAACACCAAAGCAGCGGCCAGGTACAACCAGCCACTCATGCGGTAGATGAACGGCAGCAGACACGTGGCCAGCAAAATGATGCTGTACAGCCAGACTTGAAGCCGTGTGAATTGGTTGCCGTGTGTGACCGGCAGCATCGGCAGACCGCTTTTGCGATAGTCCTCCACCCGGTACAGCGCCAGCGACCAGAAGTGCGGCGGCGTCCAGATGAAGATGATGAGAAACAGGATCATCGCCTCCGGCCCCACGTCGCCCGTCATGGCAGCCCAACCCAGCACCGGCGGCATGGCCCCGGATGCGCCGCCGATCACAATGTTTTGCGGCGTCAGCGGCTTCAGCACCACGGTATAGATCACGGCATAGCCGACAAAGGTGGCAAACGTCAGCCACATGGTGAGCGGGTTGATTCCAAAGTACAGAACGGCGGAACCTGCCGCGCACAGCAAAGCTGAAAACGCCAGCGCATGACCATCGCGCAGCTCGCCACGCGCAGTTGGCCGCCAGGACGTGCGTTTCATGCGCGCATCAATGGCTTTTTCAACCAGGCAATTGAAGGCTGCGGCTGCGGCTGCCACCAACCAGATGCCTGCGCAGGCCACCACCATGCGCCACGCCTCTGCGCCGCTGGGCACCCCCGGCACGGCCAGCACCATGCCGATCAGGGCGCAAAACACAATCAACTGCACCACACGCGGCTTGGTCAGCACGTAATACTGGCGCCAAACCGGCATAGCGGCCAGCACGGGTTGCGGTGCCTGGGGTGCCGCCGAAGTCATGTCGCTCTTCATGCCGCCCTCTCTGGCCTGGTGAGTGGCGTGCGCTGCGGTGCATCCATGGGCTGGGTCTTGCCAGCGTGGCTGGCGCTCAACATCGACGCCAGCACCGCAACCAGCAGTGCCGCACCACCAGTGTGCAGCACCGCCGCCAACAAAGGCCAACCCAGCACCACATTGGACAAGCCCGTGACCAACTGCACAACCAACAGCACCACCAGCGCCCGCCGCTGCGGAGTCAAACATCCTGCGTGATAGCAGCCCCATACCAGCACACCCAGCGCCGCCAGCACCACAAAAGCCATCAAGCGGTGCGCGTAATGGATCGCTGTCAGTGCCGCAAACGCCAACAACGTGCCATCGGCCGACTGCCCCAAAGGCCGCCACAGCTCAAACCCTTGCGCAAAATCCATCGGCGGCCACCAACTGCCCTGACACAAAGGGAAGGTGTCGCACGCCAGCACCGCGTAATTGGCGCTGACCCATCCCCCCAGCGACACTTGCACCAGCACCAAAACCGCCGCCAGCCAGGTCAGCACGCGCAATCCGCGCGAGACCTGCTCCACCGCCCTGCCCGCCGCCTGTCGATACAACTCGGCTTGCACAGCCAACAGCGCCAGCAGCCCTATGCCGCCCAGCAAATGCAGTGTGACAATGGCTGGAAACAGCTTCATCGTCACCGTCTTGGCACCGAACAAGCCTTGCACGCACACCCACAGCAAAGTCGCCCCAGACCACCCTGGATGCACCGCCTGGGTCAACTGCGCCATCGGCGAGTCGGAGTGTCTTTGACGCCACTGCCACCATGAACCCGCAACCAGCGCGATGATCAGCACGCCCACGCCAGTGGCCAGGTAGCGGTGAACCATCTCGATCCATGCCTTGCCGTGCGTGACCGGGCCAGTGGGCATGGCGTCCTGGGCCGCCGCAATCGCTTCGCGTGCACCCACCGGGCTGGCCTGGCCGTAGCAACCGGGCCAGTCGGGGCAACCCAGTCCCGAATCGGTCAGCCGCGTGAAAGCTCCGAACAGGATCAGATCAAACGTTAAAAACAGCGTCAGCACAGTTAACGCCTGCAAGCGCTGCGCCGCTGATGCCCCGCGGCTGCGCAATACGACCCAAACCAGCGGGCCAAGCGCCACCGCCAGACCAATGCCCATGACCTGCAACACCGGCGAAAAGTCGTACAACGCCACCGCACCCATTGCATCATCACCCTGGCTCATGGTGCTGCGCGCCCGGCCCGATCCCAACTGGCCGAGGCGCGCATCAAACGCACCAGATCGCGCTTGGCGCGCGCAGCGCCTGCACGGTCCAGGCTGGCGGGAAAGCGCATCATCCAATGCCCCATCGGATCGACCACGTAAAGGTGTTCATTCAGCGCGTGTCCTGCCTCAGGCGCCATCCAGCGCGCCACCACCTCAGAAGGCACCCGCACCACCGTGGCCTGATGCAGCGCAGGCTCCAGCACATCGGGCACACGCGCCTGGTCGGGCACCAGCCACACCCTGTCGATGCGGTCTTTGTCTTTGCCCAGCGCTTCACGCAACTGCCGCTGCAAATACAGATTGCTTTCGCAGCGCGCATCGCACGCACCGCCCCCCACCGTGACCAGCAACCACTGGCCCTTGAGGCCCATCAGATCAAAGGGCTGCCCATTCAGGTCGGTGGCTGCTGCCCCTACAGGAATGGCTTGCTGCGGATCGATCAGCGTGCCGAAATTGCGCCGCCCATCGGGGCGCACCACGTAATAACTGAAATAAGACGCGATGACTGGCGCGGCGCACACCAAGGCCAGCAACAGCATCTTCCAGCGACCGCTGCGGGTGCGCTGCGCGTCCTCGTCCAGAACGCGGGCGGGTGAGGGCATGGCATGCACGGTCAAAGCCACGGGATCATCGGCAGGGGCAATACGCTCGGTCATCGGCTACGGTCACGCAAAGGTCGAATCACTTGAAACCAGAATAACAACAGCGTGATCAGAGCGCACAGCCCAAACCACTGAAAGGCGTAGCCCTTGTGCTTGTCCACGCCACTGGCCGGGACGGGCCAGTCTCTGAGCAAACCGTCTGACGGCGCACCGGTTTGCCAGACCACCCAGTGGGCCAGTGGCCACCCCGTTGCAGCACGAGAGGTATCCAGATCCAAATTCTGCCGGATCGCGCCGGTGCCATCCTGCCCCAGCGCATAAGCGCGTGAAAGCTGTATGGCTATGTGCCCTGACACGGTCACCTCTGCCATCGGCGTGGTCACGGGCGGCAGCGTCTGCCGGTCTTGCACATGGCGGGGTGCCCAGCCGCGCTGCACCCACACCACCGCATCACGACCGCTCAGTCGCAGCGGAGTCAGCACATAAAAGCCTGCCTGCCGGTTCATCACGCGGTTGTCCAAAAAAATGGTTTGGCCTGGCAGCCACTGTCCGCTCAGCTGCACCGCACGGCTTTCCAGCGCCTGCAATCGGGCAGGCGGCTCAATCAGCGCCAGTTGGTTGCCGTTCAGCACGGGCATTTGCTGGCGCTCGCTCATGAGGCTTTGCAAACGGGTTTTTTCTTCAGCGCGCGACAGCTGCCAAAGCCCCAGCCGGAAAGTCGTCGCCATCGCTGCCAGCGCCAAAACCCAGACCCCTGCACGTCGCCACCCCATCCTGCGCCCAGTCACGGAATAATGTCCCCCATGAAACTGTTGATTGGCTTGGCATTCATAGGTGTCATAGGCAGCTTGGCCTCAGCCCTGGTGTTGATGATGCGGCGTGGCCCGGACGATCCCGGCCAGGGCGACACAAAAGATGACACAAAACGCGCCAAGCGCATGGTAATGGCCTTGGCCATTCGTGTCGGGCTGTCGGTGTTGCTGCTGGTGGGTGTGCTCATCGCCTGGAAACTGGGTTATCTGCACCCCTCAGGGTTGCCTGCCGATCATTGAAAACATCGGCGCACGATCCGCCACACCGCTCATCTCAAAATGGAAAAAAGCACCTTGTAGAGCAAGGTGCTTTTGGCGTTGAGCGCGCAAACCAATCGATCACATCCAGTAAATCAGCAAATACAGGCCCAGCCACACCACATCCACAAAGTGCCAATACCAGGCCGCACCTTCAAAGCCAAAGTGGTGTTGGGGTGTGAAGTGCCCACGCATCAGGCGCAGCGTGATCACCAGCAACATCAGCATGCCAATGAACACGTGCAGGCCATGAAATCCGGTCAGCATGTAAAAGGTAGAGCCAAACACGCCGGAGCTGAGTTTGAGATTCAACTCGCTGTAGGCGTGAAAATATTCATAGCCCTGCACGCACAGAAAAGTGGCTCCCAGCAGCACCGTGGCCCACATGAACGCAATGCAGCGGCTGCGCTGGTTGGCCACCAGCGCGTGATGGGCAATGGTCAAGGTCACGCCCGACGTCAGCAACAAAGCCGTATTGATGGTGGGCAGCCAAAACGGCCCCATAGTCTGAAAAGGTGCCACGGTGCCTGCGGGCGAAGCCGTGGCCCCCGCTACCACGCTCGGCCAGGCGGCCTTGAAGTCGGGCCACAGCAAGGCGTTTTCCAGACTACCCAAAGCAGGCACGGAATGCGCCCGCGCCCACCACAGCGCGGTAAAGAACGCACCGAAAAACATCACCTCGGAGAAGATGAACCAGCTCATGCTCCAGCGGAACGACAGGTCAATCTTGCGGCTGTAAAGCCCGCCTTCGCTTTCGCGCACGGCATCGCCAAACCACTGGTAAAGCACAAACAGCCACCACAGCAAGCCCGCCAACAGCAGCCATTGGCCCCAGGCCGCCCCATTGATCCATTCGGCCGCACCCAGGGCCACGCCAAACAACCCAATCGCCGCCATCACCGGGTGGCGCGACTCTGCGGGGACAAAGTAATACGGCGTACTGCCGTGCGTTGCGTTGCTCATGTCTTGTTCGCTCCTGTGCTCCGTATATTGATCGCTGCCATGCTCATTTCATTGTCCACCCGCGCTGCCAACCACCCAGTGCACTACAGCCACCAGACCCAGTACAAACAGCAGCAGCGCCAGCACACCCACCACCACCACATGCAGCGGATTGACCTGCGCCAGATCTTTCTCGTACTCGGCGTTTTTGCGCACACCAAGCAAGCTCCAGCCCACCGCACGCATCGACCGCCAAAATGAAGATTTGACTGGCGGTGTGTTCATACGCTGCCCCACCGCGCAGCCAGAAGCGTTTGATTCACATCAGCCGAAACTGGCGTACCAGGCACTTGGCTGCCCACCTCAAAGAACGTGTACGACAGCGTGATGGTGCTGACGTCCTTGCTGATGCGCGGATCAATCACAAACGCCACCGGCCATTCTTTCTTTTCGCCCGGATTCAGTGTGTACTGGTTAAAGCAAAAACATTCGAGCTTGTTGAAATGCGGGGCTGCCTGCCTGGGCGCATAGCTCGGGATGGCCTGCGCCGACATGCGCCGATCCTGCATGTTCTGAAATTCGTACATCACCGTGGCCAACTCGCCTGGATGCACCTGAATCGAGCGCTGCGCAGGCGCAAACCGCCAGGGGCCGCGCGCATTGGCATCAAACTCGACTGTGATGACCCGGCTGGTATCCACCTGTGTATTGGCCGCCGTTACCCTCGCCTGGTCACCCGCGCGGGCATTGCCAGGCACTTGCAGCTCGGACAGCGACAGGATGTTGATCCCCGTGACTTCGCAAATGGCGCGGTAAACCGGCACCAGCACATAGCCAAAGGCAAACATGCCCGCAGCCACCACCGCCAGCTTGCTGACCATCTTGACGTTTTCGCGGTGCGTGCCCACAGCGCTACCTTCTACCCACCCAGCAGCACCATGCGGACCATAAAGCCCACAAAAAACACCAGCGCCACCGACGCCAAAATCAAGCCCAGGCGGACATTGCGCTTGCGCTGGTTTTCTTCAGACGGCGTCATGGCAGGCGGCTCGAGGTTTTGGCGCTTACCCAATCACGCGGGTGGCGCTGGCATCCAGCTTGGGCGGGTTTTCAAACGTATGGAACGGTGCGGGCGATGGCACTTCCCACTCCAGCCCTTCCGCACCCTCCCACGGGCGCTGCGGCGCTTTCTGGCCTTGCCCACGCATCATGGGCAGCGCTACAAACAGGAAGAAGTAAACCTGCGCAAAACCAAAGAAGAAGGCACCTACCGACGCCAGCATGTTGAAATCGGCAAACTGCATCGGATAGTCTGCGTAACGGCGCGGCATGCCCGCCAAACCCAGAAAGTGCATGGGGAAAAATGTGACGTTGAAGCTGATGATCGACCACCAGAAGTGAATGCGGCCACGGGTTTCGTTGTACATCATGCCCGTCCATTTGGGTGCCCAGTAATAAAACCCTGAGAACAACGCAAACAACGAACCGGCCACCAGCACGTAGTGGAAGTGGGCAACGATGAAATAGGTGTCTTGCAGTTGCGTATCCACCGGTGCCACAGCAGGCATCAGCCCGGTAAAGCCGCCGATCGTGAACACGAAGATGAATCCCACGGCAAACAGCATAGGGGTTTCAAACGTCATGGAACCGCGCCACATGGTCGCAATCCAGTTGAAAATTTTCACCGCCGTGGGCACCGAAATCAGCATCGTGGCGTACATGAAAAACAGTTGCCCGGCCACCGGCATGCCGGTGGTGAACATGTGGTGCGCCCACACGATAAAACTCAGGATGGCAATGGCTGACGTGGCATACACCATCGAGGCATAACCAAACAGTTTTTTGCGCGCAAAGGCAGGCACCACCTGACTGACGATGCCGAAGGCGGGCAAGATCATGATGTAGACCTCGGGGTGGCCGAAGAACCAGAAGATGTGCTGGTACATCACCGGATCACCACCACCTGCCGGGTTGAAAAAGCTGGTGCCAAAGTGGCGATCGGTCAGCGTCATGGTGATGGCACCTGCCAAAACCGGCATCACGGCGATCAGCAGATAAGCGGTGATCAGCCAGGTCCAGCAGAACATGGGCATTTTCATCAGCGTCATGCCGGGCGCACGCATGTTGAGAATGGTGACGATGATGTTGATCGCCCCCATGATGGAGCTGGCCCCCATGATGTGCATGGCAAAGATGCCTGCGTCCATGGACGGTCCCATTTGCAGCGTCAACGGCGCGTAAAGCGTCCACCCCGCAGCCGGTGCTCCGCCTGGCATGAAGAATGATCCCACCAGCATCAAACCAGCCGGAATCAGCAACCAGAAGCTGAAGTTGTTCATGCGCGCAAACGCCATGTCCGATGCGCCAATTTGCAGCGGAATCATCCAGTTCGCAAAGCCCACGAAGGCCGGCATGATGGCCCCAAACACCATGATCAGCCCGTGCATGGTGGTGAGCTGATTGAACAGCTCCGGGTTGACCACTTGCAGGCCGGGCTGGAACAGCTCGGCACGGATCAGCAGCGCCAGCACACCGCCCACCATCAGCATGGTGAACGAAAACAGCATGTACAGCGTGCCGATGTCCTTGTGGTTGGTGGCGAACACCCAGCGTCGCCAGCCCGTCGGTGCATGGTGATGGTGATCGTGCGAATCAGCGTGGTGTTGGGGAAGAACGGCGCTCATGTCATAACTCCGAAAGGGGTGCTGCGCTCAAAATGCGGGCAAAGCTGGGGCAAAAGATCATCCATCAACGAGCGGCGAGCGCCACCGTTTGGTGTGTAACACCATCCAAAGCAGCCACAGGCGGTGCCTCGGCCGACACCGCTGCACCAGCGCCTTCTGCTGGAAACTTGCCTTGCCTGGCCGCATTGAAGTCAGCAGGCTGCACCAACTGGCCGGTCTGATTGGTCCAGCTGTTTTTGGTGTAAGTGACCACCGCCGCCAGCTCCACATCGGACAACTGTTTCCACGCAGGCATCGTGCCGTTGTTGCGCCCTTCCAGCACCACGTGCATTTGCTCGGCCAGCGGCCCTTTCACCACCGCACTGCCGTCCAGTGCCTTGATGGCCCCACCACCTTGTCCATTGGCCTGGTGGCAGGCGGCGCAGTTGGCGGCATACACCTTCTCGCCACGGGCAATCAACTCCTGAAGCGTCCAGACTTTATTGGGGTCGTCGGCCAGCGCCGCCATGCGCTTGTGCTCTTGTTCCACCCAGGCGCTGTAATCGGGCAGCGACAGCACCTTGACGTGAATCGGCATGTAAGCGTGCTCTTTGCCGCACAGCTCGGCGCACTGGCCGTAAAAGTCGCCAATCTTTTCAGCCCGAAACCATGTGTCACGCACAAAGCCAGGAATGGCATCTTGCTTGACGCCAAAGGCGGGCACCATCCAGGCATGGATCACGTCGTTGGCGGTGGTGATGATGCGCACTTTTTTGCCCACCGGCACCACCAGCGGATGATCCACTTTAAGCAGGTAGTTGTCACCTTCTGGCGTGCCTGCGCTCGATAGCGCGCGCTGCGAAGAATCCAGTGTGGACAAAAAGGCGATGCCTTCGCCCTCACCTTTCAAATAGTCATAACCCCACTTCCACTGATAACCGGTCGCCTTGATGGTCAGATCAGCGTTGGTGGTGTCTTTCTGGGCCACCAGCACTTTGGTGGCTGGCAAGGCCATCAAGATCACAATGAGAAATGGCACCAAAGTCCAGGCCACTTCGACCGACACCGATTCATGAAAACTGGCCGCCTGCGCCCCCTGGCTTTTGCGGTGCTTCCAGATCGAATAGAACATGACCGCGAACACGGCCACGAAAATCAGCGTGCAAATGATCAGCAGCATCCACAGCAGCCAGTGCTGCTCTTCGGCGATGCGGGTCGCCGCCGGATGAAAGCTCAGTTGATTGACCGCAGGGCCGCCAGGCAGATCGTTCACCCGCGCGGCCCATGCTGCGGCGCTCGCCCCTGTTGCCGCCCCAAAAGCAGCCAGTTTGCTTGCCATGCTGTTCATCGTGTCATGTCTCTCGTCTGCCCCACCACACACGCTTGAGAAAGCGCGCCCTCTGTACGCAGTTCAGGCACCGCACCAACGGCGTCCTTGCCATTGGCATCCATCAAAATGCTGAACGAAAATGTCGTGCGCTATACCAGACGAGTTTAGCGCAGTCCGCGCATTGGATTGATAAATATCAATATCAGGGCAATTTCTTATTGCGCTGCCGCAATTGACCTCTCATATCGCCCAAAGATATGGCGGTTTGTGCCTCAACTTTATGGCGCGGTGCGGCTTTAAGCGCGTGGCCGTAGATCACCTCAAACGTCAACGCCAATGGCCCGCCCCCTGCGGGCCTCAAGCGCTCGTCCAGCGCGCCTTCCAGGCGCTGACGCCAGTCTGGGGTGCGCAACGCCACATGTCGGCCAGGGTGCAGGTTGCGCCCCAGCTCGCGCAGCTCGGTCAACAAACGCGCTGGCGTTTCAAACGTGAGGGTGATGCGCTCCATATCCATCACCGGATCGGCAAAACCAGCGGCCACCAATTGATCGCCCCAGTCGTGCATGTCAGTAAAGTCTTGTGCGGGCGGCGGCCAGTCTTGCGCAGCGTACAGCGCGCGCAGCTCATGCAGGGAATCCGGCCCCAAACAGGAAAACATCACAAACCCGTCCACAGCCAGCGCGCGTTGCCAGTCGGCCAGTAAAGCATCAGGCTCGGCTGTTTGGTGGGCCAGCATGTTGGCCCATACCAGTTGCATGCTTTCAGGCGGCGGTGCAGCCACCGCTTTTACCCCTGATGCACTGGGCTGGAACCATTTCAGCCACCATGGATTTGCTTTATTTTTTATAGCCGTTTGCGTTTTTCCCACCTGCGCAGAAACGCGAAAACACGCCGCATCAGGGTAATGCGCCGCCACCCGATCGTGCCCAGTCAACCCGCCGCGTACCGGCTCCCAGTGCGCCCAGCGTTGTACGGGTAGACGAATAACATCCAGCCGCTCGGCCATGCGGCGCGCCACTTCTTCATGCAGCCAAGGTGCCTGGGTGTGTGGGCGCTCGGCCCAGCGTCGGGCAGCTATCGGGTCGACAGGATGTGACGGGTCTTGGACCATAGATGCACCGCAGTATATTGAGACTCTCGATCCTTGGAACGCCTCATCCACATCCGCCTGTGCCATGCTGTCTCGATTGTTGCAACACATCGGCTGGCCCAGCCAGTGCCTGATTTGCCGCAGTTGGCCATCGTCCAGCCTGTGCGCACATTGCGTGACCCGATTTACCGCCCCTGCGCCACGTTGCGTCTCCTGTGCATTGCCAGTGCCTGCGGGGGTTGCACAGTGCGGCGCTTGCCTGCGCCAGCCGCCACCCATTGACCGCTGCCTGGCTGCAACCAGCTACGGCTGGCCATGGACGCGCTGCATCGCCCAATTCAAGTTCTATAACCACCCCGGCTTGGCCGCCCCACTGGCCAAGCTGATGGCTGTCGCACCCGGTGTCGCTGACACAATAGCCAAGGCCGATGTCGTGGTTCCTCTGCCTTTATCTCCTGAACGCTTGGCTGAGCGCGGCTACAACCCGGCGCAGTTACTGGCCCATCACTTGAGCTCCCAGCGCCTTCAGATTGACGTGCTGCAACGCATTCGCCACGCCCCGCCGCAACACCATTTGCCCAGAGCCGAGCGGCTCAAAAATGTGCGTGGGGCATTTGCCGTACCTCCAGCGCGGCACCATGCGGTGTGCGAACGCCATGTCGTACTGGTGGACGACGTCATGACCACCGGGGCCAGCCTGTACGATGCGGCCCGCGCGCTGCGGCAGGCAGGTGCCCGCTACATCACGGCACTGGTGTTGGCCCGCACCGACGCGCCGTAGAGTCAGGCGCACTTTCATCTTGGTAAACCCTTCAGTCCACATGTTCCACATCGTTTTGGTTGAACCCGAAATCCCGCCCAACACCGGTAACGTGATTCGGCTGGCGGCCAACACCGGCTGCACCCTGCACCTGATCGAGCCGCTGGGCTTTTCCATGGACGACAAACACATGCGCCGCGCTGGGCTGGATTACCACGAATACGCCGATGTGCGCCGTCACACCAGTTGGGCCGCATTTCAAGCTGTGTGCACACCTGATCCAGCACGCCTGTTTGCGCTCACCACTCAGGGAACACGTGCGGTGCACGACGTACGTTTTGCCCGCGGTGACTGGCTGATGTTTGGCTCTGAAACGCGTGGGCTGGCACCCGGGCTGCGACAGTCGATCGCTCCCGCCCAGCAGCTGCGCCTGCCCATGTGCGCGGGGCAGCGCAGCCTGAATTTATCCAACGCGGTGGCCGTGACCGTGTTTGAAGCTTGGCGGCAGCAAAATTTTCAAGGGGCAGAAAAGAAACCAGCCCTGCCAAATACCAATCCCAGCAGCCAGCATGTGTGATCGACCCCGCCCCTGGGTCAATCACTTCAGTGTGGGGTTATCCAAAAACCTCAAGCCGCTTCATCAGCAACGGCAAACGACGAACCGCACCCACAAGTGGTCATGGCATTCGGATTTTTGATGACGAATTGTGCGCCTTGCAAATCTTCCTTGTAGTCGATCTCGGCACCCACCAGATACTGGTAGCTCATGGCGTCGATCAGCAAGGACACGCCATTCTTGGTCATCGTCGTGTCGTCTTCATTGGCGATTTCATCGAACGTGAAGCCATACTGGAAACCCGAACAACCACCGCCTTGAACGAACACGCGCAATTTCAGGTCGGGATTGCCTTCTTCGGCAATCAAATCGGCCACCTTGGCGGCGGCACTGTCGGTAAACACAATGGGATCAGGCATCGCAGTGGTAACGGGCTGGATGTCGGTTTGAACGGCGCTCATGGCGGCTCCTCATGTCTGAGAGACGAATAGCGAAATAGTATATAGAAATAGTCGGGATTGTGCTGAACCTAAGCGCAAGGGCTTTGTTCAAGCCTGCCTCAAAAGCGGCGCGCTCAACGAGGCGCTTCGTTGGACCCCGATCCAACAGGCCACTGCTTTGTACAGATTTAGAGCCGGTCTGGATCCAATGTCGGCTCGCGCGGTTCGGCAGCGCGTTCAACCGACGTGGCTTGTGACACCACAGCCTGCTCTTGCACCGCCGCCGTAGATGGGGGCATCAATTCGGGTTGCAACTGCCCGGCAATCACCGCGCCCTGCGCCATCTCCAGTGCCTTGTAACGCACATCGCCGGTCACCCGCGCCTTGGCATGCAACTCCAGCAGCTCGCGCGCCACGACTGGCCCCATCACCGTCCCGCCAATCACCACATGATCGGCGCTGATGGCCCCGTCCACATGACCGGTTTCGCCAATCACCAGCACGCTGGGCTGCTCACCTTCGGCCGTCACATCGCCCAGCACCGTGCCGTCGATCTGCAAACCATCCTGAAAAGTGCAGGGGCCTTGAACGCGCATGCCTACACCAATGGCGCTGCGCACGGGGGGCTGTTTTCTAAGGCCGAGCATGATACGTTTGAACTCCTTAATGGGCTGGGCTTTTTGTACCACGCCCAGTGCCCGTCAAGCACATCGGTGGCGAAAAAAAACCGCGCAGCCCCAAAAAGGGCCAACGCGGCTTTGTGGCTGGTCGGGCCTGCTTGCGCCCAACCTGCGCCACCACCATCAGCGCTTGCTGAACTGCTTGCGACGACGGGCTGAGTGCAGACCAACCTTTTTACGCTCGACCTCGCGGGCGTCACGGGTGACATAGCCCGCCGCCGACAGCGCGGGTTTGAGGTTGGCGTCGTAGTCGATCAACGCACGGGTAATGCCGTGGCGTACCGCGCCGGCCTGGCCCGATTCACCACCGCCGTGCACGTTGACCTGGATGTCAAACGTTTCGACGTTCTCGGTCAGCACCAGCGGCTGCTTGGAGATCATGATCGAGGTCTGACGACCGAAAAACTCTTCGATCGGCTTGCCATTGACTGTGATCTTGCCGGAGCCTTTTTTCAGAAACACGCGGGCGACGCTGGACTTGCGACGGCCGGTGCCATTGTTCCATTCACCAATCATTTGCACGGCTCCTTAGATTTCCAGCGCCTTGGGCTGCTGGGCGCTGTGCGGGTGCTCGCCGCCGCCATAGACCTTGAGCTTTTTGATCATCGCGTAACCCAGTGGGCCTTTGGGCAGCATGCCCTTGACGGCCTTTTCCAGCGCGCGGCCAGGGTGCTTGGCCTGCAGGTCGCGGAAATTGGTTTCGCGGATGCCGCCCGGATAACCGGTGTGGCGATAGTATTTTTTATCCAGCTCTTTGGCGCCGGTGACGCGGAGCTTGGAGGCGTTGACGACCACGATGTAGTCGCCAGTATCGACGTGAGGCGTGTAAATGGCCTTGTGCTTGCCGCGCAGACGGAGGGCAACTTCGCTGGCTACCCGTCCGAGCACCTTATCGGTGGCGTCAATCACAAACCACTCGTGCGTCACGTCAGCGGGTTTTGCGCTGAACGTTTTCATGAGTTTTCCTTGAGGAAAGTTGGCTTGGTTGAGCCCTTTTCCACGGTCGGCGCTCCTCTTGAAAGGGAGCCTCTTAGGTGGGATTGCCGTGCTTGACCTGAATGAGCCAGGCTCGGCCTTTGCCGCGGGGCCACAAAATCGCTACAAAGCCGGACATTCTAACCGTTTTTTGTGCTGCCACGCGGCGCACCTTCATACACCCGGGTACGATGCGCGCATGTTCAGTTACCGTCACGCCTTTCACGCTGGCAACCATGCCGACGTGCTGAAACACCTGACGTTGGTGGCCACGCTGCGTCATCTGATGCGCAAGGACAGCCCGTTGACGCTGATCGACACCCACGCTGGCGCAGGCATTTACCGGCTGGATACCGACGCCGCCCAAACCTCGGGCGAGGCTGAGGCGGGCATTGCGCGATTGTCAAACTTGTCGGCCTCAGAGAATTCCAAGCAAAATTCGTCTCAAACGCATGTGTATCAAGCTGAAAAAGCTACTGGTTCTATAGCGACCGTACTGCAAGATTACCTGGATCTGATCGCCCACTTCAACCCAACAGCAACCAGCAGTGCGCCGCGCGTTTATCCCGGCTCGCCCTTCATCATGCACGCGCTGATGAGCGAGCCGGAACGCGCTGCGGTGCATGACCGCCTGCGCCTGTTTGAGCTGCACCCCACCGACATTCAGGCGTTGAGCGCCCATGTGGCGCAATTGCACGCCGGGCGTCAAATCAGCGCAGCACGGCAAGATGGTTTTGAAGCACTGAAGGCCCTGTTGCCACCGCCTGTCAGCAGCGGCGGCTCACGCCGCGCCCTGGTGTTGATCGACCCCAGCTACGAAATCAAAAGCGACTACGCGAAGGTGGCGGCAGCCGTGCAAGACAGCCTCAAGCGCTTTGCCACCGGCGTCTATCTGGTTTGGTATCCGATCATTCCACGGCCTGAAGCGCACAGCCTGCCGCGCCGTCTGAAAACCCTCACCCAACAAGCGGGCCGCACGTGGCTGAACGCCACGCTGCACATTGGCCAATCTTCACAGGGCAGCGGGCTGACAGCCAGCGGCATGTGGGTCATCAACCCGCCGCATACGCTAAAGGCAGCGCTGGATGAGGCACTGCCGCAAATTTTGGATGTGCTGAGTGCCCACCGTGGCTCAGGTGCCGCCTGGACGGTCGAGCAAGGCGACTGAAGGTTGCGTTTGATCAGAGCGCGTTGCGCGCAGCGCCTTCATTAACCGCCACATCATCACCCAGCACTTCGCGCAGCACCACTTTGTCGTGGCCACGGTGCTTCAGGCCCAGCTTGATGGCAGCGGCCTTGCTCAGGTCAATCACGCGGCCACGCGCATAAGGCCCACGGTCGTTGATGCGCACCACCACTTGCTTGCCAGTACGCGGGTTTTTGACCAACACACGGGTGCCAAACGGCAAGGTTTTGTGTGCCGCCGTCATCTCGTTCATATCAAAGCGTTCGCCATTGGCGGTTTTGCGGCCATGAAAGCCAGGGCCGTACCACGAGGCCACACCGTCTGCAATGTCGCGGCCCATTCGCAAGCTCAAACGCGGGGTGGCGGACAGGCTGGGGGTTGATTCACCTTGTGCCGCGTTGTCGCCCGTATCGCCTTTGAAGGGCTTGCGCGCCGCCTCAGGCTGCTCCTGCATGCCGCCCAGGCGTGCGGAAAAAACAGTGTAGTTGGGGCAGCGCATATCGTGCACCGCCTTGGCAGAGGTACATGGCTGCGAAAAGGTGTTGGAAGCATCTGTGCGCACCGTTTGTGCCGTCAAAGGCACAGCAGCCAGCCACATGGTGGGCAGCAACAGCGCCCGAATGGCCAGCCCACGGCGGCCACTTCCCTGATTCGACGCGGCCCGTGAAGGCGCGCCAGGAGAGGTGTTCCGTAGCATGGGCGCGATTTTTACGAATTCAGCCTGTCCACACCAGCACTTTTGCGCCCCGAATTGTGGTTTTGGCGCTGAATTTGCTGGAGTTTTGGCTCTAATTGAATTGTTTTTAGCTACTTTTACAGTCGATTACAGTCTATTTCGGCTCTAGCGCCTTTCATCAGCAGCGCTGCCTGCCCACCCCATGCGGCGGCACACTTGCAACGTCGCCATGGCTTGATTCAGCGTGTAAAAGTGAAAGCCCGGCGCACCACCATCGCGCAGGCGTTGGCACAACCCGGCCACCACGTCAGCACCAAAATCCTTGATCGACGCCGTGTCGTCGCCAAACCCTTGCAGGCGCGTGCGCACCCAGCGCGGCACCTCGGCCCCGCAGTTGTCTGAAAAGCGCAGCATTTGCGTGGCATTGGTGATCGGCATGATGCCGGGCACCACAGGTACGTCTATCCCACGCTGGCGCAGTTCATCCACAAAGCGAAAGTAAGCGTCGGCATTGAAAAAATACTGCGTAATGGCCACATCGGCCCCGGCCTGCACCTTGGCGACAAAAGCGTTCATGTCGTCCTGCGGCGAGCGCGCCTGGGGGTGCATCTCGGGGTAAGCGGCCACCGCCAGCGTGAAGTGCGTGCCAGTTTCCGCGCGAATAAACGCCACCAGATCGCTGGCGTAGCGAAATTCGCCACCCATGCCATAGCCGCTGGGCAAGTCTCCGCGCAACGCAACGATGCGGCGCACCCCGGCATCGCGGTACACGCGCAGGCGCTCGGCAATGCTGGCGCGGGTCTGTCCAATGCACGACAGGTGCGGCACGCCCGCCACGCCTTCGGCCAGGATGGCGCGCACAGCGTCCAGCGTGCCATCTTGCGTGGAGCCGCCCGCACCAAAAGTGACCGAGCAGTATTCAGGTGACAGCGCGTACAACTGCGCGCGCACCGCCGCCAGCTTGGCCACGCCTTCGGTGGTTTTGGGCGGAAAAAACTCCAGACTTAAAGGCAAGTTCATAGTTTTATGGCGAAGAAAAAGGTAAAGACGATGCCGCCTGCGCGGCATGAATAAAAAATTCGCGGTTGCCATCGCCGCCCACAATGGCACTGGGCAGCCAATGGCGCACGGCCAGACCTTGCTGCACGCAAGCCGCGCGCACACGCTGCTCGACCATCGGGTACAGCGCCGCATCACGCACAATGCCGCCTTTGCCGAGCTGGCCGGGCTGCAGCTCAAATTGCGGTTTAACCAGCAACAGCACATGTCCACCTGCGGCCAGCAGCGGCACCAGCGCGGGCAGCACCAGTGTCAACGAGATGAACGACAAGTCGCCGACAATCAAATCGAATGGGTTCAAATCTTGCGAGCCATCCTGCGAGCCAAATTGACCTCCGGCACTACAACCACCCGCGCTGAAAGCTATCAATTGTGAAGCATTCAATTCACGGGCATTGATGCCTTCCAGCGCCTGCACCCGCTCATCGCTGGCCAGCCGTGGATGCAACTGGCCGTGGCCCACATCCACCCCCACCACCTGCGCTGCACCCTGCTGCAACAGGCAGTCGGTAAAGCCGCCGGTGGACTGCCCCACGTCCAGGCAGCGCCAGCCGATAACCTGAAGGCCAATGGCCCGCAGCGCACCTTCGAGCTTCAGGCCGCCGCGCGAGACGTAGCGAGCCTCGGCAGTGTCCAGCAGCTCCACCTCGGCCTCGGGTGGCACATCATCGGATTTGGCCAGCCGCCGCCAGCCTTGCGGCGCACGCCAGCGCGCGCCTGCGGCAATCAGCCGCTGGGCCTGGCTGCGCGAAGCGGCAAGGCCCCGCTCGACGAGCATCTGGTCGGCGCGCATGGCAGTGACATCAAAGGCGGCTGTAGGTTGCCTCAACCGACTTTGACCAGCTCCACCGGGTCGTCGTAAATCTCTTTGCGCTTGTCGTACAGCGGAATGGTGGTGCCTTTGATGCGGTTGGACTCCAGGTCTTTCAGATCGACCTCGGCCACCACGATCTGCTCCATATTCGGCGTGCCTTCGGCGGCAATACCGTCGCGCGCGAACGGGAAGTCCGACGGCGTGATGATGGCCGCCTGTCCGTAGTGCATGCCCAACCCTTCCACGGCCAGGTTGCCGACGGTGCTGGTCATGACCACGAACACCTGGTTTTCGATGGCGCGGGCGTGGCAGCAGTAGCGCACGCGCAAAAAGCCTTGTCGGTCGTCGGTACAAGAAGGCACGAAGAGGATGTCAGCACCCGCTTCGCAGACCAGGCGCGCCTGTTCAGGAAACTCGATGTCGTAGCAGATCAGGATGGCGATTTTGCCGAACGGGGTGTCGAACAGCTTGAGCACGTCGCCCGCGTCGGTGTTCCACTTCTCGCGCTCCCAGCGGGTGCGATGGATTTTGTCCTGCTCATGAATTTCGCCCGACGGGGTGAAGTAGTAAGCGGTGTTCAGCAGCTTGCCATCATCGCGCAGCGTGGGGTGGCTGCCGCCGATCAGGTGCACGTTCCACTGCGCGGCCAGCTCGGACAGCAAATCCTTGTAGCGCTTGGTGTAGTCGTTCATGTTGCGCACGGCCACCGCCACGTCGCCGGTGTCCATGAAAGACAGCAATTGCGTGGTGAAGATTTCGGGCAGCAGCACGAACTGCGGCTTGTAGTCACCCGCAGCCTTCATGACAAAGCGCACCTGGTTTTCAAATCCGGCCCAGTCGTGGATGTCGCGCAGCCAGTACTGCACGGCAGCAATGCGAACGATCATGGTTTTTCCTCCTGTTGAAGCAAATGCGGTTGCGCCGGATCGAAATCCGGATTGAGCCACACGATGATGGATGCGTGCCCGAGCGATTCCACGTCGTCAGGGATGTAATCGTTCATGACGCCGCAGTAGCTAAAACCCTCGCGCAACTGAAAACTCAGCACCGGGTCAAACAAATCGCCCCACACGACTTTTTGCGCATATTGCTCGGCCGTCAGCCGGGCCGCGTGCTGGTGGTACCCCGGCAAACGCCCGCAGGCAATGATGCGCTTGAGGTTCAGGCGGCGGCAAATCTGGCGGCGTCCCTCGTACAGCATGTGGCCAACGCCCGCGCCGCGCGAATCGGGCGAGACAAACACCTCGGCCCCATACAGCGTCAGCCCTTGCCGGTCGTGATTGTCAAAGTTGCCTGCGCTGGTGATTTCGTCCCACGAATGCTGCTCGGCCCATTCGTCCCACAACACCACCAGCGAACTGGCGCAGCCCACCATCTCGCCATCCAGCTCGGCCATCAACTGCCCTTGCGGAAACACCTCGATCTGGCGGCGCAGCCGGGCCGGATCCCAAGCGGGAATGTCCGGGTAGACCTTGCGCTGCAAGGCGACCAGGCCCGGCACGTCCTCAAGCTGAGTGTGCCGAACGCTGGCAAGCAAGCCATTGCTGGACATGGCAGGCACAGCCATCAATAACGGTAACTGTCGGGCTTGTACGGCCCGGCGGCGGACACGCCGATGTATGCCGCCTGCGCCGCCGTCAGCGTGGTGAGTCTGGCGTTGAGCTTGGCCAGTTGCAGACGCGCCACCTTCTCATCCAGATGCTTGGGCAACACATAGACCTGGCCCACGTCATACGCCTTCGGGCGGGTGAACAGCTCGATTTGCGCGATGGTCTGATTGGCAAAGCTGGAACTCATCACATAACTTGGGTGGCCTGTGGCGCAACCCAGATTCACCAAGCGGCCTTTGGCCAGCAAAATGATGCGCTTGCCACCGGGGAAGATGACGTGGTCCACCTGCGGCTTGATTTCTTCCCACTTGCACTTGGCTTCCAGGTTGGCCACGTCGATCTCGTTATCAAAGTGGCCAATGTTGCACACGATGGCCTGGTCTTTCATGGCCTTCATGTGCTTGTAGGTGATGACGTCCTTATTGCCCGTGCAGGTCACAAAAATGTCGGCCAGCGGCGCAGCGTCTTCCATGGTGACCACGCGGTAGCCCTCCATGGCCGCTTGCAGCGCGCAAATCGGGTCCACTTCAGTCACCCACACTTGAGCGCTCAGCGCACGCAGCGCCTGCGCGCTGCCCTTGCCCACGTCGCCATAACCGCACACCACGGCGATCTTGCCCGCCACCATCACATCGGTGGCACGCTTGATGCCATCAACCAGCGATTCGCGGCAACCGTACAGGTTGTCAAATTTGCTCTTGGTGACGCTGTCGTTGACGTTGATGGCACGAAACTTCAGCGTGCCCTTGGCCGACATTTCTTTCAGGCGATGCACGCCGGTGGTGGTTTCTTCGGTCACGCCGAGGATTTGCGCGCTCTTGCGGCTGTACCAGGTGCTGTCTTCTTTCAGCTTGGCCTTGATGGCGGCGAACAGCACGCGCTCTTCTTCGCCCTTGGGGTTGGCCAGCACTTTGGGGTTGGTCTCGGCTTGCATGCCCAGGTGCATCAGCAACGTGGCATCACCGCCGTCGTCCAAAATCATGTTCGGGCCTTCGTCCTTGCTGCCCTTTTTACCGAATTCAAAAATGCGGTGGGTGTAGTCCCAATAGTCTTTCAGCGATTCGCCCTTGATGGCAAAAACCGGCGTGCCCGACGCGGCAATGGCCGCTGCCGCGTGGTCTTGGGTGGAAAAAATATTGCATGAGGCCCAACGCACCTCAGCGCCCAGCGATTGCAGTGTCTCAATCAGCACCGCCGTTTGAATGGTCATGTGCAGGCTGCCCGCAATGCGCGCGCCTTTCAACGGCTTTTTGCGCGCAAATTCATCGCGAATGGCCATCAAGCCAGGCATTTCGGTTTCGGCAATGGCGATTTCTTTGCGCCCCCAGGCGGTCAGACCAATGTCGGCAATGGCGCTGTCAGCCAGTGCCAGTTTTTTTTGACGTGCGTTCACGGATTTCTCCTGTGGCCCAACTAAAGGCCGTTGAAAGAAACCACTGCGTGGGTATGCCTGATTAAAGACTCACCGCACTGCTTCAGTGGATGAGCGTGGTTGCGAATAAAGAAGGGGGTTCCGAGCCTCACATCCGGCGCGAATCGCGGATGCTGCAACGCTCCTCGGAAAACTGCCGCCGATTATACCGGCGGGCGCAGCCCAGACACAGCCTTGGACACGGCGGCTAAGCGCCAGCCACCGCGCCTTTTCCGCGCTACAGGTCCAGACCAATCAACGCGGATTCGCCATCAGATGTTTGGCGATGGCGTGGTACGCGGGCAGCGACGTCGGGTCATTGGCGGCATTGGCGGCCACCGGGTTGGAGCCAAAGCGCGCAATCACCATTTCGGCCTTCGGGTCGACGTAGATTGTCTGTCCGTGGATACCGCGCGCGGCAAAAGCACCATGCTCGTTGTGCGACACCCACCACATGTTGCGGTAGCTCCAGCCGGGCAAGGTGGCATAGCCTGCGGCCTTGAACGCCTCGCGGTCACCGCCTTGGCGAATGTCGTCAATCACCGCCTTGGGCAAAATTTGCTGGCCATTAAAGCGCCCCTCGTTACGCATCATTTCGCCAAAGCGCGCCATGTCGCGCAAGCCCGCGTTCAGGCCACCGCCAGCAAACTCATTGCCCACGGTATCCACGGTGAAATAGGCATCTTGCTCCACCCCCAGGCGTGACCAGATGCGCTCGGACAAATAGTCACCAATCGGCTGACCGGTCACGCGGCGAATCACCCAACCCAGCGCATCGGTGTTCACGGTTTTGTAGGCAAACGCTGCGCCGTGTTCACCTTCTTTTTGCACGGTTTGCAAAAACTCATAGAAGCTCTGCGGCCCTTGATAGCCGGGCGGTCTGGGCAGCACGCTGCCTGCCCGCGCGTGTGACCATATCTCGGCCTTGGGATCGGCATAGTTTTCTGAATATTTCAGCCCCGTGCGCATGTCCAGCAACTGCCGCACCGTGGCATCGGCAAAGGCGGTGTTTTTGAGTTCAGGCACATACTGCGCCACCGGTGCGTTGGCATCCAGCTTGCCTTCGGCCACCAGCAATTGCCCCAGGGTGCCAAAGAAAGACTTGGTGACCGACATGGCGATGTGCTGCCCATCGGGTTTGAGCACGCCGCTGTAACGCTCGTAAACCACCTTGCCTTTGTGCAGCACCAACACGCCATCGGTGTAGTTGGCGTCATAGGCTTGTGCCCAGGTCATCGGTTCGGTTTTGCCCAAGGGCGTGAAGGCCACCGCATCCAAGTCGTCGCGCAGCGCCTGGGGCAAAGGCGCTGCCGGGGTCAGGCGACGGCTGACGTTGGTGGTCGGCACCATTTGTCTGAAGTGCGCGAACGACCAGCGGATCTGCGGAAAGCGGTAAAAGCTGCCATCGGCAGCGCGAACCACCCGGTCGGCAGGCGGGGGCGATCCCACCATCCAGCCCATGCGCACCGGGTCGCTTTGCTCGGCATTGAGCGGCGGCGGCGCGCTTTGCCCCAGCGCAGGAAGACAGAGTAAACCCATGGCAGTCAAGGCTGCAAAACGATAGGGCTTCAAGACAAGGCGTATCACGTATCGAACCTCCAATTCACGCATCAGCAGCGAATGCTACAAATTGGCCCTGTTGCGACACCATTGCGACAAACCCTTGCGCAACGCCTCTTTGGTCACCCGGGCGACATACCTGATACCGCGCCGCGTAAAATTTCAGGTTTCTTTCGACCATCTTCCGCATTTTGACGTACGCCCCCGAAACCCGGCGCCGCCGCACCTTTGCCATCATCTCCCACCCCGACGCGGGCAAGACCACCCTGACCGAGAAGCTGCTGCTGTTCTCCGGCGCGATCCAGATCGCTGGCAGCGTCAAGGCCCGCAAAGCCAGCCGCCACGCCACCAGCGACTGGATGGAGATCGAAAAGCAGCGCGGCATCTCGGTCGCCTCCAGCGTGATGCAGATGGTCTATCGCGACCACGTCATCAACCTGCTGGACACGCCGGGGCACAAGGATTTCTCTGAAGACACCTACCGCGTGCTCACCGCCGTGGATTCGGCGCTGATGGTGATTGACGCCGCCAACGGTGTCGAAGCCCAAACACGCCGTCTGATCGAGGTTTGCCGCCAGCGCGACACGCCCATCATCACCTTCGTCAACAAGATGGACCGCGAGGTGCGCGATCCACTGGACATCCTGGACGAGGTGGAGCGCGAGCTGGGCATGCCCTGCGTGCCCATGACCTGGCCGGTGGGGCAAGGCAAACGCTTTGGCGGCATCATCAACTTGCGCACGCAGGCGATGACGGTGTTTGAATCTGGCAGCGAACGCCGCCCTGAAGAGTTCGAATCCCTGCCTTTGGCCCAGCGTGACCAACTGGTGGCGCGCTTTGGCAGCACCTTTGAAACCGCTGAAGAAAGCATGGAGCTGGCCGCAGGCGCATCGCCCGCTTGGGATCGGGAAGCTTTTCTCTCGGCCAAGCAAACACCCGTGTTCTTTGGCTCCGGCGTCAATAACTTTGGTGTGATGGAAGTGCTGGACGCTCTGGTGGACATGGCACCCGCGCCGCGACCGCGTACCAGCAGCGTGGTGGTCAACCGTCAACCGCAAGAGCAAGAGCAAGTCATCCAGCCTGAAGATGACACCTTCGCCGGCGTAGTGTTCAAAGTGCAGGCCAACATGGACGCCAACCACCGCGACCGCATCGCCTTCGTGCGCGTGGCCTCGGGCAAGTACGCGCCCGGCATGAAGCTGAAGGTGCAGCGAACCGCCAAGGAGCTGCGCCCGACCAGCGTTGTCACCTTCTTGAGCCAGCGGCGCGAGGCCGTCGATGAAGCCTATGCCGGCGACATCATCGGCTTCACCACCCACGGCGGCGTACAGCTGGGCGACACCATCACCGACGGTGCCCACCTGCAATTCACCGGCCTGCCCTTCTTCGCGCCCGAAATGTTCATGACCGTGGTGCTGAAGAACCCGCTGCGCACCAAGCAACTCCAGCAGGGCCTGGCGCAGCTGGGCGAAGAAGGCGCGATCCAGGTCTTCAAACCCGACGCGGGCGGCAACATGCTGCTGGGTGCCGTCGGCCAGTTGCAGTTCGAGGTGGTGCAGCACCGACTGAAAACCGAATACGACTGCGATGTGCGGCTGGAAGGCAGCCAGTACACCGGTGCCCGCTGGATCACCGCCGACACCGCGCCCGAGCTGCGCGAGTTCGAGAACGCCTACCCGTTGCGCATGGCCCACGACGCCGCCGACGCCCTGGCCTACCTGTGCACCAGCCCCTACGACGTGCGGCTGGCGCAAGAGCGCTTTCCCAAAATCCACTTCCACCCGCTGCGCGAGCATGCCGGGCTGGCGCTGCAAGGCCAGTGATTTCAGTCATGACTGATCGCCTGCTGCCGCTTGTCGTTGACCTGGACGGCACCTTGCTGCTGACCGACACCCTGCACGAGCAGTCCTTGGCACTGGCCAGGCAACAGCCCGTGCAGGTCGTGCACCTGCCGCTCTGGCTGCGGCGTGGCAAGGCGCATCTCAAACAGCAATTGGCCGATCGCGTAGCGCTGGATGTCGAGTCACTGCCTTACAACGGCGAATTGCTCGACTGGCTGAAGGCTGAAAAGGCGCAGGGGCGTTCACTGATTCTGTGCACCGCCGCCGACACGCAGGTGGCTCAAGCCATTGGCGATCACTTGGGTTTTTTCGACGAAGTGTTGGCCAGCGACGGCCACACCAATCTGTCGGCCTCGAACAAAGCCCACGCCCTGACACAACGCTTTGGCCTGCATGGATTCGACTACGCAGGCAACTCGCGCGATGACCTGCCTGTTTGGCAGGCCGCACGCCATGCCATCGTCGTCAACGCCGTACAAAGCGTCGCACAAGCCGCACAACAGCATGGCAATGTGGACAAGGTCATTCCTGCCCGCGCTGTGCAGGCCCGAGATTGGCGCAAGATGCTGCGCGTGCATCAGTGGCTGAAGAATCTGCTGCTGTTCGTGCCTTTGCTGGCTGCACATCAGTTCTCCAATGCATCGGCCTGGGCTGACGTGGTGTTGGCATTTCTGTCATTCAGCCTGTGTGCCTCGGCGGTGTATATCGGCAATGATTTGCTCGATCTGCCCAGTGACCGGAGACATTCCAGCAAGCGCCTGCGCCCGTTTGCCAGCGGGAACATGCCCATCGTGATAGGCGTGCATGCCGTGCCGTTGCTGTTGATCGGCAGCGCCCTCACGGGGTTGGCGGTGGGCGGGACTTTTCTGGCCTGGCTGGCGGTGTACTTTGCACTCACCTGTGCTTACTCGTTCAAGCTCAAGCAACTGGTGCTGCTGGATTGCCTGACGCTGGCCAGCCTGTATTCATTGCGTATCGTCGCCGGTGGTGCCGCCGCCGGGCTGGCGGTGTCACACTGGTTGCTGGCCGTGTCAGGCTTCGTCTTCCTGTCATTGTCTTTCCTGAAGCGCCATGCCGAGCTGCGTCCACTGATGGCCCGTGAAGACAACGCCGTCGCCCATGGGCGCGGTTATGAAGCGCAAGACGCCCCGCTGGTGCAGATGCTGGGCATTGGGGCCGGGTACGCCGCAGCGGTGGTGCTGGCCTTGTACCTGCATGGCGAAACCGGACGCGCGCTGTATCCCAATTCGCACGCCATCTTGCTCACCGTGGGCGTTCTGGCGTACTGGATCAGCTGGATGTGGCTCAAATCCCACCGCGGCGAAATGCACGACGACCCCATCGTTTTCGCCATCAAGGACAAGGTCAGCCTGGCCTGCGGAGCCGCTTTTGCGGCATCGCTGATGCTGGCCACCTTGGGGCTGCCGTGGTGATACCGGTCAGCTCCTGGGGGCGGTTGAACGCTGCGCCGCATGCCGTGCTGCCCATCGACGCGCTGGGCAGCCAACGGCCTTTGTCTTTTACCTTGCCTTTGCCTGAACCCGGCCAGACCGTCCTGCCTTACGGCATGGGCCGCAGTTATGGCGACGTTTGCCTTAACCCCGATGGCGCGCTGTGGCTGACGGCAGGAGCCGATCACTGGCTGGCCTTCGACGCCGACTCGGGCCTGCTGACCTGCCAGGCGGGCACGCTGCTGGCCGACATTCAGCGGCTCATGGCACCACGCGGCTGGATGTTGCCCGTCACTCCCGGCACCCAGTTCGTTACCGTCGGCGGTGCCATCGCCAACGACGTGCACGGCAAGAACCACCACCGGGCTGGCTCATTCGGCCATCATGTCCAAGCACTCACCTTGCAGCGCACCGATGGCCGCACCATCACTTGCGGCCCTGATCAACACGCCGAATGGTTCGCCGCCACGGTGGGCGGGCTGGGGCTGACGGGTCTGATCACGCAGGCCACGCTGCCATTGCGGCGTGTCGCCAGTCCGTGGCTGGACACGGAAACCATCGCCTTCGATGCGCTGGAGCGCTTTTACGCACTGGCCGCTGAATCGGAAGCCGATTGGGAATACACCGTCTCCTGGATCGACTGCCTTGACCCGCGCGGGCGCGGTGTATTCATTCGCGCCAACCATGGCGCTGCGGGCGCCTCAGTACCAACGCAAAGACCTCGCAGTTCCGGGTTAAACATGCCCTTTACGCCCCCGCTGTCTTTGGTCAACAAGATCAGTCTGCGCGCCTTCAACACGTTGTATTACCACGCGCACCGCCTGCGCCAGGGCCGCCGCATCAGCCATTACCTGCCTTTCTTTTACCCGCTCGACGGCATCGCGCACTGGAACCGCATGTATGGCCCGCGCGGCTTTTACCAGTACCAATGTGTGGTGCCTTTCGATGGCGGCGAGCAGGCCATTGCGGCCCTGCTGGAGCGCATCGCCCAAAGCGGGCAAGGCTCATTTCTGGCCGTGCTCAAAACCTTTGGCCACCAGGCTTCGCCGGGGCTGTTGAGCTTTGCGCAGCCCGGCATCACGCTGGCGCTGGATTTCCCCAACCAAGGCGACAAGACCCTGCGCCTGTTCGAGCAGATGGACGCCATCGTGGGCCAGGCGGGCGGACGCTTGTACCCGGCTAAAGACGCCCGCATGCCCGCCGGTTTGTTTCAGTCCGGCTACCCGCAATGGGCGCAGATGCAGCCTTACCGCGATCCGGGCATCAGCTCGGCCATGTCGCGCCGCCTCATGGGCCAATGAACCCTTTCATACACCACACATGACCACACCACACCGCATCGTCGTCATCGGGGCCACCTCGGCCATTGCCCACCAATGCAGCCGTCTGTGGGCAGCGCAAGGGCCGTGTGATTTTCTGCTGGTGGGCCGCCACGCCGCCCGCATCGAACCGCTGGCCGCTGATTTGCGCGCGCGCGGCGCTGGCACCACCACGCGCATCGTTGAACTTCAATTCAACGACACGGACGCCATCGCAGCCTTGGCCCAAGAAACAGGCGCTGTAGACACTGTGCTGATCGCGCACGGCGCGCTGCCCGACCAGGCCGCCTGCCAGGACGACCTGCACGCCAGCAGCAGCGCGTTGATGACCAACGGCCTGTCACCCGTGCTGATGGCCGAAGCATTCGTCGGCCCCATGCAGCGCGCGGGCCATGGCCGCGTAGGCATCATCGGCTCTGTTGCAGGCGACCGGGGCCGCAAGAGCAACTACCTCTATGGCGCGGCCAAAGGAATGGTCGACATTTATGCGCAAGGCTTGCAGCACCGTTTGGCCCTTGCTGGCAGCCCAGTGCGCGTGACGCTGGCCAAACCCGGCCCCACCGACACCCCCATGACCGCACACCTCAAGCAAAACGGTGCCAAACTGGCCAGTGCACAAGAGGTGGCACAACGCATCGTCAACGCCATCAGCAAAGGCCAGCCCGTGGTCTATGCACCGGGCAAGTGGGCCATCATCATGTTCGTCATTCGGCATCTGCCGCGCCTGGTTTTCAACCGCATGGACATCTGACGCCGTGCGTATTGCATTGCTTTATGTCTTGTTCTGCGCCGTAGCCATTGGGGTCAACATCGGCTCACAAGCGCTGACGCTGCAACTGTGGCCCTCGGGCATCTGGTGGTCCATCATCGTGGGCACGGCGACCGGGCTGGTCGTCAAATACGTGCTCGACAAGCGTTTCATCTTCCGCTTCTCCCCCCAGAATGTGAAGCACGACGGCACCACGTTTGTGCTCTATACCTTGATGGGCGTGGCCACCACCGCCATCTTCTGGGGGTTTGAATACGGTGCCTGGCTGATTTTTGAAACCGCCAGCGCAAGATATCTGGGCGGAGTGGCTGGCCTGGTGATTGGCTACCTGGCCAAATACCATCTGGACAAAATGTTCGTCTTTCGCGTAACGCCATCTGCTCCATGACCAGTCATAAAACCATCAAGCTACTGGCCTGTCTGATTCTGGCGCTGGCCACCCTGCGCGTGCTGGGGTTCTGGGCGGCCGATCCGATGCTGGCCTATGGCAACAACTACGACCAGATCCGCACCATGGAAACCTTTGGTTTTCGGCCGCGCGATTCACAAAAAGAGCCTTTCGTTGCGACACCAGAGCAGCCCTGGCGCTACTTCATCAAATCAGCCGAGATGCGCTGGCCGAGCTACCCCTCGTCTGACCAGATACTCAAAGCCATTCAGTACGCCACGATGGTCTTGTTTGCCGCCGACGATGGCTCCATGGACATCAAAATTGCCTCCGCGCCACTTCTGCTGGGCTGGATGCTGGGTATCTGGCTGATCTTCAAACGGCTGCTCATTAGCCCCGCCAACGCCTTGGGGTTCGCAGCTTGGCTATTGGTGGTGGTTGATCCGATCAATTTGCTGTTTCTGAACACCTGGTATGCCGAATTTTCAGCTTTCGCCGTCACTACGTTATTGATAGGACTGGTTTGGCTGTGGATGCTGGATTTGATTGGTCTGCGACCGACACTGTTGTGGGGGGCCATGTGTCTGCTTTTTTTGTCGCTTAACCGCAACCAATACATGTTCTTACTGCCTACGGTGGCCTTGCTGATTGCAGCGGCCATGGCAGTGACCCGCCCGTATCGCAGGCAGCTGACAGGCTCACCCATCAAGGTCGTCCTGGTAGCTGTCCTGTGCCTGCTTCCCGCACTGGTCTATACCTCAGCCGCGCAAAAAATGTACCCCATTGGCGCTGCCAACCGAATCAACACCGTATTCTTCACGCTGCTGCCTGCATCCCAAAACCCTGCCCGCATGGCGCAGAAGATGCGGCTGCCACCCAGTTGCCTGCAATTTTCAGGGCGCAACTGGTACGACACCCCGACCACCGCTTTTGAAACGCATTGCCCGCAGGTCATGCGCCTGCCGCTGTCTAAGGTCGTCAAGGGCGTCATCTCTGAACCTCTCGTGGTCTTCACCATCATCGAGCACGTTGGCAAAACCTATCGGGGCTTTTTGCTGCCTTTGCTCGGCCAGATCGAAGGACGCGCGAATGCGCAACTCCAAGACAGTAGCTCACGCCTGCACCGTTCCATCAATCCATTGTTCAAACGCCTTGCGCCTGATGCCATCACGGCACTTATCCTGGTCGCCTCACTAGGCCCTGTACTGGCAGCGCTGATTGCTTGGTCTGTCCGGCAGCGCCGCTGGAGCTTCATGTTCTTGCTGTGCGGTCTGCTGTTCAACTACGCGCTGTTTTCATCCTTGTTTGGAGATGGCTACGCCGATCTGGACCGCCACGCCATTTTGTGCTTCAGCTTTGGGGCGCTGTTCTTCGTGCTGCTGGCCTGCTTCGCCGCATCGGCATTTCAGCGCGCACCCGCCCAGAACCTGCATGAAACCGCTGTCTGAGTTGCCCGCCCATGCCTGGGCCGACATGGCTGGCGTGTTCACCGACATCGACGACACGCTGACCACCGCAGGAGCCATGACGCCAGACGCACTGCAAGCGCTGGAGAACTTGAAAACTGCCGGCCTGCATGTGATCGCCGTCACCGGACGACCCGTGGGCTGGAGCGCGCCGTTCGCGCTGGACTGGCCGCTGGACGCCATCGTGGCCGAAAACGGGGCGGTGGCGCTGACAGGGGGAGCCGATACCGATGCTCGCAACCCTCCAAAAAACAATCATCAAAACAGCCTTCAACGCTTGTCAAACAAGCTCAAACAGCTATCAAAAAAATATCAAACAAACCACGCCACACGTCTTCAGAACCACGCCCGCCTGCAAGCCGTGGCCGCGCGCGTGCTGCGCGAGGTGCCCGGTGCCACGCTGGCGCAAGACTCGGCCGGGCGCGAGACCGACATCGCCATCGACCACAGCGAATTCCATCACCTGGATGCGGCGGGCATTGCGCAGGTGGTGGCCATCATGCACGCTGAAGGGCTGAACGCCACCGTCAGCAGCATCCACATCAACGGCTGGATCGGTCAGCACGATAAATGGCAAGGCGCGTGCTGGGCGGCGCGCGAATTGCTGGGCATCGATCTGGCCACTGAGCAAGCCCGCTGGATTTACATGGGCGACTCGACCAACGACCAGGTGATGTTCCAATACTTCACGCACAGCGTGGGCGTGGCGAACATCCGGCGCTTTGAAGATCAGTTACAGCACCGCCCGCGCTGGGTGACGCAACACGCGCGCGGTGCGGGCTTTGCCGAAATGGCCCAGCGTCTGCTGGCTGATCGCCGCTGTCCCTGAAAAGCCAGCGGCACCACGCCCCAAGACCGACTTACTTAGCCTTTTTGGCCAGTCCCATCTTGTCGATCAAAGCCTTTTCGCGCGCAAAGGTGTCTTCGGCAAACTGGCGGTACTGCTCTGAACTCATGTAGATCGGCACCATGTCGTAGCGCTTGAGCGCTTCCAGATACGCCGGTTGCTCCATCGACTGCTTGAAAGCGTCGTGCAGGCGTTTGACCACTTCGGGCGGGGTGCCGCGTGGCGCGCCAACGCCAAAAGGCGAGTTCTGCACCAGATCCAGCCCCAGCTCTTTCAGCGTGGGTGCGTCGGGAAATTTGTCCAGTCGCTTGTCGCCCCAGGTGTTGAGCACGCGCAGCTTGCCCGCTTCGACCTGCGGCGCAAAGCCGGTGGAGTCAGCCGCGGCCATCACATGGCCGCCCACCACCGCCTGCATCAGATCGGCCGAGCCTTTGTAGGGCACGTGCTGCAACTCGATGCCTGCTTTTTGTGCCACTTGCTCCATCGTCAGGTGCGGGCTGGTCAGGGTGCCGGTGGAGCCGTAGTTCAGCTCGCCCGGGTGCGCCTTGGCATAGGCCGCAAAGTCGGCCCAGGTTTTGAATTGCGAATTGGCAGGCACCACCAGGCCAAAGGCGTAGCCGGTGACGTTGATGACGTAAGTAATGTCCTTGATCGGATCCCACGTCAGTTTGGTGGTGTACGGCAGACGAAACACGCCCAGCGGAATTTGCGCCAGCGTGTAGCCATCAGGCTGCGCCAGTTGCAAAGCCTGCGCAGGCAAGGTGCCACCCGCGCCGGGCTTGTTGTCGATGATGACCGGCTGGCCCAGCACTTTCGACGCCCCATCAGCCAGCGCCCGCATGGTGATGTCGGTCGGCCCACCCGCCGGGAATGCAATCACCAGCTTGATGGGCTTGGACGGAAACGATTGCGCCCAGGCCACAGGGGCGGCCAAAGCGGCACTTGCAGCAACCAGTGCAGCCATCAGGGTACGGCGACGAGGCATGTGGGAATCTCCTTGATAGTGATGTGTTTAAACCGGTTGATCGATACCGGGTACACCCAAGTACACCATGCCCGAGCCTCGGGGAAAGCCCTGAGCCGTGTCGCCTGCGTGTCAGCGCTGTCAACGCTGTCAGCGTGCAGGCTTAGCGCCCCATGCCGCCAAACAAGGGCTGGCCATTCAGGCTCAACCTGCCGCTGCCATATTCGGCCTTGGCCATGTAAGCATCGCCGTCTTCGATGACCAGGCCCTGGCGCGCCAGGGTTTGCGCCAGCTCGGTCATGGCCTCGGGCGTGACCTCGGGGTTGTGGGCCAAATCGGCCAGCGCGGGCAGCCACGCCTTGGGCAGGCGCACATCGGCATCGGCACGCAAGCTTTGTTGCAGGCGGCCCATCCACGGCTGCTCGTCCGCACCCTCAGGGCCTTCGCCCACGGCCACGTGGTAGCCCAGTTGTGCAGCCTGGCCGTCTGCGGCGGATGCTTTCAGGCTGAAGCGGTATTCGGGCTGGCCTTTGAGCAGGTGGCCCATCATGTCGGCCACCTCTTCTTCTGGTGGCATGGCTTGTTCGGCGGTTTGCCCCTGCTGGGCAGACTGCACCTTGGTCAGCAGCTTTTGCGCCGCCATCAGGCCCGCTTCGCTCACGCGCTGAAGTTGGCTTTCAACGCGCACTTCTTTCAGCGCCAACCCACCCAGGCTGCCCTCGCCGGTCAGGGTGTCCGTCTGGCTCATCAGGCCATCCTGGCTGGTCGCTTTGCTGTCGAAGGCCAGTTTTTTCAGATCCAGCACCGGCTTCAGATCGGGCTGCCCTGCGCTGCGGTAGCTCAGCACCAGCGCGTCAACCGTGCCGCTGCCGTGGCCGGGCGACAAAAACCAGCGCTCGCCCGCCTGGGTGACGTCAAAGTCCGCTTTCAGACCGTCTATGCGAAGCGTCATGGCCCCTTCGTCATCGTCCGACAGTGCATCACCGATGCGCAAGGAAACTTGCGGCCAGTGCATGCTGCCTTCGACGTGGCTGGCATCGGCGTTGTACTGGTAGTCATAAACCAGCGCCTGCCACTGCATTGCGTTGTCGGGGGTTTGCGGATCGGCCACTTCGCCCGCAGGCAGGCGCGCCTGCCCGCTGTAGGTGCCGTCAAAACCGGCCAGCGTGTCGAACTCAGGCGGCTTGACCTTGGCGAACGCCTGGCGCGTGGCCTCGTCTGCGCCTTCCACTTTGGTCAGGCGGGTGTGGATACGCGCCGCCCCCAGGGCCAGACCGGGCAGCGGGCCGTGGCGAATGTCGTCCTGAAAGGTCAGGCGTATTTTTTGCGGTGCATCAGCCGATGTGCCAGCAGGCGAGCCAGGCAGCGGCAGCGCACTTTCGTTGGACTGGGTGCCCTGGTCGGCATCCAGCTCTTCTTGTTCAGCATCATTTTCAGCAGCACCTTGATTCAATGCGGCGCGCTGGCTGCTGGCAGATGGCCAATCCAGTTGCACCACCACCGTGCTTTTGGAGCTGAACAGCCCGCGTTCGTACTGGCGTTCGACAAACACGTCTTCACCAAACTGCGCCACGGCCTTGTCCTTCAACGCGGCATAGCGGGCCTCTACCTGCTGGCCCAACCACCAGTTGGCCCCCGTGTAGGCCACACCCAACACGGCGATGGCCGCCGCGATCTTGCTTGTCTTTCTGCTCACTCTGTCGGTTCCTTTCGTTTAAAAAAATCTGCTTTTCCACTGCACGCCAGCACGGGGGCCAGCGCCTGACCTGTGTGGGTATGGGCGTGCACCACGTCTTCTGGCGTGCCTGCGGCCGCCAGTTGCCCGCCGCCTGCGCCGCCTTCCGGCCCCAGGTCGATGATCCAGTCAGCCTCGGCGATCACATCCAGGTCGTGCTCAATCACCAGCACGCTGTGGCCACCTCCCACCAGCCGGTGCAGCACGTGGATCAGTTTTTCCACGTCCTGCATGTGCAGGCCCACAGTGGGTTCGTCCAGCACGTACAGGGTGTGCGGCGCTTTCTGGCCGCGGCGCGTCACGTCGTCTCTGACTTTGCTGAGTTCGGTCACCAGCTTGATACGCTGCGCCTCGCCGCCACTCAGCGTCGGGCTGGGCTGGCCCAGCGTCAGGTAGCCCAGCCCCACGTCTTTGAGCAGTTGCAGCGGGTGACTGATGGCGGGCATGCTGGCAAAAAACTCTACCGCCTCGTCCACTTCCATGTGCAGCACCTCGCCAATGCTTTTACCGCGCCAGGTCACGGCCAGCGTCTCGGGGTTGAAGCGCGCGCCGTGGCAGACTTCGCACGGCACTTTCACATCGGGCAGAAAACTCATCTCAATGGTGCGCACGCCCTGGCCTTCGCAACTGGGGCAGCGCCCTTCACCCGTATTGAAGCTGAAACGGCCCGGCGCGTAGCCGCGCGCCTTGGCCTCCAGTGTGTCGGCAAACAGCTTGCGCACCGTGTCCCAAAAGCCGATGTAGGTGGCCGGGCAGCTGCGCGGCGTCTTGCCAATGGGGGTCTGGTCCACTTCCAGCACCCGGTCGATCTGGCCAAAGCCTTCCAGCGCGGTGCATCCAATCAGGCCATGACTATTTATTTGATAGCTTCTATCGCTTGTTGGCAAAGCGTCATCGGCCTTTTTCCCTTTGAACTTTTGCCTCACAAAGCGCTGCACGCTGGCCAGCAGCACGTCGCGCGCCAGCGTGGATTTGCCGGAGCCGGAAACGCCCGTTACTGCCACCAGGCGTTTGAGCGGCACGGTCACATCCACGTCTTTCAGGTTGTGGAGATAAGCACCCTTGAGGGTCAGCAGCGCAGTCGATGCCTCCACCGGACGCCGCACATGCAGCGGATGCTGCATGGCCTGGCGCAAATAGCGGCCGGTGGCCGAATCGGGCGCGGCTTGCAGATCAGCCGCCGTGCCTTCGGCCACCAACTGACCACCGCGCACGCCCGCGCCGGGGCCGATGTCGATCAAGTGCTCGGCACGGCGGATGGTGTCCTCGTCGTGCTCCACCACCACCAGCGTGTTGCCCTTGGCCGAGAGGGTGTGCAGCGCGTTCAGCAAAATCTGGTTGTCGCGCGCGTGCAGGCCAATGGTGGGTTCGTCCAGCACGTAGCACACGCCCTGCAGGTTGCTGCCCAGTTGCGCGGCCAGGCGAATGCGCTGCGCCTCGCCGCCACTGAGCGTCGGCGCGCCACGCTCCAGCGTCAGATAACCCAGGCCGACTTGCATCAGAAAATCCAGTCGGCTCTTGATCTCGGGCAGCAGGTCGCGCGCGATGTCGGCGTCGCGCCCTTGCAGTTGCAGGCCGCCAAACCAGGCGCGCAGATCGGCCACGCTCAGGCGGGCGAGGTCGGTGATGGCGGTTCCATCTTCCGCACCAGCGGCCCCCTCACCCTCACCCTCACCCGCTGGCGGGAAAGGGCTGGGGTGAGGGCCAGCATGAAGGCCAGCATGCAGTCGCACCGCCCGCGCCACCGGGTTCAGCCGGGTACCCTGGCAGGTCGGGCAAGCCGCATCGCCCACGTCCTCCACGTCAGGCTCGGCAAACGATTGTTCGCGCCCTTTGTTGTCAGCAGAGAGCACCGAATCGTCCAGCACCTTGCGCTGCTCGCGCGTCAGCCGGACGCCGGTGCCCACGCAGTCGGGGCACCAGCCGTGCTTGCTGTTGTAGGAGAACAGGCGCGGATCCAGCTCGGTGTAGCTGGTGGCACAAACCGGGCAGGCGCGCTGGGTCGAAAACACCGCCACCTGGCCGATGCCCGCCGTGGACGCGCCGGTTTCCATGGCGTTGCGCAGTCCCGTCAAGTCACTCAGCACGTGCACCACGCCCTTGCCATGCTCCAGCGCGCGGGCCAGCGATTCGCGCAGCTGCACCTCGTTGCCGGGGGTGACGGGCAGGCTCATCACCGGCAGCTCAATGGTGTGTTCTTTAAACCGGTCGATGCGCGGGAAACCCGTGGTGGACAAAAACTCGCCGTCCACCCGCAGGTGGGTAAAGCCGCGCGGGCGCGCCCAGTCGGCCAGCTCGGTGTAGACGCCCTTGCGGCCCACCACCAGCGGTGCCAGCAGGCCGATGGTCTGGCCAGCGTAGCGCGCCATGATCTGCGCCACGATGCGGTCGGCCGACTGCGGCAGCACCGCCGCACCGTCGTGCACGCAATGCTGCACACCCAGCTTGACGAACAACAGGCGCAGAAAATGCCACACCTCGGTGGTAGTGCCCACCGTACTCTTGCGGCCGCCGCGCGAGAGGCGCTGCTCGATCGCCACCGTGGGCGGAATGCCCCACACCGCGTCCACCTCGGGCCGGCCGGCAGGTTGCACGATGGAGCGCGCGTAGGCGTTCAGACTTTCCAGATAACGGCGTTGTCCTTCGTTGAACAGAATGTCAAACGCCAGCGTGCTCTTGCCTGAGCCACTGACGCCGGTGATGACGTTGAATTTGCCGCGCGGTATGTCGACGCTCAGGTTCTTCAGGTTGTGTTCGCGCGCATGCACGATTTCAATGGTGTTTTTGGCCTCTGAAGCATGTTCAGAAAGCGCTGGCAGCTCTGTTTTGTATAGCGGAACCGATTCATGCACGGCACCCGCCCCCACGCCCAGGGTTTGCGCGTAGGCACGCAGCGCAGCGCCAGTGTGCGAGCCGGGGTGTCGCGCCACATCATCCGGCGGGCCTTCGGCCACCAGCTGGCCACCGCCCTCGCCGCCTTCCGGCCCCAGGTCGATCAGCCAGTCGGCCGCGCGCATCACATCCAGGTTGTGCTCGATCACCACCAGCGAATGCCCCGCATCCAGCAGCTTGCGAAAAGCCCGCATCAGCTTGGCGATGTCGTCAAAGTGCAGGCCGGTGGTCGGCTCGTCGAACAAAAAGAGCTGGCCCTTTTTGGCGGTGGGCTGGCGGCTGGCGGTCTGGGATTTCGCTGCCTCAGCCAAAAAACCGGCCAGCTTCAGGCGTTGCGCCTCGCCACCGCTGAGCGTGGGCACCGGCTGGCCGAGTTTCACGTAATCCAGCCCCACATCCACAATCGGTTGCAGCGCACGAATCACCTCGCGGTCGCGCGCGAACAGCTGCGCCGCCTCGGCCACGGTCAAGTTCAGCACGTCGGCCACGTTCAAGTGCCGTGTTCTTGAATGGGGGTCAGCGTCGAACTTTCCGGCAGCCATATCGGCCAATCGGTCAACCGTCTGCTGAAAATGGGAATCCGACTCCGATTCAAGCGCCTGGCGCTCGATCTTCACCTCCAGCACCTCGGGTCGGTAGCGTTGGCCGTCGCAGTCGGGGCAGCGCAGGTACACATCGCTGAGAAACTGCATTTCCACATGCTCAAAGCCCGATCCGCCGCAGGTCGGGCAGCGCCCATCGCCCGAGTTGAAGCTGAACTTGGCTGCCGTGTAGCTGCGCTGCCTGGCCAGCGGCGTGGCTGCAAACAGCGCCCGGATCGAATCCCAGGCCCCCACATAGCTGACGGGGTTGGAGCGCGCGGTTTTGCCAATGGGCGACTGGTCGACGAACACCACGCCACTCAAATGGTCGGCACCCAGCAGGCGCTGGTGCGCGCCGGGCGATTCGGTCGCCTGGCCGAAGTGGCGGCGCAGCGCGGGGGCCAGCACGTCTTGAATCAATGTGGATTTGCCTGAGCCAGACACGCCGGTGACCACCACCAGCCGTTGCAGCGGAAAGTCCACCGTCAGCGCTTGCAGGTTGTGCTCGGTCGCGCCTTCCAGAATCAAACGCGGCGTGCTTTCGCTGACCGGGCGGCTGAAGCCGGTGCCAATGTGTTTGCGCCCGCCCAGGTAAGTGCCGGTCAGCGTGTCGGCGGCGCGCAGTTCATCGGGCGTGCCGTCGAACACGATCTTCCCACCGGCCACGCCGGGGCCGGGGCCGAAGTCGAGCACGCGGTCGGCGGCCAGCATCACGGCCGGGTCGTGCTCCACCACCACCAGCGTATTGCCCGCGTTTTTAAGCCGCTGCATGGCCTGGGTGATGCGATCCATGTCGCGCGGGTGCAGGCCAATGCTGGGTTCGTCCAGCACGAACAGCGTGTTGACCAGTGATGTGCCCAGCGCTGTGGTCAGGTTGATGCGCTGCACCTCGCCGCCGCTCAAGGTGCGGCTTTGCCGGTCGAGCGTGAGGTAGCCAATGCCCACATCACGCAAGTAGCGGATGCGGGTGGTGATTTCTTCCAGAATCAAGGCGCGCGCCTTGGCATCGGCAGATTCGGCATCAAAAACGTCGCTGGCGCTTGCTTTATCTGCGTTATCTGCTATTTTTTCAGGAGCATTTTGAGCCATCAAGCGGTCAAAGAAGAGGCCCAGCCGGTCAATCGGCAGCAGCATCAGGTCGTGCAGGCTCAAGCCTGGCAGGGCTTCGAGCTGCGCGCGTGACCAGGCCACGCCCTGCGGCAAAAAGCGCTGCGCGGGCGGCAGCACGGCATCGGCATCGGCCTTGCTGCCCACGCGCCACAACAGGCTGTCGGTCTTGAGCCTGGCACCGCCGCAATCGGGGCAGGTGGTGTAGCTGCGGTACTTGGACAGCAGCACCCGGATGTGCATCTTGTACGCCTTGCTCTCCAGGTAGGCGAAGAAGCGCCGAATGCCGTACCACTGTTTGCTCCAGTTGCCTTCTTTGTAATGGGGCGCGCCGTCGATCACCCAGCCTTTTTGCGCATCGGTCAGCTTGTGCCAAGGCGTGTCGCGCGCAATACCTGCGCTTTCGGCGTGGCGCATCAAATCGTCCTGGCATTCGCGCCAGGCCGGGGTTTGAATCGGCTTGATGGCACCGGCGCGCAGCGTCAGGCGCTCGTTAGGCACCACCAGGCCCCAGTCAACCCCGATCACGCGGCCAAAGCCGCGGCAGGTGTCGCACGCACCCACGGCGGAGTTGAACGAGAACATCGACGAAATCGGCTCGCTGTAGCGCAGATTGCTTTCAGGACAGTGCAGGCCAGTGGAAAAGCGCCAAAGGACAGGCTCTGCGCCCTCCTCGGTCGGCAGCGCATAAACGGTCATCCGCCCGCCGCCGCGCTTGAGCGCCAGCTCAATGGCTTCAATGACGCGAGCGCGTTCGGCACTGCCAAGGCGGAAGCGGTCGGCCACCACGTCCAGAATCTTCTTCCCGTTTTCAACCCGCTCGGCCTGCACGCGGGTAAAACCGGCGGCCGACAACCATTGCTCGACATCTTCGGCGCTGGCCGTCGCCGGCAGTTCCACGGCAAACGTCAACACCAAACGTGGGTCGCCAAGTGTCTTGGCACGCGCCACCAGCTCGGCGTAAATGCTGTCGGGCGAATCGTGCCGCACCGGCAGCGCGGTCTGGCGGTCGAACAACTGGCCTGCGCGGGCGAACAGCAGCTTGAGGTGGTCGTTCAGCTCCGTCATGGTGCCGACGGTGGAACGCGAGCTGCGCACCGGGTTGGTCTGGTCGATGGCGATAGCGGGCGGCACACCTTCGACCTTGTCCACCTGGGGCTTGTCCATGCGGTCGAGAAACTGGCGCGCATAGGCACTGAAGGTTTCCACATAGCGCCGTTGACCTTCGGCGTACAACGTGTCAAACACCAGGCTGGATTTGCCCGAACCGCTGGGGCCGGTGACCACTGTCATCTCGCCCGTGCGGATGTCCAGGTCAAGATTTTTCAGGTTGTGCTGGCGCGCGCCGCGAATGCGGATAGGGTCACGGGACATGGATGAAGCTGTGCAAAAGAGGAAGGAAACCGCCAGAAGGCCGAACATTCTCGCAAATCAAGGCGGCCACCTGCGGGTTTGCCACAATACCCGCACTGCCCTTGAAAAATGCCGCGCATGACTGATTTTGCTTCTGCCCCCTCGCCCGACACCATGAGCCTGCTGGGCACCCACCTGGCCGATCTGATCCGCCGTCCACCGCTGGTGCTTGCCCCCGATGTCAGCATCCAGGCCGCCGCACAAGCCATGCGCGATGCGGGCGCATCGTCGGTGATGCTGATGCAAGGCAACCATCTGGTCGGGCTGGCCACCGACCGCGACCTGCGCAACCGCGTGGTGGCAGAAAACCGCGCACTCACTGATTCCATTCAAAGCATTGCCACTGCCGATCCGGTCAGTCTGCCGGGCAGCGCCAGCGCGCTGGATGCACTGATGCTGATGGCGCGGCGCAACATCCACCACGTGCCGGTGGTCGATCAGGGCCAGGTGCTGGGCATGGTGACGGCCACCGACGTCAGCGAGCAGCAGGGTACCTCCGCCGTGTTCTTGAGCAAAAGCATCTTCCACGCCCCCGATGCAGACACGCTGGCCACTTTGTCACTGCGCATCAAGCCCATGCAGCAGGCGCTGGCCACCGCCGGTGTCAGCGCCTACGCCATCGGCCACGTGGTGACCGCCATCACCGACGCCCTGACCGTGCGCCTGATCCAGTTGGCCGAGGCCGATTTAGGCGCGCCGCCCGTGGATTACGCCTGGGTGGCCGCCGGATCACAGGCGCGCATGGAACAAACCGCCAAGTCCGACCAGGACAACTGTCTGCTGCTGAGCGACGACTTTGACGCGGCCACGCACGACGACTACTTCAAGGCGCTGGCCCGCTCGGTCAACGCCGGGCTGGACGCCTGCGGCTACATCTACTGCCCCGGCGACATGATGGCCCAGACCGACCAGTGGCGCCAACCCATGCGCCAGTGGCGCGACTACTTTCGCCAGTGGGTCGACGTGCCCGAACCAATGGCGTTGATGCTGTCCAGCGTGTTCTTCGATTTGCGCTGCGTGCACGGCAACGCCGGACTGCTGCACACGCTGCGGCGCGACGTGCTGGCACGCACCAAAGGCAATACCCTGTTTCTGGGCCACATGGTGGCCAACGCGCTGAAAAACCGCCCCCCGCTGGGCCTGTTTGGCCGTCTGACGCTGATCAAAGACGGTGCCAACGCCAACACGCTGGATTTGAAACACAGCGGCGTGGTACCCATCGTCGATCTGGCGCGCATTTGCGCGCTGGCGGGCGGGCTGGATGTGGTCAACACCAGTGACCGCCTGAGCGCCTCGGGCGCAGCGGGAACACTCAGCCCCGGCATGGCGCGCGACTTGCGCGATGCGCTGGAATTTTTAAGTCGCCTGCGCGTATCGCACCAGGCACGGCAAGTCGGCAGCGAGCAGGCCCCCGACAACTTTCTGAAGCTGGAAGAACTCTCCGACTTTGACCGCGGACACATGAAAGACGCCTTCACGCTGGTGCAACAAATGCAAAGCGTGCTCAAGAGTCGGTATTGACCTACCAGTTCCGTCGCCCTCAATCCCAAAACCATCCCGCATGAACATGCACCGCCCCTTTCATCGATGGAGCCATCAAAGCCACAAGACAGAACGGCACATGGTGTTTCCCGATGGGTGCCGGGATGTGCTGATCGCACAAAAGACAGATGGGCCAATCGAGGTTACTTTGACAAACTTCGACTTCACCCCACGCATGGTCATGACGCATTCTGGCGTCCAAATGACGGGCTACCGCCTTCGGCCAGGTGCGGTCGTTTTCCCGAAGACGCTTGAAGCCATCACAAGAAACCCTTGTCAAGCTGAAGCGATTCTCACCAGCACATTCGGTGCGTGGAACGATTTGGACGACACGATCATGGCACTGACCGCGCCAGATGCCAGCGTTCAAACCGTAGCCCGCCATGCAGGCGTTTCAATCCGCACCCTGCAACGGCAGTTTCTGGCGCAGCATCTGCCCGCGCCTGACTTCTGGCGACTATTGGCACGTGCGCGCCGAGCGGCCGGAATGCTTGTCCGGTCCGAGCCGCTGGCCGAAATCGCCAGCGCCTGCGGTTTCAGCGACCAAGCCCATATGAGCCGGGATTTGTTGCGCTGGTTTGGCTGCAGTCCAGCCCAGTTGCGCCGCAATGCTTCTGTGCTTGATCTGCTGCGTCAACCCGCGCTCGGCAACTGGACGGGTGAGCAAATCTCAACCAGGTAGCCGTTCAGATCGCTGACATACGACGTGGTTTGCCCCCAGGGTTCGTCGCGCACCGCCTGCACCGGCTTTGCACCAGCGGCCACAGCGCGGTCAAAGGCGGCAGGGACATCGCCGGTTTCAAACGCAATCTCAAAGACCGGCGTCTTGGGACTGGGTTTGCCGGGTGTTTTGCCAAGTTGTGTCATCAGCGAGACCGACGAAAACGCCAACTTGGTTTCGCCGGTAGAAAACTCGCCGTAATCGCCTGCCTCGTGTAAAAACCCGCGTGTCAGCCAAAGGCACGCTCGTAAATATCAAGCGTGGCCGCAACGTCATCCACATAAAGAATGGTGTAGCGCAAGATCATGGCGCAAACCTTTTGAAGTTGAGTTCACCCCGCACTGTGCACATGCACACGCACAGTGTCTTGAACCATCACGACAGCATCGGAGGCATCGATAAGCATACCCCAGGCAGCCCATCCCCGAATTATGGAGCCCCGCCCGTCAGATCCTGCGCCAACATCAACGCGTTGCCATCCATGTCGTAGAAAGTTGCCGTCTTGACCATGCCCTCAACGACATCGGTTTGGCCGTCGAACCTCACATCCGCCTGTTCCATCTCTAAGCTGTTGACTCCATTGGGACCAGCGCTCCGAAATGGCCCAAAGCAGCCAATGGGTATCGAACTCGGGAGTCCGAGATTTCAAAGCAGCTTCAACAAAAAAGAAAACGCCCAGTCACTTCTGACTGGGCGTTTCTTGCTGTAATAGCCTGACAATGTCCTACTTTCACACGGGAATCCGCACTATCATCGGCGCTAAGGCGTTTCACTGTCCTGTTCGGGATGGGAAGGAGTGGTACCACCTCGCTATGGTCATCAGGCATAACTTGTTGCCGCCCTGACTGGTATACAGTCAAAACGACCAATTCATAGAGCAAATCAGCTTTTATTTGTTTGCGTCACTTGGCATAACAACTTTGATCAATTTTCAATCAAAGTTATAGGGTCAAGCCGCACGAGCAATTAGTACTGGTTAGCTTAATGCATTACTGCACTTCCACACCCAGCCTATCAACGTCCTGGTCTTGAACGACTCTTTAGGGGGCTCAAGGCCCCGGCAGATCTAATCTTGAAACGAGTTTCCCGCTTAGATGCTTTCAGCGGTTATCTCTTCCGCACTTAGCTACCCTGCAATGCCACGGGCGTGACAACAGGTACACCAGAGGTGCGTCCACTCCGGTCCTCTCGTACTAGGAGCAGGCTTTCTCAAATCTGCAGCGCCCACGGAAGATAGGGACCAAACTGTCTCACGACGTTTTGAACCCAGCTCACGTACCTCTTTAAATGGCGAACAGCCATACCCTTGGGACCGGCTACAGCCCCAGGATGAGATGAGCCGACATCGAGGTGCCAAACACCGCCGTCGATATGAACTCTTGGGCGGTATCAGCCTGTTATCCCCGGCGTACCTTTTATTCGTTAAGCGATGGCCCTTCCACATGGAACCACCGGATCACTATGACCGACTTTCGTCTCTGCTTGAGGTGTCACTCTTGCAGTCAAGCAGGCTTTTGCCATTACACTCAAAGGGTCGATTTCCAACCGACCTGAGCCTACCTTCGCGCGCCTCCGTTACTCTTTAGGAGGCGACCGCCCCAGTCAAACTACCCACCAGACACTGTCCCTGAACCAGATAATGGTCCGAGGTGAGGAATCTAAAATAACAAGGGTGGTATCCCAAGGATGACTCACCTAACGCT
>NZ_JBKEEE010000068.1:0-43147 GCF_047975795.1 Ottowia sp. | reverse complement strand
AAGCGAACCAAAAACAGCGCAAAACGATGAGAAATTCAACGCTCGTTTCGCCATGTGAACATTCACGCGTCACCTCGCCCTGCAGCGGGGGTTGTGCAGACCTTCCCTAGCTTGTGGTGCGCCGCTTGGCATGGCAAGCCCTTTGGTCTCTCTGTTTTTGAAGCAACAAAAAATCCACAAAAAACGGCCTCATTTCAACCTGAATGCAACGCGCGCATCAAAAGTATGCGCGGATGGGGTGCAAGCTCAAGTCCTTGCGTGTTCTCCAGTCAGCGCCCCACGCGCTTGCTCAAACACGCGCCAAAAGGCGGCGTTCTGGGTGCTGGCGAAGTTGATGCGCATCAGCGTGCTGGGCGCGCGGCTGGCGTGGAACAGCGCGCCGGGGGCGAGCAGGTAGCCGTCGTCGAGCAGACGCAGGGCGAGCTGCTCGGTGTCCACGCCGGTGTCGACCCAGCCGAACAGCCCGGCGGGTTCGGCGGCAAAGGTGCAGCCCGCTTGCAGGGCGAGTTTGACGCTGCGGCTGCGGGCGGCGTCCAGCCGGGTGCGGATGCGTTCGGCGTGGCGGCGCAACTGGCCTTGCTCGATGCAGTGGGCCAGCGCGCGCTCCAGTAGGCTGGGGGTGGTCAGCGAGGTGAGCAGCTTGGTGTCGAGCAGTGGCTCAACCCATTCGGCGGGTGCGGCCAGAAAGCCGATGCGCCAGTCGGGGGCCAGGATTTTTGAAAACCCGCCCACGTAGAGGGTGCGGCGTAAACCATCGAGCTGTGCCAGCCGCGTGGCGTGTGCCGGGGCCAGGTGGCTGTAGCTGTCGTCTTCGGCAATCCAGAAATTGTGCTGCTGCGCCAGTTGCAGCACGCGGTGGGCGCTGGCGGGCGTGAGGCACGCGCCGGTGGGGTTGTGCAGCACGCTGACGCTGACGAACAGGCGCGGCGCGGCGGACGTGCCCGCGTGCGCCGTGCAGTAACGCGCCATCACTTCCAGATCAGGCCCTTGCGGGCCGCGCGGCACGGGCAGGATGCGCATGCCCAGCGCGGCCAGGCGGGCGAATTCCACCGCCCAGCCGGGTTCTTCGACCATCACGGTGTCGCCGGGTTTGAGCAGGGTGCGGCTGATGAGGTCCAGCGCTTGCGTGGCGCCCACAGTGGTCAAAATCTGCGCGGTGTTGGCGTGGATACCCAGATCGCCCAGGCGCGCGGCCAGCGCGCGGCGCAGCGCCACGTCGCCCGCCGGTTCGCCGTAGCGCACGCTGGTTTGGCGCAGGGCGGCGCTGCTGGCGACTTTGCGCACGGCAGCAGAGATGATGTCGGTATCGATCCAGTCGGGCGGCAGCACGCCCATGCCGGGCTGCGGCTTGTCGCTGATGGGCTGGAACATGCCGCGCATCAGGGTGGCGGCGCTCAAGGGTGCGCCGTGCGAACGCTGGGTTTGAAGTTCGCCACTTGCTCTTGAAACAATAGCAGATTGCGTTTGGCCAGCAAGCGTTGAAGGCGATTTTGAGGCTGAATCGCGCACAAAGAAACCACGGTTGCGGCGCGCCTCGATCAAGCCTTGCGCCAGCAGCCGGTCGTAAGCGGCCACCACCGTCGAGGGGCTTAAGCGGTGTTGTGCAGCGCACTGGCGCACGCTGGGCAGGCGCGCGCCGGGGGCCAGCAGCCGGTCGCGGATGCGCTCGGCAAAGCGGGTGGCCAATTGTTCGGTCAACGACTGGGTGGCGGTGCGCAGCAGCATGGCGGATGATTGGTGGGTGGGTGTGTGGGCGGCAAGAGCCATACAGTTGATCGGCTGCACAGTAAAACTGTATGGGTAGTGTATGGGTTTGTTTGGCTAAAGTGCACCGCATGACAACCTGCTTGCCTTCTGCCCGGCCATGAGCAGCACCGAATTTGGTGCACTGCTGCTGCTGGCCACGGCGATGAGCTTTACGCCGGGGCCGAACACCACGCTGTCCGCCGCCATGGCCGCCAACCGGGGGCTGCGCCCGGCGCTGCGCTTTGTGTGCGCGGTGCCGGTGGGGTGGTCGATGCAGCTGGTGCTGAGCACGCTGGGCGTGGGGACGGTGGTGCTGGCGTGGTCCCCGTTGCGCTGGGCGGTGCTGGGTCTTGGCGTGGGCTACATGCTGTGGCTGGCCTGGCGGCTGGCTTGCAGCGGCACCTTGACCGCCCTCCAGAGCCACCGGCTGGACGTGGGCTTTGGGCAAGGTGTGCTGTTGCAGTTTGTCAATCTCAAGGCGTGGATGCTGGCCATCGCCATTGCCAGCGGCTGGGTCAGCGGCCAGCCCGACTGGCCCCAGCGCCTGGCGGTGGTGCTGCCGGTGATGGTGGTGTACGCCTTTGCCAGCAACCTGCTGTATGCGCTGGTGGGATCGGCCCTGCGCGGTTGGCTGGGGCGCGGACAACGGCTGTTGTGGTTCAACCGCGTGATGGCCGTGGCTTTGGCCGTGACCGCGCTGTGGATGATGTGGAAAGAAGCCCACCCCCAGGCTCCACGCGCTGCGCGCTGTTGCGCCACCCCCCTCAAGGGGGCATCGCCAGCGGCCGGGCAAACCCCGGCCACGGCGATTGCTGGGGCGGCTTGCTCCGCAGCCCTCGGTATCTGTGGGCTGGGCGCGACGGCAGGGAGCTTGGCATGACCACTCGCGCGCTGACTGGCGATGCACGCCTGATGGCCGGGTTCTGGCTGGGCGTGGTGGGCGTGACCTGCTTTGCCATCACGTTGCCTGCCACGCGCCTGGCCACGGGCAGCGCGGGCGATCCGCAATTGGCACCGGCTTTCGTCACCGTCGGCCGCGCCGCACTGGCGGGGCTGCTGTCGGTGGTGTTCTTGCTGGCCACCCGCTCGCACTGGCCTGCGCGGCGGCACTGGCTGCCGCTGCTGGGTGCGGTGGCGGGCAATGTGGTGGGCTATCCGTTGCTGCTGGCGCTGGCTTTGCGCCACGTCACGGCGGTGCATGCGGCGGTGATCACGGCGCTGTTGCCGCTGGTGACCGCGGTGGCAGCGGCGTTGATTCTGGGCCAGCGCGCGCGGCTGGGCTTTTGGCTGTGTGCAGTGCTGGGCAGCGCGCTGGTGGTGGTGTATGCGTGGTTGCGTGCGCACGGCGCGGGGGGCTTTGGGCTGACGGCGGCGGATGGGCTGCTGCTGGGCGCGGTGGTGGCCGCATCGGTCGGCTACGTGTGCGGCGCGCAGGTCACGCCCGCGCTGGGGGCTGAGCGCGTGATCTGCTGGATGTGCGCGCTGGCGCTGCCGGTCAGCCTGCCCGCTGCGCTGTGGCTGTGGCCTGACACGGCCGTGCAGCCAGTGCGCGCCAGCAGTTGGCTGGGCTTTGTGTACGTGGGCACGGTGTCGATGTGGGCCGGGTTTTTTGCCTGGTTTCGCGGTCTGGACTGGGGTGGCGCATTGCGCGTGAGCCAGGTGCAGCTGCTGCAGCCGTTTTTGAGCATGCTGTTTGCCGTGCCGCTGCTGGGCGAGCGGCTGGACGCGCTGTCGCTGGGCTTTGCACTGGCGGTGGTGGCCACGGTGGTGGCCAGCCGCCGACTGGCGCGCCCGCTGGTGCGGCAGAGGCGGTCATGACGATGGAAGCAGGCGCGTTGCTGTCGCTGCTGACTTACGCGGTGGCCACCTCGATCACGCCGGGGCCGAACAACATGATGCTGCTGGCCTTGGGGCTGAACTTCGGCTTTGCGCGCTCGGCGGCGCACATGCTGGGTATCAGCCTGGGCTTTGGCTTGATGGTGCTGGTGGTGGGCGTGGGCCTGGGCGCGGCGCTCAGGGCGTATCCGGCCATTCATGAGGTGCTGCGCTGGGTGGGCGGCGCTTACATGCTGTATCTGGCGTGGCGCATTGCCACGGCAGCGGCACCCAAAGCCAGTCAGCGGGCGGCGGCCAGGCCGATGGGTTTTACCGCCGCAGCGGCTTTTCAGTGGGTCAACCCCAAGGCGTGGATCATGGCATTGGGGGCCATTGCCACTTATTTGCCCAGCGACCCCACGGTGGCCGCCATCGCCGTGCTGGCGCTGGTGTTTACCGTGGTGAATCTGCCTTGTGTGAGCGTGTGGACGGCGTTCGGCGTCGGCTTGCAGCGCTTGTTGACCAAGCCCTCATACGTGCATGCTTTCAACATCACGATGGCGCTGCTGCTGGTGCTGTCGCTGATCCCACTGATTCGCGCCTGATTTGTCCAAGAGAGTGTCACCATGAACCACACCGAGTCACCCACCACCTCCCCCTGGCGCCTGGCCGCCCGCGCTGCGGCCATGAACCCCTCAGCCATCCGTGAAATCCTCAAGGTGACCGAGCGCCCCGGCATCCTTAACTTTGCGGGCGGTTTGCCCTCGCCCGAGACTTTTCCGGTGGAGGCCATGCGCGCGGCCTGCGCCACCGTGCTGGGCGAAGGCAGCGCCATCGCCAAGCCCGCGCTGCAATACGCCGCCAGCGAAGGGCTGCCCGAGCTGCGCCAGTGGGTGGCGGGTGAAATGGCCAAGCAAGGTGCCACGGTGTCGCCCGACCAGGTGCTCATCACCACCGGCAGCCAGCAGGGGCTGGATTTGGTGGCCAAGGTGCTGATCGACGCCGGCAGCCCGCTGCTGGTCGAAACGCCCACCTACCTGGGCGCGCTGCAAGCTTTCACGCCCATGCAGCCGCAGGTGATCAGCGTGGCCAGCGACGACGAAGGCGTGTTGCCCGAAGCGCTGGCGGCGCAGCTTGAAAGCGGCGCTGAACCGCCGCGCTTTATGTACCTGCTGCCCAACTTTCAAAACCCCACTGGCCGCACCATGCCCGAGGCGCGGCGCGAAGCCGTGCTGGCGGTGTGCCGCGCAAGCGCTGGTGGGGGCCTGCCCATCATTGAAGACAACCCTTATGGCGAGCTGTGGTTTGACCAGCCGCCACCCGCCCCGCTGCTGGCGCGCTGGCCAGAAGGGGTGATCTACCTCGGGTCGTTCTCGAAAATCCTCGCCCCTGGCCTGCGTTTGGGCTACGTGATTGCGCCGCCTGCGCTCTACCCCAAGCTGTTGCAGGCCAAGCAGGCGGCCGATTTGCACACGCCCGGCTTCAACCAGCGGGTGGTGATCGAGGTGCTCAAGGGCGGTTTTCTGGACCGCCACGTGCCCACCATCCGCGCGCTGTACAAAGCACAGCGCGACGCCATGATGGCCGCGCTGGGCCAACACATGGCGGGCCTGGATGTGGCGTGGACGCAGCCCCAAGGCGGTATGTTCGTCTGGCTGCGCCTGCCCGAAGGCTTGAATGCGCAAGCGCTGTTGCCCAAGGCGGTGGATGCGGGCATGGCCTTCGTGCCCGGCACGCCGTTTTATGCCCACCAGCCCGACGCGCGCACGCTGCGCCTGTCGTTCGTCACCAGCACGGCGGCGCAGATCGACCAGGGCATGGCGGCGCTGGCGCGGGTGATTCGTGCTGCGGCTTCATAAGAAAAAACAAGTTTTTCGCTTGTGTCGACTGCTTGAATTGCTATCAAAACAGGAATTTCAATGCCAACACCCTATGCACGCCCGTTTGCCCAAATCGACGTCTTCACCACCACGGCCACGCTGGGCAACCCGGTTGCCGTGGTGCTGGACGGCACTGGCCTGGACGATGCGGCCATGCAGCGCTTTGCGCGCTGGACCAATTTGTCGGAGACCACCTTCGTGCTGCCGCCTACCGATGCAGCGGCGGATTACCAATTGCGCATCTTCACCCCCGGCGGCGAGTTGCCGTTTGCAGGCCACCCCACGCTGGGTTCGTGCTTTGCCTGGCTGGCCGCAGGTGGGCAGCCCCAGGCGGCAGACCGCATCGTGCAGCAATGCGCCAGGGGTTTGGTGACGATTCGCCAGGACGGCCCACGCCTGGCCTTTGCCGCCCCGCCGATACAGGCCAGCGCCCTTGCGCCAGCCGCACTGGCCGATGTGGCGGCGGCGTTGGGGATCAAGCCTGCGCAGATACAGCAAGCGCGCCTGCTCGACAACGGCCCGCAGTGGCTCGGCCTGTGGCTGGACAGTGCCGACACCGTGCTGGCGCTGGAGCCTGACCATGCGGGACTGGCCGGTCTGGGGCAAAAAGTGGGCGTGGCGGGCCGACATCAAGCGCCCTTTGCGGCTTCGTTGATAGCCAAATCAAGCCGAGAGGCGCGCGCCTTTGGTTCGGCTTCTGACGCGCCGCTGATCGAAGTGCGCGCCTTTGCCGCCCCCATCGGCGTGCCGGAAGACCCCGTGACGGGCAGCCTGAACGCCAGCCTGGCCCAGTGGCTGATGGAAGCCGGTGCGCTGCCCGCGCGCTACGTCGCCGCCCAAGGCACGGCGCTGGGCCGTGCCGGGCGCGTGCACGTCGAGCGTGATGCGGCAGGCCAGGTGTGGGTGGGCGGCGACTGCGTGCGTTGCATCAGCGGCGAGGTCGTGCTATGAGCGCCGGGCTTTCTCTCGTGCCGCAACTCGACCACCTGGTCATCATGGCCGACACCCTGGACGCAGGCGTGGCTTGGTGTCAAAGCGCGCTGGGCGTCACGCCCGGCCCTGGTGGCGAACACCCGCTGTTTGGCACCCACAACCGCTTGCTGGACATCAGCAGCGCAGCGCATCCGCTGGCTTATCTGGAAATCATCGCCATCAATCCGCAAGCCACCCCCACCAGCGCTACAGGTGCGCCACCCCGAACCCGCTGGTACGACATGGATCAAACCGCGCTGCGTAAGCACGTGCGCTGCCATGGCCCGTGCCTGACGCACTGGGTAGCCCGCGTGCCCGACACGCAGGCCGCCGCCACCGCGCTGGCGGTGCAAGGCATTGACCGCGGCGACGTGCTGGCCGTCAGCCGCCAGACGCCTGCGGGCCTGCTGCAATGGCGCATCACCGTGCGGCCCGACGGCCAGCGCTTGATGGATGGCTGCCTGCCCACGCTGATTGAATGGGGCGACGTGCATCCGGCCCAGGCCATGCCCGGCGTCGGGCTGCAACTGCAGTCGCTGGCACTGCGCCACCCGCGCGCCACCGCTTTGCACGCTGCCTTGCATGCGGTGGGCATGCCTGCCATCCCCGTTCATCAATCTGAACGCCCCGAGCTGTTGGCCACGCTGCACACGCCGCGGGGTGAAATCACGTTGTCATCCATTTCCACCGGTGCGGCTTCATGAGCCTTTTATCCCTGCCCACCCTGTCCGACATCGAAGCCGCCGCCCAGGTGGTCTACCGCGAATTTCCGCCCACGCCGCAGTACCGCTGGGCTTTGCTGTCCGAGCGGCTGGGTGCCGACTGCTGGGTCAAGCACGAAAACCATACGCCCGTGGGCGCGTTCAAGATTCGCGGCGGGCTGGTGTTTTTTGACGCACTGGCGCGGCGTGGCGAACTGCCGCGCGAAGTGATCAGCGCCACGCGCGGCAATCACGGCCAGAGCATCGGCTGGGCGGCCCGCGTCCACGGCGTGCGCTGCACCATCGTCGTGCCGCGTGGCAACTCGGTGGAGAAAAACGCCGCCATGCGCGCATTGGGCGTGCACTTGATCGAGCACGGCACCGACTTCACCGAAAGCGCCGACCATGCGCGCCAATTGGCTGCCGAGCGTGGGGCCCGAGCCGAGCGCAGCACGGACGTGCTGATGGTGCCCAGCTTTCACCACGACCTGGTGTGTGGCGCGACCACGTACTGGCTGGAATTTTTGCGCGCCGTGCCGCAGTTGGACGTGGCCTACGTGCCCATCGGCTTGGGATCGGGCGCGTGCGCGGCCATTGCCGCCAAGCGGGCGCTGAACCACGGCGTGCGCATCGTCGGCGTGGTCAGCCAACATGCCACCACCTATGCCGACTCGTTGGCGGCAGGCCATGTGGTCGAAGCCGCCGCAACCACCCGCATTGCAGATGGCATGGCCGTGCGCCGCGCCGACCCGCAAGCGCTGGCAGTGCTGGCTGGAGGGCTGGATCACGTGGTGCTCATCAGCGACGATGAAGTGGCCACGGCCATGCGCGCGATCTACACCGACACCCACAACCTGGCCGAAGGTGCGGGCGCGGCAGCATTGGCCGCAGCGCTGCAAGAGCGCCAAGCGCTGCGCGGCCAGCAGGTGGGCCTGGCACTGACCGGGGCCAATGTGGATGCGGCGTTGTTGGCTGAAATACTCGCCAAACAATAGCCTGATGGGCAATGTCAATAAGAACGCAAAGCTTGCTTGGCATCCCGCCTCTGGCAGCGCCTGCTGTCCCCGGCATGACCCGCATGGTGCACGTGGCGGTCTGGTGCCACGCACAATGCCCGCATGGGAACGCTTTACCTTGTGCGCCACGGGCAGGCCAGTTTCGGCGCGGACGACTACGACCAGTTAAGTCCTTTGGGCCAGCAGCAAAGCCAGCGTCTGGGCCAGTACTGGCGCGCGCGCTGGGGCGAGGGTTTGCGATTTGATGCAGTACTGACCGGCTCGCTGCGGCGTCAGGTTCAAACTTGGCACCATCTGGCCGAGGGCGCGGGGCTGCCCTTGGAACGCACCGAATGGCCGGGCCTGAATGAATACGACAGCCACGCCGTGATTGCGGCTGTGCATCCTGATCCGTTGCCCAAGCCGGACACGCCTGAGCGCTACCGCCAGCACTTTCGCCTGCTGCGCGAGGGTTTGTCGCGCTGGATGGCGGGCGATGTGCAGCCGGTGGGTATGCCCAGCCACACCGATTTTTTGCGCGGCGTTACCAGCGCATTAGCGCATGTGCAGACGCATTGCCAGGGCAACGCACTGCTGGTGTCCAGCGGCGGGCCGATTGCCACGGCGGTGGCGCACGTGCTGCAAGCGCCACCGCAGATGGCGGTGGAATTGAACCTGCGCATCCGCAACACGGCGGTGACCGAGTTTCACTTCAGCCCCAGGCGGCACACGTTGATGACTTACAACAGCTTGCCGCATCTGGACGAGCTGCCTTACCGCGACTGGGTCACTTACACCTGAGGCGCACCTGAAAGCTGTGCACGGCCCGCGCCGCTTGACTTCAGCGGTTGCGCAGTGTGTCTGAGGGCAGCTGGTCGATTTCTTTCAGCAAATCGGCCAGCGCGCGGCCTGCGGCGTCCAACACAGCCAGGCCGTCTTCCGCGCTGGCGCTGGCCGCCGCACCCACACTGCCGCTGGCGTGCAAATCTTGCGCCATCCAGGCCAGCTTGGCGGTTTTGCCATTGCCTAAAATGCGAAAGTCACGCGCCCGCGTTTGCGACGACGAGGCAAAGTTGCGCGCCTTGGCGCGGCGCACCAGACGCGGCTTCAGCGCCAGCATGATGCTGGTTTCCACCTGACCTGCATGCACGCCAAAGCGCCGCTCTTCGTCTGAAAAGCGCTGCATCACGTCGTTGCCGTCGGCATCCAGCAGCGGCAGGTCAAACCAGTTGACGCTGTAGACCAGCATGCCCAACCGGGCGCGTAAATCGCGCGCCACCACGTCCAGCAGGCCGACGTTGCCACCGTGCGTGTTGAACAGCACCAGCTTGTGCACCCCGCTGGCGTGCACGCTCTCGGCCATGTCGGTCCACAGACGAATCACGGTGTCGGCCTTCAGGCTCAGTGTGCCGGGGTAGGCTGCGTGCTCAGGGCTGTAGCCCACACGCTGCACCGGCAAAAACAGCACCGGCAAATCCTCGGGCAAGGCGCGCACGCTGGCTTCGACCATGCTGTGCGCCAAGTTGGCATCAACCGACAGCGGCAGATGCCGGCCGTGCTGCTCGGTCGCGCCCAGGGGCAGCACGGCAATGGCTCGGCGCAAATCCATCTGCTCGAAATCGGTGGTGACCAGATCAGACCACTGGCGCGAGCGAGGCGGGGGCAGGAAGGGGGTGGAAGACATACCGCCATGTTAATACTCCTTGCCTGCGCACATTCAAGCAAGCTGCATTCGCCACAACCAGCCGTCATCACCTGAGTGACTTCAGGGTTGAGGCGTGCTGACTATGATGGCCGCTCGTTCAATGTCAGCCTATGCCTTGTCATCCAGCCACCTGCCCCACCGATTTGTCTGAACAGGACTTTCGCGCCGCGCTGGGCATGTTCGCCACCGGGGTAACCATCGTCACGGCGCGTGCGCCCGATGGTGCGCTGGTAGGGCTGACGGCCAACTCGTTCAATTCGGTATCGATCCATCCACCGCTGGTGCTGTGGAGCCTGAGCCAGCGCTCGGCCTCGATTCCCACCTTTCGCGCTGGATCGCACTACGCCATCAACATCCTCTCGGCCGACCAGCAGTCGCTGGCCGAACGCTTTGCCGCCCCCGTGGGCAACCGCTGGCAGGGCACGGCCTGGCGGCCTGGAGTGGCGGGCGCGCCGCTGATTGAGGGCGCGGTGGCGCACTTTGAATGCCTGAACAAAAGCCGCTACGACGAAGGCGATCACGTCATCTTCGTCGGCCAGGTTGAGCGCGCAGGCCACCAGCCGGGTGCTGCGCCGCTGCTGTTTCACGGCGGGCGCTTTTACACTGAACATCCGTTGTGATAACGCGCGCCCTGTGCTGCTGACGCGGCTTCCCCAAAAAGGGGGACAACGCTGGTGGCCAGGCATAGCCCAGCCACAGCGTTCGCCGACTGGGCTTGCTCTGCGGCCATCGGATGGCAGGCACTCCGGCTTTTTGCAGGTTCAAGCGCCCGCATACGACGTAAACACGCGGCTGCGGCCGTCGCGCCCCACCAGCAGCACATCGTAGGGGTCGCGCTGGCCCTTGTAGACCGGGCCATCCATGCCCGGCGAGCCAACGGGCATGCCCGGTACCGCCAGGCCCAGTGCGACGGGCTTTTCTTTCAGCAAGCGGCGCACGTCGCCCGCAGGCACGTGGCCTTCCAGTACGTAGCCGCCCACCAGCGCGGTGTGGCAGGACGCATAACGCCGATCCAACCCCAGGCGCGTACGCGCCGCCGCGTTGCCCGTATCGTGCACGGTGATGGCAAAGCCGTGGGTTTTCATGTGGTCGATCCAGTCGCCACAGCAGCCGCATTGCGGGTCTTTCCAGACGGTCAGTGGGGTGGCAAGCTCTTTGGCCGCCCAGGCTGACCCGCCCACACCCATGCCAGCGCCCATCAAGCCCAGCAAAGCCTGACGGCGAGAGAGAAAGCGCGGTGATTGAAGCAGCATGATGCCATCCTTGATGATCGGTTGTAGCATGTGAGCCGGGCTTTTTGGCGGACGCACACGCAGGTTGCAAAAATGCTTGTAGACCCCATTTAAAAGCCAGCCCACACACCAAAGAGAGCCAATTTCACGCATGGAGTTCAAAGACTATTACCAGATCCTGGGCGTGGACAAAAGTGCCACCCAGGACGACATCAAAAAAGCCTACCGCAAGCTGGCCCGCAAATACCACCCCGACGTCAGCAAAGAAGCCGATGCCGCCCAGCGCATGGCCGAGGTGAACGAGGCGAACACCGTGCTGGGCGATGCCGAAAAGCGCGCTGCCTACGACAGTGTGGGCGCACAGGCCTGGGCGGCAGGTGCGCGCTCAGGCGATGACGTGCGGCCACCACCCGGCTGGAACACCGGTTACGAATTTGGCGGTGGCAGTGATGGTGGTCCGAAAGGCTTTCGCGCCCACTTCGGCAACGGTGAAGGCGACTACAGCGAATTTTTTGAACAGATGTTTGGTCACGCACGCACCAGCGGTGCTGGTGCGGCAGGCGCACACGGCCACGCGCGCGCGCCGCAATCCATGCGCGGTGACGACCACCACGCCCGCATCGAGCTGAATCTGGCCGATGCCTACCACGGGGCCGAGCGCAGCATCAACCTGCAAAGCGCGCGCGTGGATGCGCAAGGCCATGTGGCACCCGAGCAGCGCACGCTGCAAGTGAAGATTCCGCAGGGCGTCAAAGAAGGCCAGATGATCCGTCTGGCAGGGCAAGGCACGCCCGGTTTTAATGGCGGTGCAGCGGGCGATTTGTTCTTGCAGGTGCAATTTCGTGCCGATGCGCGTTACCGCGTTGAGGGCCGTGATGTCACGCAAAAGTTGCGCGTCACCCCGTGGGAAGCCGCTCTGGGGGGCAGCGTGCAGGTGCAAACGCCCGATGGCAAAACCGTGGAAGTGACCGTCCCTGCGGGTTCAGGCAGCGGCCGCAAGCTGCGCCTGAAAGGGCGCGGCATTCCTGCCAGCGCCTCATCCGGCAGCGCGCCGGGTGACTTGTATCTGGAGCTTGAAATAGCCGTGCCTGGTGCCGTCACCGACGCACAAAAAACGGCCTGGACGGGCCTGCGCGATGCCTACCCCGGCTTTGACCCGCGCCGTGCCTGACGCAAAAGGATATCGACATGAACCGATCCACAGTGACAATCTCCGCCCACATGGCCGAACTTTTGGACGACGCAGCGCTGACGCTGGATGAACTGGCCCGCTGTGCGCGGCTGGAACCCGACTGGATCGCCACCCATGTGCGCGCTGGTGTGCTGCAACCGGCCAGCGGCGACAGCACGATGGAGTGGCGCTTTGCCAGCACCACCATCGTGCGTGCGCGCCGCGTTGCCGAGCTGGAACACGTGTACGACGCCGACCCGCAACTGGCCGCGCTGGCCACCGATTTGATGGAAGAGGTGGCTGCGCTGCGGCAGCAATTGCGCGGCCTGGATTGATTGCAAATAAAACCTGTGTCTAACGCTTGATGGCGCAGCGATATAAGCTATATAAATAGAAGCGTTTTGTTGTGCTGCGCACAGTTTGGTGAGACTTTGAACACGCTCTTAATGCCCCGCAAAATCCACCAGCGTGAACAGAGCCAGCCCACCCTGGCGCAGGCGGGCTGAGCCGCCCAGCTCGGGCAAGTCGACGATGGCCGCGCCTTCGGTCACGTGGGCCCCCAGCTTTTCAAGCAGTTTTTTGCCCGCCAGCATGGTGCCACCAGTGGCGATCAGGTCATCAATCAGCAGCACGCGCTGGCCGCGCGTCACGGCGTCGGTGTGCAGCTCGACGGTGGCGCTGCCGTATTCCAGCTCGTAGGTTTCTTCCACTTTGGTGAAGGGCAGTTTGCCTTTTTTGCGGATGGGCACAAAGCCCACGTTCAGTTCGTAAGCCACGACTGATCCTAAGATGAAGCCGCGTGCGTCCAGCCCGGCCACCACGTCAGGGCGCAGGGCGGGATCCATGTAGCGGTGCACAAAGGCGTCGATCAGCACGCGAAAAACCCGCGGGTTTTGCAGCAGCGGTGTGATGTCCCGAAACTGCACGCCCGGCGCGGGCCAATCGGGCACGGTGCGGATGTGTTGGCGCAGGTAGTCGGTGACGGAAAACGGGGCGCTGGCGGTGTCGATCATGGGGTGTTGTGCGTAGCGTTGTGTATCGGCGATGCTGCGGCAAAGGCCAAAGGCGGCTAAGTCAGGTGTTGAGAATTTTTTCAGCCTGCGCCAGCGCATCGGCCTTGCCTGAGAGCACCAGGGTTTCGCCGCCTTGCAAGGTGGTGTCGTCGTCGGTCGACAGGGGTTGTCCGCTGCGCTGGCGCAGGCTGATGGCGCGCACTTCGCCTATTTCGGCCAGCAGGGCGCCCAGTTGCTGGCCTGTTACCCCTTGCGGCAGCACAAAGGTGTGCAGGCGGTCTTCTTGCATCTCGTCATCGCTGGCATCGTCCACGCCGTGGAAGTAGCCGCGCAGCAAATCGTAGCGCTGCTCGCGCTGCTCTTGCACGATGCGCAGCACGCGCCGCATGGGCACACCCACCAGCGCCAGCGCGTGGCTGGCCAGCATGAGCGAGCCTTCTTGCGATTCGGGCACCACTTCGGTGGCACCGGCGGCGCGCAGTTTGTCCAGATCGCGGTCGGTCTGGGTGCGCACGATGATGGGCACGTGGGGTGCGGTCTGGTGAATGATGGCCAACGCCTTCATCACGTTGGGCAGCTCCAGATAGGTGATGGCGACTGCGCTGGCGCGGTTCAGGCCCGCCGCAATCAGCGCCTGCGGTTTGCCTGCATCGCCAAAAGCCACCGACTGGCCGGCTGCTTTGGCGCGCTGCACGCGGTCGGGGTCCAGATCGAGCGCCACGTAAGGAATGCCTTGCTGCTCCAGCAGGCGCGCCATGGCCTGACCGCTGCGTCCATAGCCGCAAATCAGCACGTGTCCCTTGGTGTTGATGGACTGGCTGGCAATGCGCGTCATTTGCAACGACTGCTGCAACCATTCGCTGGTGACCAGGCGCATGACGATGCGGTTGCTGCCCAAGATGATGAAGGGCGTGGCCAGCATCGACAGCACCATGGCCGCCAGCACGGGGTTGAACAGTTCGGGCTTGAGCAAGCCTTCCCGCATGCCCAGCGTCAGCAGCACAAAGCCGAATTCGCCCGCCTGCGCCACATACAGGCCGGTGCGCATCGCCACGCCGCTGCTGGCCCCCATCACCTTGGCCAGCAGCGCCACCAACCCCAGCTTGAACAGCACGGGCAACGTGGTCAGCACCAGCACCAGCGGCCATTGCAGCACCACCTGGCGCCAGTCCAGCATCATGCCGATGGTGATGAAAAACAGCCCCAGCAGCACGTCGTGGAACGGGCGTATTTCGGATTCGACCTGTACTTTGAACTCGGTCTCGGAAATCAGCACGCCGCAGATGAACGCCCCCAGCGCCAGGCTCAGGCCCGCGTGCTCGGTCATCCAGGCCATGCCCAAAGCCATCAGCAGCAGGTTGAGCACAAACAGCTCTTCGCTTTTGCGCCGCGCCACGATGGTCAGCCACCAGCGCATGACGCGCTGGCCGCCCCACAGCAGCACGCCAATCAGCAGCACGGCCTTGACGCCCGCCACGGCCAAAGCGCCAAGCAGTTTGTCTGGCTCGGCCCCCAGCGCGGGAATCAGCACCAGCAAGGGCACCACCGCCAAGTCCTGAAACAGCAGCACGCCCATCACGCGCTGGCCGTGCTCGGAATCCAGCTCCAGCCGGTCGGCCATCATTTTCACCACGATGGCGGTGCTGCTCATGGCGACTGCACCTGACAGCGCCACCGAAGTCTGCCAGTTGATCGCCCAGACCTGCGGCAGCGCCCAGGCCAGCAGCACCGACCCCAGGGTAACCAGCGCCATGGTCAGCGTCACCTGCGCCATTCCCAGGCCAAACACGTGCTGGCGCATGGCACGCAGTTTGGGCAGGTTGAATTCCAACCCAATCACAAACATCAAAAACACCACGCCAAATTCGGCCAGATACTTGATGCTCTCGCTGTCTTGCCCAAAAGTCAGGCCCAGGGTGTGCGGCTGCATCAGCACCCCGGCCAGCAGATAGCCCAAAATGGCGGGCAGCTTCAGCCAGCGACAAAAGGCCACACCCATCACGGCGGCCAGCAGGTACAGCAGCGTCAGGTTTAACGCGTTCATGCCTCCGATGCTAGCGCAGCCGCAGCTCCGGCGGCAGCTTCTTGACCACAGCCCCGGCTGATGCTCGATAAAATCCGCTGTATGCCTTTTGACTCCGCCCAGGCCATTCGCCTGGCCCACGACACGCTGGACATCGAAGCTGCCGCCGTGCTGGGCCTGAAAACCCGATTGGATGTGGCTTTTGCCCGCGCGGTTGAGCTGATCTTGAACATGCGCGGGCGCGTGGTGGTGATGGGCATGGGCAAAAGCGGCCACATCGGCCGCAAGGTCGCCGCCACGCTGGCCTCTACCGGCACCCCCGCCATGTTTGTGCACCCGGCCGAAGCCAGCCACGGCGATCTGGGCATGATCCAGCCGCACGATGCGGTGCTGGCCATCTCCAACAGCGGTGAAAGCGAAGAACTCACCGCCATCTTGCCGCTGGTCAAGCGTCTGGGTGCGCCGCTGCTGGCCATTACCGGCGGGGCCACCTCCACGCTGGCGCGCCATGCCGACGTGTTACTCAACAGCAGCGTCGAAAAAGAAGCTTGCCCGCTCAACCTGGCTCCCACCGCCAGCACCACCGCGCAACTGGCGCTGGGCGATGCATTGGCGGTGGCACTGCTGGACGCACGCGGCTTTCGCGCCGAAGACTTCGCCCGCTCGCACCCTGGCGGTGCGCTGGGCCGCCGCCTGCTGACCCGCGTGGCTGACGTGATGCGCAGCGGCGACGCCGTGCCTTGTGTGCCTGCATCAGCCAATTTCAGTACGCTGATGCAGGAGATGACCCGTAAAGGCCTGGGCGCAGCCGCCGTGGTGGATGCACAGCGCGGCCTGCTGGGCATCTTTACCGATGGCGATTTGCGCCGCCTGATCGAGACAGGCCGCGATTTACGCGCGCTGATTGCAAGCGAAGTCATGCATTCGCAGCCGCACACCGTGCGCGACGACGCTCTGGCTGCCGAGGCCGCCGAGGTGATGGAGCAGCACCGCATCACCGTGCTGCTGGTGCTGAATGCCGACGCCAGACTGATCGGCGCAGTCAGTAGCAACGACCTGATGCGCGCCAAGGTGATCTGATGGCATCAGTGGTTCAGCCCGCCTTGACCTTTCCGCCCGATTTGCTGCTGCGCGCGCAAGGCGTGCGCGTGGCTTTTTTCGACGTCGATGGCGTGCTGACCGACGGTGGCCTGTATTTCAGTGCCGAGGGTGAAGCGCTCAAGCGCTTTCACACCCTGGACGGCCACGGCCTGAAGCTGCTGGCCCAGGCGGGTATCACGCCGTGCGTGATCTCGGGGCGCGACTCCGCCCCGTTGCGCCTGCGCTTGAAAGCGCTGGGTGTGCGGCACCTGCGCCTGGGCACCGAAGACAAGCGCCCCGCCGCCGAAGACTTACTGGCCGAGTTGAAGCTGGACTGGGCGCAGGCCGCCGCCATTGGTGACGACTGGCCCGACTTGCCTGTGATGCAGCGCGCGGCCTTTGCCTGCGCGCCGCCTCAGGCCCATGCAGAGGTGCGCGCCGTTGCGCAGTACATCACCTCAGCTCAGGCAGGCGCAGGTGCGGCGCGTGAATTTTGCGACCTGCTGCTGGTGGCCGGCGGCCATTACCGTCGCCTGCTTGAAGCGGCGTGCGGCCCTGCAACCACACCAGAGGCTGCTGCGTGATGGATCGCCGCCGCATGTTGCGCTATGGCCGGGATCAGTTGTCGGCCTGGCTTCCTGTGCTGTTGATGGGCTTGTTTGCGCTGGGTACCTGGTGGCTGGTGCGCAGCGCGCCGCAGTTTCTGGAGCCTAGAGTTGAAAAAGCAGTGTCGGCCAAACCCGACTATTTCATGCAGGACTTCTGGGTGCGCAGTTTCACCCCCGAAGGCCGCCTCAAATCTGAACTGCGGGGCACCGAGGGTCGCCATTACCCGGCAGACGACACACTGGAGGTGATGCAGCCGCGCATTCAGTCCATCGACGAGCAAGGCCATCCCACCGTGGTGACTGCCCAGCGCGCCATCTCCAACGCGGGTGTTTCAGAGGTCAAGCTGTACGGCAAAGCCCGTGTGGTGCGCGAACCCGTGGCCAAGCACGGCGGCGGTGTGGAGCCGCGGCTGGAGTTCAGGGGTGAATTTCTGCACGCCTTCATGGACGAAGACCGCGTCAGCTCCGACCAGCCGGTGGAGTTGCAGCGCGGCGACGATCAATTTACCGGCGACGTGTTCGACTACAGCGACCAGACGGGTATCGCCAACCTGCAAGGGCGCGTGCGCGGCGTGATTCAGCCGCGCCGCTGACTTGGGGAACATCTTTTTGCCATGAGTCCACTGGTTTTCATCACCGGCGCATCGAGCGGCATTGGCCAGGCGCTGGCGCAGCGGTTTGCTGAGGCAGGCTGGCGGCTGGCCTTGGTGGCGCGGCGTCAGGATGAGTTGCGTGCCTGGGTTGCAGACCAAGGCTGGTCTGAAGAACAGGCCTAGGTCTACCGCGCCGACGTGGCCGTGGTGGACAGCATCGTCGCCGCAGGCCAAGCCTGCGCCGCCGCCCAGGGGCTGCCGGATGTGGTGATTGCCAACGCCGGCATCAGCATCGGCATGGATTCGACCGTGCGCACCGATCTGGATGTGATGGCCCGCGTGCTGACCACCAACAACGTGGGTATGGCGGCCACCTTTCACCCGTTTATCGACGCCATGCGCCAGCGCGGCAGCGGCACGCTGGTGGGCATTGCCAGCGTGGCGGCCATTCGCGGGCTGCCCGGACACGGTGCCTATTGCGCCAGCAAAGCTGCCGCCGTCAGTTACTGCGAAAGCCTGCGCGGCGATATGCGCGGCTCTGGCGTCAAGGTGGTGACCTTGCTGCCGGGCTACATCGACACGCCTTTGACGCGCGGCAACCGTTTCAATATGCCTTTTCTGATGCCTGCCGACCGCTTTGCCGACCGTGCTTTTGCGGCCATTGCGGCGGGCGACAGCTACCGCGTCATTCCCTGGCCCATGGGCGTGGTGGCCAAGCTGCTGCGCTTGCTGCCCAATCCGCTGTTTGACCGCTTGTTGGCAGGCCGCCCACGCAAGGCGCGTGATGGCCAATGACGTGACGAGCGCTGGCGGCAGGCCGCGCCTGGCACCTCGGCTTTTGCGCATCAACGCGGTGCAGGCATGAAAAAAGGGTTCCAGAACGGAACCCTTTTTGGTATTTGACGCTTGTCGCTATTGCGCAAGTGGCTATTAAATCAATAGCTGTCGTCGTCGCGGCCACCGCCGTCATAGCCGCCTTCGCGGCGGCCACCGCCACCATAACCGCCGCCACCGCCTTCACGGCGGCCACCGCCGCCACGCGGGCCAGTGCCGTAGGGACTGCGGAAGCTGCCGTCGTTGCTGTCGCCACCGCGGCCACCGCCGCCATAACCGCCGCCACCGCCTTCACGGCGACCACCGCCACCATAACCGCCGCCACCGCCTTCGCGGCGACCACCACCGTAGCCACCGCCGCCGCCATAACCGCCGCCGCCACCGTAGCCACCCGAACGGGGTGGACGTGGCTCCATTGGGCGTGCTTCGTTGACCACCACGTTGCGGCCACCCAACGATTGACCGTTCATGCCTTGAATGGCAGCCTGCGCTTCGTCATCGCTGGCCATTTCGACAAAACCAAAGCCTTTGGAGCGACCAGTGTCGCGCTCCATCATGACCTTGGCACTGGTCACACCACCAAACTGGCCAAATGCTTGCGCCAGATCGTCGTCGCGCACCGAATAAGGCAGGTTGCCGACGTACAGTTTATTACCCATTAACGGGACTCCTCAAAAACAAGAAAAACGCGATGGAGTCCGAAAAACGCCTTCAAGCACCCCTGAAATCCAGGACACAAAGGGCAACTGACTGTATTCACCGCAAAGCCGCATCATGTGCGCCAAGCCGAACTTTTGAATACGCACATTCGCGCGATTATGCGCCAGATCAGCGAAAGTCAAGCATTTAATTCATGGCTGTCTGATCAATGTCGGATGAAACGCACACCACAACATTGCCTGAGGGCAGTTGGCCCCATCTTTAAAATGACGTTGCCAGTCACGCTGACAAGCATTTTGTTGCAACTAATTTAATAGCAAACATCACATACATTGCCTTCGTTCAAGGCATATTTTGCTGGAAACACCCCTTCGTTCATGGAAGCCTTTTTACTGTCCACAGGCATCGTAGCGCTGGCTGAAATGGGCGACAAAACGCAATTGCTGTCGTTGATGCTGGCAGCCAGGTTCCGCAAGCCGTGGCCCATCGTCTGGGGCATTCTGGTGGCCACCTTGTGCAACCATGCGCTGGCAGGCGCGGTGGGCAGTGGGGTCACGCAAGTGCTGGGGCCTGAAGTGCTGCGTTGGGTGCTGGGCGGATCGTTCATCGCCATGGCGGTGTGGATGCTGATCCCAGACAAGTTGGACGATGACGAGACGCCCAGCAATGCCTCGAAATTCGGCGTTTTCGGCACCACGCTGGTGGCCTTCTTTTTAGCCGAAATGGGCGACAAAACCCAGATCGCCACTGTCGCGCTGGCCGCGCAATACCAGCAGTGGGCCGCCGTGGTGGCAGGCACCACACTGGGCATGCTGCTGGCCAATGCGCCGGTGGTGTGGCTGGGTGAGCGGTTGGTCAAGAAAGTGCCGATCCGCGCGGTGCATGTGGTGTCGGCCATCATCTTTCTGTTGCTGGGGTTGGCCGCCATGTTGGGTTGGGGTTGATATACTTTGCCGCTAGCGCCGATTTGCCTCTGCTTGCGGGCGCTTAACAAATACCGCTAAATCCGAGCCACACGCATGCAACCCGGTTTCGATTTGGCGCAAACCGGGTTTTTTTGTTGCTGCAAGGCCGCTCATAGCAGGCAGCGCAGGGGCACCTCTTGATTGCCATGTCGTTCATCGTCACACCCCAAACCATGCATTTCGATGCCCCGCTGCCTTTGCAAAGCGGCGCGTCGATCCAGGACTATCAACTGGTCTACGAGACCTGCGGCACGCTGAACGCCGCGCGCGACAACGCCGTGCTGATTTGCCACGCGCTGAACGCTTCGCACCACGTGGCGGGCATGTATGCGGATCAAGATAAAAGCGAAGGCTGGTGGGACAACATGATCGGCCCCGGCAAACCGGTGGACACCAACCGTTTTTTCGTCATCGGTGTCAACAACCTGGGTTCGTGCTTTGGTTCCACCGGGCCGATGGACAGGCACCCCGCCACTGGCGAGGTTTACGGTGCCGACTTCCCCGTCATGACGGTGGAAGACTGGGTGGCCGCGCAGGCGCGCCTGATGGATGCACTGGGCATCGAGCAACTGGCCGCCGTCATGGGCGGCAGCTTAGGGGGCATGCAGGCACTGAGCTGGGCGCTGCAATACCCCAGCCGGGTGCGCCACGCCGTGGTGGTGGCCAGCGCGCCCAATCTGACGGCCGAGAACATCGCCTTCAACGAGGTGGCGCGCCGTGCCATCGTGACTGACCCCGACTTTCACGCCGGCCACTTCTACCGCCACGGCGTGGTGCCCAAGCGTGGCCTGCGCATTGCGCGCATGATTGGGCACATCACCTACCTCAGCGACGATGTGATGAACGAAAAGTTCGGCAGAGAACTTCGCCAAGCCGTCACCCAGCACACCAGCGGCTACAAGTACAGCACGCAAGATGTGGAATTTCAGATTGAAAGCTATCTGCGCCACCAGGGCGACAAGTTCAGTGATTACTTTGACGCCAACACCTACTTGCTGATCACCCGCGCGCTGGACTACTTCGATCCCGCACGCACCTTTGGTGGCGATTTGACGCAAGCGCTGGCACGCGCCACTTGCAAATTCCTGCTGGTCAGCTTTACCACCGACTGGCGCTTTTCGCCCGCGCGCTCGCGCGAGATGGTCAAAGCTCTGCTGGACAACCGGCGCGACGTGAGCTACGCCGAAATCGACGCACCCCACGGACACGATGCTTTTTTACTGGATGATGCCCGTTACATGGGCGTTGTGCGCTCTTATTTTCAAAGCATCGAAGGAGCTGCCACATGAGCGATGCCCCTATTCGCAGCGTCATCGCCCAGTTGGTGCCCGAAGGCGCGCGCGTGCTCGATCTGGGTTGTGGCGACGGCGCGCTGCTGGAGCAACTGGTCAAACAACGCCGTTGCAGCGGCTACGGCATCGAGATCGACGATGCCAACTTGCTGACCTGCGTGCAGCGTGGCGTCAATGTGCTGCAACTCAATCTGCACGAAGGGCTGAACGCCTTCAAAGACCAGAGCTTTGACGTGGTGCTGCAAATCGACACCCTGCAACACCTGCGCAATGCAGAGGTCATGCTGCGCGAAACTGCGCGCGTAGGCCGCATCGGCATCGTCGCTTTTCCCAACTTTGCGCACTGGCCCAACCGCCTGAGCGTGTTGCGCGGGCGCATGCCTGTCACACGCCGCCTGCCCTATCAGTGGTACGACACGCCCAACATCCGTGTCGGTACCTTTAAAGACTTTGAAGCGCTGGCGCGTAAAAACGGCCTGCGCATCCTCGACGCCTTTGGTGTACACGACGGTCAGCCGGTGCGCTGGCTGCCGAACTTACGGGCGGGTACGGCTGTTTTTAAGCTTGAAAAATCATAGCTGTCAGCGCTTGCTAAATAGGCTTCACAGGCCCATCTTGCATAAGGATTTTTGCATGCTACCCACTGTGCAACAACTGCAAGCCGACTTGGGTGCAGGCCGCACCAGCGCCGTGGCCTTGACTGACGCGGCCTTGGCGCGCGCGCAAGACCCCGACGGCGAAGGCACGCGCGTGTTCACGCGGCTGGATGCTGATCGCGCGCTGGCGGCTGCCCGCGCCAGCGATACGCTGCGTGCGGCGGGCATGGTGCGCTCGCCGCTGGAAGGTATTCCGGTGTCGGTCAAAGACCTGTTCGACGTGGCAGGCCAAGTCACCACCGCTGGCTCGGTGGTGCTGAAAAGCGTTGCACCTGCTGCACGCAACGCCACAGTCATTGACCGCCTGATCGCCGCAGGCGCGGTGATCGTTGGGCGCACCCAGATGACCGAGTTCGCCTTCTCAGGCCTGGGGCTGAACCCGCATCACGGCACGCCCGCCAATTCCTGGGACCGCGCCGCCCGGCGTATCCCAGGCGGCTCGTCGTCTGGTGCGGCGGTGTCGGTGACCGACGGTATGGCGGTGGTGGGCATCGGCTCCGACACTGGCGGCTCGGTGCGCATCCCCGCTGCCTTGTGCGGCCTCACAGGCTTCAAGCCCACGCAGCGGCGTGTGCCGCGCGAAGGCGTGCTGCCGCTGTCCACCTCGCTCGATGCCATAGGCTCACTGGCTGCCAGCGTGGCCTGTTGCGCCACCGTGGATGCCGTGCTGGCGGGCGAGCCGCCGCAACCACTGCCCGCGTGCCACTTGCGCGATGCACGTTTGGCCATTGTTGAGACTGTGGTGCTGGGCGACATGGACAGCGCTGTGACCGCTGCCTTCGAGCGGGCCTGCGCCCTGCTGCACGCCGCAGGTGCACGCCTGACGCGCATCGCCGTGCCTGAATTTGCCGAGCTGCCGCAGATCAACGCCCGTGGCACCCTGGCTGGTGCCGAAGCCTGGGCCTGGCACCGCGCGCTACTGGCCGACCGCGCCGCCGACTACGACCCGCGCGTGGGCACCCGCATTCAGGCGGGCAGCAGCATGAGCGCGGCCGACTACATCGATTTGCAAGCCGCGCGCCAGCACTGGATCGCCCAGGTGGGCGCACGCATCGCCCCTTTTGACGCGCTGCTCATGCCCACCGTGCCCACCATCGCCCCGCCCATTGCCGAGCTGCAAGCCAGCGACGACGCTTACTTTGCCGCCAACGCCTTGATGCTGCGCAATCCCAGCTTCATCAACTTTTTAGACGGCTGTGCACTGTCGCTGCCTTGCCACCGTGAAGGTGAAGCACCAGTGGGGTTGATGCTGGCAGCCGCAGGCGGGCGCGATCGCGATTTGCTGGCGTTGGGCGCGGCCATCGAAGTCGCTCTGGAGACTGCGCACTGATAGGCTGAAATGGCCAGGAAAATCAAGCCTTAACGCAGAGTACAAAAGCGTTGATAGCTGCTTAATTTGTAGCAATTCAGATGCGCTGAAGCTCAAAGTTCACACGCGGCATGTGTTTGTAGACAGTCTGTTGACGCCCTATTACGATGCTCTGCTGGGCTTCGCCGGTGTGTTGTTTGGATGCAGCCCAGCGCCCGTCATAAAACAATTTGGAGACCGATGCCATGCCTCTTCACCCCATCGTTAAATTAGCACCGCTGGCCATGGTGGTTTTGCTGGCCAGTTGTGGCAGCTCGAGCGACAACGACGATGACAGCAACAGCGACGCGCTGATCGTCGACACCAATGTCAACAGTTGCCAGGTGCTGTCGTCCACTGGCTCCAGCGTGGTGGTGGGTTCGGGCGTTGCCGGTGATCCGGCTGCACCAGAAGCGCCGTCGGGCTACCGCACCGGCTACAGCGCCAAATATTCCAGCAGTTACATGGTGGTGGCCAACAACCCATTGGCCTCCAAGGCCGGGTGCGAAGTGCTCAAGGCCGGGGGCAGCGCCGTGGATGCTGCCATTGCGGTGCAAGCCGTGCTGGGCCTGGTGGAGCCGCAATCGAGCACCATTGCGGGCAGCGCCTTCATGCTGCATTACGACGCGGCCAGCCAGAAAATCGTCGCTTACGATGGCCGCGAAACCGCCCCGGCCGCCGCCACCGGCTATTACCTGACGCGGCAAGATCAGGCCGATGCCAGCTCCGCCACCCCCGTGCCATCGGCACGGCGCAGCGGGCGCTCCATCGGGGTACCCGGTGTGATGCGCATGCTGGACATGGCCCATGACGAGTACGGCAAACTGGCCTGGAACCAATTGTTTGACGAAGGCATTCGCCTAGCCTCTGACGGGTTTGTAATCCCGTCTCGCATGGGCAGCGCCATTCAGAGCAGCGCTGCCAACCTGGCGCTGGACGCCAACGCCATGGCCCTTTACTTTCACGCCGACGGCACACCACGCGCGGCGGGCGAATCGATGACCAACGCGGCCTACGCCCAAACCCTGCGCACGCTGGCCGACCAAGGGGCCGATGCGCTTTATACGGGCACATTGGCGCAAAACATCGTTGCCAAGGCCGCGCAATCGGTGGGTGACGACGCCAGCCAAACCCCCATCACGCCCAGCCTGATGACGCTGGACGATCTGGCCAATTACCAGGCCAAAAAACGCGACGCGGTTTGCACCACCTACCGCAGCAGCTATTACGTCTGCACCATGGCACCGCCCTCTTCTGGCGGCATTGCCATTGCGCAAAGCCTGGGCATCTTGAGCCACTTTGACCTCAGCGCCTACGCGCCCACCAACCCCAGCAATGAAGGCGGGGTTCCCAGCGTGCTGGGCGTGCACCTGGTGTCTGAAGCCGAACGGCTGGCCTACGCCGACCGTGACCGATATGTGGCCGACACCGACTTCGTGCCCCTGCCAGGCAGCGGGCTGGCGTCGATGTTGGACCCCGCGTACCTGCAAAGTCGGGCATCGCTGATTTCGACAGACGCCAGCATGGGCACCGCTGCCCCCGGTGATTTTGGTGCCGATGCTGCCGGCATCGATAAAACCGTCGAGCACGGCACCACGCATTTTTCTATCGTTGACGCCTATGGCAATGTGGTATCGATGACATCCACGGTGGAATCCAGCATGGGTTCGTACCACATGGTGGATGGCTTCTTGCTGACCAACCAGCTCACCGATTTCTCTGCCCAGCCGCTGGACGCAGATGGCAACCCCATCGCCAACGCTGTGGCTGCCAATAAACGCCCGCGCAGCACCATGGCCCCCACGCTGGTGTTCAACGGCACTACCCCCGGCAACTTTTTGATGGCCACCGGGTCGCCGGGCGGCAGCACCATCATTCAATATGTGCTGAAAACCGTGATTGGCGCGCTGGACTGGAAGCTCGACGCCCAGCAAGCCACATCGCTGGTGAACTTTGGTGCCAGCAACTCAGCGCGCACCAACGTCGATGGCTCGAACACCACGCTCGACCTCACAGGTTTGAACGACGGCCTCACGGCCTTGGGGCATCAGGTGTCCAACTCGGCCCTGTCCAGCGGTGTGTCCACCATCATGCGGGTGCAAAAAGACGGCAAGACGGTGCTGGAAGGCGGTGTTGACCCGCGCCGCGAAGGCATTGTGCTGGGTGATGGCGCGCTGTAGTGGCGGCCGTCATCACCAGCAACCACGGTCGTCGCCCGAGTTCACCGAGGTGGCGTGAGTAACCCCGGCAACTCCAGCATGGAACCAAACACCGCATCCGCCCCACACTCGCGCAGAGCATGTTGCGCATCGGCATCTCCTTGCGAACACAGCGCCCACACGGTGGCACCAGCGGCTTTGCCTGCGGTCACGCCGACGGTGGTGTCTTCAATCACCAGGCAGCGCTCGGGCGCGCGTTGTAGATGGGCGGCGGCGGCCAAGTACACATCGGGTGCGGGTTTGCTGGCGGGCAACTCGTGGCCGCTGAAAATGCGGCCTTCAAACCAGGGCATCAGGCTGACTTTGTGCAATTGCAGTTCAACCTTGCCGCGGTCGGCACCCGAGGCACAGGCGATGCGCCCGCTGGTGGCCGCGTGGGCAGCCTGCACGGCGGCCAGTGCGCCGGGCATGGCCTGCAAGTGGGCGTGCAGGGCGGCGTCACGGCGGGCGTAGAAAGCGTGCATCCACGCATCGGTCAGGGGCTGGCCGGTGTGCGCCTCGATCAGAGCGCTCTGGCTGCGCACCATGCGGCCCAAAAACAGGCGTGTGCATTCGGCCAGCGGCATGCTCCAGCCGTGCTCGGCCAACATGTCGCGCAAGGTGCCCAAGGTGAGTGGCTCGCTGTCGACCAGCACACCGTCGCAGTCGAACAGGACGGCCTCAAAATTGTCTTTTGATTTCATGGACTGCATGCGCTTCGTGCGCCAAGTGGTAGCGTTGAATTTGATGGCAGGCGATGCGGTGATTCAGACATCGATCGGCAATGCAGTGGTGGTTTTGACACGATCCATCACAAAACTGGTCTTGCAGTCCTGCACGGCGGGGTGACGCAGCAGAGTGTTCATCATGAAGCGTGAGTATTCATTCATATCCTGAATGACCAGGCGCAGCAAAAAATCCATTTCGCCCGTCAGGGCGACGCACTCAACCACCTCGGGCCAGGTGTGGACGCTGGCGCAAAACTCGTCCATCGGGCTGCGTTTGGCGTGGCTGGCCTGCTTTTGCAGCCGCACATTCACATAGGCCATCAGCCCCAGGCCCAACGCCTCGGGCTTGAGCAGGGCCACGTAGCGGTCAATCACGCCACTGTCTTCCAGTTTTTTGATGCGGCGCAGCACGGCGCTGGCCGACAGGCCGATTTGTACTCCCAGCATGTCGCAGGTGGTGCGGCCATCGGTTTGCAACTGGCGCAAGATGGCGCGGTCCAGACGGTCTAAAGCAGGTTCTGTCATGGCGTTGGTGCCCATGCAATGCGAGGCTCATCGCGAGTTGAAGCCACGGTAACGATTTATACGCATTAAATCATCGTTATATAAGAGTATGACGCGTTTTTTATGCGTAATTTGGCCCATTATTGCCGCCAAACGCTGGTGTCATGAGCCTCTTGCGCCCTACAGTAGGTGTCTGGCGTCGAAGATCGCCATCACCACATAGACAGGAGACAAGCCATGAGCCAACCCACCAGCGCCTTCAAGCCTTGGGACAACCCGATGGGCACCGACGGCTTCGAGTTCATCGAATACGCCGCGCCTGATCCGCAGGCCATGGGCGCGTTGTTCGAGCGCATGGGCTTCACGGCGGTGGCCAAGCACCGCCACAAGAACGTGACGCTGTATCGGCAGGGCGAGATCAATTTCATCATCAACGCCGAGGCAGACAGTTTTGCCCAGCGCTTTGCCAAGCTGCACGGCCCCAGCATCTGCGCCATTGCCTTTCGGGTGCAGGACGCCAAAGCCGCTTACGAACGCGCCATTGGCCTGGGGGCCTGGGGCTATGCCGAAACGGCCGCACCGGGCGAGCTGAACATTCCAGCCATCAAAGGCATTGGCGACTCGATCATTTACTTCATCGACCGCTGGCGTGGCAAGAACGGCGCGCAAGCCGGTGACATCGGCAACATTGGTTTTTACGACGTGGACTTTGAGCCGCTGCCGGGCATCAGTGGCGCGGCGGCCATCAACCCTCAGGGTTACGGCATGACAGTGATTGACCATCTGACGCACAACGTGCACCGTGGCCGCATGGCCGAGTGGGTGAGCTTTTACGAGCGCCTGTTCAACTTCCGCGAGATCCGTTACTTTGATCTGGAGGGACAAAAAACCGGCCTGAAAAGCCAGGCCCTGACCAGCCCCTGCGGCAAGATTCGCATCCCCATCAACGAAGAAGGCAACGACAACAAAGGCCAGATTGCCGAGTACCTCGACAGCTACCACGGCGAAGGCGTGCAACATATTGCGCTGGCCAGCACGGATATTTATGGCACCGTGGACGCCCTGCAACTGGCGGGCATCAAGCTGCTGAACACCAGCGACACTTATTACGAGCTGCTGCCGGGACGCATACCGGATTTGAAAGAGCCGATTGGTGAGTTACAAGCGCGCAACATCCTGGTCGATGGTGCGCAGGGCGAGCTGCTGTTGCAAATTTTCAGCGAAAACCAGCTTGGCCCTATCTTCTTTGAATTCATTCAGCGCAAAGGCAACGAAGGCTTTGGCGAGGGCAACTTCAAGGCCCTGTTTGAATCCATGGAGTTGGACCAGATTCGCCGCGGCGTGGTCAAGGTGGACGACGTCAGTTGATGAGACAAAGCAGATCGTGGCCCACCTATCCGATTTATTTGCTTTTAATTTAATAGCTGCAAACGCATATATTTATTGCGCTGACAGCTATTTTTGCTCAATGATTTGAAGTGGGCCTCAGCGCTGTGCCACTTCTTTTTGGTGCTCTTGGGCAAATGCCTCGTACCAGGGCAGACAGCCAGGGTTGGCCATGGCCTCTTTGTTCACCACCTTGTCCAGCGGCTGGCCGAGCAGCAGCTTTTTGATCGGCAACTCCTGTTTTTTGCCTGACAGGGTGCGCGGAATTTCGCTCACCTGCACGATGGCGTCGGGAATAAAGCGCGGACTGAGCGATGTGCGAATGGCGTCGCTCAGGCGTTTTTTCAGCCCATCGTTCAGCTCGATACCCGGACGCAGCACCACGAACAGCGGCATGAAGCTGTCTTTGCCCAGGTATTCCAGATCGACCACCATCGAGTCGAGCACTTCGTCAACGCCTTCGACGGCGCTGTAAATCTCGCTGGTGCCCATGCGCAGGCCGTGGCGGTTGATGGTGGCATCAGACCTGCCGTAGATCACGCACCATTCGCCCTGGCCGTTTTCATCGCCAATGCGCAACCAATCGCCGTGGCGCCAGACGCTGCCGGCCGCTTTGTCGAAGTCGCCACCACCGGGCTTTCGGCCATGGCCGGGCGGGTATATCTCGAAGTAGCTGGCGTGGTAGCGCGTGCCATCAGGATCGTTGACCAGATACAGCGGCATGGACGGGATGGGCTGGCTGCAAACCAGCTCGCCCACCTCGCCCACCACCGGGGCACCCGCATCGTTCCATGCCTCCACGGCAGCACCCAGTAAACGGCACTGCATCACACCGGGCTGCTGCGGTAGTTCGCGGTTGCCGCCAATGAAGGCCCCGCAAAAGTCTGTGCCGCCGGAAATGTTGACCCACCAGATGTCTTGTTGCGCGGGCGTTTGGGCGATGCGCCTGAACTGCTCAGTGCCCCACTGCTGCACCTCTGGTGCCAGGGGCGAGCCGGTGCTGCCCAGCGCCCAGATGCGCGACAAATCGCCGCACTGGCTCAAGTTCACCCCGGCTTTGGCGCAGTTGGCAAACAGCGCTGCGCCGCCGCCCAGAAAGCTGACGCCGTGGCGTGCGGCAAAGCGCCACAGCACCGTCCAGTCGGGCTTGTCTTTGCTGCCGCCGGGGCTGCCGTCGAAAATGACGCAGGTGGTGCCGCTCATCAGGCCAGCCATCTGTGCGTTCCACATCACCCAGCCGGTGGAGCTGTACCAGTGAAAGCGCTCGCCCAAAGTCTCGGGCGCATAACTGCATCCGATGTCATTGTGCAGGCGGCCCTGCATCGCCATCACCAGCATCATGCCGCCGTGACCGTGCACGATGGGTTTGGGCAAGCCCGTGGTGCCGCTGGAATACACCACCCACAGGGGATGATCGAACGGCAGCCACATTGGCTCGAAGCCCGTTGTTTGATCGTCATTTCTGGCTGTGGCACTGGTGAAATCTGCGATATCAGCTATATTTTCAGTAGTACCAAGATTGCGATACAGCAGCGTGTGCTGCACGCTGGGCAGTGCCGCGCGCAGCTCTTGCACCACATCCAGACGGTTGATGTCGCGTCCGGCCCAAGTCACGCCGTCGCAGGCGATCAGCACTTTAGGGGCAATTTGCTTGAAGCGGTCCAGCACCGCACCGCTGCCCATGTCTGGCGCGCAGACGCTCCACACGGCCCCAATGCTGGCGGTGGCCAAAAAGGCGATGATGGTCTCAGGGATATTAGGCAAGTAAGCCGCCACCTTGTCGCCCGGCTGCAGGCCCTGCGCCTTCAGGTGCAAGGCCAACGAGGCCACCTGGCGCTGCAACTCGGGCCAGGACAGCTCGCTCACCTGGCCTTTTTCGTTCTCACTGATCAGCGCTGGCTGTCCCGCCGCGTGCGCGGGCTGCACGTGGCGCATCACCTGCCGCGCGTAATTGACTTGCGCGCCAGGGAACCACACCGCCCCCGGCATCACGTTCTTGGCCAGCACCGCCGTGTGCGGTGTGGGCGACTGGATGTCCAGATAGTCCCAAATGCTTTGCCAAAAAGCGTCCAGATCCGACACTGACCAGCGCCACAGAGCGTGGTAGTCATCAAATTGCAGACCGCGTGTGTCGCGCAGCCAGTTCTGGTAATGGCGAATGTGGGGGGTGCGAGAGCCAGCGACAGCGGTGGGGGTAGCTTGGGTCATGGCGGTGGGTAGTCTCCGGGGTGGTCGTCATCAAAACTGGCATGGGGTGCGAAAGCCAGCGCTTGTGCCTTAAGTATCCACACCTTGGGGCACTCGTCTGAGCGGGTTGTCCCGGGGCGGACACCTTTTGTGGCGTGCGCTGCTTTCACGGTGCCTATTTATTCAACGCTGAACAAAATGACTTGCGGAGCAATGCAACCAGATTCATTTCATTGCTGCTCAATGGTTTTGACCAGCAGCTCAATGTAAGTGTCTTCGTCCTGCGTGATGCGAATGCGCACGGGCAGATATTGCAGCGTGGGGGCGAACCAGATTTCGGCGCTGTAGGGGCCGCGTGGCTTGTCCAGCCGACGCGGCTTGAGGTGCCAGGCGCTCACCGCACCCAGTTGGGGCAGGTGCAGGGTTTCCAGACCGACCACGTCGTAAATCCAGTCGTCCACGCCACCGGGGCGCGCCATGCTGAAACGGATTTGCGTGCCCGTCGCCAGCGCCACCTGGCCCGTGGCAAAGCGGTGCCCCAGATCGACGAACTGACTGGCTGTGTCCTGCACGCCCACCGGGCGTGGCACCCGTTGGCCCCGATGCAACTGCACTTCATCGCCGCCCAGGCGCACGCCCCGCCTGCGGCCGCGAAAGTCTTCTTCGTACACCTCGGGGTGCAGGCCAAAGGGCGTGATCTCGCCCTGGCTGTTGAAGCTGAGCGAGGCCAGCAGTCCGGCACTGAGTTCCACCGTGGCCTGGTAGCGCGTGCCCACGCGCTGCCACAGCACGTAGCCGCTTCCGTCCAGCGGCCCACGGTAATTGCCGCCCAGTTTGTAGGTGACGCGGGTGTCGCTGGGCCAGGTGGTCAAAAAAGCAGCCTCGGCTTCGGCAACGTCAGGGCTGGAGGCGGCCAGTGCAGGCGCACTGGCAGCGGCGATGGATGTTGCGGCGGGTGCTTGTATGGTGGCTTCAAGCCGATTCATGTCTTTGGGCTGCGCGTCTGAAGCTGAAGCATCGCTTGCAGCAGCGTCAACAAGAGGCTGTTGCGGATGGCTGGCCGCGACAACGGGTGGCGTGGACAGGGCGGGTATGGCTTGAGCAACTTGGCTGGCGGGCGGTTTGGGCAATTCCGGTGCTTCTGCCGCTGGGGTTGCGTTGTTTGAAGAGGGTTCGGCGGGGATGGGAGCTGGCGGATTGGCAGGCTGCGCAGGTGTTTGGCGAATGTGCGCCGTGGGCCTGCGCGGCGGTGGGGCGTCGGTGGGCGCTGGCACCACGACCGCTGGCGTGGCAGGTGCGACCGGTGTGATGGTGCGTGTGTAAAAGGCCGGAGCCATGTCTAGCAGCAGGCTGGGAGGCTGCAAGGCGTGGCGCAACAGTGCCAGCGCCAGCACGTGCAGCAACAGTGTCAGCGCCAGGCTGAGCCACAGCGCGCAGCGGCCTGATGGCCAGGACGCTGTGTTCAGCAGCCGGGCCACGTGCGGTCACTGCCGCTGTTGATTGGGCCGGAAGAATCAGGCGGAATCAGCCGCCAGGTGGTGGGCTGTTGTGGCAGCATCAAAGGCAGGCGCAGCAGGCGCGCATCGCGCGCGACCAGGGCGGTGACGGTGCGCGCATCGCCTGCGTACAGGGGCACGTCGTCCACCCGTGTCAGCCGCCAGCCCTGGGCGGCTGACACGGTACGCGTGCGCCCTGGCGTGGCGCTTGCGGACAGCTCGATGCCCAGCCATTCGTCGCCTGCGGCCATGCCTGCGTGAGCGGCAGGGCCGCCATCCAGCACCACTTTAAGCACCACGCGGCCACCCGATTCACTCACGCGCAGGCCCAGCGCTTGCGCCCATTGCGAAGGTTCATCGCGCACTTGAATGCCTTGCGCTTGCAGCAAGGGGCGCACCGGCAAGTCGTCGGTGCCGTGCACCCAGGCGCTGATTTCGCGCTCGAACGAGCGGCCTGCCAGCTCGGCCAACACGGCGGCAAAGTCGCCCTCGTGCATCGGGCCGCCCTGGCAATGACGCCACAGCGCGCGCATCACCTCGTCCAGCGTGGTGCGGCCTTCCTGGCGCAGCGTCAAATCAAAACACAAAGCCACCAAAGCACCCTTGGTGTAGTAGCTGACGGTGCTGTTGGGGGTGTTTTCGTCCTGGCGGTAAAACCGCACCCAGGCATCAAAGCTGGCTTGCGCCACCGACTGCACGTGTCGCCCTGGCGCTTGCAACACCTGATTGAGCGTCTTGGTCAGGAGCTTGAAGTAAGCCACGTCGTCCAGCAGGCCCGCGCGGCGCAACAGCAAGTCGTCGTAATAGCTGGTGAAGCCCTCAAAGAACCACAGCAGGCGGGTGTAGTTTTCACGCGTGTAGTCGATCTGCGCCAGCTCGACAGGCTTTAAGCGCTTGATGTTCCAGGCGTGAAAGTATTCGTGGCTGATCAGTCCCAGCAGCGTGGTGTAGCCCTCGTGGTCTGTACCCGATGGGCCGGATTTTCCGCTGCGTGGCAGATCGCGGCGACCACAGATCAGCGCCGTGCTGTTGCGGTGTTCCAAGCCGCCATAGTCGCCATCCACGGCGTTCAGCATGAACAGATAACGGTCTGGCTGCTGCGCGGGGTCGCTGCGCCAGAAGTCGATGACGGTTTCGCAAATGCGCTGCGCATCGCGCAGCAGGCGCTGGCCATCGAATGCGGGCGGCGCACAGGCCACCACGAAGCGATGCGGAATGCCGCGCGCTTCAAACGTGCCGCTCCAGAACGTGCCCATTTCCACCGGGTGATCGACCAGCTCGTCATAGCTGGCGCACTGATAGGTGCCGAAGCCGTGCGCGTCAACTTCAAGCGCCGTCATGGCGGTGGCCGCGTGCCAGTTGGGGTGCGCGCGCGGTGCTTGCAGCGTCAAGGTGTGCGGCTGCGTTTGTTGCCCATGCACGCGCAGCAGCAGGCCGGTGCCGTTGAAAAAACCGCGCTGCGCGTCCAGCCAGGCGGCGCGCACCGAGTTGTCGAACGCATACACCTCGTAGCGCAGCAGCAGCGGACGCTTGGGGTTGCAGGCGATGTCCCAGGTGGTTTTGTCCACCTGGTGCAGCGGGCAGGCACTGCGGCCTTGCGCAGCGTGGAGGCCGCTCAGATGGCGCTCAAATTCACGAACCAGGTAACTGCCCGGTATCCACACCGGCAGCGACACGCGTTGCATCGCAGCGGGCTGGGCGATGGTCAACTCGATGCCAAAGCGGTGCGCCGCCGCATCAGCCACGCGCACGGTGTAGTGCGCGGCTGGTGATGGCGGTTTGGCGACAGGCATGGTCAATCGCTGGAGCGCGCCACGCGGTCAGCGCGACAGTTGCTGCTCGATCTGCTGGGTGTTGATGGCACCGGGAATGCGCGTGCCGTCGGCAAAGATTACGGTGGGGGTGCCGGTGATTCTGTATTTGCGTGCGAATTCCAGATTGGCGGTCAGCGCCTCGGTGTTGCACACCGGATTGCCTTTTGGGGTCACGTCGCGCTGCATCCAGTCGACCCAGGTCTTGGCCTTGTCGGCGCTGCACCAGATCTGGCGCGATTTGGTCATCGAGTCCTCACCCAGAATCGGGATCAGAAACAGATGCACCGTCACGTTGTCGACCTTGGCCAGATCTTTCTCGAAACGTTTGCAGTAGCCGCAGTTGGGGTCTTCAAACACCGCCAGCTTGCGTTTGCCGTTACCGCGCACCATGGTGAAGGCGTTTTTCAACTCCAGCTCACTGAATTTGACGGCATTGAGTTTGTTGATGCGCTCTTCGGTCAGGTTTTTCATGGCGCGGGTGTCGACCAGCGTGCCATGAATCAGGTAGTTGCCTTCGGCGTCGGTGTAAGCAATTTCGTTGTCGATGCGCACCTCATACAGCCCGTCCATGGGGGTTTTGGCCACCTCGTCAATGGCGGCCAGACCAGGGATGCGCGCTGGCAGGTTTTTGCGGATAGTGGCTTCTTGCGCGCTGGCCAGCAAAGGCGCAGCCAGCAGAACAGCGGCGAAGACGTGTTTTTTCATAACGATTGACCCAACAAATGTTGCAACGTGGTGTGAACCTCAAAAGGTTCAACCAGTTCCCATGGCCACTTTGGCTACGCGCGATTTCAAAGGTCCGCTGGCGTCGAACAGGTTCATGCCCCAGTTGCGCAAAGCGACTGCGGCGCTTTCTGGCCGCCCAAACAGCAGTTGCAGGCCATCAGTAGCCAGACTCATGCGCAGCCAGTCGCCCTGGCGAGCGCGTTCGTAGCGGCGCAACAGCTTCAAATCGCCTGGGCTGCGCCAGTATTCCCGCGCGGCCAGTGCCTGGGCCAGTGCGGCCACGTCGCCCAGACCCACGTTCAGGCCCTGACCGGCCAGCGGGTGCATAGCGTGGGCCGCGTCACCGGCCAGCGCAAAACTGCCCTCGGTCAGAGCAGGCATGCGGCCCACCCAGCGCGTGGCGCGCGCTCGCATGAGCGGCCAGCGTGCGCGCGGTGCGGCCGCTTGCAGCGCGCCCAGGCCACCGCCGCTGGCTTCAAGCAGGCGGGTGGCAAAGTCGTCGTTATTCAGCGCCAGCAGTTCGGGCGCACGCGCGTGGTGGACTGACCACACTACCGCCACCTGTCTGCCTTGTGGGCCGTCCAGTGGCAAAAAAGCCAGGATGTCGCCGTCGGTGTTGAACCACTGGCGCGCGATCTGGCCGTGCGGGCGTTCGCAATCCAGCCTTGTGGCAATGGCGTGCTGCGGGTAAGGGGTGATGTCAAAGTCCACGCCCAATTCGGCCCGGGTGACGCTGGCACGGCCTTCGCACACCACGGTCAAAGGTGTGGGCACGGGGTGCTCGACGATCTCGATGCCGCTTTGGTAGCGCGTGGCTTCAGCCAGTTGCTGCTCTAGTGTGGGCACGTCCACGATCCAGTTGAGTGCGGGCACGTTGTGCGTGGCGGCGTCAAAACGCACCAGACCCGTGCCGTCGCCATGCACCTGCATGCCGAGTACCGGCGTGGCGGCGCGTTCGTCGGGCCAGCAGCGCAAGCCTTGCAGCAGCGCCCGCGATGCCGGGTTAAGGGCATAGGCGCGCACATCGGGCACGTTGTCAGGGCGCGGCGGCGCAGCCACCAGCGCCACGCGCAGACGCTCGCGCGCCAGCAACAAGGCCAGCGTGCGGCCTACGATGCCAGCCCCCCGAATGCACACATCTACAGACGCCATCATGCGGGCATTGTAGGTGCGCCGGTGGCGCGTGAAATTCAGCGGGTGCGGCGTGGGCGCGCACGCGCCGCAACCCAAAGCAGCAGGCCCGCCAGCAAAGCCAGCGGCCAGCCCGTCAGCCCCGGCACTGGCACGGTCGATGCCGTCCCTGGTGCCAGCGTGAAGCTCAGGCGCACCAATCCGGCAAAGCCCGCTGTGCCCGAATCACTGGCTGTGCCGGCAATGCCGCCGCTGCCGCCAGTGCCGGGCGTGCCCGTCGGTGGGTTGCTGATCGCGCCGCCGCCCGATGCGCCGCCTACGCTGCCACTGCCGCTCTGGCCTGCCAGTGCCGTTGATCCAGTGCAGGCACCGTAGGCAATATAGGTGGCTGGATCGACCGGGCCTGTTGCGCCATTGGTACCGGTGGAGTCACCTGTGCCACCCGTGCCGCCTGCACCACCAGCGGTAGCACCGCCTCCGCCGTTGCCACCATTACCGCCTATGGTGCCTGCTGGCGCATCGCCGCCATCGCCGCCATCGCCACCCGTGCTGCCGCCGTTGCCGCCATCGCCACCTGTGCCGCTGATGCCCGCGTCGATGCTCGAACTCATGCCGCCATCACCGCCACGCACCCCGCCATCGCCGCCGTCACCGCCATCTGCCGCGCTTAAGCCATTGGCATTGCCGCCTGCGCCGCCATCGCTGTTGGATGCGCCAGCACCGGGTGATCCGCCGAAATATTCACCCGCGCCACTGCCGCCGCCGCCGCCATTGGCCACCAACCCGGTAACCCCACCGCCCGTCACGGCCGAGATCCCACCGCCGCCGCCGCCTTGACTCAAGCTTGACCCGGCACCAGAACCCTGCACGCCTGCATGCCCTGCCTGGCCCACCTGAATTTGCAGCGTTGCACCAGATGCAACGGTGTACGTGCCCTGACAGAACGAGCCGCCACCGCCACCGCCACCACCAGAATTGGCATCACCCACCCAGCCGCCTGCGCCACCACCACCACCGCCACCCCAGGCTTCAATGGTGATACTGCTCACGCCCGCAGGCACGGTGCAACTGCTCGAGGTGCTGTACACCCCGCTGATGCAATCGGCGGCCCACGCCGGACGCGCACCCCACATCAGCATGCACAGCCCTGCCAACCAGAAAAGGCGCAAATGTAAAAAGTAATGCTTCATGATCGACCTTTTAATATTACTGCTTATTTATTAGTAAGGAAGGTCTGCAAAAGTCAGCCCCATGACGGCCTGATCTGAGACAGTGGAGCGATGCAACAGACAAGCCTTGCCACCACTGGATTCGAGCTTGCAGCCAAACGCACGCGCAAGCGTGCGTTCTTGGCTGAGATGGACCAAGTCATCCCCTGGTCTGATCTGCTGGCCCTGATTGCGCCGCACGCGCCAGCGGGCCGCACAGGGCGCCCGCCCTTTGCCATCGAAGTGATGCTGCGCATTCACCTGCTGCAGCAGTTCTTTGGCCACTCCGACCCGGCCATGGAAGAAGCACTGCATGACATTCCGCTGTACCGCGAGTTTGCCCACCTGGATGCAGGCATTACCCGCCTGCCTGATGAAAGCACCATCTTGCGCTTTCGCCACCTGCTTGAACAACACGATCTGGGCCAGCAGATCCTGGCGCTGGTCAACGCCCAGCTCACCGAGCGCGGGCTGATGCTCAAGCAAGGCACGGTCATTGATGCCACTTTGATCTCTGCGCCCAGCTCCACCAAGAACCACAGCGGTGAGCGCGACCCTGAGATGCACCAGACCAAGAAGGGCAACCAGTGGCACTTCGGTATGAAGACGCACATTGGCGTGGACGCCGACTCGGGCCTGGTGCACACCGTCACCACCACAGCAGCCAATGCCCATGACATCACACAGGCACACGCCTTGCTGCATGGACAAGAGGAGGTGGTCTTTGCCGACTCGGGCTACCGGGGTGTTCACAAACGCGAAGAAGTCCAGGCGCAGCACCCCGATGTGGATTGGCAAATTGCCATGATGCCCGGCCAGCGCAAGGCCATGGACCAGAGCCAACCCGTCAACGCGCTCAAAGAGCAACTGGAGCAGATCAAGGCCAGCATCCGGGCCAAGGTCGAGCACCCGTTTCGGGTGATCAAGTGCCAGTTTGGTCATCGCAAGGTGCGCTACCGGGGTCTGGCCAAGAACACCAGCCAGTTGTTGGTGATGTTTGCGCTGTCAAACCTGTGGATGGTGCGCAAACGAATTTTGCAGGCGCTGCAAGCATGAGTGCGCCTGCAGCGTGGGTAAGGGCCTAAAATCAGGGTCAAGCGAACCAAAAACAGCGCAAAACGATGAGAAATTCAACGCTCGTTTCGCCATGTGAACATTCACGCGTCACCTCGCCCTGCAGCGGGGGTTGTGCAGACCTTCCCAAGGTGTTGGGAGTGATATTTATTTAACTTAAGTAATATTCAAGAAAGGATCGAACCATGGCGTACAACCCCCCCAATGCATGGCACATGTTCAACGAGGATTTACCGTTGGACAAGTTTCCTGAACATGGTGTGGATGCCCGTGCGGCGCAGGCCATCGTCAACAGCGAGACCTGGACGGACACCCAGCCGGAGATGAACCTGTCGTCCTTCGTGACCACGTTCACCGAGCCGGAGTCGGAAGAGGTGGCGCACCACCATTTTCTGAAGAACCACATCGACCATGACATGTACCCGCAGTTGTTTGCGCTGGAAAACCGCATGGTCAAGTGGCTGCACCAGCTCTGGAACGGCCCGGAAGGTGTCACGCCCTATGGCACGGCCACCGTGGGATCCAGCGAAGCCTGCATGCTGGCCGGGCTGGCGCACAAGTGGAACTGGCGCACGGCCCGCAAAGCCGCTGGCAAAGACGCCAGCCGCCCCAACCTGGTGACGGGTGGCAACGTGCAGATCGTGTGGAAAAAGTTCATGCGCTACTTTGATGTGGAGCCGCGCATCATTCCGCTGGAGCCAGGCAAATACACGCTGACGGCAGAAAAGCTGGCCGACTACGTGGATGAGAACACCATTGCCGTGGTGGCCATTGCCGGGCAGACCTTCACCGGCGAGGACGATGACTTTGAGGGCATACAAAAGTGGCTGGACGACTACCAAAAGCGCACTGGCCACGACGTGCCCATGCATATCGACGGCGCATCGGGCGGTTTTGTCAACCCGTTCGTGTACCCCGACTACAAGTGGGACTTCCGTCTGCCGCGGGTCAAATCCATCAACGCTTCGGGCCACAAGTTCGGCCTGGTGCCGCCGGGGCTGGGCTGGGTGGTGTTTCGTGATGACACGGTGTTCCACAAAGACCTGATCTTCTATGTGAACTACCTGGGCGGCGAGATGCCCACGGCCACGCTGAACTTCAGCCGCAATGGCTTTCAGATCGCTTACCAGTACTACGTGTTCGTGCGGCTGGGTTTTGATGGCTACAAAACCATCATGACCCAGACGGTCAACAACTCGCAACTGCTGCGCGATTTGTTGGTGGAAAGCGGCTACTTCAAGATCATGAACCACACCCAGCGCATTCCCGTCGTGGCGCTGACGCTGAACGAGAAGTACACCAACTTCAGCGAATTTGATGTGTCTGCCAAGGTGCGCGAGCGCGGCTGGGTGCTGTCGGCCTACAGCATGCCACCCAACGCGCAAAACGTGCGCAGCCTGCGCGTGGTGGTGCGCCCGCACCTGAACCGCACGGTGATTCGCGGTCTGGCCACCGACATCATCAACGCCTGCAAATGGCTGGAAAAGCACGGCGGCAATGCCACGCCGCCGGCGCTGCACGGCCAGCATTCGGACGAAGTGACGGCCGTGACCAAGTGCTGAAGGCACTGCGCGTCATGAATCGTTGTTGAAACCGCTGCCCAGGGTGCGCGCATGGCACAGCGCTGGGCAGTTTTTTGCTGAATTCGCAGGAGTCTTCTCATGATCGACTATTTTTTTGACACGCTCAGGCACTACCCTGAGTTGTCCATCTTTTTGGCGCTGGGACTGGGCTACTTTATTGGGGCCGTCAAGTTCGGCTCGTTCACACTGGGCGCGGTGACCGGCACCTTGCTGGCCGGGGTGCTGATTGGCCAGGTGGGCATCGATGTGTCGCCGCAGGTCAAGTCGCTGTTCTTTTTGATGTTTCTGTTTGCCGTGGGCTATGGCGTGGGGCCGCAGTTTGTGCGCGGCGTGGCTTCCGACGGCGCGCCGCAGGCTTTGTTTGCGGTGGTGATCTGTCTGCTGTGCCTGGGCTGCGTTTATGTGGCGGCCAAGGTGGCCGGTTACGGCCCCGGTCTGGCTGCGGGCCTGCTGGCGGGCGCGCAAACCATTTCGGCTTCGATCGGCGTGGCCACAGACGCCATCAACAACCTGGGGATGGATCCGGCGCAGGCCAAGGCCGAGTTGAACAGCATTCCGGTGGCCTACGCCATTTGCTACCTGTTCGGCACCATCGGTACCGGCTGGATTCTGGCTTACCTTGGCCCCACCTTGCTGGGCATTGATGTGGCCAAGGAATGTGCGCGCTACGAGCTTCAAATGAAAGGCGGCAACACCAATGCCGATGCGGCATCGGCCTGGCACCAGCACGAGATGCGCGCCTATCTGCTGGACGCTGACAGCCGCGTGGTGGGCAAAACGGTGGCGCAGGCCGAGGGCAGTTTTCGTGGCGAACGCCTGTTTGTAGAGAACATCCGGCGCGGCCAGGACATCATCGACCCCACGCCCGAGGTGGTGCTGCAAGCCGGTGACGTGGTGGCGGTGTCGGCCACTTACGACGTGCTGTCACACTTTTCCAACGACGCCGAAGACGTGAATGACCGCGATCTGCTGGACGTGCCGGTGGAAACCGTGAGCGTGCAGGTCACCAACGGCAAGGTCGCCAACCGCCAGTTGGACGATCTGGCCACAGAGCCGTTCACGCGCGGTGTGTACATCAACGGCATCAAGCGCGGCTCGCTGCTGGTCGACATTCCGGTGTTGCCCAAGACGGCGCTGCACCGGGGCGACATCATCTCGGTCACCGGCACCAAAAAACACACCGATGCGCTCATCAAGGCCATTGGCTTTGCCGACCGTCCGATCACGCAGACCAGCATGGTCATGGTGGGGCTGGCGATCGTGCTGGGTGGCCTGATCGGTGCGCTGAAGATGCCGGTGCACGGCATTCCCATCACCTTGTCCACTTCAGGCGGCGTGCTGATTGCGGGCATTGTGTTTGGCTGGCTGCGCAGCTTTTTGCCCAGCATGGGCGCGGTGCCAGCGGCCACGCTGTGGTTCATGAATTCGGTGGGCTTGAACGTGTTCATTGCCGTGGTGGGCATTTCAGCCGGGCCAACCTTTATCAAGGGTTTGCAGGAAGCGGGTGTGTCCATCTTCCTGTGGGGGCTGTTTGCCACCGCCGTGCCGATGCTGGTGGCACCGTTCATTGGCAAATACATCTTCAAGTTTGACCCTGCCATCAACCTGGGCTGCTGCGGCGGTGCGCGCACCAGCACCGCATCGGTGGCCATGGTGGGCGAGGTGGCTAAAAGCAACGTGCCCATGCTGGGCTACACGGTGCCCTATGCGGTGTCGAACACGCTGCTCACCTTGTGGGGGCTGGCGATTGTGTTGTTGATTGCGCACTGAAATGACGCATTGAAGAGGCGTATTGAAGTGGATGTGTGCGGTTGCGTGCCGCACTTGCAGTCCTGGAGTGCGGCAGTTTTCAAATTTGATACTGGAGAAATCCGACATGAAACTGGTGGACTATCAAAAACTCGACAAACTCAGCCCGTTCGAGATCAAGGATCAGTTGATTCAACTGGCCAAGGCCGAAACAGGGCATGGCTCGCGCGCCTTTTTGAATGCCGGGCGCGGCAACCCCAACTGGATTGCCACGCGCGCGCGCGAAGCCTTTTTTTTGCTGGGGCAGTTTGCGCTGACCGAAGCCAAGCGGGTCTTTCACGACCCGGTGGGCCTGGCCGGCATGCCCGCCAAGCGCGGCGCGCACGGGCGGCTGATGCAATGGCTGGACGGCCAGCAGGCGGCCCACATGCCTGGGGCCGACACCTTGCGCGCGGTGGTGGCGCATGCCATCAACACCCTGGGTTTCAAGCCCGATGAGTTTGTGCACGAGCTGACCGACTCGGTCATTGGCGACAACTACCCGGTGCCCGACCGCGCGCTGGTGCACAACGAACAAATCGTGCGCAAGTATCTGGACTGGGCCATGTTGGGCGGCCAGCCCCCTGAGGGCAAGTTCGATTTGTTTCCGGTCGAAGGCGGCACGGCGGCCATGTGTTACCTGTTCAAGGCGCTGAAAAACAACCGTTTGCTGAACGCGGGCGACACCATCGCGCTGGCCACGCCCATCTTCACGCCTTATCTGGAAATGCCCGAGCTGGAAGACTACGCCCTTAAAACCGTGTTCATGAACGCCGAGCAAGAAGACGAGCTTCAGTACACCGAAAACGACTTCAAGCTGCTGGAAGACCCGAAGGTCAAGGCGCTATTTTTGGTCAACCCCGGCAATCCGTCGGCCGTGGCCCTGAAGCCTGAGACGCTGGGGCGGCTGGAAAAGCTGGTGAAGGAAAAACGCCCTGATCTGATCATCCTGACCGACGACGTGTACGGCACCTTCGTCAAGGGTTTTCAGTCGGTGATGAGCGTGCTGCCGCACAACACGCTGGGGGTGTATTCGTTTTCCAAATACTTTGGCTGCACCGGCTGGCGGCTGGGCGTGATTGCCTTGCACGAAGACAATATTCTGGACAAGAAAATTGCCGCTGCCGCCGAAGACGTTCAGGTCAAGCTCGACTACCGCTACGGCCCGTTGACGCTGGAGCCGCGCCACATCAAGTTCATTGACCGCGTGGTGGCCGACAGCCGCGATGTGGCGCTGAACCACACCTCGGGCCTGTCGTTGCCGCAGCAGGTGATGATGAGCCTGTTTGCCCTGGTCGAGCTGATGGACACCCAGCGCACGTACCAGGACGCCTGTATCGCCATCGTGCAAAACCGCTTCAGGCTGCTGGTCGACGGCATGGGCATCGAGGTCGAACCGAACCAGTATTTCGACGCCTATTACGGCATCATCGACTTCGAGTTCTGGCTTAAAAAGTACGTGGGCGAAGACGTGGTGAACTGGGTGAAGAAAAACATCCACCCGCTGGACATCGCCTTCAAGCTGGCCGAAGGCCACGGCATCGTGCTGCTCAATGGCAGCGGCTTTCATGCCCCAGGCTGGTCGGCCCGGGTGTCGTTTGCCAATCTGAACGACGACGCTTACGAAGCCATTGGTCGCGCTGTGCGGGCCATCGCCGTGGGCTATGTGCAAGCGTACGAAGCGTCCAGGAAAAAATGATGGTGTTCAAAAAAGCGTTCGCCACGAACTGGCCATGAACCCACCATGAACATGCATTGAAGAGGCAGTGCCCCGCCCTTTGCCTGCACCTGCCATCACGGCGGTGCAGGCTTTTTTATGGGGCATTGAATTGAGTCTTGGCGCAGAAGGTAAAAGCGTTGTCAGCTACCTTATCAATAGCTAAAAATGCTGATCAGTCGCCGTTGTGTAAGTTATCCTTGTGGAGTTTCGGCGACCCACCATCCCTCACAGCCCCAGCGAGCGCACCTTCGGTGGCTCTTGCATGATCTGCACCTGCTCATGCGTTTGCTGCTGCGCCACCAACTCCTTTTGCGC
>NZ_JBKEEE010000027.1:0-1708 GCF_047975795.1 Ottowia sp. | reverse complement strand
TGCTGGCCGCCGTGAGTTGCCCGCCGCTGGTGGCGGTGACCTCTTGCGCTGTCATCCAACTGATCTCGAGCGTGCCTGCTGCCGGCTGCTGTGCCAGAGTGATAGAAACAAAACCACCGGCATCGACGGAGGGCGGGCTGATAATTTCGGTCTGACTGCTGCTGAGCTGGTAGGCGCAGGCGACCTGTCCACCGGCGTCCGGCATGTAGGACGGGCGCAACTGCACAGTTTTGCTGGGCCAATCCACCCGGCCTTCGCCATCGCCGCCAATGACACCAGCGGCGCTCACGGTGCAGCTACGCAGCACGCCCCCGCTCACGTATTCCATGGTCAGGCTTGCCGGCACCAGCGTGCCGTCACCATCCAACACCCACTCGTATTCGGGCATGCCCATTTGAGCGCCATGCGAGCTGCGGTCTGTGTATGCCTGCCGGGCACCCCAGCTAATCACCACAGCGCTGCCCACGTCGGGCAGGCTCGGCAGCGTGAGCGCGAGGGAACCGGTGGCGCTGTTCACCACGCCCGAGCCAGCGCCCTCCAGCTCGCCGGCTCCATCGTCGGTCACTGTCTGCTGGTTGCCCAAACCCACCCACTTGATCACCACCGTGCCAGGCTCCGGCAGCGGCGTGAGCTGAGCCACATAGCTAAGGCCCCGGTTTTCCTGGCCGATTTTGATGCGCCGCGTGTGCGGTGCGGCTGGGGTTTCGATCAACCTCGGGCTGGTTGCCAGCGTGATGGTGCGCTGCGCAGCCGGCCTCTGATCAAGCGCCGGCACCGGCGTGGCGCTACTGGGCACCAATTGGCCGTACACGCCGCTGGTATGCACAAAGCTGTCGCCCAGCGCGCCAATGGCTGTGAGCGGCGCAGCGCCAAAATAATTGGCCGCGTCAGCGGCGGTGGTGTCGCGCACATGGCTTGCGCCTGAATCGATGGAGAAAAAGCGGTTCGGGTCGGTGCCCGGCATGTCCTGCCCCAAGCCGGCAGACAGATCGCACTTGACCACCATCCCCAGGTAGTCACCCTTTGCGTCGGTAAATGTGCGAGTCTCGCTTTCGACCTTGATCACGCGCGCCCATTCGATTTTTTCTGCTGCGGTGCCCTCGTTGGCCACCAGCACCAGCGTGCGGCCAACCGTTGGTAGGTCAGTCCCCAAGCGCTGCATGATCTGCATGTTGGCCTGCCCAGCCACGTGGTCGCCCAGTAGCCATCCATTCCACGGCACGCCGCGAATCAGGTAATTGGCGACCGCCTCACTGATCTCCGAGCGCTGCGCAAAAGGTGGACACGATGCGAGCGTGACGGTGATGTTCGGGTCGGCTGGCAGTTTGGCCACCATCGCATAACTACCCAGCAAACGGTCGGTGTTGTCCGTGTCCACGTGCAGGAATGCCTGCCGGATGGACACATTGCCAACGGTGCGGCTGACTGAGTCCACATCATCGAACATCGTGTTCGACTGACCCCACTCGATCAGATTGCCTGACGGGCCACCGCCGCCATTGGGCACGTCGGCCATGAGTTTACTAGCGCGAATTTTTATATCGTTCGCAAGGAGGGTCACGGAGAAACCTCGATCAATCGCAGCGTGGCGACATAAGGGGTGTCGGCACCCGGCATTTCAGGGCGGGCCACGGGCGTGGCGCTGATGGGCGCGCCATCGGGCGCAAAGCGCACGTTGAAGCTGCGGCCATCGGCATGCACAAATGTG
>NZ_JBKEEE010000018.1:0-1745 GCF_047975795.1 Ottowia sp. | reverse complement strand
GGATTTCCCGCGGTGAACGCTCGGGCCTGACGGAGTTCAAGGACGCGTTTGAGGCAGCCGGCGGCCTCTGGCATGAAACCGTGTCGCCCAACTACGACCTGATGCGGCGCGACGTGGTCATGCGCGTGGCGGTGGGCTTGCCGCCTTCGGCCCTGTGGATGGGCGCCGAAGACCGCAGCATTGCCCGCATGCTCGATTTTCTGCGGCCCATTGACGAGCTGGCGCCCCCCGGCTGGGCCGACTTGCTGAACCCCGCGGCCCGGGCGCTGGTGGACAGCGCCGAGCAGGCCGTGCAACTGCCCATCACCATTCACAACGAGAACTGGGCCTGGTACAACGCCCGCGTGTTCCGCCAGCTTGGGCTGGCCTTGCCGCGCACCTGGGAGGAGTTTCTGGCGCAGGCGCCGTTGCTGGCCGGCTGGGGCGTGGCGCCGCTGGCGGTGAGTGACGAGCCCTGGGCGGTGCGCCTGCTGCTGTCCACCATGGTGGCCGGGCAGGGCGGGCCGCAGGTGTATCAGCGCTTGTTCGTGCAGGAAGACCCGCAGGTGTTTGAGCACCCGCGCATGCAGCAGGTGCTGCGCACCTTTCTGGCGCTGCGGCGCTGGGCCAACGCGCCGGGCACGGCGCCCGGCTGGAGCGATGCCACGCGCCTGGTGCGCCAGGGGCGCGCGGCCATGCAGGTCATGGGCGACTGGGCGCGCGCCGAGTTTGCCGACATTGGCCCGCAAGCCTCGCAGGACCTGGTGTGCGCGCCGCCGCCCGATGGCCAGAACCTGTTCATCGCCGCCATCGACATGTTTGCCTTTCCCAGGGGGGCGACCAACCTGGCAGGCCAGAAGCTGCTGACCAAGCTGGTGCTTCAGCCAGACTTGCAGGTGCAGTTTGCCCGCCGCAAGGGCTCCGTGCCGGTGCTCAAGACGTTTGACGCGCAGGCGCTGCACGCTTGCGAGCGCTCGGTGCTGCCGCTTCTGGCCTCCGCCCAGACGCAGGTGATGGCGCCACGCTCCACGCTGGACGAAGGCCCGCTGGCGCGCTGGATGGACGTGGCCTTCAGGCACTGGCGTTCGCCCGATTCCACGCTCGCCGCCGTCACGGCCGACATGCGAGAAGCCCTGCGGCCGCACCCCGGCGATTGATCTGGCTGGTGGCGTTGCTCAAGGGGGGGTGACTTGTAATATTTTCTTGAGGAAGAAAATCAAATACAGCGCTTGTTTAACTAGCGCAAGCAGCTATATTTTATAAAGCAAAGAATGGCTTGAAAGCTTTGCCGTCTGATTGGCTGCTGGAGCATGCTCTCAAAGGCTGTCAAAAGCGCGAATCCGCTCCCAGGCCTCGGCCGGCGTGTCCACCACGGTGAACAGTAGCAGTTCTTCGGGCGAGATGGCGCCTTCTTCCACCAGCATCTCCAGGTTGAACAGGCGGCGCCAGTAGTCGCTGCCGAACAGTACGATGGGCACCGGCTTGGCCTTGCGCGTTTGCACCAGGGTGAGCACTTCAAACAATTCGTCCAGCGTGCCAAAGCCGCCGGGAAAGGCCACCAGCGCCTTGGCGCGCATCATGAAATGCATTTTGCGCAGCGCAAAGTAGTGGAACTTGAAGCTCAGCTTGCGCGTGACGTAGGGGTTGGCCGCTTGCTCGTGCGGCAGTGCAATGTTCAGGCCCAGCGAGGGCGCGCCCACGTCGTGCGCGCCGCGGTTGGCCGCTTCCATCACGCCCGGGCCACCGCCGGTGCAGATGTAGATGCG
>NZ_JBKEEE010000016.1:0-49627 GCF_047975795.1 Ottowia sp. | reverse complement strand
CGCTTGCGCGTGCGTTTGGCTGCAAGCTCGAATCCAGTGGTGGCAAGGCTTGTCTGTTGCATCGCTCCACTGTCTCAGATCAGGCCGTCATGGGGCTGACTTTTGCAGACCTTCCCTAAATCAAAAACCGAATTGCTCATTGATTCGCAAACAGCACAGCACGGATGCCGCAATCTATAAAATAAAAGTAAAATCTCTGACTGGTTATACTGTGCTACCAAGACTTCTTGTTTTCATTACTCTTTGAGAGGAATTTGCGATGCCCTCGATGGTTCACTTTTCTATGCTTTCTTCTTCAGCATTGGTCGTCATATTGGTTTCCACAGCCTGTACTACACCCATTGGTTCGCAGATCAATCAGCCCGGCGAGTTCACTGGCAAAGTAATTGGCCCGCAAGAGTTTGGTCAACCCGCCGAGGGGGCGGGTCTGAGAGCGTATGCTCTGCAATTGGCCAAACCTCTGACGCTTGATGACAAAGCCGAATGTGGCAAACAAACCCTCCAGGTTCTACCCATTGAGAGCGATGTAATGGCAGTGCAAGCCGGTAAGACCGTGGTGCTGCATGCAACCCCTTATTGTCGTGTCAGCCGCTCAGGCAAGTACCACCTCAAGGATGTAACCGTGCGTTGATACGGTTGCCGACGCGTAATATGGCAGGAATGGCACATCTAACTGGCCACATGTATCAAGGCAAGGAGTAAACAGCATGAGTGATCCTCAAAAAATTACCAGTCTCATCAAGACAGAAGGCAAAACTCGCATTTACCAGATGGACGATGGCTCAATCGAAACGCGTCAGGGGGGGACAGTTTCTTGGCGAAACAACAACCCGGGTAACCTAAAGTTCGAGTATGCCGGTAGTGCTGACCAGACGGTTAACTCATCAAGAACAAAAGATCAAGCCTTGACTGCTGCTCAAGGTCGCTACCAGGGCGTTGTCGCCTTGGATCAATGGGGCAACGCCATATTCGAAACTGAATCGGCAGGACGCGCTGCAAAGGCACAACTGCTGCAAAATATGCATGGCGACAAGACCATCCCCGAGATGCTCCGCAGATACGCCGTCGACGACTATTCGGGCCAAGCTAACACGGACGCGTATGCTAGGTCTGTTTACAAAGTGGGCGATGCACAAGGTGTTGACCTACGGGGTAAGAAGATCCAAGACCTGAGCAGCCAAGAGTTTGACGCTCTGCTTGACGGCATGAAGAAAGTGGAAGGTTTCAAGGAAGGTACCGTGACGCGCACGCTGCCGCAGCAGCAATCAAACGTAGATACCCAGATGCTGCCACCCGAGCAGGAAGCGGCCCGCGAACTGGATACAGCCCGCGCAGATGTGTCAGCACCTGCGTTAACGCTGCCGCAGTCATTGAGCCCAGCTAGCCGCCAACTGGTGAGCGACAGCACACAGGCGGTTTCAGACGTGGTCAGTCGTCATGGTCTGCCCTGGGATCAGGGGATGGTCAACACGTCCTATGCGGTGGCCGCGCATGCGGGGGCTGCAGGGGTCAGCCGGATCAATTTGTTTCATACCGATGGCCAAATAATTCGCGCCGGGCAATACGACGGCATCAGTGTGCGCGAAGTCACGCTGGACGCTGCCACTGCGGCCAATACCCCGCAGGGGCAATCGGAGCAGCAGCTGCGGGCGTTGGATGCGCAAAAGGAGTCGACGCCAGACAAGACGCTGCCGCGGGTCTCAGATGACCATCATGAGCAGGAGCAGTCAAAGGCGCGCGCGCTGGGGTGAGCGTCTGAAATGACCTTGCCCCTGGAAAACGAATCCCTTGCTGAGTGTTTCAATACAGGCAAGGAGAGATGGAATGACGAAGACGGTGAGGTCGCGCTACACGCTGGAGTTCAAGCAAGAAGCGGTACGGCTGGTGCAATCTGTGCAGAACATGGCGGCGGTTTCGCGCAGCTTGGGGCTGGTTGAGCAGACGTTGTTCAACTTGGGTGAAGGCCAGCCGTGAAGGTCGGCTCACTGAGGCGGACAGCAAGCCGGTGAGCGCCGAGCAGATGGAAATCAGCCGGTTGCGTACGCAACTGGTGCGCGTGACGATGGAGCGCGACATCCTCAAAAAGGCCACGGCGTACTTCGCCAAAGAGTCGCTGTGAAGTACGCCTTTATCCACACAGACAGCACAGCCGTTGGCCGGTCTCGGTCATGTGGCCCTTTTACGCCATCGGCGAGTGCGTCCCGTCTGAGCGCTCAAGCTGTGACATTACACTCTCGAACTCCGCCGAAATGCTGGTAAGGCCGGTGTATTCGCGTGGAAGCTGGGGTTTGACCGCACTGTGGCGTGCTTCCTGATCTTGCACCATGACCGCAGCTTGCGAGGCGTCCAGGGTTGCGGCAACGCGCTCGGCGGCAGAAGCAGTTGTCGCTCTTGGATGCGCTGGATCGGCCCTCGCTTCAGATGGGTGCCCCTCCAACCGCTGGCCTGATGACCGCACTTTCTGCATTTTGACTTCTGCAGCATGGGCCTCAAGATCCAGTCGAAGCACTTCTACCTTGGGCAACAGGCGTTTCTTGAAAGCCGGTTCCTTGTAATAGCGTATCTTGTCTGCCATGACAGGATGGGCCATGCCTTCCACAAGCAGGATTTCCTTGTCATCGCCCATGGCTTTGAGTTCTTGCGGCAGCATCAGGGCACGCCGTTCTTCGCTCTGACTGCGGGTGTAGCTGCTTTCGCGCGAGCGGCTGCGACTCACACTGTCCTTGGTTATGCTGGTATAGCCCAGCATCTCACTGTATTCATTGGCATCGCGCTGCTCGCGCGGCGCAAAGACAATTTGCAAGGCATGGTTGGTAATGATGGTGCGGGCTTGCTCTTGGCCGTAGGTAGCCTCCAGTTGGGACAGGCTCTGGATGATGGGCAACAAGCGCAAGTTGTAGCCCGCCATGAAGCTGACTGCATTGGCGATGATGTCCACCCGGCCAATACTGGTGAATTCGTCCATTAGCAGCAGGCACTGGTGCTTGAGTTCTGGATTGGCCTGAGGCAGCTCGCGCGTGTTTTGGTTAATGAGCTGGCTGAAAAAGAGGTTCAGAATCAGGCGGCTTTCCGCCAGCTTGTTTGGCTGGATGGCCACATAGATACTCATTTTTTTGCGGCGCACATCACGCAAGTCGAAATCGTTGCCACTGGTGGCGGCGTCGACCACCGGGTTAAGCCAGGGGTTCAGAGGCTCCTTGAAAGTGCCCATGATGCTGGCGAAGGTCTCGTTAGCCTGCCCTGTCAAGGTGGCGAAGGCGGCTTTCGCACTGGGACTGAGGTAAGGCCAAGCCGCCAGGGATTCCAGATATTCGCGCAAGCTCTGACCCGCTTTGGCTCCTGATGCCAGACGGTACAGACGGCCAATGGTAGGTATTTGTGCCGCTGTGCCCGGAAACCCCTTGGACAGATGATCTGCCAACTCGAATGCGTAAAGCGCGAAGGCAACGAAAGCATTTTGTGCTTGGTTGGCCCAAAACGGATCTTTCACCATATTAGAGACTGGGTACAGCATGGCTGCAATGCTTTGTACGTCACTAATCCGGAAATTAGGGTCACTTGACACGTAGGACAGCGGATTCCACCGATGCGTGCGCAAATCTTCAGCGAAGGGGTTGAAAAGGTAGACCTCTTGACCGTGGCGAGCACGGAATCCACTGGTCAAGTCAAAGTTTTCTTGCTTAATGTCCAGTACGACCACCGATCCCTTGTAGCTCAGCAGATTGGGAATCACCACCCCCACGCCCTTGCCTGACCGCGTGGGCGCCGCCAGCAGAGCAAACTGCTGACCATTGAAGTAGATGTAACGACCATCCTTGCGGCCAACCACAATGGCCGTATCTTGGGCGTCGAGCATTTGACGCTGGCGCAAGTCGCCCAAACCAGCAAATCGAGCGGCACCGTACAAATTGGATGGACGGTGCCACCACAACGCCACAGCCACACCTACGACCAGCAGTACCGGGAATCCAAAACCAATCAGTCCGCTGGTACGAATAACGGTACCAACCAGAGGATGCGCGTGGTAGGCCAGGGCGTACTGGCCGTAACTGAATAGCCCGGCTTGGTCGAGTGGCAGATTGATCCGCCAGAACAACAACAGGCCGCTGAGGTAGGCACCGAGCGCCAAGGCCATCAATAAGGCCACGGATAGTAAGGTCAGTTTAAGGAAATTCATCGTGGACCTTCGGCCTGCGGCATAGTCATGAAGCCCGGCTCAAAAGCGGGCATTTTCCCCTTCGCGCCTAGCCCGCCGTCGAAGCGCGAAGTGACACCGTTATTGCCCATCACCGAGTAAGGCTCCGGTTAATCGTCTAGCGTTGAACATCATATAAGACCCAACATAAACGCATTGGGAATAGCCGACCAGCATTGATATCGCCGTCGAAAGCATTCATGAATGCCCTTAACTTACAGACATCGTATGTAGACCTGTGTGCTCAGAATTTCCTTGCCGCCTCGCATCTCTTTCACGGCGCGGTAAAGTCGTTGGTTGCTCAGCGAGAAACCGTAGGTCTTCAGTTCTTTAATAGCCTCGTAGGGGTAAGGATCAGATAGGCCGAACACTTGCCAAGTGTCTTCACCTAGGACAACTACCTGTGTAAGAAACAGTAGCGTCTCTTGTACGCCCTGCTGAGCCTCAGCGATCTGCGTATCAGCAATCACCAGCGTGCCGGGAATTAATTCGCCTGTCTGGCTGCTCTGTTGAGCCTCGACGATCTGCGTATCAGCAGCCACCAATGCATCGGGAGTCAAAGCATCTGTCTGGCTCAAGTTGTATTGTCTGCAGCGGCGCTGACCCAACTCGTTGTCTTCAAACCAGATACCGCGCATAGCTTGCGGCGACACGGCGGCGGGCTCAGCGGCTAACACCGGCAACAAAACTGAGCTTACCAGTAGTATCTGCGTGCCGATTTTTTGGAATTTACCAAGCATGTTTTCCTCTTTTGATCAAAATTTGGACGGCAGCACTCAGGTCGACGCCATTCTCAGTTTGCGTTGTGGATCGAAATCAATACCCGTGATGTAGCGGCGACCGGCGTGCGCCGTAATGTGCACCACCACATCGATGGTAAGCATCAGCAGCCGCTTGATTTCGTTGAAAGCCAGCCCCCCTCCTTCAGGAGATGCCTTGACCATCAAGGCCATCTGGTCCCAAGTCTGATCTGTGCTGCCTGCATGGCAGCTGGTAATGGAGCCGGGGTGACCGGAAGCACAGTTGCGGATGTAGTAAAACGATTCATCACCACGAATTTCTGCCAAGATGATGCGATCAGGCTTCATGCGCAGGCACGCCTCCATACACCCCTTAGCTGTTACTTTGGCAGATCCCTGGTCACCCCGTGAATAAATCAAGTGCACCGAATTGGGCTGGGTAATAAACAACTCACGTGCGTCCTCAATGGTAATTAGTCGCTCATCTTCTGGAATATGAGTTACCAGAGACTTCATGAATGTTGTCTTACCGCTACCCGTGGCACCTGAGACCACAATATTCTTTCGGTAATGCACCGCCTTGCTAAAAAAGGCATGATAATCGTGTGCCTGTTTGAGCGCCAGCAACTCGCGATCACGTTCACTGATGTCATCCGAATTGTCTAGAATTTCTGCAAAGAAACCATCCTGCTGATACTCCTCCAGCGTTTTCGTATATTGTGAAGGAAGACGGATAGTAATTGACACCGTTTCTGGCGGTACAGCCGGTGGCAACACGAACTGCGCTCGCTGCCCGGTCGGAAAAGTCAGCGAAACCACTGGATCCACCGCCGTAATGCGCTGACCAGTGCGACTCTCGTTGACCACGGTAGTACAAAACTGCCGTGCACGCTCAAAGGTTAATCCCGGCACAGGCAGTCTCTGCCAACCTCGCATCGTCTCCAGAAATACCTGTCCAGGACGATTGATGCAAATCTCGGTAACCGTCGGATCGTTTAAGAACGATGTGATTCCCAACACCTCATATTGGTACTTAAGAAACTCTGTTGAAATATTGGCGACGGATTCATCCAACATCACACCAAGCCCTTTCTAAAAACCATTAAAGCCGCACCGATCAGCATCATGCTCCGGCACAAGACATAGTTATGTAACGCCCTCATTTATTGCGTATTGCGGTCAGCCACCATGCGCTTGTCATCCGAATGAAAACGTATCTTGTACTGGGGGCCAGAAAATGCACTCTGGTTTGTTGCCTGTAGTACAGCAGCCAGCCGTCACAGGCTTACAAGTCGACCTTCGTCCAAACACGGGGCATCGTCACTGCCCAAGCGTAAAGCACACGCATGTGATCCTACGTCAACCAAACACAACGCCAACCGTGTCTTACTAAACACCGGATTCAAAACCAGCCGGATTCTCTGAATCATTGCATCACTGAAGAAAAATCCACATCGCGTGCCGCAAAAATACTGATAACTGTGCCATTGAGTACTGTTACTGTTGCTTTGCGGTTGGCTGACCGTGCCAGCATTTCAGCGGCAGCTTTTTTGGCAGTGTCTACAGTCGCTGAATCCCAAGGATCAACACGCTCTGCCACGTAGCCCCCCCCATAAATGGTTGTGCTGCGTCCCCGCAACTCTTCATCGTTAGCGAATTTTTGCGCACCGATATCAACCGCATCAGCCAGTAAGCTGACCAGCAGCGCAGCACCGATTCGCTCGCCCCAATGCCCGTTGTAATGCCCAGGCACACCGGTACCGCCCAAGGCATCTGTGCCCTGGCTGTCGATACGAACATCCAAGCCAGTAGTGGTTAATACCCGAGTCCAGACAATACCGATTCGGTCGTAATTCTCATCCACGTATTTGTATTCACCCGTTACCTTGGATCCTTTGCCTATAAGTAAACGGCGACCATTGACCGAATAGATTGGTTCGGTCACGATGCAAGATGTCATGCCTGGCAGCGTGGAAACCACCTTGGTTTCTAAAGTACAGCGAATGAAGGTGCCCCGCGTGAGTACAAAATCCGCATTGGCCAACGCTCGTACTGTGCCGCGTTTGACGGATGAGTACTCATCTTCAAAAAATGCGCTACGCGTTCGGGATGCATCCGCCATATCGATCAGGTTGTTCTGAGCAGCCATACGCCGCTCCAGAAGATCGTCCTCTACGCTGACAATTGGCTCTGTGGGCGCAATCAGTCCTGCTACGGGTTCAATCTGAGGTGCCAACTCAGGCGGTAGCGGTGGTGGTGGTATCACCGGCTGCACTTCAGTTGCCAGTACGGGTCTTTCTGGTACAGAGACATCCTCGAACGATACCTGCTTGCCTTTTTCTTCTTCATTATTTGAAAACGCGTTATTGACCACCCACATGGCCATGCCAATGACCGCTATCGCTACGACCGCCACATAGGCCAGCGCCATCTTGTTTAAGCCACGCGAAAGCCCGCCCGAGAGCTTGGGCATATTGTCCGGCATTTGCGGCTGAGCGCTACCGTCACCAGGAAAGTTCATACTCATTACTGATTTCTCCTGAGACCTACCACGTCCTCACCTAACCGAAGTACCAAATACGGGTATACGCCCTGAACAATGATGACGTTATCCTCGCTCTTAGTGTTGACCAAAAACTCTTCCCCCATACGCTCGTTCCGGCCGAACATTGCCGGAAAACTCGCCAGCGGCGGCATGTGCAAATAGGTGAACTGCTGATTGTCATACACCCGAACTGGCACGATGGTAGAAGAACTTGACCGCGCAGCGTAGTCGTAATTAAGGTGATAGTCTGATTGCGAGTTAAGCTGGGAACTCGTGGGCGACAGCACCGCATTAGCCCCCGCCATCGGGCTGCCCTTGGCCGGTATCCCATCAGAGGAATAAACGAACCGCACCTTGTAATAAACTCCTGCGTTCTTAGCCTCTTCCAGCGTTTTCCACCGGGTGGCGGAAACCCGCAAATCCAGCAAGTAAGAACGCTTGTTGGTACGGATATACATATTGGTGTCCACGTCAACATTCTTTGGCCGGATATAGAACACATTCTCGCGTCGAACCAACTCCCAGCCACTGCTGAAACCCGTACCGAAGTCTTTGACCTGCTCCTGGGGGTTGATCTCTATCTGAGTTGCAATACCCAAACCGGTGTTTACGCGAACCACCTGATCGACCTGGTAGGGCACCTCGCGCACTTCATTTTGGGCCATAGCTGTGCCTTGCACCGTAGCTCCCAGTACCAGCGCCACGGCGGCCACCCGTTGCCAGCCGCTGTTCTGTCTTGTCATTCTCTCGTTTCCCTTGTTTTAAATTCAAACTTGGAGGTCATGACGACGTAGCGCTTATTGACCGCCACCAGGCGTCGCCGGCGCACCCGGCAGCACCGTCGTCAAGTCAGAGAGGGCACTAGCGTCCCCTGAGGCCGACAATGGTATAGACATCGCTGAGTCGGCACCACGGTTGAGTTGACCTTCATCTTCGTCTATGAGAGGTATGCTCCTTGCCATTTCCTCGCGCTTAAACGTGGGCGCGTTGAACTCATCGTCTACTTTGTACGCCTGCACCTGAAACCCTAGCGGATTACGTAACCGCAGGTTATCGGTCATGCGCAGGTTGTTTTTGAACTGGTAGCTGAGCGTAGCCACATGGCTGCTAACATACTCGCTTTTGCCCGAGGTCTTGTTGAAGCGCCACTTTTCAAAACGAACGGTGGCCCCGGAAGGTCGGATACCCTTTTCTTCATCGAGTCCGTGAAACACAATGCTGTTGACCTTGACCCGAATAGCCACATTACGTCCCCAACGCTTGTCAGGCGCTTGCGAGCTACCATTGAACTGTCCAACGAACAAACGCTTGACTTCGTCGTTCGACATAGAAGCCACGAACTCCCAGTCGTGCTCGTTGATCGTGTCCCAGTCATATCCCTCGCGTGCTTGCACGAATCGCGCCACATAACTACGGTTAAGAGCCTCGCTCGCGAAGATACCTGTATAGGCCATGTCATCGCGCAGATGCGTCAGCGTGCTGGTACTGCGTCGCAGATCCACTGTCACCAAATAAGGCACCTTTTCCTTAAGCGGCAACATGTAGGCAATAGCAGCAACCAAACATACTGTAACAAATACCGAACAGAACACCACAATCCAAGCTCGCCGCTCGCTGCGCTTAACCATGGCAATGACACTGGACTCGAAGTCCATCGATTGACGTATAACTTTTTGCGAAGCCTCTGAAAGTTCGCGCTTAAACAAACCCATATTTTCCTACTTACCTGTCTGTGCTCAGCCACCAATACGTCAGCCTCAAGGTCGCTGCGTCACCAGCAAGTTCTTGTTGCTCAACACCCGCACGCGCAATTTTTGTTTCTCATAGGTGTGCCGCACCACGTTCAGCGCCTTTTGAATGTTATTGTCCTTCACTGACGACAATGCGCTGACCAACGTAAGGTCCGTCGGGTATTGCCATTCCAGCTTGCCTCCATGCTCTGTAGCCCAGCGCTCCAGCATGCCACGCAGCGTTACATCGGTTGGTAACATCTGATAAGTCCACAGGGCTTGTTCTTCTTTGAGCGGGATCTGCATCGGCTCTTCGGCAAGGACGTTAATCGGTTTCCAGTCTTCACCGAAATCCGGTGGTTTCGGCGGGGGACTCTCACATGCCTGCAAAACTACCAATGCCACCGAAATACCAAACCAGCGTCCAGACCGTGCCCTGCACCCCATCTTCTCTGCCATACATTCATCCATCCTTATTGATCGCCCCTTGAACTCAAACCAAGTCGAGCACTTCGCGCCACAACTCTTGCATAGACGCTACCAAACGTCTTGTTTCTAACAGTCGTTCACAAAAACTCACCGATACGTGCCCAGACAGACCCGTCCAAACGCAACAAATCATCTTCATCACACATAACAACTCGATTGCCTTCTACTGCATCGCTTGCATTGGGGTCAGCACCGTAGCGTTCGATCTAAATACTTCTAACGACATAAACTATTTTCCAAATACCGACGATTTCCAATCGAACGATCAGGACACAACCCCATGAATGCAACACGTAAAACATGATGTAAAGAGACTAAATTACCGTCTATGTTTCATAGTCATATATCCATCCAATTCGATTATTCGCTTTATTTCTATATTTATTGAATAGTTCACGCACGTTCATGCGCGCACCAGAGTCAGTTACGTTTTATTTGAATCTCCGGTATATCGACCTACCGGCACCTGCGTAGGTCTCGTCGGAGCCATTTGGCCAGCTAAGTTTTGCCCCCATGCTTGGACAGGTTATCCGTGTGATAGCCACTATCAACAGCTTGGTTGCCAGCGCGCCTTGGATCATAGAACTGGGTTGTCGGCATTGAAGAGGACATTGAAACCGCACTGTAATACCCAGTTCCTCCTGCAGTCTCTTTCTGTACCAGCGACTGTCCTTGGAGCAATGAATCCGCCCGAGAAACCACTTGACGTGCCTGACTCCAGTTTCGGATGGCTTCCATGTTAGAAGAGTCGTCGCCCCCTCCAACATTGTCCCCACGGGCCAAGGCCATCTGCTCCCTCACCAATGCAACTCCGCTCTGTCTCAGATCCAAAGTGGTCGCATTGTCCAATGCATCCATACTTGACGGTGAAATTGATCGCCACTCGCCTTGATTTGATTCGCGCCATATCTGAGCTTGTTGCGCATCAAGAGAGCTATCGTATGGCTCAGCATTATCCGCACGAGCTAAACCCACCTGGCCCCCGGCCAACGGCACCATTCCGCTTTGTCTGGAACCAGCATAGGTTACATCATTACCCACAGATCCTCGACTCACTTGACGAAAAATTTCATCTGCCGACGTGGATCCAACCTCCTTCGTGGCGTACACCGCCGAATCCTCCCCTGTATCCTTCAAACTCTGCCGGTACCCGGTTGTTGATAATGCGTTACTCGTCGATGTTCCCAATCCTTTATTAGCAGACGCTCTGATCGCGTTATCGACAGCAGACATGCCTGCCGCAGCATTCTGCCCTCCCCCTTTGTTGTCCGCCTGCAATTGTCCAGCCAACAAACCAGCACCAGCCATCGTATACATAGCACCGGTCGTGAAAGCAGCAGCACCGCCGAAGAATCCCATGATCACTGGTGGCACCGATATAATAATGGCCGTCATCAGTGTGCCCAACGCTGCCAGTCGCAAGGAACTCGCATTCATGTCAAAAGCCTCACCATCCATCCCCAACAGCAAACTGATGATCGCACTGCCGCCCTCCGTGCCGCTGAGGTAGTACGTCGCTACCACCGCTAAACCATAGAGTGCCGTCGTTTTAAGGGCAATCGTCGCCACCAACGTCAAAGTGGCCAGGGAGAACAGTGCCCCAAGCAAGAACTTGGCCCACGACCAAAACAACGGGGCCGTCTGCTGAAAAATTAGGAAAAAAATGAACACCGGAGCCAACATGATCGCCAACGTCACGGACAGCTCCGTCAGCAAAAGCAACGTGGCCGTCAACATGGCGGGGCCAGCCTGCCCTAGCAGTCCAACCGTCGACGTCACTAAATTAGGGTTTTGCCCCGACTCGGCTGCACGTATCCCTTGGTTAATAGAACTGATCATCGCTGTAATACCAAGATTTATATCGATCAACATCGTCACATCAACGCTGCTGTCGTTGGAAGAATCTTTGGTTACCGCATGCGAAATTGCCTCCTTAAATCCTTCAACCGAGTCAATAATAGCAGGCGAATTGCCCGCCAATAACGACACGAGCGACAATATTAATACGATTTTCCCCGTTTTATACAGCAAGGGCAACGCTGCCTGCTTACTCTGCCCTGATATCAAGTTATAACCTTGAATCATTACCCACATCGTGACAATCGTCATCGATACCAAGCTCAAGACCTTGGCAAGCCGTTCAGCCACATTTTCACGGTATGCTCCCACCACAATTTCGTCGATGACGTACTCGCGAACGCTACAGTAAAATAACGCGTCGTCCATTACGCCTCGCACCGAAGGACTTTTGATGAATTGTAGCAAAGTGTCCAGATGGCCGGGAAACACCAGCCCAATGGCATTACATGCGCTAGGCATAGCCCCTCCTCAGAGATACTAAATAAAATTTTAACGACGACAGCTATTTTTTAAGGACTATGCTTGCCTTAGTACAATCAGCTCAAAACGGAAGCATCGCAGGGGAAATAAAAGGCACAGCTTTCTTATATGTATTCTTAACCTGGGAATCCCGTGACCCACTGTCACTAGCCCGACGCGCTTCGTGCATCTGCATCGTATAAACCTGCTCCCGCTGTTTATAACCATCCATTAAAACCTGCAACTGCATGGTATCAGTTTGCAGCAAGGTCTGCTGTGCCTGAAGCTCAAACTGGTAACGCTGCAACTCACCAGCTTTGCCCCCTCCCGATTTTCCGAGTTGCCGCGATCTATCCACTAGAGACACAATTTGTTCTCGTCGAAACTTCAACGTCTTGAGCATGCCCTGACTCTGTTTCAGCGTTTGCAGGCGCAGGTTGCGCAACCCAACGCAAGCCTTGTAATGTTCCGAATTTATCTTATCGTCGCCACAATCCTGCACAGTACCAATATAGCTTTCTTTCTGCTCGTCCGTTAGGTCAGTCAACTCATCAAATTTAGTATCCAAACTTTTGAAAACAGTTTTACTTTCACCGTCACCCAGCGTTAGATCAGTGCCTTTGTCACCACCCTCTCCTAGGCTGCTTTTATAGTGCCGATCGAGTTTCACCTCTTGAATCCCAAGTGGATTCACCTGATTAATGTATTGAAGCTGCTTATCTACTTTTGAATCATAGACAGCCCATTGAGCATAAGCCGCCGGAAAAAAGCACAAGAAAAAAAATCCAACAAACACTTTCATAATTAGCTCCCAATATATTATATGATAATATGATGCTATAGCAGTATAGCTCATGACGAGCTGTCGAAATACTTTTCGAAGACGCTAAAATTGGTTGCGACTGGGATGTCTCACCTATCAACTGGCTACAAAATTGCTTAAGATACGTTTTATGAGGCCGCACTCGCTGGGTGTTGGCTCACTCAACAGCATTTTAGCAACCTACAAAGAAGCGCTTGATTTTACAATATAACTTAAACACAATTTATAGGACACCACATATTCACTACGAAATATTTAGAAAACTTTGAATATAAACTCTTTCCCAAGGAGTCTCGAAACATCTTATCACAATCTATGCAATCAACAATGAAATCATAAACCATACCCTGATCAATATAGTCAAAATGTTTACTTATCCAAAGAGACACCTTTAACTTTATAGCGCACACCTCGTCAGAAATGAAGCGATCTTTATTTCAAGTGATCAACCTCTCCCTCAATATCACTGTCTGTCGTTACATATTTAGAAGTCATCGCCATGTTCGCATTCAGCCATGCCGTCAGACGCACTGGGGTCACCTTTGGTGCTCAAGGGCTGACGACCACTTGAAGCATCCCAAGCACCCATGACCTGACCATGAACACAGACCTCTTCAAACTTGGGAATCCACTTTTTGATGAGATACGGGCAGGTTTGGGTCCAAGTGCCAGGACCTGTAGCCACCCAGCAATGTGCAGGCACACCGATAGAACAAAAGGAGAGTACATCTTCCTCATAAGGAACCCCCCGACTAAAATACGCCCCACCCGTCTGTCCATGTGCGTCAACGCCGTCACATTTGGATGCCCACCCCGCCGTTGGCAGAGCCACCAGAGCCATAATCGCCAGTGTTGCCCTTGTTTTGTTTCGGTTCATGCTTATTTCTTCCTGCTTAGTTAAGCCCACATCAATCATACTTCCGATGTTTCAGCATGACGCAAAAATTCCCGATGGCCGGTCATTTGAGTGTCACGCTGCTGCCTCAGACCTTTGCGACGAGCGTGAAATTCGGGCAACCAGGTATCGGGCACCTCGGGCGTAGGGTGACTGTCCAGCAACCCATTGAGGATTTCCACATTGTCGCTAGAGCCAGAGAGCACCGCCAATTCGTCGTCCATTCCATTAAGGTTGAGCTGACAAAGAACCGCGCTATGCCCTTGCTTGACCAAAAAGCAACGGCTGCGTTCATCCAGGCCGACCACAAGATCGAACTCAGCCCGAGTAAGTTTGAGTCCCTCTATATAGTCCTGAGGATCGGCGTTGGGGTTGGGCAACAGAATCATCGTTGCAGTCTGCTCAATGAGCGCAGCTGAGATGTCGCTATTAATGGCATCTTGCGGACTCTGTGTGGCAAAAATACCAAAACCATTCTGCTTGCGGATGGTCTTTTGTTTATTTTTGGCAAAGTCCTTAAGTTCCCCCTTACCTTCTAACACTTTCCAAAATTCGTCCATCACGTAGATGAAAGGTCGCCCATCAATAAGCCCCTCCATCCGGTGCAGCAAGTACTGGATGATGGGTTCGCGCGTCTTACTATCTTCAATAACTTCGGTGTAATCAAAACCAATAATATTGGCATTACCAAATTCGATACTATCAGACGGGTTATCGAATACCCAAGCGGAAGGACCATCTTGACACCAAATGGACAATGCCTCATAAAGACTATTTTCCCCCATATTGGGTAAACTCTTACGAAGGTTGGTCATGGTCCGCAAATGCAATGGTGTATCAAGAATAGCACGTACAGCTCGAATGAGATCCTCTTGCTCAGTAGCAGAATACTTCCCTTTTCCGCATAAAGTCTGCATAAGCTCAACCAGAAATTGCTCGTTCTCGGCTGTATTGTCGCATTGCAAAGGATTAAACCCTGTAGGCTTACCTTTTTCTAAAGAAAAGTAGCGCCCGCCGCAGGCCTGGATAAAAATTTGCGCCCCTTTATCCTTATCGAAAAAGAATACCGTAGGTTCAGGCTGTAGTTTCTGTACCTGCGCCAGCAAAAAGTTAATAAGTGCAGTTTTTCCGGTTCCCGATTTTCCAATCACCATAGTATTCGCCACTGCTTTTTCACCAAAAGAATGCTCGTTTGGCTTAGTGGCATGAAAGTTAAAATGATAAGCTTGATTGTTCAGGGTTTGTAGCACGCTAACGGATGGCCCCCACGGATTGGAGCCAGGCTTTCCCGTGGCGAAATTATGCAACGGACTCAGCCCCAAAAAGTTAAGCGAACTCAAGTTAGCTATTCGCGGTCGGAAGCGCCAGTTGCAGGGTAGTTGAGCATAAAATGCAGCAGCGACAGCCACGTCTTCCTTAACGGTTACAAAACTTGCACCCGATAGCTGCGCCCGTGCCTGAGCCACGTTAAGATAGAGATCCTCCTGGTTGGCTGCATAGATTGCCATATTGAAGTGATACTGTCCGAGCACGAAGTTGCCAGAGGCAAGCTGGTCCATCGCAAAGTCCAGCTCAACAATTTGGCTGACGGCCTTATCCTCCGACGAGAGCATAGCACCTTTAGTGCGCTGCAAAGCTTTCATTGAATCGTACCGACTCATAGGCGTGAATGAGTGAGTAACGACATATTCGCACTCAAGATACTTAAGGCCATTTAAGATACCAGGCCAACTGCTTTCCGCATATTCCTTAATATTGAGAATAGCACCATAGTAGTTATTCCCATCACTAGTGCGAATAGCGAAGTCACCACTACCAGGATTGAACATATGGCGACTGCTGGGAAGATAGCTATAAATTGGCGCAGACACTACAGGTACAGGCTCATCCACCCGGTTGAGCAAGTAGCCATAAAACTCAAGATTTTCAGAGAATACTTGCTTATGAATGCTTTCATATAAACCCAACCGATAAGGCGCATAGTCGGTCAGCAACACTTCCACATTACCAACAAGCTCGTAGATTTTTTCTAGACATGCCTTCTCTTCCTGGCGCAAAACGTTAATATCGCGAGCCATAGCAGCAAAACGCTTACCGCTGACTACGGGCCGATAAATCATTGTCAGATACAACTCGTTTTGCATCAGGCGCTTGGTCGAAAGGCGCTCCATGTACTTGTCGTGGAGACTCTGACTAAAATAGCATGGAAACTTTGCGTTAGCGTTGATCTTACGCCGACGACGAATATCATGCGCCCAGAAGGCAAGATTTTCGAAGTCGGGCGCACGCAAGCTTTGCAGCAGACTGTTAAAGGTACGGTGTCGATGTTCAAGCTCCCAATCTTCACGACCCACAAAGGGGAAACCACTAAGCAACCATGTAATCAGATAATCGCCTTCGCGCGTTTTCACAACATGCGCATCAACATGCGTGCTGAACGGCACAAAATTACTATAATTCGCATCAGCTGTAAACATACTTACCCCGACTCCAGCCCTTTACGATCACCCCTAGTAACCGCCCAGACGATGGGCGTCTTTGCGGTAACGAGAAGGGCCGAAAACCCAAGAAGAACCGTAAATCGACGAATTACGTGGAAGAAAACGAAACACGAGATTCAGTCCAATCAGCCTGAAGATCAGCTCGTCTTTCTTAGCTATCAGACGCATCATCACAATAACGAAGGGGATGGTCAAAAGGATGTAGAGCGAGACATACATCGCCAGTAACAACGGCACGCCAGCGCCAACAAGAAACGGCATATAAGGCACACCAAAAATCATTGGAGGTCTGGTGCACCCGCGAAAAAGGGCGTCTTTTTTCATGCGAAGAACTGCTGCACAAGCCGCAGGGTTACTTCTTTACACTCTTCAGAACCCCAGTCGCTAACAAACCATCCAGCAATGGTGCCAGCGCCGCCAATCAACAAACCACCAATCAGAATCGGAGCGACATCCGACATGCGCCGATGTGCAAAAGCAACCTGGTAACCAGCAAACACCACCGCAATGGTAACCACGGTTACCGAAACCACTTTCAAAATGACCTCAAAGTTTTTGAAAAAACCATCTACCTTTTTGCAGGCTTCTACAAAACCAGTTTCATCGGCCCAAGCCTCCGGCACGACCATTATCATCGCAATCGCTGCCGCCATAAACATCAACACCTGAAACTTGAGACGAGATTGACTACTTTGCATAAAATACCTTCCTTTTAGCATGAAAATTAAAAAACAAAAGATTCATCGAAAGACACTGAACCCGCCGATGAAGTCGGTTCACGAGCACCACTGGACGAGTTCACCTCGCCGCCCTTGGGTACAGCTGGAGATTCAGAGACATGAAGCAAGGCTCCATCGTCAGATTTTCCAGGCACCATGCGACGAGACACAACAGGCTGTGCGGGCAAGGCCGCATTGAGGTCGGGCAATGGCAACTGCGCTCCTGAAGGTGCAACAACAGATTTGGATCGAAGGGATGAACCCGGCACAACGCGAGTTCGATAGGGGTCACCATCGCCACCCACTACCTGCAGAGGAATATCCGCCAGGCCGTTTCCGACATCAGGCTCGGCAGACGATTGCCTTATCGCACCTCGCGAACTCCCTTCACCCGCGCGAAGAGGCACGCCATCATCCCGCGTCAACTTACGAGGTCGACTGCTGTTGTAAGGAATGACACGAATTTCGTCTGCCCGAGCCGCTTTATCCTGCGCCTTGCGCATAGAGGCAAAAATTTTTTGCACATAGCCATGCTCAAAACCGGTAACAAAATTACCCGAATAGTAACAACTGAACGCCTTACCCCAATCCTTGGCACGGTCATAGCATTCACGAAGAATACGAGATCCAGCCTGGAGATTAGGACAAACCTCGAAAGCCTGGGCGTAGGTCTTTAAGCCGTACTTGGCCAAGTTGTAGCGATTAACCTGCGCAATACCAACCGAAAAATTATAGCCTTCAGCCTTGAGAGCTTGTACAGCAGCAAGAGCATCTTCTAGGCTTCGGGGTTGGCGAGCCAAAGCCCCACCAACCACCCCTATGGCAAACGGATTACGCGATGATTCCACACGTACGATGTGTTGCATCACTTCTTTTGGCACAGCAAGATCAGGGCAGTCCAGCACCATGATTACATAAGGTTTGCACACTCGCAAATTTAATAGCGCGTGCAACCTCCCTTTCCTTAGAGTTGGTTTTATTTGTTACATAGTCTACCCTAAAATTTTCAATATCTCGCCCGCTGCTTCAAGCTTGGCGCAGCGCAGCGCGCAACTGGGCACCCACCTCCGGGCGTTCGGCAAACGGATCGGGCGGGTTGGCCAAATCCACAATGGCATCGGCACGCGATTTGAAGTTGCCCAGCGCCTTGGGGTGGCTGAAGATGTAGAACTGGTCTTGCTCGATGGCCTGAAATACTTTTTCAGCCACCTGGGCCGCCGTCACCTTGCCGCTGCCCACGGCCTTGTCGGTCATGGCTTGGCCAATCAACTGGCTGGGCGTGGCTTTTTCAGCGGCCAGCTCGGCAGGGCGATTGCGCTCGCTCTGGTTGATGCCAGTAGGCACGAAATAAGGGCACAGTACGCTGGCGCTGATTTGTTCGGTGACCAGCCGCAAGTCCTGGTACAGCGTCTCGGTCAACGCCACCACGGCGTGCTTGCTGACGTTGTAAACGCCCATGTTGGGCGGCGTCAGCAAGCCCGCCATGCTGGCGGTGTTGACGATGTGGCCTTCAAAGCTGGCATCCTGGCGCGCGGCCTCCAGCATCATGGGGGTGAACTGGCGCACGCCATGGATCACGCCCCACAAATTGACGCCCAGCACCCATTCCCAGTCGCGCACTGAGTTTTCCCACACCAGGCCGCCCGCGCCCACGCCTGCGTTGTTGAACACGAAATGCGGCGCACCAAAGGTGGTGTAGACCGCCTTGGCCAGTTGCTCCATGGCCTGCGCGTCAGACACGTCCACACGCTGGGCCAGCGTTTGCGCGCCCAGCGCCTTGATTTCTTCTTCAGCCGCAGCCAGCGCATCGGGCTGCACATCGACCAGCACCACGTTCATGCCGCGCCGGGCGGCGATGCGTGCACATTCCAGGCCGAAGCCTGATCCGGCTCCCGTCAGCACAGCGATTTTGGTTTTGAAGTTCTTGATCATGTGTCTGTCTCCTGCACAACGGATGGTCAAGCCAGCATGGCCCGGTCAATGATGGCACCAAAATCGGTGCCCGTCGCCAGTGTGCCAAACACGTCGCTCGGCGCACCCAGACGCGAGGCGCAAAAAGCCCCAGTCACGGCGGCAGGGGCGGTCTGCACCAGCAGCGCGGCTTGTACGGCCAAGGCCACATCGCGCGCCAGCGTGCGCGCACCGGCTTCGTCCGTGCCGCCATCCACGCGCGCGGGCAGCGTGTCGATCAACCGGTCCAGCGCCTGGTGCTGACCCCGCACCGGGGCCAGCTCATCCACCAGCGCCGCCGCCACATCGCCCTTGCGCAAGGCGCGCAGCAAGTCCAGCGCCATGATGTTGCCCGCGCCTTCCCAAATGCTGTTGACCGGCATTTCACGGTAAATGCGGGCCAGCACGCCTTCGCCGCCTTCTTCCACATAGCCGGTGCCACCCAGGCATTCCATGGCTTCTTGCGCCAGCGCCGCGCCGCGCTTGCAAATCCAGAACTTGGCAATGGGTGTGAGCACACGCGCCAGCAGGCGTTCGCGCTCATCAGCCTGACGATCGAAGGCGCGCGCCAGCCGTATCGCCAGCGCGGTGGCGGCTTCGCTTTCCAGCGCCAAATCGGCCAGCACGTTTTGCATCAACGGCTGCGCCATCAGCGGCTTGCCAAACGCCTGCCGATGCGTGGTGTGGTGCAGCGCCTGGCTGAGCGCCTGCCGCATCAAACCGCTGGTGCCCAGGGCGCAGTCCAGCCGCGTCATGGTGCCCATGGCCAGAATTTGCGGCACACCACGCCCTTCTTCGCCCACCAGCCAAGCCAGCGTATTGTCAAACTCCACTTCCGAGCTGGCGTTGGCCTTGTTGCCCAACTTGTCTTTCAGCCGCTGAATACGCAGCACGTTGCGCGAACCATCGGGCAGCACACGCGGCAAAAAGAAGCACGACAGACCGCCCGCCGCCTGCGCCAGCACCAAAAACGCATCACACATGGGTGCCGAGAAGAACCACTTGTGTCCGGTCAGGCGGTAGCGAGCGCCCCACTCGTCTTGCCCGTCGGGTGCTGCCTGCGTGGTGTTGGCGCGCACGTCCGAACCACCTTGCTTTTCGGTCATGCCCATGCCCATGGTCACGCCCGCCTTGTCGCGCCAGGGTTTAAGCGCTGGGTCATAAGCCCGGCTGGTCAGCCCAGGTGCCCAGTCGCGGTAAATGGCCGGGTTGTCGCGCAGCGCGGGCGTGACGGCATAGGTCATCGAGATGGGGCACAAAATCGATGGCTCCAGCTCGGTGAACAGCATGAACGCCGCAGCCCGTTTCATGTGCGCATGGCCGCTGGCCTGCTCGGCGTCGCTGTACGGCGTGCCATGCAACCCTGCGGCGGTGGCGGCACCCATCAGCGCGTGGTAGCTGGGGTGAAACTCGACCTCGTCAATGCGGTGCCCGGCGCGGTCGTGCGTGCGCAGCTCGGGCGTGTGCACGTTGGCCAGGCGCGCGTGGCGCTGCATCTCGGCGCTGCCCGCCAGCGCGCCCAACTGGCGCAGTGGTGCAGTGTCCAGCCCAGGTGCGTTGAATTGCAGTGCTGCTTGCAAAGCCGCGTTGCCCGCCAACAGGTTGATGTCGGCCAGCGGATCGGGTTGATTGAAAACCTGGTGTGTCGCAGTCATATGTGGGTCATTCCGATGAAGAGGTGCGTGGCACGGGTGCGGGCATAGGCATGGGCGTAGACATGGGCGCAATGGCTTGCAGATGCTCGTCGGCCAGTCCCACCAGCAAGGCGCGGCCATCAGGCAAGACGCGGAATTCGCCAAACTGCGCCTGGGTAAACGGCCTGCCCTGCCCCTCAGGAAAGTAGAACGCATCGGTCACCAAACCCCAGTCGCGCTTGAGACGTTTGATGGGCAACAGCATCTCGCCCGCAGCCAGCGATTCATTGGACGTCGCCAGCCGCTTCACGCTGGCCACGCCGCGCTCGTCCAGCACGGCCACCACCTTGGCGTAGCGCGACAGACCATGTCCATTACCTGCGCGCAACGCTATTTGCAACTCTCTAGGAAAGTCAAAGTTCAGCGCCATGTAATCGCCCTGCATCAGCGAGCGCGGATCGCGCGGCACCAGCGGCACGTAAATCTTCTGCCCGTGGGCGATGATGCGTTCCTTGTTTTGAACATCCACATGCACACTGGCCAGCGCAGCCACCGCACCAACCCCCACCAGAAAGGGTGCCATCCACCCCATGACGGCTGAACCGCGCTCAGCCACGCGCTGGGCCGCCGATGACGCTGCATCTTTGGTCTGCCCACGCATGGCCCACAAGGCCACACCCAGCCCGGCCCCGGTGGCCGCCAGCAACGCCGCCTTGTGCACCAGCGGCCAGGCCAGGGCGTAATAAAAACCCGACAACCCGGCCAGCAGCACCGCCAGCGCCAGCCCCAGCAGCCCACGCCGCCCGGTGCCCAACGCCACCGTGCCCACCAGCGCCACCACGCCCACCTGCGGAATGACAAAACACGCCAGCCACAGCACCGCATAAACCAGCGCCAGCAGCATCCCATCGCGCCGCGCCGCCCGCTGCAAACGCCAGTGTCTGAACAGCCACACCGCCGCGCCCAGCACCAGCGCCATTTGCAGCAGCACCGGCCACTGAAAACTGAACAGCGCTGCCAGCCCGGCCGTTGGATCGTCGGCCGAACCGCGCGCGCTGAACATGCTCCATCCGGAAAAGTAACGCCTCCCAGCCAATCCTGCCGCCACCAGCAAAGCACCCCCCACACCGCCCATGACCGCATGCAATGCCGACCACGGCGCACGCCAGACAGCGCGCGACTCATGCACCACCCATGCCGCCCAGACCACGGCCAGTAGTGCCATATTCAGCGGTACCGGGAAAAACCGCAGCATCGAACCGAAGTCAATGTCCCAGCCAGTGCGCCAGTTCATCAGCAGCGCCAGGCTCGCGGCCAGAAAACCCAGCACCGCCTGCACCCAACCCACGCGCGTCGCTATGGCCACACTGAGCAGCACGGCAACCATTACCAGTAATGAACGATTACCCCAATCCCAGCGCATGCCCAGCATCAGAAGCGCCAACCCCGCCATCAGCCCGCTGAAAGCCAGTTGCATGACGAACATGCCGGGCTGCACACGCATCAGCCACACCGCGCCGCCGATCAGCACCGCCGCCCCCACCAATGCACCGGGCGCGCGCAAGAAAAAATCTGCTGACATCGTGCCCAAAGATCCCAGCAAAAACGCCGCCACTAGCTGCGCACCCACAAAGCTCAGCGTGGTGATGATCCATGAAGGGCTGTCTGCCGTCAGACCCGCCGCATCTTCCAGCGGCAGCACACCTTCACGCTGCGCTGCTTCGATCAGCATTTTTTCGTTCATGGCTGCGTGACTCCTTGCATTTTCTCCTCGCGCTGCAAGCGGTACAGCCAACTGCCGCTACCGCCCACGCAGGCCGCGGCGATCAAGGTCAGCATCGGCAACTCCGCTGGCAACGCATGGGCCAAGCCCGCAATCACCAGAACGTTCAGCGCCAGCACCGACATCCCCAGCACCACCATGTCGCGCGGTCGCGTTGCCCATGCAAGCACAGTCGCGCCCATCACCAGCAGCAAACTCGCCCAATACAGACCAGACACCCCGTCAATGCTGAAAAACAAGCCTTTCAACCCATACGTACACCACGCGCCCAGCACCAGCAAGGCCGCCACGCTCCAACTGAAAGCCGCGCGCGGGGCCACGACCAGCCGCAGCCGGGGCAGACACAGCGGCCACACAAACAGTACGGCCCACAGGAAAGGCATGACCAGGCTGTCCTTGCTGAACAGGGCCGACACCGGATCAAACAGTCCCAGGCCCGTCCACAGCGCCAGCGCCGTGCCCGCAATCACCATCCACACCGCCCACAAGCCATCGCTGCGCGCGGCCAGCATCCACACCAGCGCCAAAGCGGCCCAGGCAGCGAACAATTGCCAGGGATCAGCGCCCGTCTGGTAGGTCTGTCCGACGAACGCCAGCAAACCGCCCAGCGCCAGCGTGGCCAGCAACAGCAAAGGTGTGCGGCCACGAGGCCAAAGCATCGCCACCAGCGCGGGCAGCAACACCGTCGCTTCCAGCAGATAAAGCTTGAACAGCCGCGTTTGTTCCTGCCAGTTGGCCGCCACCCAGAAGATCAGCCCCGCACCCAGCAGCAGGGCCGCCAGCATGGCCAGGCCACGGTGCAGCGCCTTGGCCAGCCCCAGTGGCGGCTGGTGCAGGCGCGAAAGCTGCCACAGCCTTTGTTGCGCCTCGGCACCCAGCGCCAAGCGTTCGGTTAACTCATGAATCCATGCGTGCATACGCCCTCCAACAAGCTGGGGCGCATTGTGCACGGCCATCCATCGTCAGCGGCTCAGCCAATGGATGGTGGCGCAAAACGATACCGAAAGCCGCTTGTTGCACGCCTCAGAGGCAATGTGCCTGACTGCGGGCCAGGCCCGCGCGGTCACACCAGCTTGACCAGCTGCTTGCCGAAGTTCTTGCCTTTGAGCAGGCCCAAAAATGCCTCGGGCGTGCTTTCAATGCCCTGCGCAATGCTCTCGCGTGGTTTGAGCTTGCCCTGCGCCACCAACGTACCCAGCTCTTGCAGCGCCTGGGGCCAGAACTCCATGTGCTCACTGACGATAAAGCCTTGCACCTTCAGCCGGTTGATCAGCATCAGCGCCGGATTTTGCATCGGCAGTGGCGTACCGTCGTAGCCCGCAATCATGCCGCACAGCGCAATACGGGCAAAGGCGTTGGTGCGCAGCAGCACGGCGTCCAGAATGTAGCCGCCGACGTTTTCAAAGTAACCGTCGATGCCCTTCGGGCAGGCTTGTTTCAACGCCTTGCTCATCGTCTTCAGATCAGGGTGCTGCCGGTAGTCGATGCAAACGTCAAAGCCTAGCTCGTCCACGGCGTATTTGCATTTTTCAGGCCCACCGGCAATGCCCACCACACGGCAGCCGCGCGCCTTGGCCAGCGCGACATAAGCGCTGCCCACCGCCCCGGTGGCGGCACTGACCACCACCGTGTCGCCCTCTTTGGGGGCGATGATCTGCGTCAATCCGTACCAGGCCGTCACGCCGGGCATACCCACCGCGCCCAGGTAATACGACAGCGGCACGTGGGTAGTGTCCACCTTGCGCAGCATGCCCACGGCGTTGCCATCGACCACGCTGTACTCCTGCCAGCCGCCCATGCCCACCACCTGGTCACCCACGGTGAACTTGGGGTGCTTTGACTCCACCACCTCGCCCACGGTGCCGCCAATCATCACCTCACCCAGCGGCTGCGGTTGAGCGTAGCTTTTGCTTTCATTCATGCGGCCACGCATGTAGGGATCAAGACTGAGGTAGTGGTGGCGCACCAGCACCTGCCCGTCTTGCAGCGCGGGGGTGTCGCTGCTGACGAGTTTGAAGTTGGCGGCTGTAGCCTCGCCCTCAGGGCGGTTGTCCAGCACGATCTGGCGGTTGGTGGGCATGGTGAATCTCCTTTAGCTATGAAACAAATAGCTGCCAGCGCTTTTTACATATGCGCCAGAGGCCAATTTGATTTGAAAAATCTTAATCCGTGGGCAACGGCCCTTTGGGGTGGCCAGCCGTTTCAGCCCGCTGCACGTATTTGAAAGTACCCGTGGCTTGCGCGCACAACTGGCCTTCGGCGTCAAACAGACTGCCTTCGACGAACGCCATGCTGCGTGTGCGGTGCAACAGGCGACCACGCCCCACCAAAGGTGCGCCCGGCTGCGCGGGGGCGGGGCGCATGAAGCTGGTTTTCATCTCGATGGTGACGATGCCCTTGTCCTTATCGACACTGCGCGCTGCCGTGGCCATGACCACGTCCAGAAATGTCATCACCGCCCCACCGTGCGCGACGCTGAATGAATTGCAATGCTCGGGGCGAGGTGTGTAGCGCAGCTCCGATTCGCCACCGTCGAATTTGTACAAGGCAAAGCCCAACAAGTCGACAAACGGAATCACCACCCCAAAATCAATGCTCATGGTTACCTACTCCCAATTCATGTCGCAACCATGCGAGCGACCGCCGTGGCCGGGGTCCCCCGGCCAGTGGCGGTGTCCCCTTCACGAAGTAAGAGGTGGAAAGGCGCGTCAGCGGCTCAGGGGGATTCACCATCAGATTACCGCACTGACGCCGCCATCGACCGCCAACCACTGGCCGGTGATGTGCTTGCCCGCATCGCTGGCGTACAGCAAGGTGATGCCTTTGAGGTCTTCGTCATCGCCCAGGCGGCGCAGCGGCGCGGCAGCGGCCATCTTGTCTTCGCCTATTTTTTCCAGCGTGCCACGCGTCATCTTGCTGGGGAAAAAGCCGGGGCAAATGGCGTTGACGGTGATGCCGTAACGCCCCCACTCGCCTGCCAGCGCACGCGTGAAGTTGATGACTGCGCCCTTGCTGGTGTTGTAGGCCACGGTTTGCATTTCGGGCGGGTTGCCGCCCAAGCCCGCAATGCTGGCGATGTTGATGATGCGGCCCTGCTTGCGGCCGATCATGCTTTTTTTAGCCAGACGCTGGCTGAGTAAAAAGTAGCCGCGCACGTTCAGGTTCATCACCTTGTCCCAGGCGTCAAGTGGGTGGTCTTCAGCCGGCGCACCCCAGGTGGCCCCGGCGTTGTTGACCAAAATGTCCACCTCGCCCAAACGCTCCAGCGCTTCATCGGCCAGGCGGTGGATGTCGGCCTCTTGGGCGGCGTCGGCGGCGATCCAGCGAGCGTCGATGCCTGCGGCCTGCAACTGGGCCGTGGCCTGCTCCAGATCATCAGCCTTGCGCGAGCTGATGAGCACGCGCGCGCCCGCCTCGCCCAGCGCATGGGCCATTTGCAAACCCAACCCGCGCGAGCCGCCGGTGACCAGGGCCGCCCTGCCTTTCAGGTCAAAAAGTTGCTGGACGGTACGAGGCATGGGGCGTCTCCTTTGAGGGGCGGTGTTCAAACTTTGAAGGTCGAGAACTCAAAATGCTGCTTCAGGCATGTGCGCGCAGGTCATGTCACGGCTTTCCACCACATTCAGCCAGGCGTCGATCTTGGGCAGTTCGTAATGATAAAAATAGGTGCTGGCGCTTGTCACACCTGCGCTGGCAGCTTCGTTTTTTGAAGCATTCACGGCTGCCAGCTCCAACTCCAGCCAGGTCCAGGCCAGCACCACATGGCCTGCGGCTTGCATATAGGGCACGGCGTTGGCCAGCGCCTCAACCGGGTTGCCGCTGGCCCAGGCGGCCTGGGTGGCGCGACCCACACGCGCCAGCGCCGCCGCCAGCGCCTGCGCCCGCTGGGCCAGCGTCGGCTGCTGCTGCGCACGGGCCACGGTGGCACTGATGCGGTCGGCCAACAAACGCAGGCCGCGACCATCTTCCATCAGCACTTTACGGCCCAGCAAGTCCATGGCCTGGATGCCGTGCGTGCCTTCATGAATCATGTTCAGGCGGTTGTCGCGCCAGTATTGCTCTACGGGGAAATCGCGCGTGTAGCCGTAGCCACCGTGAATTTGAATGGCCAGGCTGTTGGCCTCCAGACAGTTTTCGCTCGGCCAGCTTTTGGCAATCGGCGTCAGCACTTCCAGCAGCAGGCGTGCCTCGTCAGCCTGTGCAGCATCGCCCGTGTGCTGCTCATCAATCAGCCGCGCGCAGTACAGCAGCAACGCCAGCGCGCCTTCGCAGCAAGCCTTTTGCGCCAGCAGCATGCGGCGGATGTCGGCGTGCTCGATCAGGCGCACTGGCGGCGCAGCAGCATCTTTGCCACCCGTGCCGACGGGGCGACCTTGGGTGCGCGTTTTGGCGTAGTCCAGCGACGCTTCATACCCGGCCAGCCCCAGCATGGAGGCCGCCATGCCAACCGCAATGCGCGCCTCGTTCATCATGTGGAACATGCCCTTCAGGCCCTCGCCCGGCTGGCCCACCAGATAGCCCACCGCACCGGCTTGCCCGTCCACCAGAAACTGCCCTTCACCAAAGTTGAGCAAGGCGTTGGTGGTGCCGCGCCAGCCCAGTTTGTGGTTCAGGCCCGCCAGTGCCACGTCGTTGCGCACGCCGGTCAACTGGCCCTGGCCGTCCACCAGTTGCTTGGGCACGATGAACAGCGAAATGCCTTTGACACCCGGCACCAACTGGCCATCGGCCCCAGGAATTTTGGCCAGCACCAGATGAACGATGTTGTCGGTCAAGTCATGTTCACCGGACGAAATCCACATCTTGTTGCCGCGCAGCCGGTAGCGCGCGCCGAGCGGATCGTCCGCATCTTCCAGCACGGCGCGGGTGGCGACGTCGCTTAAAGACGATCCGGCCTGCGGCTCAGACAAACACATGGTGCCCGCCCAGCGGCCATTGAATTCGTTGGCGGCAAACACGCGCTTTTGCGTTTCGGTGCCATGCGCCATCAACAGATTGGCGTTGCCCACCGTGAGCAGGTTGGAGTTGATGCCGATCGACGCCTTGCCAAAAAAAGCATTGGCCGCCGCCTCGACCAGATACGGCAGTTGCATGCCGCCGTGCTCGTAATCCTGCGCAGCGGCCAGCATGCCCGAGTCGGCATAGGCCAGGCGTGCATCGTGCGTGGCTTGTGGCAACACCACGCGCAGGCTACCGTCGGGCGCAACGTCAGTGCGCGGCTCTTCGGTATCGATCAGGCGGTTGAAGGGCGCGAATTTGTCGCGCGCGATGCGCTCGCAGGTGTCAAACACGGCGTTGAAAGTGTCGCGCGAATGCTCGGCAAAGCGCGGGCGCTCGGTCAGCGCTTCGGCATCCAGCCATTCGTACAGCAGGAAGTCCAGGGTGTGGCGCAAGTTCATGTCTATCTCACCATAAAACTGGCGCTAACGCCTGTGAATCAAGCGTCAGCAGCTATCAAAACAATTGCATTAGCATCACTTATGGTCATGCCGGTAGTAAATTCCGAACGGGGTGTCCGCCTGCAAAAATCACAGCACCTCGAATACACCGGCCGCACCCATACCACCACCGATGCACATGGTCACACACACGCGCTTGGCACCGCGCCGCTTGCCTTCGATCAAGGCGTGACCCGTCAAGCGCTGGCCGCTGACGCCGTAGGGGTGGCCTAGGGCAATGGCACCGCCGTTGACGTTCAATTTGTCCGCTGGGATGCCCAGCTTGTCGCGGCAGTAGATCACTTGCACGGCAAAAGCTTCGTTCAGCTCCCACAGGTCGATGTCGCTGACCTTCAGGCCCAATTTGTTCAACACCTTGGGCACGGCAAACACGGGGCCGATGCCCATCTCGTCCGGCTCGCAACCGGCCACGGCAAAGCCCAGAAAGCGGCCGATGGGCTTCAGGTTGTGTTGGGCTGCATAGTCTTCGCTGACCACCACGCAAGCGCCAGCCCCATCGCTGAACTGGCTGGCATTGCCGGCTGAAATCAAGCCTCCCGGCAGTGCTGGACGAATACCGCTGATGCCTTCTTGGGTAGTGCCTTCGCGGATGCCTTCGTCATGACTGACGGTGACTTGTTGGGTGATCAGGCCCAGGGTTTTGTCGGCCACACCCATGGTGACGGTGATGGGGGCAATTTCGTCATCAAACTTGCCCGCTGCACGCGCCGCCTCGGCCTTTTGCTGGCTGGCCGCGCCGTATTCATCCATGGCCTCACGCCCGATGTGGTAACGCTGGGCCACCTGCTCGGCGGTTTGCAGCATGCTCCAGTAAATGGCGGGCACCTTGGCTTCAAGCGCTGGGTCTTTCAGCATGTGCAAGTTCATCTCTTGCTGCACGCAGGAGATGCTTTCCACGCCACCGGCTACCAGCACATCAGTTTCGCCCGCAATGATGCGCTGCGCGGCCAGCGCAATGGTTTGCAGGCCCGACGAGCAAAAACGGTTCACCGTCATGCCCGAGGTGGTAACCGGGCAATCGGCCATCAGCGCGATCTGGCGGGCGATGTTGGAGCCGGTGGCCCCTTCGGGGCTGGCGCAGCCCATGATGACGTCGTCCACAGCTGCAGGATCGATACCTGCGCGCTGGATGGCGTGCTTGACAGCGTGCCCGCCCAGCGTGGCACCGTGGGTCATGTTGAACGATCCCTTCCAGCTTTTGGCAAGCGGGGTGCGGGCGGTGGAAACAATGACAGCCTGGGTCATATTCAAACTCTCCTCAATGTTCGTGCGTGGTCTGTAATGGCCCGACGGTCAGCCGTTGAAGGTTTTGCCTTCGGCGACCAGCTTTTTGATCAAATCCGCTGGTTCCCAGAACCTGGCATCGTCGTGTGGGTTGCGGGCAAAGCGCTTCATGCTTTCGGCCACGTTGAACAGGCCCACCTGATCGGCATATTGCATGGGGCCGCCGCGCCAGATGGGAAAGCCGTAACCGGTGAGGTACACCATGTCGATGTCGCTGGCCTTGCTGGCGATGCCGTCTTCCAGAATGTGCGCCGCTTCGTTGACCAGCGCATACACCAAGCGCTCGACGATCTCCTGATCACTGATCTTGCGCGGCGTGATGCCCAATGACTTGCGGTGCTCGGCCAGCATGCCTTCCACCAGTTGGCTGGGAATGGCGTTGCGCTTGCCGGGCTGGTAATCGTGCCAGCCTGCGCCAGTTTTCTGGCCAAAGCGGCCCAGCTCGCACAGTTTGTCAGCATTGGCGCTGTATTTCAAATCAGGCTTTTCGACATAACGGCGCTTGCGGATCGCCCAGCCGATGTCGTTGCCTGCCAAATCGCCCATGCGAAATGGCCCCATGGCAAAGCCGAATTTTTCAACCGCCTTGTCCACCTGAGTTGGCGTAGCCCCTTCGTCCAGCAAAAAGCCCGCCTGGCGGCTGTACTGCTCGATCATGCGGTTGCCGATAAAGCCGTCGCACACGCCGGAAACCACGGCGGTCTTGCGAATTTTTTTGGCCACCGCCATCGCAGTTGCCAGCACGTCCTTGGCGGTTTTGTCACCGCGCACCACTTCCAGCAGCCTCATCACGTTGGCGGGGCTGAAAAAATGCATGCCGACCACATCCTGCGGGCGCTGGGTAAAGCTGGCGATCTGGTTCACGTCCAGCGTGGAGGTGTTGGACGCCAGCACCGCACCCGGCTTGGCCATCTGGTCGAGCTTTTTGAACACCTGCTCTTTGACGCTCATCTCTTCGAACACCGCCTCAATGATCAGGTCGGCGTTTTTCAGGTCGTCATAGTTCAACGTGGGTTTGAGCAAAGCCATGCGCTGCTCGTACTTGTCTTGTTTGAGCTTGCCTTTTTTGACTTGCGCTTCGTAGTTTTTGCGGATGGTGGCCAGGCCCCGATCCAGCGCCTCTTGCTTGGTTTCCAAAATGGTCACCGGCAAGCCTGCATTGAGAAAGTTCATGGTGATGCCGCCACCCATGGTGCCCGCCCCCACCACGCCCACTGACTTGATCTCGCGCGGCTTGATATCGCTGCCCACGTCAGGAATTTTGGAAGCAGCGCGTTCAGCGGCAAAAATATGGCGCAGCGCCTTGCATTCTGGCGTGAGCATCAGGCCCATGAAGATTTCGCGCTCTTTGGCCAACGCCGCGTCGAACTTCATGGTGGCGGCGTTTTGCACTGTGTCCACGCATTTGGCAGGTGCCGGAAAGTTCTTGGCCATGCCCTTGACCATATTGCGTGCGAACTGAAAGTAAGCATCACCCTGCGGGTGCTGGCAAGGCAGGTTGCGCACCAGTGGCAGCGGTGCACCACCCGCGTGTTGGCCCGCCATTTCTTTGGCCAGGGCGACGGCTTCGTCCATCAGCTTGTCGGGCGATGCCACCAGCTTGTCGAACAACTTTTGCCCTGGCAGGCTGGCCAACAATTCGCTGTTCACCGGCTCACCGCTGACGATCATGTTCAGCGCAGGCTCGACCCCAATCACGCGCGGCAAGCGCAGTGTGCCACCCGCACCGGGGATCAAGCCCAATTTGACCTCGGGCAGCGCCACTTTGCAGCCGGGAGTGACCACACGGTAATGACAACCCAACGCCAGTTCCAGCCCGCCGCCCATGACGATGGAATGAATAGCCGCCACCACCGGTTTTTGCGAATGCTCCAGCGCCAGAATGACCGACAGCAAATTCGGCTCGAACATGCCTTTGCCAGAGCTGAATTCCTTGATGTCGGCCCCGCCTGAAAACGCCTTGCCCGCGCCGGTCAGCACGACGGCCTTGATGGCCGGATCGGCGTTGGCTTTTTCCAGGGCATTGGTAATGCCCACCCGGGTGTCATAGCCCAACCCGTTGACGGGCGGGTTGTTCATGGTGACGATGGCCACATCGCCCTGGGTTGTGTAATCCACGCTCATTCGATCTCCTCAACAGAATTGACATGGCGCAATTGCAGCCACGTCCAGCCAGCCAACCTTGCACCGCATCAACAGCAACACGTGCACGTGTGATCCACAAGTTTAGTCATTTGCGCGCGGCAGCATGCTGCATTTGTCGCAGTGGCGACCAGCGCAGCATGCAGCGCAAAAAGTATCTTTGAAGGATTTCCACAAACTGTTCAAAGCTATATCTTTAATAGCTATCACCGTTTGCTGCCTAAACCTCAAGCCACTCCTTGCGCACATTGCTGTTGGCGCGCAACTCGTCAGGCGTGCCTTCAAACACGATGCTGCCGTGCCCCATGACCAGGGTGCGGTCAGAAATACTCATGGCAATGGTCAGCTTCTGCTCGATCAACAGCACAGAGATTCCCCGATCTTTGAGCTTGTGCAAGTATTCACCCACCAGCTCGACGATCTTCGGTGCCAGCCCTTCGGTGGGTTCGTCAATGATGATGAGTTTGGGATCACCCATCAGGGTGCGGCACAACGTCAGCATCTGTTGCTCGCCGCCAGACATCACACCCGCTTCGGTATGCTCGCGCTCTTTCAGGCGCGGGAACATGGTGTACATGTCGTCGAACGACCAGGTACTGCCTTTGCCGCTGCCCTTTTGCCCCAGCAACAAGTTTTGGTGCACGGTCAGGCGGGGGAAAATGTCGCGGCTTTCGGGCACGTAGCCAATGCCCTGGTGGGCAATCTGATACGGCTTGCGGCCCGCAATGGATTGCTCCATCCACCGGATGTCGCCCTCAGCCTGCACCATGCCCATAATGGCTTTGGCGGTGGTGGAACGGCCCGAGCCGTTACGGCCCAGCAAGGCCACGATTTCACCCGGTTGCACATCAAAACTCACGCCATGCAGCACATGGCTTTTGCCGTAATAGGCGTGCAAATCATTGATTTTCAGCATGGTCAACGGCCCTCCGCCTGCGCAGTGGCGACATCAGAGCCTAAATAAGCCTCTTGCACCCGCGCATCGGCGCGCACGGCATCGGGGGTGTCAAAGGCCAGCACTTCGCCATACACCACCACGGCGATTTTGTCGGCCAGGCCAAACACCACGCCCATGTCGTGTTCTACCGTCAACAGCGTTTTGCCCACCGTGACCTCGCGGATCAAGTCAATAAAGTGGCTGGTCTCGCTTTTGCTCATACCAGCCGTGGGTTCGTCCAGCAATATCACTTGCGCGCCGCCTGCGATGGTAATGCCGATTTCAAGCGCGCGCTGCTCGGCATAAGGCAGATTGGCCGCCAGCACATTGCGCTTGCCGTCAAGCTGCACCATGTGCAGCAATTGTTCGGCCCGTTCGTTGGCGTCGTGCAGGCTGTCCAGCCGACGGAACAAGGTGTAGCGGTAACCCAGGCTCCACAGCGCAGCCACGCGCAGGTTCTCGAACACGCTCAGCTTGGGAAAGATGTTGGTAATCTGAAAGCTGCGCGACAAGCCCATGCGATTGATCTCGAACGGCTTTTTGCCATCAATGCGCGCGCCGTGCAAATGCACCTCGCCGCTGGTGGGCACCAGGCGGCCACTGATCAAGTTGAACAGGGTGGATTTGCCCGCCCCGTTGGGGCCGATCACCGCCACACGTTCGCCCGGACGCACGGCTAGGTTGATACCGCGGATGATCTCGGTTTTTCCAAAGCTCTTGCGCAAATCCTTGACGTCCAGCGCCCATGCCGAATCTGTAGGTTGCGGACTGTTTTGCGATTGACTCATGCCGCGCCTCCCAGTCTGGCGTTGGCCGCCGCTTCTATCTTGGCATGCACGTCATGCCACACGGCAGTCAGCCTGCGCCGCGCCCATTCAAACCACCCCATGCCCATCAGAAACACCACGCCAGCCATCACCCAGCTCATCGCCTGCTTGGCATGCAGCATGATGCCCATGAACTTCACCTCATCGCCCATGACTGTAGCCAGTTGAAGGTGGTACACCATCTCGATCATGGCGGCCGCGCCCAAAAACGCCACCACACCGCCCGCCGCCGTCAGCAGCAAGGGCGGCCCAATGCGGCCCATATAGCCGGCCCTGGTCACCTGCACCAGCATCACAATCAAGCTGGCAATACCGCCCGGCACATACATCACCATGAACACGAAGGTCAGACCCAGATAGAGCAGCCACGCGCTGGTCCATTCAGACAACAGCGCCGACATCAGCACCATCAACACCCCGCCAATGATGGGGCCAAAAAATACCGTCGCACCGCCCAGAAAAGTAAACAGCAGATAAGCGCCCGAGCGCCCGGCACCCACCACCTCAGCGGTAATCAGCTCGAACAACAGCGCCGCCAGTCCACCCGCCACACCAGCAAAGAAACCAGACACGATGAACGCGAAGTAACGCACCCGCTCGGCGTTGTAGCCAATGAACTCCACCCGTTCGGCGTTGTCACGCACCGCATTCAGCACCCGTCCCAGCGGGGTTTGCGTGAACAGGTACATGCCCAGCACGCTCAAAAACGTGTAGATCGCAATCAGGTAATAAAGCTGCCGAGGCGGCCCGAATGTGATGCCCAAAAATGGTTCGCCCACCACACGGTCGCTGGAAATACCAGCCTCGCCGCCAAAAAAACCGGCAAACATCAGTGACATGGCGAACACCAGCTCGCCAATGCCCAGCGTGATCATGGCAAACGGCGTACCCGACTTGCGCACCGTGACGTAGCCCAGCAAGGCCGCGAAGAACATGCCACCCAGTGCACCCACCAATGGAATCAGGCTGACAGGAATAGGCAGTTGCCCGTCCCCCACCATGTTCAGCGCGTGGATGGCCATGTAAGCGCCCAAGCCTGAAAACACGGCATGACCAAAGCTCAGCATGCCGCCCTGCCCCAGCAAGATGTTGTACGACAGGCAGGCCACGATAGCGATGCACATCTGCCCCAGCAGATTGATCGACAGGTTGCTGCCAAACACCAGCGGAGCCACCACCAAAATCGCGGCAAACGCCATCCAGGTCCTCATGCCTGTCCAGTTTTTTGAGCCTGCGCGGATTGGGGCCTTTGTATTCGTTACATCAGACATCACATCAACCCTCCCGCGTGCCCAGCAGACCGCGCGGCCGGAAGATCAGCACCAGCACCAGCAGCAGATACGGCAGGATGGGGGCCACCTGTGCGATGGTCAAATTCATCAGCGTGCTGTTGTCAATGGCGTTGCCCAGCGAGATGCCCAAGCCCTCGTACAGCCCACGCAACGAATAGTCGAACGCGATGGCAAAGGTTTGCAGCACACCAATCAGCAACGACGCCACAAACGCCCCCGCCAGCGATCCCATGCCGCCCACCACCACCACAACAAAAATGATGGGGCCGACCGTCACCGCCATGGCCGGTTCGGTGACGAACGTCACGCCACCCACCACACCCGCCAGCGCCGCCAGGCCCGTACCAGCGGCAAACACCGTCATGAACACGCGCGGCACGTTGTGGCCCAGTGCCTCCACCATATCGGGGTGCGTCAGCGCAGCCTGGATCACGTAGCCAATGCGCGTGCGCGTCAGCAACAACCAGACACTGACCAGCATCAGCACCGCAATCACCATGATGGCCGCACGCGTGGCGGGGAACGGCGTGCAGGCCACATCAGCCTGGGCGCACAGATCACCCGCGCTGCCCCACACCATGTGCAGACCGTCGGCTGCGCTTTTCACCACTGTGAAAGCCGATCCTTTCAACGTCTCTGGCGGAGAAAACTCGACCGCCGTGCGTCCCCAGATCAGTTGCACCACTTCAAGAATGATGTACGACAGGCCAAACGTCACCAGCAACTCGGGCACATGCCCGAATTTGTGCACCTTGCGCAGGCTGAATTTTTCAAACAATGCCCCCAGCCCCGCCACCAGAATGGGGGCCACGACCAAGGCGGGCCAAAAACCGATCAAGCCCGTCAAGGTATAGGCAAAATAAGCCCCCAGCATGTAGAAACTGGCATGCGCGAAGTTGAGCACGCCCATCATGCTGAAAATCAGCGTCAGGCCGGAACTCAGCATGAACAGCAACAGCCCGTAACTCAGGCCGTTGAGCATGGAGATGATGAAGAACTCCATCCGAATGCCTCAATTGCGCAGCCGATTCAATCAGCCGCCTTGCGGTTTAGGTCTATCCATGATGCACCCTCGACAATGCAAGGGAACAAAACAAACCAGCGCCTGACCGCGGCGCTGGTCATGGTGCCAAAGAACGATTCACGATAACCGTATCCGGCACACAGAGCGTCCGTCTGTTTTATGGCCGCTTCATCTGGCACGTGGTGGGCGTGCTGGCGACATAGGCCGGGTATTCCTTCACAGGTGCCAGCGTCATGCCTGTACCTTCAGGGCTGTAGGGGTACTTGGCGCTGGCTTTTTCCCACACCGTCATAAACAGCGGCTGCTGCAACTGGTGGTCAGCCTTGCGCATTTCCACCTCGCCGTTGTAGCTCTTGAACTTCATGCCTTCCAGCGCAGCGGCCACCTTCACCGGATCGGTTGATTTGGCGGTGGCCATGGCCTGCGCCAAAGACTCCAGCGCCGTATAAGCGGTGGTGGCGTACAGATCGTCGTTGTAGCGTTTTTTAAACTCCGCCGTCCACTTGCCCATGTCACCGGCCATGTTGTAGTGGGCATAGGCCACCTGATACACCTTGCCTGCACCCGACTCACCCAGCGCGGTAGGGGTGCCGGTGGTGATCACGTAGTAGGTGAAAAATTTGCCCTCGTAGCCCGCCTCTCTGGCGGCCTTGATCATCAGCGCCAGATCAGATCCCCAGTTGCCGGTAATCACCGAATCCGCACCAGACGCCTTGATCTTGGCGATATAGGGCGCAAAGTCACGCACCTTGGCCAGCGGGTGCAGATCTTCGCCCGCAATCTGGATGTCGGGGCGCAAGCGTTTGAGTGACTCTTTCGCGTACTTGGCCACCTGGTGCCCGTGCGAATAATCCTGATTCAGCAAGTACACCTTCTTGACCTCAGGCATCTCCTTGATGAAGTTGGCAATGGCCTCCATCTTCATCGACGTATCGGCGTCATAACGAAAATGCCAGTAATTGCATTTGCTGTTGGTGAAATCAGGGTCCACTGCGGCATAGTTGATGTACAGCACCTCCTTGCCAGGATTGCGCTGGTTGTGCTTGCTGACGCCATCAATCAGCGCCGCCGCCACCGACGAGCCATTGCCCTGGGCAATGTAGTGAATATCCTGATTGATTGCCGTTTTGAGCGCCGTGGCGCTTTCGGCTGGACTCAGTTTGTTGTCCATCGGCACGATTTCAAACTTGACCCCGGCCGGGTTGTTCTGGCTCACCTTCTCGGCAAAGAACTGAAACGCCTTCAACCCATTAGCCCCCACAGGGGCCATCAACCCGCTCAATGGGTCAATCCAGGCGATCTTGACCGTTTGCCCTTGTTGCGCCCACGCGCCGCTCGCCATCGCTGCCAATACGCCGCTGACCAATAATTTCGCTTTGAATTTCACGTTCATCTCCTGCAAAAAATTCACGTGAAAGCGTAAAACCTAAGACTAATTTGCGCGCGGGGGTTTGCCCTAGGTCGTTGTCACGTGGGTGCCTGATTTGTGTTGAAACTGAAGACCTACAGCGATAAACTAGGCGGTGCGGACTGCCCATCATTCGTAGGCACTGGGGCCAGCTCCAGCTGCATCAACACCCGGCTAACCAGCGTGGACAGCGCCGCACTGTGCGTGTTGATCACAAAATGCGCGCATTCGCGGTACAGCGGATCGCGTTCGGCGTACATCTCTTTCAGCCGCTTGAGCGGATCAGCCACCTGCAACAACGGGCGTTTGGTATCGCGCCGCAAGCGTCTGTACAGCTGTTCAGGCGACGTGCGCAAATAAATCACCCGGCCACGATCATGCAACCGCTGCCGGTTGGCAGACCGCAGCACCGCGCCACCACCCGTGGCCAGCACCACCGGCGGACCATTGGTCAGCTCGTCCAGCACCGACTCCTCCACGTCACGAAAAGCCGCTTCGCCATGCTGATCGAAATAGCTGCGAATGGTGCCGCCCAGGCGCTGTTCAATCACGTGGTCTGAATCAGCCAGATCCATCTGCATGCGCCGCGCCAGCGTGCGCGCCACTGTGGATTTGCCGCTGCCCGGCATACCAACCAAAATGATGTGCATAAATAAAAAATCCCCGGCGAGCCGGGGATCCAAGTATTTAATCAACTTGCCAATCAAGTATACCGGCAAGTTGATGTTTTCTTCTGTTTATGGATCGACAACGCCGACCACAATGTTTCCAGTCACGATGGTGCCTGCGGCATCTTCGATTTGGATAGGCAGGGTATAAGCACCGGCAGGTGCCAGCGTTCCGCTGATCACACCATCGGTACCCATGGTCACCGTACCAGGCCAGGTGCCCAGCGGCGTCCAGGTGTAAGGCGATACACCGCCCACGGCCTGCAGTGCATAGCTGAACGACACACCAGTCGTTGCATCAATGTTGGTGGTGCTGATGGCCAGAGCCACACCCACCGTGATGGTGACGTTGGTCGTCGCCGTCGCACCGGTGCGATCGGTCACCTGCACAGCCACCCTATAGGTGCCTGCCAGTGTCGGCGTACCGCTGATCACGCCGGTGGGGCTCAACGTCAAACCAGCTGGCATGGTGCCCAGCGCCGCCCAGGTGTACGGAGCCACGCCACCCGATGCCGTCAATGCATAGGAGAACGGTACGCCAGTATTGGCACTGACCGTCGACGTGCTGACTGTAATGGGGCTACCAGTAACCGTGATCGTCACCGTGCCTTCCGTGTAGTAGCCATAGACATCCGTAACGCGCACCCGCACGACATGGGTGCTGCCTGCAGTGGTCAGCGGCGTGCCTTGAACGATACCGCTGCTGGTCAAGCTCATCCCTGAAGGGAGCGAGCCGGACAAAATGGTCCACGTATAGGGCGGTGTACCGCCTTCCGTGACTTCCAAGGCACCAGCAAAGTAGGTGCCGTTGGTCACGCTGAATTCCGTATTCTCGAAAGCTAGGGCAGTTGACAAACCATCAACCACCGGAATAGCTGTCCACTGAACAATCGGCGTTTGAATGCCATTGGTGACGTCGTTGTCGTAACGGTCAGCCGTCAACTCCAGCAAGATAGTGCCACGCGACGCTCCACTGGACAACGAGAACAATGCCACACCGCCACTGGTTGTGGCATTCACTTCCGTACCGCTTTGCGCACCCAACAACAAAGTAGCACCGACAGCAGCGCCCGTACTTTGGACAATGCGAATTCGCACGTTGGCCGCCGACGGATTCGGCACCGGCTGCACTGCATCGTCCATCACAATGGCGTTAATGCCCACGCTAGCCGGAAGATCGTACAGGTTATAGCGCGAACCCAGATAGTACGACTGCGAAACAGCGTAAACGCTGGCCGCCCGGCCCGTGCCCGTGCCACCGCCCACCGTAATATCCACGCTGGCACTGTAAACCCGGCTGTCGCGCGGATCGGTTACCGAACAAGTAATGGTCGATGTGCCCGCTTGATCCCATGCATGAAAATGGAACGAAGCGCCACCTGCATTAGCACCAAGCACAATGCTGCGATAGGCAAGCGGGTTACCATCATCATCTTCGTGGTCGTCATCACCATCCAGGTAATACAGCGAGCCTGTATCCAAACCACCCGCCATGTTGCAGGCAAAAATTTCTTCACCGCCTTGAATAGGATCGTCACCCTCTTTGGCGCTGACGTACAAGGTTGTTGAGTACGGTGCAGCAACCCCTTGCCCAACCCCGATATGTCCGACATTAACCGGCAAAGTAGTTTTGTCCGCACGCAGGGTGATACTGTATCGCTCTTCAGTATTACCCGAACTGCCGCCGCCGCCGCCGCACGCAGACAGTGCCACGGCCGCCGATATGCTTAGAAATCCAATTAACTTTCGCATGTCATCAACCTATTAAATAAATATAGAACAGAGCGCTATCAGTAATAATGTTCAGCGCACGGAACCACGATCAGAAATCATTTTTGGTGTAATGAACACCAGCATTTCTTGCTTGTCCGACGAGCGTGAACGCGACTTAAACAAGTTACCCATCACCGGAATATCCCCAAGCAACGGAACTTTTTCTTCAGATTCGCTTTCTGTCAACTCAAAAATACCACCAATCACCACGGTTCCACCGTTTTCAACCAGTACCTGCGTCTTGATGCGCTTGGTATTGATGGCCATGCCACCTGCTACTTCCACACCGGGCGTGTCTTTATTGACATCCAGGTCTAGGATAATATTGCCTTCCGGGGTGATCTGAGGCGTCACTTCCAGCTTAAGCACGGCCTTGCGAAACGCGACAGAAGTGGCACCGCTGGATGTGGCTTGCTCATAAGGAAATTCCGTGCCTTGCTCAATCAATGCCTTGGTCTGATCAGCCGTCACCACGCGAGGACTTGACACCACGCGGCCCTTGCCATCCGCCTCCAGTGCCGAAATTTCCAGATTCAAGAATCTGTTGGCAGCGGAACTGAACAAAGAAATCGCAAAACTGGACGGCGACACGCCATTGATCGCCGAGGCAGGCAAACTGAAGAATTGCGATGTCGCAGACGTCAACAAATCTGAACTGAAAGCACCCGTTGTTGCACCGACGGCATCGTACGTTCCACCCCATGCCAGACGATTGCCCCCCCCCAATGAATAACCCGCATCGCCACCATTGACTCCGCGCAGATCGGTCGCGCCCAGTTTGACACCCAAAGACTTGCCAAACGTATCATTGGCTTCAACAATCCGTGCTTCAATCAATACTTGGCGCACGGGCACGTCAAGCTTTGAAATCATCTCCCGCACCTGATCCAGGCGAGAAGGGATGTCTGAAACAAAAATTTGATTGGTTCTAGGCTCTGCAATCACTGAGCCGCGCTGACTTAAAAGAGAGGCTTGACTACTTCCACCCGAGCCACCACCAGATTTATTGGTCAGTTGCGCCGCAATTTCAAGCGCCTTGGTGTAATTCAGCTGAAACGATTCAGTTCTCAAAGGCTCAAGGTTACTGATTGCAGCAATGGCTTCAAGCTCAGCCTTATCTTTAGCGGCCATTTCTTCTTTCGGGGCAATTTGAAGAACGTTACCGTTACGCTTCATTCCTAAACTTTTAGCTTGAAGAATAATATCGAGCGCCTGATCCCAAGGCACATCTTTCAAACGCAAGGTCAAATTGCCTTGAACACTGTCAGATGTAACGATATTGAAGTTGGTGAAGTCAGCAATCACCTGCAAAAGAGAGCGAACGTCGATGTTCTGAAAATTAAGCGAAAGGCGTTCACCACGATAGCCAGCCCCTTGAGTCAACTTGTCTTTAGCCACTTTTTGCTGGCGCACTTCAACCACAAGCTGGTTGTCGCTTTGGTAAGCACTGTGCTCCCACAGTCCTTTAGGCTCAATCACCATGCGTACACGATCTCCAGACTGAGCCGTTGTAATCGTTTGCACTGGTGTTCCAAAATCTGAAACATCCAGCTTTCTACGTAAACCTTCTGGCAGGCTCGACTTTAAAAGCTCAACCACCAAGTTTTGACCTTGCTGTTTAATATCTACGCCTACTTGATTACTAGGCAAATCAACAACTACACGCCCAGTATTTTCCACACCGCGGCGAAAGTCTATATCTTTGATCGGTAAATCAGACGTGTTCTGGCTTTCTGAAAATACTTGTGTTGCAGCCGCAGGTGTTGTTCCAGATACAGATGCCAGCGAAACATACAATGAGCGTCCACGGGCTTCAGCCTTGTATGTCGTGGGCTGGTTCAAGTTCAGCACAACGCGTGTACGATCAGAAGCCTGAACCACATTGGCAGCACGTGCATTGCCTTGACCCAGCGTAACTTGACTTTGGCTTAACCCGCTTTGAACACCAGGAAAATCAAGTGCAATGCGAGCAGGCGATTGCACCACAAAGCCCTTGGGTACAGCAGTAATGGGCTCACTCAGGTCAATGCGAATAACCTCCGTGCCACCTTGAATAGATCCGGACACTGCCTCAATCACAGCAGCGGCTTGCGCTAAGCCAACAGCACCAAAAGCAATCAAACCCAGAAAAAGCGTACGCAGTGTAGACATATTCACATTAGATGGTTTATTCATTTTGAACTCTCCTGGAGTTGTAGCTCGGTATGGCGCTCTATCCACTCGCCAGCAGCATCTTGGACAATTTCACGCAACCCCACTTGATTTTCAGAGATGCCAGTCACTCGGCCATAATTTTGACCCAAATAATTACCATCTTGAACCTGATAAAGAAGTTTATCAACCTTGACCAGAGCCACTCGTTTTCCATCACGAATCAGACTTCCAACCATGGACATCGTATCCAGCGGGAAAGCTTCCAACGGTTCTTTGCGGCGCACAAGTTCGGGAGCAATCAGTGCGGCACTTGCACTCGGAATGGCACTGTCTCGCCGAAGTGCAACCGTCAATCGTTCAGAACTGTAGGGTTCAGTTGTACGTCCATCGTACATATATGCCTGCGGCATATAAGGTTTTGGCTCCTTTAATGGAGTAACTCTTGGAACTGCTTTTCGCCGTTCTTCCCCCATCCAGTCCCTAAGATCATCGTTCCTGCCTGCACAGCCAACAACTCCAGCCAAAAACACTGGCAGTAGCGACAGCAGCGCAAGATTTTTAAATTTATTACTCATCGCCTCTTTGCCCCCGGCTTGCTGGCAGCCGCACGTTGTGCCGCAATTTCTTCAGGATCAAGATAGCGAAAGGTTTTAGCTGTCGCCTCCAGAACCAATGTTCCAGCTGGCTTACTATCTTTGCCTGTTGCTGCAGGAGGTGCAACAGCAATGTTGTTAAGCGTCACAATCCTGGATAAATTAGCAATATCGGCAGCAAAAGAGCCAATATCGTGATACTGTCCGGAAACCTTTAATGCAATTGGTAATTCGGCATAATAGTCTTTTACCACCACTTGGCCTGGACGAAATAACTCAAACTGCAAGCTGCGTCCCAACCCCGCCTGGTTGATATCAGAAAGCAATGCATCCATCTCAGCCTTGCTTGGCAGTTGTTTTTCCAGCACATTCACATACTGAAGCACTTGCTCACGCTGTTTTTTCAATGCCTCTAGGCTGACAGCTTTTTGTACTTTGGTCTTAAATTCAGACTTCAGCTTAATTTCATTGGCGCGATTGGTTTCAAGCGTTTCATCTTGTGTCTTCAACCATACAAACCAAAGAAAAATGACAACAGCAGCCGCCACAACCACCAACAAAAAATAACGTGGAATTGCCGGCCACCCCGAGGGGTCGCGCGTATCCAAGCCACGGAATTGTGCGCTTAAATTACGCGACGCTTCCGCCAGATCCAAATTAGATGAAGATTTTTTTGCCATATCTTTTATTTATTTTCTCAGGCTCCCTTGCCCGCAGGAGCCGCCGATTGTTGGGCAGCAGCAGCCGAAGCAACATCGCTGGCACGTTGCAATTGAACGCGCACCTTGAAATCGTACACACGACGTTGCTCACGAGGGCTAAGCGCAACCGATCCCGCAACAATCTCGATCAACTCCGGTTTATTCACCCACTCGCCTCCACGCGACAGATTTCTAAGAAGCTCTGAAACCCGCTCATTAGACTGCGCGACACCCGTAATCAATACATTTTGATTTTCTTGCTTGATTCCTTTGAGGTACATGCCATCTGGGAGTTGACTCACCGCACTGTTCATCAGATGTACCGGTAAATTACGGTCAGCTTGCAAGTTCTCAACCGCCTCCTGGCGCGCTTTTAATGCTTCAATCTCGTCTTGAAGACTTGCAATCTCCTTGATTTCATCATCAAGTTTTTTAATTTCTGAAGTCAAGAGTGAATTTCTGTCTTGCTGGTTCGATATTTCACCTTGATACCATAAGTAAACGAGACCAGAAATCAATAAGCCAATAGCAGCAGCTGCGCCGAGTGCCACATTGAACATTTGACGCGCCATCTTGCGCGCCATCTCCCTGTGCGGGAGTAAATTAATTAATATCATCGCAAAAATCTCCGCATTGCCAAGCCACATGCGGTCAAATACGACGGCGCTTCACGCAGCATTTTTTTCTCACGCACATGGCGCCCAATCGACATTCCGTCAAAAGGGTTAACGACTTGGCATGGATAGGACGTGTGCTGGGTAACCGCTTCTGTCAACCCAGGCAGACCAGCGGTGCCGCCAGCCAGCCAGATGTAATCCACCCGGTTGTGTGGCGTGCTGGTAAAAAAGAATTTCAGCGCCCGCTCAAGCTCTTGCGACAAAGACTCTACATACGGAGTCAGCACAGTCGATCCGAAATCATCCGGTAATTCTCCCGTGCGTTTTTTGGTTTCCGCTTCCTCTGCGGTAAAGCCATATTGGCGAACCAGCATTTGCGTGAGCTGTGCACCACCAAACACCTGATCTCGCTCATAAATTAATTCGTCGCCCTGCAACACTTGAAGCACCGAGGTCATTCCGCCAATCTCGAACAAGGCGACCAATGCATCAGATCCACCTCCCGGCAGCCGGGCCATCAGCCTGGATGCCGCTGTTCGCGCCGCATATGACTCCACATCCATCACCACCGGACGAAGACCGACCGCCTCAGCCAATCCCTGACGGTCCTCTACTTTCTCCTTGCGCGATGCCGCAATCACCACCTCCACATCACCAGCAGACGCAGGACTGGGACCTACCACACAAAAATCCAGACTTACCTCATCCAGAGAAAAAGGAATGTACTGGTGCGCCTCAGACTCCACCTGCACTTCCAGCTCTCGCTCGCTCAACCCCTCGGGTAAAATAATTTTCTTACTGATGACCACAGATGTTGGCAATGCCATGGCAACATCTTTGGTTTTGGTTCCGACTCGATTGATCAGCCGACGGGTGGCATCAACCACTTCGTCAAATTTTTCAATGTTGCCATCGCTGATCCACCCCCGCTCCAATGGCTCAACGCCACATCGTTCAAGGACGAAACCGTTGGAGCGATCCTGCTCCAACTCCACCAGCTTGACGCTTGATGTGCTGATATCCAAGCCCATCATTGACGCCGATTTACGGCCGAACAACGCTCCAGTGTTCAAGGCAATACCCTATTTCTTTTGTAATAAAAGTAGCAAATCAGTTAAGAATTCACTTCAATACTAGCAGTAAGCTCATTGTCGGGCAAAGAAATTTGCCACATTCATGCGCTGCAACCGTTGTCAAAAACTAACGCAATTTCACGCATACTTACGAACTGCCAAATCTTTGCTGCTTGCACGCAAGGTCCAGCGGGCCATACGATTTTTCACAGATTCCCTACACCTCTACAGTGAACGCTCACCCTTCTTTGCAGTCACACGCAAGCACTCAAAAGCCGACTGTCTCACGAAGGTTACCTTTCATCCCCAATGTTGCGATATGCCCACTGAAAATTCACCAACTCGCGTGAACAAGCGCACAAGTGCCTCCGGCCCTCGCTGGTTTCTTTGGCTGTTCAAGGACTTAGCGTGGATGGCGGGTTTCTTGATTGCGCTGGTTTTATGTGCGTTTCTGGCCGGGTTGATGGCCTTGGCCATTGCCTACCCCAACCTGCCCGACGTTTCTGAGCTATCCCACTACCGTCCCAAGCTGCCGTTGCGCATCTACACCGCAGAAGGCACCTTAATGGCAGAGTTTGGCGAAGAGCGCCGCAACATGACGCCCATCAACGAGATCCCCAGCGCCATGAAAGATGCCGTGCTGGCGATCGAAGATGCCCGCTTTTATGAGCACGGCGGCGTGGACTACATTGGCGTGGCGCGCGCTGCCTTGGCGAATCTGGGACGCGAGAAAAGCCAGGGCGCATCCACCATCACCATGCAAGTCGCGCGCACGGTGTACCTCTCGTCAGAAAAGACGTACACACGAAAAATTTACGAAATTTTGCTTACCCTGAAACTGGAGCACCTTCTAAGCAAAGACCAGATCCTCGAGATCTATATGAACCAGATCTTTTTGGGTAATCGGGCCTACGGTTTTGCCGCCGCCTCAGAAACCTACTTTGGCAAGCCCCTCAAAGATGTCACCGTGGCTGAAGCGGCCATGCTGGCTGGCATCCCCAAGTTTCCCTCATCGGCCAATCCGGTTGCCAATTTTGCCCGTGCACGTGAGCGACAGCTTTACATCATTGACCGGATGGAAGAAAAAGGTTTCATCAGCAGCGCGCAGGCCAAGGAAGCCAAAGAGCAGCCTATCCATATTCGTCCGGCCAGCAACGCCCCCAAAGTGCACGCTGAATACGTCGCCGAAATGGTGCGCCAAATGGTGTTTGCCCAGTATGGCGACCAGACCTACACCCGCGGCCTGAACGTTTACACCTCCCTCAATGGCACCGACCAGTTGGCTGCCTACAAAGCCTTGCGCCAGGGCATTCTGAACTACGAGCGGCGTCAGCCTTATCGCGGCCCGGAAAAGTTCATTGAGCTTCCCAAGAATGCACAAGAGCGCAACGAAGTCATTGACGACGCGCTGGCCGACCGGCCCGACATTGGCGACATGCTGGCCGTGGTGGTGCTGGAGGCCAGCGCCCGCAAGGTAGTGGCCATGCGTCAGGGCGGCGACACCATTGAAATCACCGGCAGCAACCTGCGTGCCACTCAATCAGGTTTGCAGTCCAGGGCAGCGCCTGCCATCAAAATTCGCCCAGGTGCTGTGATCCGAGTGGTCAAAACCGATCGCGACGACTGGGCCACCGCCCAACTGCCCGAGGTCGAAGGCGCTCTTGTCGCACTCGATCCCCGCAATGGTGCGGTTAAAGCGTTGGTGGGCGGATTTGATTTTGACAAAAACAAGTTCAATCACGTCACGCAGGCATGGCGCCAGCCAGGCTCCAGCTTCAAGCCATTCATTTATTCCGCTGCGCTGGAAAAGGGTTTTTCCCCTTCCACCATGATCAACGACACGCCGATGTTCTTTGATGCCAGCGTCACCGGAGGCCAGCCCTGGGAGCCTAAAAACTACGAAGGCGGTTTTGAAGGCCCCATGACCATGAAGCGGGGCCTGGCCCGCTCGCGCAACATGATCTCCATCCGCATCCTGCAAGCCATTTCACCCCAATTTGGGCAAGAGTGGGTCACGCGCTTTGGTTTCGAAGCCGCCAAGCACCCGCCTTACCTGACCATGGCTTTGGGTGCGGGATCCGTCACGCCGATGCAACTGGCCGCAGGTTACGCCGTGTTCGCCAATGGCGGCTATCGTGTCAACCCGTTTTTGATCACCCGCATCACCGACCAAAGCGGCAAAATACTGGTTGAAAGCCAGCCCACAGGCTTGACCGAAGCCAGTCGCGCCATCGACGCGCGCAACGCCTTCATCACCCACACCATGCTGCAAGAAGTGGCCCGCAGCGGCACCGCTGCGCGCGCCCAAGCTACGCTCAAGCGTCCCGATATCGGTGGCAAAACCGGCACCACCAACGATTCCATCGACGCCTGGTTTGCGGGCTACCAACCCACGCTGGTGGCCATCGCCTGGATGGGCTACGACACCCCGCGCAACCTGGGCAGCCGCGAAACCGGCGGCGGCCTCAGCCTGCCCATCTGGATCAACTTCATGCAAAGCGCGCTCAAGGGCGTGCCTGTGGCCACCAGTCCCACGCCAGAAGGCGTGACGCGCATGGGCGGCGACTGGTATTACGACGAATACGCCCGCGGCGGCGGCATCAGCAACCTTGACGGTGCCGGCCTGGAACCTGAAGAGCCTGATACAGACGAAATGTGGTCGCAAGATGGGGCATCGGCTGCACCGCACGCGGGCACAGGCTCGGCCGAGCGCAGCCGGATCCTGGATATGTTCAGAAATTGATGGGCTGATTTTGATTGGCGCAGCACGCCACCCAACCACGCTAAAACCATACTCAAGCCGCGCTGAAATGCAACCCCATGCCCGCCTGCTCGGTCGCGCTTTGCGTCAGCCGTTCAAAAAACTCTTCACCCGACTTGGTGTCGCGCCACGCGCCGTCCACCCATTGGTAGTGGTAGCCGCCTGAGCGCGCGGCCAGCCACACCTCATGCAAAGGTTTTTGCAGGTTGATGATGATCTGGCTTTGGTTGGCAAACACCAGCGTGATCATGCCGCCCACGCGCTGGTTGTCGATGTCGGCGTCGGTTTCGTCGTTCAACACATCGCACCGCGCCTCTACGCTGCGCAGCAGCGCCTCGGCACGGTCCAGATATTCCAGGTCAGTCATTACAATTTCAATCCATGCTCATGTCGTTGCAGGCTTTGTGCCAATTTTCAAGCCGTTTTGGCCGCTTCATTCTAGCCACCGGCCTTGCATCCGGTGGCCTGCTGGGCCTTTCAGCCTGCGGACAAAAAGGGCCTTTGTTCATCCCTGACACCTCGGCTGCCGCACAGCGTGCCACCTTGCCGCAAACAATGTATGGCGGCGCTCCGGCAATCAGCCCACCGGCATCCGCCGCTTCAGCATCCACGCCCATCGCCGTGCCTGCCCCCGCCCTGCCCAACCAGCCTGACATTGAATGACCGTGCCCGCTTTTTCCGCCGCGCCGCTGCCCGGCACACCTTTCATCGCCTACCGCCATGGCCAGTTGATGGTTGAAGACGTGGCGCTGGCCGATCTGGCCCGCCAGCACGGCACGCCCTTGTTTGTCTATTCCCAGGCCGCCATCCTCAGCGCGCTGTCGGCCTACCAGCGCGGTCTGGCAGGTCGGCAGGCACTGATCTGCTACGCCATGAAAGCCAATTCTTCCCTGGCGCTGCTCAAACTGCTGGCCGATGCAGGCTGCGGCTTTGACATCGTTTCTGGCGGCGAGCTGGATCGCGCCCTGGCGGTCGGCACCTCACCTAAGAAAATCGTATTTTCCGGCGTCGGGAAGACGCGCCATGAAATGCAGCGTGCGCTGCAGGTGGGCATCGGCTGCTTCAATGTCGAAAGCATGGCCGAGCTGGATGTGCTCAACCAGGTGGCGGTGGACTGCGGCCAGACCGCCCCCATCAGCATTCGCGTCAACCCCAACGTCGACGCCAAAACACACCCCTACATCTCCACCGGCCTGACGGGCAACAAATTCGGCATTGCGCACCACCATGCCTTGCACGCCTATCGCCATGCAGCCAGCCTGCCGGGGCTGCGCGTGGTGGGCATCGACTGCCACATCGGCTCACAAATCACCGAGTCGGCACCGTATCTGGAGGCCATGGACCGCGTGCTCGATCTGGTCAGCGCCATCGAGGCCGAAGGCATCGCGCTGGCGCACATCGACTTTGGTGGTGGCTTGGGCATTGACTACGACGGCGACACACCACCGACGGCCGATGCGTTATGGACGCAGCTTCTGGCGCGCCTGGACACACGTGGCTTCGGCCAGCGCCAACTGCTGATCGAGCCGGGCCGCTCGCTGGTGGGCAACGCCGGGGTATGCGTGACCGAAGTGCTGTATTTAAAGCCGGGTGAACAAAAAAACTTCTGTATCGTCGACGCCGCCATGAACGACTTGCCACGCCCCGCGCTGTACCAGGCATTTCACCGCATCGAACCCGTGCAGCAGCCTGCTTCTGCACTGGAACCCATGGTGTACGACGTGGTCGGCCCGGTGTGCGAAAGCGGTGACTGGCTGGCGCGCGACCGCACACTGGCGGCCGCCCAAGGCGACTGGCTGGCCGTGCTGTCGGCTGGGGCTTACTGCATGTCGATGGCGAGCAACTACAACACCCGCGCACGCGCAGCCGAGCTGCTGGTCACGGGCGATCAGGCCCGCCTCATTCGTCGCCGCGAAACCATCGACGATGTGCTGCGCACCGAATCGGCACTCGGCTAAACCTGCTTGCACCAACGCATCAGTGACCGGTTCACGCGCCATTGCGCTGGATCAGAGTGATTGATGGTCAAACTACCCTCCAACGCTTATCCACAAAGCGGCAGAAGCTATTCTTTCGGGAGCAACCAGCGGTACGCACGCCAACCCAGCAAACTGGCAATCATCACCGCGTACCAGCCCACCTCGGCATAGTCGTGCTTGCCGCTGCGCATCCAGAAAAAATGCAGCAGCGCCAGCCCGGCAATCACATACACCAGCCGGTGCAGCGCCTGCCATTGCGGCCCGCCCAGGGCGCGCACCATGCGGTTGCTGGAAGTCAGCGCCAGCGGCAACAGCAATAGCCAAGTGCCAAAACCCACCAGGATGAACGGGCGCTTGAGGATGTCGCGCCCGATATCGGCCACATCCAGCCCCATGTCCAGCCAGCCGTAGGCCAACAGGTGCGCACTGGCGTAAAAAAACACGAATAAACCCAACATGCGTCGAAAGCGCAGCAGTTGTGGCGTGCGGGTGATGGTGCGCAGCGGTGTCACGGCCAGCGTCAGGCACAAAAAACGCAACGCCCAATCGCCCAGCGAGCGAATCAACGCCTCAGCCGGGTTGGCACCCAACTGATCGGTGGTCGCGCCAGCA
>NZ_JBKEEE010000002.1:0-75964 GCF_047975795.1 Ottowia sp. | reverse complement strand
GCACGGCGTCGCCCGAGACCACGCGGCCGTCGAAGGCAATGGGGGCCAGCACGTCGATCAGCGCGTCCAGCCGCGGGCGGCGCTCCAGCGGCGGCACCGGGCCCAGCGGGGCCAGGGCGCCGGGCGTGTCGTCCAGGCCGGGCTCGCCCCGGCTGCTCCCGGCGTCCGGCTCGGCATCGCTCTCGGCCGCGGACGGGCGCTGCTCGGGCAAGGGCTGGCGCGGCGTGTGGCGGCGGGCGTTCCAGGTCTCCCAGGCGATCACGCCACCCAGCAGCAGACCGCCGGCCACGGCCAGGCCCACCTGCAGCGCGCTCACGGGGCGAACCTCCGGCGTGCGTTCATGCCTCTGCCATGCCCAGGGCGCCTTCCATGTCCACCGCGACGATGCGGGAGACGCCCTGCTCCTGCATCGTCACGCCAATCAGTTGCTCGGCCATTTCCATGGCGATCTTGTTGTGGCTGATGAAGAGAAACTGTGTGTCCTGCGACATCTTGGTCACCAGCTTGCTGTAGCGCTCGGTATTGGCGTCGTCCAGCGGCGCGTCCACCTCGTCCAGCAAACAGAACGGCGCCGGGTTGAGCTGGAAGATGGCGAACACCAGCGCAATGGCGGTGAGCGCTTTTTCACCGCCGGAGAGCAGGTGAATGGTCTGGTTCTTCTTGCCCGGCGGCTGGGCCATGACCTGCACGCCGGAGTCCAGAATCTCTTCGCCGGTCATCACCAGCCTGGCCTGTCCGCCGCCGAACAACTCGGGGAACATGCGGCCAAAATGCTCGTTGACGGTGTTGAAGGTGCCACCCAGCAACTCGCGCGTTTCACCATCGATCTTCTTGATGGCGTCTTCCAGCGTGGTCATGGCCTCGGTCAAATCGGCCGATTGCGCATCCAGAAACTGCTTGCGCTCGCGCGCGCTGGTCAGCTCGTCCAGCGCCGCCAGGTTGACCGCACCCAGCGCCTGAATCTCGCGGTGCAGGCGGTCGATCTCGCCTTGCAAGCCACTCAAGCGCACATTGCCTTCGGCAACCGACTGTTCCACCGCCGCCAGATCAGCCTGGGCGTCGGCCAGCAATTGGGTGTACTGCTCAGTGCCCAGCCGCGCGGCCTGCTCTTTCAATTGCAGGTCGGTGATGCGCTGGCGCAGCGGCTCCAGCTCGCGCTCAAACCCCAAGCGGCGCTCGTCGCTGGCGCGCAGTTTGGTGGTCAGATCGTCATAAGTGCTGCGCAGCGCGCCCAGGCTTTGCTCGCGCTCCAGCTTCAGGCCCAAGGCGGCTTGCAGGCCAGCTTGGGCTGAAGCATCGGTCAGGCGCGTCAGCTCTTCCTGCGCGCGCTGGGTTTCGGTTTCAATGGCGGTGCTTTGCTGCGCGGCGGTGTCGATGGTGCGGGCCAGCTCGGCACGGCGTGCTTCCAGGCTGCGCTGGGCAAACGTGGCCTCTTGCGACTGGCGCTCCAGCGTACGCAGCTGCTCTCGCGCTTCGGCCAGTTTGCGCTCGGACTCGATCACACGCTCGTCCAGTTGAGCATGGCGCTCTTGTGTGTCGGCCAGTTGCATGTCCAGCTCTTCAAAGCGTGCTTCGGCAGTGACGCGGCGCTCTTGCAGCGCCTCCAGACTGGCATCGACCTCGGCCAGATCGCCCTCAATTTGCTCGCTGCGCGCGCGGGCTTGCTCGGCCAGTTGCTGCAAGCGCAGGGTTTCAACCTGCGCCTCGTGCGCGCGCTGGCGGGTTTCGGCGGCTTCGCTGCGGGTGGTGGACAGGCGTTGCGAGGCATCGCTGTACGCCGCCTCGGCCTTGACCAGGGCGTTGCGCGCTTCTTCGCTGATGAGGTGTTGCGCGCGCTGCTGCTTTTCCAGGTTTTCGATTTCCTGCTGGCGCGCCAGCAGACCTGCTTGCTCAGAATCAGGGGCATAAAAACTAACGCTGTGCGCGGTGACGCAGTGGCCGCTTTGCACGTAGATGGCATCGCCCGGCTGCAACTGGCTGCGCTGGGCTAGGGCATCTTCCAGCGATGCAGCGGTGTAGCAGCCACCCAGCCAATCGGTGAGCAGCGCTTTTTGCCCCGCATCGGCCAGGCGCAGCAGGTCAGCCAGACGCGGCAGCTTGGCCGCACCTTCGGGCGCGCTGGCGCTGGGCGGGCTGTAAAAGGCCAGTTTGGCCGGTGGCGCATCGGCGGCAAAGGCACGCACCATGTCCAGGCGGCTGACTTCCAGCGCGCTCATGCGCTCGCGCAGCGCGGCTTCCAGCGCGTTTTCCCAGCCGGGCTCGACGTGGATGCGGCTCCACAGGCCCTGCAAACCGTCCAGTCCATGCTTGGCCAGCCAGGGTTGCAGTTTGCCGTCGGTTTTGACTTTGTCTTGCAGCGTGCGCAGAGCCTCCAGCCGCGCGGTCAGGTCGGCCTGCTTGCCGCCTTCGGTGTTGACGGCCTGCTGCGCAGAGCGGCGCGCCTCATCCAGCTGCGGCACGCTGTCTTGCAACTCGTGCAGGCGAGCGTCGGCCACCTCGGCGGCTTCCTGCGCTGTGCTCAACTGGGCTTGCAGATTGACCAAACGTTGCTCATCGGGGGCAGCCAGCGCCTTGCGATCGGTGTCGAGGCGCTCGCGCCGCACGCCCAACTGGCGCGACTGCTCCTCGATGCCGCGCTGTTCGGCCGCCAACACCTGAATTTGTTGCTGCACCTGGGCCACCGAGCCGCGTTGCTCAGCCGACTTACCCTGGGCCTGATGCAGCGCATCCTCCAGATCGGGCAGTTGCAATTGCTGCTCTTCCAGTTGCGCGGCCAAGGTGATGGACTGGTCTTCAGCCGTTGCGCCCTGCTCGACCAGGGTTTCGATCTCGGCCTCGGCTTCGGTGCTGCGGGTAAGCCATTGGGCAATTTGCTCTTGCAGTTGCACCAGGCGGTTTTCGGCACGCTGACGGCCTTCAACCACGAAGCGGATCTCGGCCTCCAGCCGCCCCACTTCGGCGCTGGCTTCGTACAAATGCCCTTGTGCCTGATTGACCTGATCGCCCGCGGCATAGTGCGCTTGGCGAATGGTTTCCAGATCGGCCTCGACGTGGCGCAGATCGGCAATGCGCGACTCCAAATCGTTGGCGGCTTTTTCGGCATCCACCTTGAGCTTGCCCTGACCCTCGTCGGCCTCGGCGCGCTTCAAAAACCAGAGTTGGTTTTGCTTGAGCTGCGCGCCCGCTTGCAGGCTTTGGTACTGCTGCGCCACCTCGGCCTGCTTTTCCAGCTTTTCGAGGTTGTTGTTCAGCTCGCGCAGAATGTCTTCTACCCGCGTGAGGTTCTCGCGCGTGTCTGACAGTCGGTTTTCGGTCTCGCGGCGACGCTCTTTGTACTTACTGACGCCCGCTGCTTCTTCCAGAAACAGGCGCAGCTCTTCCGGGCGGCTTTCAATGATGCGGCTGATGGTGCCCTGGCCGATGATGGCGTAGGCGCGCGGGCCAAGACCCGTGCCCAAAAACACGTCCTGCACGTCGCGGCGGCGCACCGGCTGGTTGTTGATGTAGTAGCTGCTGCCGCCGTCGCGCGTGAGCACGCGCTTGACCGCAATCTCGGTGAACTGGCTCCATTGGCCGCCGGCGCGGTGATCGGCATTGTCAAACACCAGCTCCACCGACGAGCGTGACGCAGCCTTGCGCGACGTGGTGCCGTTGAAGATCACGTCCTGCATCGACTCGCCACGCAGCTCGCTGGCCTTGGACTCGCCCAGCACCCAACGCACCGCGTCCATGATGTTCGATTTGCCGCAGCCGTTAGGCCCCACCACGCCCACCAGTTGGCCCGGCAGCATGAAATTGGTGGGTTCAGCGAAAGACTTGAAGCCCGAAAGCTTGATGGAATTAAGACGCACTGGCGCAAGACCTTGGGCAGACCCGCAAGGAGAACAAACAGAACCGCCGATGATACCGTGCAGCCACCCGCCAGGCGGGCCATCACCGGGCGTGACGAACGTGGGTTACAGGACGTGACGGGAGTTTGCTGCCTCAGACACAAAGCCCGCCATCCCATCTGTACGGACAGCAGCTTCAACACGCGGCACCGTGTGTATCAGCGGCGACCCAAGCATCCAAATCAAGCAGCCACACCTGTGGTGTGAGGTGATGCCGCTCACGCAGGCCCCAGCGGTACCTGCTCATCACGCGAGGCGTTGCGCCAACCCACCCATTCGTTGCCCAGCAGCGCGCCCAGAACCAGCGCGCCACCTTGCAGCACCTCGGGCCTGGGCGCTTCGCCCGCCAGCCACCACACCAGCAAGATGCCGAACACCACTTCCAGCAGCGCCAACAACGACACCTCGGCCGCAGGCAACACCTGCGCGGCCAGCACTACCAGCACGCAGGGCACGGCCAGTTGCATCACACCCAGCAGCGACAGCCAAGCCAGATCATGCGCTGTGGCCTGAAGCGGCCACGCCAAGGGCAGCGTGAACGCCGCCGACAGCACCCCACCCAGCAAAACGGCGGGCACCAGGTTGATGGATGCACCGCGCGCCTGACTGCGCTGCACCACCGTCCAGTTGATGGCCGCCCCAATGGGCACGCCCAACGCCACCACCGAACCTAGCCATTCTGTAGAGGCAGCAGCACCGCCCTCACCCAGCCGCCCGGCAAACATCCAGCCCATGCCCACGCCCGCCAGCACAATCGCCACCCAGGTGCGCGCAGGCAGGCGGTGCCCGGTGGCGACACGCGACAACAACGCCGTCAGCAACGGCCCCAGCGCCATGGTAACCAGCACGCGGGCCACGCCAGTCATGGTCAGCGCCACCATGAAGGCGGTGAACATGGTCGCCCAGCACAGCCCTGACAACCAGAATGCCCAACTGCGCCACGGGAAACGTGCAAATACACCCGAACCCTGCCAAAAAGGAAAAATCACCAACAGCGCCAGCGCATTGAAAAAACTACGCCAAAACGTGATTTCAAAGCCCTGCGCGGCCTGTAGCTGGCGCGTCACCACCCCGACGATGGACCACAGCAGCGTGGCCAGCACCATCACCCAGGCCGCGCGGGCGTGGCTCCAGGCAGGTGCGTGGGCGGCGGTATTGAGCGTGGTCATGAAGGTGCTTTTCAATGCACCTGTTTAGGACGCAGGTAACTTTTCATAATGCGCCCGCGCAGCCTCAAGCAAAGGCTCGGCATCGTATTGCCACCACCAACCGCGATAGCCCCGTCGAAGTGCCAGATCAAATTCGGTGGATTCATCCAACACGGCGCTCACCCGGTCTCCAGCAGGCCACGTATAGATGCGAGGGATTTGCCCTGCATGGTTTATCGACTTCAAATACGGTGTTGGCCCGTGTTGCACGACATAGCGCACCGTCTGCTCAGGCACAGACACCTTGGCCCAGGTCAGCAGCGCTTGTGGCATGCACCATGCAAACCCGATGCCCACCATGCCTGCGCAAAACACTTTGGCCAACCCCAGTTCATGCGGTATCACCTGTCGGTGCTCAGGCAATGCGTGATCGGGCCACATCCACAGCCATGCCGAACATGCCGCCGCCCCACCTGCGCCCCAAACCAGCCAGGGCGCAGGCGCGGTCGTAAAGAAATCAGCGCTGGTCCAGAAATAAAGCGCTGTGCTGAGCAGGACAAGCACCGCCACTGCGCCCAAAACAGCGCGTATGCGCGGATAGCTGTTCAGATCCAACCCCGCATTTTGCGTGCCACGCCCGTCAAAAGGCGGCAACGGCACGTCCAGCGCCTGCAAGGCCATCATCAATGGCCTGGTCATCAGGTTGTGCTTTTGAGCTTGCTGGTTTTCAGGGTGTCTCCAACTTGCCCAGCCATAAGTTTTCACCGACGCGCGCAGCGGTGGGCTGGTTTGGCCCATCAGGCTCCAGTTTGCTGGCACCACGTAGCGCATGCCGTGACCCCAGGTGAGGCGAGCAACCGGCAACTGCCCCAAGCCGTTTGGCATCTCAGCCCACTTTGGGCGAATGCGTTCAGCACGCACATCATCCAAATTCAGGCGCCAATCCAAAAGGTGCTGCAAAACTGGAATATTGGTGCGGTAACGCAGTTCATGACGGCTTAACTCAAGTCGTCCGCGCGATGGCAACACCATGACAAGCCATACAAGCAGTCCAGCAGCCAGCGCCTGAGTCAAGAGTTTGATCCAAAGCCAGGGCTGTTGGAGAACCACGGCCTCGAAGGCTTTCAAATACCCTTGCACGCCCCCACCAGCACGATCGGCAAGCAGCGCTGGGAGTACCACGGGCAAGGCTATGAATGTCCCACCAAACAGCCAAGGCAACCATTTTGAAAGCTTGCGTTGCAAAGGCGTCGCGTCAAAGCGGTTTTCGTTGGGCACAAAAACCAGCACATCATCCCGCGCTGAGCCGAACGTGCCCATCGGCGTTTGAAATGGTGTACTCATGGATGTCTGCGGCATGCGTGGCTGTGCTGCAGCTCTTGTCACGCCCCTTCACGGCTGGCCCGCTTGCGCTCGTGCTCTTTCAGGTGGCGCTTGCGCAGACGCACGCTCTTGGGGGTGATTTCGACCAGTTCGTCGTCCTCGATGAATTCAACGCCGTATTCCAGCGTCAGTTCGATCGGCGGGGTGACCTTGATGGCGTCTTCCTTGCCGCTGACGCGGAAGTTGGTGAGCTGCTTGGTGCGCGTGGCGTTGACCACCAGGTCGTTGTCGCGGTTGTGCACGCCGACGATCATGCCTTCGTACACCGGGTCACCGGCTTTGACGAACATGCGGCCGCGATCGTCCAGCTTGCCCAGGGCGTAGGTGAAGATTTCACCGTCGTCCATGCTGATGAGTACGCCGTTCTTGCGCCCACCAATGTCGCCCTTGTGCGGCTCATAACCGTCAAAGATATTGCTGATCAGCCCCGAGCCGCGCGTCAGGTTCAAAAACTCGTTGCTGAACCCGATCAATCCGCGTGCCGGAATGCGGTATTCCAGCCGCACGCGGCCGCGGCCGTCCGGCTCCATGTTGACCAGCTCGCCCTTGCGCTCACCCAGCGCCTGCATGACGCCGCCCTGGTGGCCTTCTTCGATGTCGGCGGTGACCAGCTCGATAGGCTCGCTCTTTTGCCCGTCAATGTCGCGAAATACCACGCGCGGCTTGCTGACGGCCAGCTCGTAGCCTTCGCGGCGCATGTTTTCCAGCAGGATGGTCAGGTGCAGCTCGCCGCGGCCTGAGACTTCAAAAATTCCGTCCTCGTCGGTCTCGCTCACGCGCAAGGCGACGTTGCTTTGCAGCTCTTTTTGCAGCCGGTCCCAGATTTGGCGACTGGTGACGTACTTGCCCTCGCGCCCGGCCAGCGGGCTGGTGTTGACGCAGAAGTTCATGGTCAGCGTTGGCTCATCGATATTCAGCATGGGCAGCGGCGCGGGCTTGAGCGGGTCGGTCACCGTCACGCCGATGCCGATGTCGGCAATGCCGTTGATCAGCACGATGTCGCCCGGCCCGGCCTCGGTCGCCTGCACACGGTCCAGCCCTTGAAATTTGTGCACCTGGTTGATGCGACCCTTTAGCGTATTGCCGTCCGGCCCTTCCATCACCAGCACGTCCATGCCAGGTTTGAGCGTGCCCGCATTGATGCGCCCCACGCCAATACGGCCCACGAAGGTGGAAAAATCCAGCGCCGAGATTTGCAGTTGCAGCGGTGCACTGGCGTCGCCCTGGTGTGGTGGCACATGTTTGAGGATGGTTTCAAACAGCGCCGACATGTCCGGCCCCCATTGCTCGCCCGCCTCGCCTTCTTGCAGCGACGACCAGCCGTTGATGCCCGAGGCATAGACCACGGGAAAATCCAGTTGTTCGTCAGTGGCACCCAGTTTGTCGAACAAGTCGAACGCGGCGTTGATCACCTTGTCGCAGTTGGCCCCCGGCTTGTCCACCTTGTTGACCACCACGATGGGCTTCAGGCCCAGGGCCAGCGCCTTCTTGGTAACAAAGCGGGTTTGCGGCATGGGGCCTTCTTGCGCGTCGATCAGCAGCAGCACGCCATCGACCATCGACAGCGCACGCTCCACCTCGCCGCCAAAATCGGCGTGGCCGGGGGTATCGACGATGTTGATGTGCATACCGTTCCAGGACACGGCGCAGTTTTTGGCCAGAATGGTGATGCCGCGCTCGCGCTCGATGGCGTTGTTGTCCATGACGGTGTCTTCCACCTTCTCATGCGCGGCAAAGGTGCCCGACTGGCGCAGCAGTTGATCGACCATGGTGGTCTTGCCGTGGTCAACGTGGGCGATGATGGCGATGTTGCGAACTTGCTTGGTCATAACTGATTAAAAAGAATCATGAAAATTGGATGAACACAGAATTCATTACCGGACACATGCCGCCGATTGCGCACGCAGCCAGCGGTGCAAGGCCACGCCCAATGCGGTGGGCGCATCCAGTTGAATCAGGTGGCCTGCCCCTGCAATGCGCTCCAGCGATGCCCCAGGAATGACCGCTTGCAGCGCCTGGCCGCGCGCCAGCGGGATCCAGCTATCGGCTTCGCCCCAGATGATGTGGGTCGGTATAGCGATGCTGGGGTACAGCACTTCGATGTCTTGCGTGAAACGCTGATCGGCCTGTGCAATCTGACGGTAAAACGCCTGCTGTCCCGCTGGACTCAGCCAGGGACGACACAGCGCTTGCAGCACGTGCGCGGCCAAGGGCTGGTGCGCCGCGCTTTGAATGTAAGCCTGCACGCAGGCTTGATGAATGTGCGGTGGCAGTTGCTCAAAGACGGCATGGTTGTCCGCCACCAGCCGGAAAAACGGCGACCCCCATTCGCCCAAGGCCACCACATCGACCAGGCACAGCGAGCGGTACGCAGCACCGTGCACCAGGTGCGCCCGCAAAGACACGGCCCCGCCAAAATCGTGCGCCACCACATGGGCCTGGCCTTGCAGACCCCAGTGATCCAGCAGACACGCCAACACCTGGCCTTGCACGTCCAGATCGACGGCATGGTCAGAGTGCATGGACGACAGGCCATACCCCGGCATGTCCCACAAATAGACCGAGAAGTCATGGCTCAATGCCAAGGCAGCTTCGCGCCACAGCCATGACGACCACGGCGTGCCGTGGCAAAACACCACAGGCTGCCCCGCGCCAAGCCGTGTCCAGGCGATTTCCCGCCCTTGCCAGTGCATGCGCTGCGTCAAAGTTGTTTCACTGTTGGTCATGCAGGTGCTTGGTGGGGTTTTGCAGCAAGGTTTGCTGAATCTCGACGGGGCTGAGCAGGCGGCCTGGTATCAGCTCGCCCGCTTTGACGTGGGCCGTGCCCAGCAATGCATGGGGGCTGGCACCAAACACGGCCACGCGCTCGGCGTCGGGCCAGTCGCCGCGGCGGCGCATGCCGCTTAAAAAACGGCCTGCGTCATCTTCAGCCAGCGTCACCGTTTGATGACCTGACAACAGCACCTGCGGCGCTTGCAACTGGGCCAGACGCTCGGCATCGCCCATGGCTTCCAATGCTTCTAGCGACACGCATTGCGCCGCACTGAACGGCCCGGTGAGCACGCGCCGCAACCGCCTCAAGTGACCGCCGCAACCCAGCGCAGCGCCAATGTCTTCGCCCAGCGTACGGATATACGTGCCTTTGCTGCATTTAACTTCAATATTGATAGCTGCCTGCGCAGATGTATCAAGCGTTAAATCCAAATTAAGCGTATAAATTTCAACCTCGCGCGGAGTGCGTTCCACCTCAACACCTGCACGGGCGTATGCGTACAGCGGCTTGCCGTCTTTTTTAAGCGCGCTGTGCATGGGCGGCACTTGTGCGATACGGCCCGTAAAGCGCTGGCACACCGCCTCCAGTTGTGCAAGCGAGATGTCGGGTACCGGCTGGGTGTCGATCACATCGCCTTCTGCATCGCCGGTGCTGGTGCGCACGCCCAGGCGCAGCGTGGCCTCATAAGTTTTATCGGCGTCCAGATGGCCTTGACTGAACTTAGTGGCAGCGCCAAAGCATAGCGGTAACACGCCAGTGGCCAGCGGATCCAGCGTGCCGGTGTGACCCGCTTTTTCAGCGCGCAGCAGCCACTTGGCTTTTTGCAGCGCCTGATTGCTGGACAGGCCCAGCGGTTTGTCGAGCAGCAGCACCCCATGCACGGGGCGACGCTGCACCCGTGCACGAGTGGCAGCCATTCAAGCAGGCCCCTCGTCCTTGGAGCGAGAAGCCACGGCTTTGGCGATCAGCGCGTTCATGTCGGCCGCCCGTTCGGTGGTGCGGTCGAAGATGAAGTGCAGCGTGGGTACGGTGTGAATGTGCAAGCGCTTGAACAGGCCATTGCGCAAATGGCCTGCGGCGTGGTTGAGCGCTGCTTCAGTCTCTGCCGTATCGCCTGTCAGCACGCTGAAAAACACCTTGGCATGTGCATAGTCGGGCGTCACTTCCACTGCGTTAATGGTCACCATGCCCACGCGAGGGTCTTTCAACTCGCGCGCGATCAGCTCCGACAGATCGCGCTGGATCTGGTCGGCGATGCGAAAGCCGCGATTGGGTGTAGAACTCTTGCGGGGCATGGCGGGCACCGGAAGCTATCAAACAAATAGCTGCCAGCGCATGCTAAGAAAGCGCTGACAGCCATTTTGATTACAAGCTCCGGGCAATCTCCTTGATCTCGAAGAACTCCAGTTGGTCACCCTCTTTGATGTCGTTGTAGTTCTTGAGCTTGATACCGCACTCAAAGCCCTCTTTAACTTCCTTAACGTCGTCTTTGACGCGCTTGAGCGATTCCAGCTCACCGCTGTAGATGACCACGTTGTCGCGCAGCAGACGGAAGTGCGCGTCGCGCCGCACCAAACCGTCGGTGACCATACAGCCGGCCACGGTGCCGATTTTGGAGGCCACGAACACGGTGCGGATCTCGGCCATGCCGATGATTTCTTCCTTCTGCTCGGGTGCCAGCAGGCCGGACATGGCGGACTTCAGCTCATCCACGGCGTCGTAGATGATGTTGTAGTAGCGGATTTCGACGTCGTTGGCCTCAGCCAGCTTGCGCGCACCGGCATCGGCGCGGGTGTTGAAGCCGATGATGATGGCCTTGGAGGCAATACCCAAGTTGACATCGCTCTCGCTGATACCGCCCACGCCGGTGTAGACCAGCTGTACCTTGACCTCGTCGGTGGACAGCTTGAGCAACGATGCACCCAACGCTTCTTGCGAACCCTGCACGTCGGCCTTGATGATGATGGGCAGGGTCTTGACCTCGCCCGCCGTCATGTCGGCAAACATGTTCTCCAGCTTGGCCGCCTGCTGCTTGGCCAATTTGGTATTGCGGAACTTGCCTGCGCGGTAAGTGGCAATTTCGCGCGCGCGGCGCTCGTCGGCCAGCACCATGAACTCATCGCCCGCCTGCGGCACATCGCCCAGACCCTGAATTTCAACAGGAATCGACGGCCCAGCCGATTTGATGGCCTTGCCGTCTTCATCCAGCATGGCGCGCACGCGGCCCGAGGTTTGCCCAGCCAGCACCACATCGCCCACACTCAGCGTGCCCGACTGCACCAAGATGGTGGCCACCGGGCCGCGGCCTTTGTCCAGGCTGGCTTCCACCACCAAGCCTTTGGCAGCCGCGTCAACGGGCGCTTTCAGCTCCAGCACCTCGGCTTGCAGCAGCACCTGCTCCAGCAAATCATCAATGCCCTGCCCCGTCTTGGCCGACACGGACACAAAAGGCGCATCACCGCCAAACTCTTCGGGCACCACTTCTTCGGCCACCAGCTCGCCTTTGACGCGCTCCAAGTTGGCATCGGGCTTGTCAATCTTGTTGATCGCCACCACGATGGGCACCCCGGCTGCCTTGGCGTGCTTGATGGCCTCTTTGGTTTGCGGCATCACGCCATCATCGGCGGCCACCACCAAAATCACGATGTCGGTGGCCTGCGCACCGCGCGCGCGCATGGCCGTGAATGCCTCGTGACCCGGCGTATCGAGGAACGACACCACACCGCGCGGCGTATCGACATGGTAAGCGCCAATGTGCTGGGTAATACCACCGGCTTCGCCCGCCGTGACCTTGGCCTTGCGGATGTAGTCCAGCAAAGAGGTTTTGCCATGATCGACGTGCCCCATGACGGTAACCACCGGCGGGCGCGGCAGCGCGTCGGCCTGCTGGTTTTGCACTTCTTCGTCGGTAAACGCTTCCGGGTCATCCAGCGCGGCCACCACGGCGGTGTGGCCCATTTCTTCAACCACGATCATGGCCGTGTCCTGGTCCAGCGGCTGGTTGATGGTGACCATCTGGCCCATCTTCATCAGCGCCTTGATGACCTCAGACGCCTTGATCGCCATCTTGTGCGCCAGCTCGGCCACGGTGATGGTTTCGGGCACGTGCACTTCAATCGCACGAAACTCCACTGCCGCAGCGGGCGCGGCGCTGTGCGCATCGCGGCCACGGTCACCCCGACGGCCACGGGGGCCACTGCGCCAGTTGTTGCGGCCTACGCCGCCGCTGCTGTCGCCACGGGTGGGAATGCCTTTTTTCTTGCCCGCATCACCCGCCCAACTGGACGACAGCTTGGCTGATTTGATTTCTTTTTGTGCCCCCGTCGTTGACGCACCGCCCGCTTTGCCTGCACCCGCCGGTTTGTGCAAAGTGCCTTTGGCAGCGCCAGACTTGGCATCTTCAGGCTTTTTGGCCACCAGCACCTTGCGCGGCTTGTTCATCATGGCGCGAATGGCCTCGGCTTCGGCCAGTGCCTTGCGGCGCTTGGCCTCTTGCTCTTTGACTCGTGCGGCTTCGTCTTCGGCGCTCGACTGCGCAGCCGTTTCTGGCTTGGCTTGCGGCGCATCCACCGCCGCCTTGTTGTTCGCCGCAGCAGGCGTGGCGGATGCAGCTTCTGCGGGACTTGGAGACTCAGGCACCGACGGAGCAGCCGCTTCAGCCGCCACAGCTTCTTTGGCCGAATCGGCAGATTCAGCAGCAGCGCGCTCTTGCTCGGCACGCAGGCGGCGTTTCTCCGCGGCATCTTCTTCTTGGCGACGCAGCAATTCGGCCTGGCGACGGGCTTCTTCGGCACGGCGCTCCTGCTCGACCGCATCAATCACCGATACCGCTGGAGCAGATGGTGCAGGCGGTGTAACAGGCACAGAAACTGGTTCGGGCGCAGCGGGTACAACTTCAGCCACCTCTTCATCGCGTTTGACGAAGGTGCGTTTTTTACGCACTTCAACCTGAATGGTGCGCGCCTTGCCGGTGGCATCGGCCTGTTTGATTTCGCTGGTGGTCTTTTTGGTCAGCGTGATTTTTTTGCGCCCAGCGCCTGCGGTGCCATGGCTGGTTTGCAAATAGCCCAGCAGCTTTTGCTTGTCGCCATCGGTCAGCGCGTCAGTGGCGGACTTTTTGGCCACGCCCGCAGCTTGCAACTGCTCCAGCAGCGTATCGGTCGGGCGTTTGAGTTCGTTTGCGAATTCGGCAACAGTGGTATTCGTCATATTCAGTAATAGCCTCCATGATCCTTACGCCTGATCGGCGAACCAGTGTTCGCGTGCTTTCAGGATCAAGGCCCGGGCTTCATCGTCGGGTTGCCCAGTGATCTCGGTTAATTCATCCACGGCCAGATCGGCCAGGTCATCGCGGGTTTGAATGCCAGCGCCCGCCAGCTTGTCGATCAGCTCAGGCGTCAGTCCTTCCAGGTCGCGCAAATCCTGCGACACCGACTCCACGCTTTCCTCGCGCGCAATTTCCAGTGTCAGCAAGGCATCTTTGGCGCGGGTTCTCAGCTCTTCCACCGTGTCTTCGTCAAACGCTTCAATCTCGCGCATTTCTTCGATCGGCACGTAAGCCACCTGCTCCAGACTGGTAAAGCCTTCTTCGATCAAAATGTCGGCGATTTCTTCGTCGACATCCAGCTTTTCCATGAACAGCTTGCGCGTGTCGCCGGTTTCTTCGGCCTGCTTTTGCGCCGATTCATCAGCGTCCATGATGTTGATCTTCCAGCCCGTCAGGTCAGACGCCAGGCGCACGTTTTGGCCGCCACGGCCAATGGCGATGGCCAGGTTTTCCTCGTCCACCACCACGTCCATGGCGTGCTTTTCTTCGTCCACCACAATGGACGACACATTGGCTGGTGCCAGGGCACCAATGACGAACTGCGCCGGGTCTTCCGACCACAGCACAATGTCCACGCGCTCGCCCGCCAATTCATTGGTGACCGCATTCACACGCGTGCCGCGCACGCCCACGCAGGTACCGATGGGGTCGACCCGCTTGTCGTGGCTGAGCACGGCAATCTTGGCCCGGCTACCTGGGTCGCGTGCACAGGATTTGATTTCCAATAAACCCTGCTCCACCTCAGGCACTTCCTGGCGAAACAGCTCGATCATAAATTCAGGGGCCGAGCGTGACAGCAAAATGGGCGCGCCGCGTAAGGTCAGATCGACCTCCATGATCATGGCGCGCACGCGGTCACCGCTGCGCAAATTTTCCTTTGGAATCATTTCGCTGCGCCGCAAACGACCTTCCACACGGCCAGACTCGACGATGATGTCGCCCTTGTCCATGCGCTTGACGGTGCCGGTAAAAATCTTCTCGCCCCGGCTCATGAAGTCGTTCAGCAGCATTTCGCGCTCGGCATCGCGAATCTTTTGCAGAATGACCTGCTTGGCCGCCATGGCACCGATGCGGCCAATGGGCACCGAATCAACCGGCTCTTCGATGTATTCATCCAACTCGATATCAGGGATTTGCTCTTTGGCTTCAAACAGCAAAATTTCCTGGTCGGGCAACTGCAAACCCGCCTCGTCGGGCACCACATGCCAGCGACGGAAGGTTTCGTACTCGCCAGAGTCGCGATCGATCGCCACGCGCAAGTCGACCTCACCTTCGTACAGCTTTTTGGCCGCCTGTGCCAAAGCCGCTTCGACAGCGCCAAACACCACATCCCGCTCGACGCTTTTCTCGCGGGAAATGGCTTCAACCAGCATCAACAGTTCACGATTCATGATTTCATCAACTCCAATACTTCGCAAATGAAGGCGCTCCAAGCGCTTTCAAACTGCCTCTAATTTTTTGCACGGCCTTTAAAGTCAACCACCGGTGCCAAACGCGCTGACTGCAACTCGTCCAGCGAAAAATCCAATGCCTGTTCGGGCGCAGGTGGGCGCTTGGCGCTGACCCGTTGACCTGGCTTTACTGACGGTTCGTCACGCCACACAATGCGCCAACTGCTGCCCTCCGCCTGCTGCAAAGTGCCGCGAAATTTTTTGCGATTGGCGCTGACCTGGCCCGCTGCCGCCGCACCAATGGACGCTTTGAGCACCAAGTCAACCTCATACCCCTCAAAACGCTCAAAGTCCTGCGGGCTGCGCAACGGACGATCAATACCGGGCGAAGACACCTCCAACCGCCGGTAGTCCACGTTGTCAACCTCAAGTACGTACTGCAACTGGCGCGTGACGCGCTCACAATCTTCGACCGTAATGCCCTGCTCAACTTCCTGACTTGAAATCCAGGGATGGTCAATCGTCACGCGCAGCAAACCACCGGTCGAGCGCTCCAGCTCTACCAGCTCAAAGCCAAGCCCGCGCACGGCATCTTCGACTGTGGTTTGCAGACTCACGTGATGAATAACTACCCGGTATAAAGTGTGAGTTCGCTCAGCGAACGGACAAAAAAAACGGGCGGCTAAAAAACCCGCCCGTTTGGTCGTGAATTAATGGAATTTTAGCACAATCTCCGGTGCAAAACGCTCTCGTAAGCCAGTGACAGCGACCCGCAGTCTTGTTCTGTTTATTCTCTCTGAGTGGCCCCACAAAATGACAAAACGAGGCGTTACGCTTGAGGCAGCGCACGATCGCAGATGGGTGCCACAGGTGCAGTTGAAGCACCTCTGGCCGTCTTGGCCGTGCTAGCCTTCAAAGCCGTACGCGCTTGAGCATCAGCCCATCACCTTGGCGGGCAGCCAGGTGGCAATCTCAGGGAAGATGCACAGGACGATGATGGCCAGCACCATGCACAGCATGAAGGGAAATGCTCCGCGCAAAATGGTGGGTAAGTTGACATCGGGCGTGATGCTGTTGATGACAAACAGGTTCAGCCCTACGGGCGGGGTGATCAGACCCAGCTCCATATTGATGGTCAGGATGACGCCAAACCAGATCGGGTCGAACCCGGCGGCCGTGACCACCGGCAGCAAAATCGGCGTGGTCATCAAGATGATGGCCGCCGGCGGCAAAAAACAGCCCGCCACCAACAGCAAGACGTTGATGGCCGCCAGCACCACCCAGCGATTGACCTGCATCTCGGCAATTGACTCGGCCACCGCCTGCGTCACTTGCAGCGAACTCATCATGTAACCGAACAGGATAGAGGTGCCGATGATCATCAGCAGCATGCCCGACTCGCGCAATCCATCGCGCAAGATGGCCCACAAATCGGCCGGACGCCACATGCGGTAGATCACCACCACCATCAACAGGCACAGCATGGCACCCACACCCGCCGCTTCGGATGGCGTGGCTATACCGCCGTACAGCGAATACACCACGCCGATGATGACGGCAATGAAAGGCAGCAGGCGTGGCAGCAGTTCCAGCTTTTCGCGCAGCGAATAAACACGCGCCTGCTCGCGCAGCGTCATACCACGCTTGAAGCTCAGAAAAATGGCCCAGGCCATGAACAGCCCCACCAGCAGCAACCCCGGCAAGATGCCAGCGATAAACAGGCGGCCAATCGACGTCTCCGACGCGATGCCATACAAAATCATGGTCACGCTGGGCGGAATCAGAATGCCTAGCGTGCCACCCGCCGCAATGGCGCCCGTGGCCAAATCGGCGTCGTAGCCGCGCTTGCGCATTTCAGGAATGCCCATTTTTCCGATAGCGGCACAAGTGGCAGGCGACGAACCCGTCAACGCCGAAAACAGCGCACAAGCTCCAATATTGGACACCACCAGCGAGCCGGGTACGCGGTACAGCCAGCGCGCCAGCGCCTCGTACAAATCGCTGCCCGCACGCGAACAAGCCACGGCAGCGCCCATGATCACAAACATTGGCAGCGACACCAGAGTGAAATCATTCAGCCCCGAGAAAATGGTTTCCGGAACAAAGTGCACGCTGCCCCAGCCATCAAAAATCAACATGAAGCCCAACGCCACCGCCCCCAGGCCAAAGGCAATGGGCAAACCAGTGGCCAGCACCACAATAGTGACCACAAAAATCAGCAGACCAATGATCAAAGGACTCATCAACGCGTCCTACAGACTTTCTTCTGGTCGCAAATTGAAGGGCAGCGCCCGGTGCGTCAGCACCAGCACGATCTGAGTCAGCATCTGCAAGCACAGCAGCCCCAAGCCCACCGGCACTGCCAGGTAAGGAATCCACACCCGCGCCCGCCAGATGGATGAAGTGGTCTGGCCACTGGTGTAAGCCTCGTGCCACCACGGCACCGAAGCCCAGAAAAACAGCGCGCAAAACATCAGTGCCACCAGATATCCCAACAAAAACAAACCACGCCGCGCCCCATGGCCCAGCATGAGCGGCAGCACATCCACCGCCACATGACCTCGTGTGAGCAAGATGTAAGGCGCGCCCAAAAAAGTGGCGGCCACGATGGCAAAGGTCACAAATTCGGTCTGCCAGATGGCCGATTGTCCCAGCGCAGCGCGCACAAACACCATCTGGCAAACCACGCCAATCGACAGCACGATCAGCCCCGCAGCCAGCACGCCCAATGCGCGCGATGCCGCATTCACTGCCAGCGCCCAGGCGGGCAGACGAGCACCCGCGGGCAGCGCAATCTCGGGCGCGTCGTTATTTGACACTCAGCGCCTTGTCGATCAGTTCTTTGCCGCCCGGCACCTTCTCGCCAAATTCCTTGTACGAGGTTTTCTGTGCCACGGCGCGCCAGGCTTCAAACTCAGCATCGCTCAACGTGATGACCTCGTCACCAGCTTTCTTGAAAGCCTCGACCATCTTGTCGTCCAGCTTCTTTGACTCGCCCGCAAAATAGGCTTGGGCCTTGATCGAGGCGGCTAAAATGGCCGCTTTTTGTTTATCGTCCAGCTTGTCCCAGGCGCGCTTGGAAATCAGTACCGGTTCATACATAAACCACAGCGCGTTGTCGCCAGGTGCCGTCACGCACTTGAGCTGCTCATACAGGCGAAACGACACCATCGATCCCGTCGAGGTGTCTGTGCCCGTGGCCACGCCTTGCTGCAACGCGTTGTAAACCTCGTTCGAGGCGATGGAGACAATCGACGCCCCAGCCCCCGCCCACATGCGCGCAAAGGTGGCCCCTGCGGATCGCACCTTCATGCCCTTGACGTCGTCCGGATTGCGAATGCACTTGTCCTTGCCGCCAAAGGCACCAGCCAGCCAGGCATCGGCCAGCACGCGTGCACCGCCTTCTTCCACCACCTTGCGGATGTCATCCATGAAGGGCGACTTGTTCAAACGCAAGGCGTGTTCATGACTTTTCACCAGCCCCGGCATCAGCGTGGCACCAAACTGCGGGTGAAAGCCCGAGGCGTAGTCCAGCGGAAACGAGGTCATGTCAATCTGCCCCGTCTGCATGGCCTTCCATTGCTCTTGCGCCTTGACCAAACTGGCACCTGGGTACACCTTGATCTGCACCCCCACCTTGGCGGCATTGACCTCGCGGGCAATCATTTGCACCATTTCGTCGCGCACATCGCCTTTGCCGCCCGGGAATTGGTGCGAAGCTTTGAGCGTGATGTCGGCCAACGCAGGCAGGCTTGCCAGCCCGGTCAATACGGCCAGCGCGCCGCGCGCCATGCGGCCCCAGACAGGTTGTGAATGTGGCATGGATGTCTCCTTGTAATCAGCCCCTCATCGCCCGCAGCCAACATGCTCAACGCACGCCTACGGGAGCTGGCCCCCACTCTAGTCAGTTGGTCACAGGGTTTGAATACAGGGAATCCATGAGAGCCTGAGGCATCGCGCTGCCTTTGTCAGCGCACTTGTGGTCGTTCTCAGAGCGTGTTCAAAGTCTCAGCGTGAGAGGTGTGGGATGCGGATCGGGATGGGCTGCAAGGCGCAAACCGCAGCGATACCTGGCGGTATCGCGAGCATTTGCAACGCAGCAGACCGCCCGAGGCCGCGCCTACATACCCGCGCAGAGACTTTGAACACGCTCTCAGTGCCTGGATCGGCATCCGGTCGACATCCTGCGCGCTATTTGCCCACAATCTCGTTCAGCTTCTCGGCCTCAAAACTTTCTTCGCGCGCGGCGTCTTGGGGCACGCAACCGGGATCGACCTGGCAGGCCAGTTTTTCGACCGCCTGCCACAGCAGCATGATTTGGTGCTCTTGGCTGGCGGTGCCATCGATCAGGCCGCGCAGGGCCTGGCTGACCGGATCGTCGTTTTGCGTCACGCCGTAGGCTGAAAAGCCTAGCTTGGCCGCCGCTTCTTCACGGCGGGCATCGGTTTCGGCGTGGATGATGCGCGCCGGGTTGCCCACCGCCGTGGCCCCGGCGGGTACAGGCTTGGTGACCACGGCGTTGGAGCCTATTTTGGCCCCATCGCCCACCTCAAAGCCACCCAGCACCTGGCTGTTGGCACCGACAATGACGCCTTTACCCAGCGTGGGGTGGCGCTTGCTGCCGCGTGCCAGCGAGGTGCCCCCCAGCGTGACGCCCTGGTAAATGGTGCAGTCGTCGCCTACTTCGGCGGTTTCGCCAATCACCACGCCCATGCCGTGGTCGATGAACACGCGCTCGCCAATGGTGGCACCAGGGTGGATTTCAATGCCGGTGAAAAACCGTCCCCAGTGCGAAATCCAGCGCGCCAGCCAGAACCAGCCGCGCTGCCACAGCGCGTGCGCTGCGCGGTGCAGCACCAGGGCGTGAAAGCTGGGATAAGAAAAAACCACATCCCACACGCTGCGCGCGGCAGGGTCGCGTTCGCGGATGGCCTGGGTGTAGGTACGGATTCGATGCCACATGATGGTTGGCGAGTCTAGCGCCCCTGCCTTTGCGGTGCGGACTTGGCGCGGGCAGCCGGGTCAGCCCGCGCAGGCCAATCGGCTTGAGCCGCCGTCTGCATGGCCTTGGCCATGCCGCGCAGGATATGGATTTCTTCCGGCGTAAGCTGGGCACGGTTGAACAGTTGCGCCAGCCGCGGCATCAGCTTCTTGGGCGCGGCGGGATCAAGAAAGTCCACCGCGATCAGCGCCGTTTCCAGGTGTGCCAGCATGGCGCTGACCTGCGCCGCATCGGCATGGCGTGCGGGCGCGTTTTGGGGGCGATGCCCGGGCTGCACCGTAAAGCCGCCCGCATCGCCAAAGCGCTGCACCAGCGCCTGCCGCCAGTCGTAGGCGATCAACTGCACCGCCGCCGCCAGGTTGAGTGATCCGTAGACCGGGTCGGTGGGGATGCTCAACGCCACGTGGCAGCGGTACACGTCTTCATTTTTCATGCCGTAACGCTCGGAACCGAACAGGAAGGCCACGCCTTCAGGCACCGCGTGTTCAGATGGAGACTTTTGTACCAAATCGCCATCTATCGCAAGCGCATCAAGCGCAGAAAGCTCTTGATTCAATAGCAAATCAAAGTGCGCGCGCGGCGCACGCGTGGGCGGGCCAAAGTCGCGCGGCGTCATAGCGGTGGCGCACAGGTGGGTCATGCCGTGCAGGGCGTCGTCCAGCGTGGGCACGCAGCGGGCAGCGGCCAGCACATCGGTGGCACCGCTGGCGCGCTCCAGCGCTTCGGGGCGCGTGAGCACATCCGCCCAGCGCGGGCGCACCAGCATCAGATCGTCAAAACCCATCACCTTCAACGCCCGCGCCACCGCGCCCACATTGCCTGCGTGGCTGGGTTCGATGAGTACAAAACGGGTGCGCGGCAGCGCGGCAGCATTGCTCATGGCATCCATTGTCGCCGCGCAGCTAACATCGGCGCTTTTGCCCAGCACGCGCCATGACGACTTCCAGCACCACGGTCAACATTCCCAACGTCACCCTTAACCCCCAGGCCAACGTCTACTTCGGCGGCCAATGCGTGTCACACAGCTTCACACTGGCCGACGGCACCCAAAAAAGCGCGGGCGTGGTACTGCCCGCCACCTTGACTTTCAACACCGGCGCGGCCGAAATCATGGAATGCGTGGCGGGCGGCTGCGACTACAAGCTGGCGGGCAGCGATGCATGGGTGCACTGCGGCCCCGGCCAGCAGTTCAGCATTGCCGCCAACTCGTCGTTCGACATCCGCGTGGCTGAGGCTTTTCACTACATCTGTCATTACGGCTGAGCCTGGCCTGAGCATTGCATGGACATCGCCCACTCGCCCCTACATCGGCACCCACCATCGTGCTGCGCGACCCGCGCCCTGGCGACATGGGCTGGGTCATCCGCCAGCATGGCCAGCGCTATGCTGAAGAGTTTGGCTGGAACAGCGACTTTGAGGCGCTGGTGGCCGAGATCGTGGCGGGCATGATGGAGCACCACGACCCCGCGTGGGAGCGCGGCTGGATCGCAGAAGTCAACGGTGAGCGCGCAGACTCGGTCTTTGTGGTGCGCAAAACCGCACAAGATACACAAGACGCGCCTGTTGCAGCACCCCCCCACAGCCCAGTTGCGTTTGCTGCTACTCACCCCCGCCGCCCGTGGCCTGGGTTTGGGTGGCCGCTTGACGGATGAGTGCATGGCCTTCGCCCGCGCCAAGGGCTATCGAAAGCTGGTGCTGTGGACACACGCCAGCCTGACCGCTGCGCGCAAGATTTACGCCCAGCGCGGTTTTGTGCTGACGCACAGCGAACCTTACACCGCCTTTGGGCAATCGCAGGTGAGCGAACAGTGGGAATTGGTGCTCTGACGCTCAAGGAAGGCTGCTTCGTCACGCCCATCTGAATCGACTTGCTGTCTACGCCCGCCCCGGCCCACCGGCCACCCAGCCCGTTTCAACGGCCACGCGGGTCAGCAGCACACGGCCAGGATGGTGCGCAGGCACATGCATCCGCAGGTGTTGCAACCCATACAGCAGCGCTGGCTCCCAGGCGTCTTCGAGCAGCCATGCACCGATGGCGTGGCACACGTCGGGCGGTAGATGCGGCAGCACTTGCGCGAGGGCCGTTTGCGCCCGCTCGGCGGCGTCAAAATCTGGTGCCGCAGCAAAGCGGGCCACAAAGCCCGCGCCGGCCAACGCGGTGATGCAGGCGCGGGCAGCGGCGTCATCGGGCAAGGTCAGTTGCGGGCGGCCACCGCCCACCGCAACATACAACGCGGCCTGTGCCTGGTCTGCCGTCAGGCCCGCGTGCTGCTGCATCAAGTCCAGCGCACGGGGCTTGTCGCGCACACGGCGCAGGCGAAACAGCTCAATGGCACGCATGGGATGGGAACGTGTGGCTTAGAGCGTGTTCAAAGTCTCTGCGCGGGTGTGTGGGCGCGGCCCCGGGCGGTTTGCGCCTTGCCATCCATCCCAATCCGCATCCCTCACGCTGAAACGTTGAACACGCTCTTACACCACCACCGGCTCCGGCTCCAGCCGGATGCCAAAGCGTTCGTACACGCTGGTCTGGATGGCTTTGGCCAGGGTCATCACCTCGCCGCCGGTGGCTGGGTTGTCTGGCCCGCCGCGGTTGATCAGCACCAGCGCCTGCTTGTCGTACACCGCCGCGTTGCCCACGCTTTTGCCCTTCCAGCCGCAGGCGTCGATCAACCAGCCCGCCGCCAGTTTGATGCTGCCATCGGGCATGGGGTAATGCACCACCTTGGGGTCACGACCAATGATGTCCTGGCACTGCTCGGGCGTGACAGTGGGGTTTTTGAAGAAGCTGCCTGCGTTGCCGATCACCGCCGGATCGGGCAGTTTGGCGCGCCGGATAGCCACCACCCAGTCAAAAATCTGGCGCGCACTGGGCCGGGCGATGCCGCTTTCCTGCGCCTTGCGCTGCAAGTCCAGATAGCCCAGCTCAGGCTTCCAATCATGCGGCAGCGCCAGACGCACGCGCAAAATCAGCGCCCGCCCGGCCAATCCCAAGCCACCGGGCTGCGCAGGCATGTGCTTGAACACCGAGTCGCGGTAGCCAAAGCCGCATTGCGCGGCGTTCAGCGTGAATTCCTCACCGCTTTGCAAGTCCACGGCATCCAGTTCGTGAAAACGGTCTTGCAGCTCCACCCCATAAGCGCCGATGTTCTGCACCGGGCTGGCCCCCACGGTGCCCGGAATCAGCGCCATGTTTTCCAGCCCAGGCAGGCCCTGCGTCAGCGTCCAGTCGACCAGGCCGTGCCAGTTTTCGCCCGCGCCAGCTTCGACGATGGTGTGGCGTGCAGTTTGCTGCACCACCCGGCGACCAGGCACCTCTATTTTCAGCACCACGGCTTTGACATCGCCTGTCAGCACCACGTTGCTGCCACCGCCCAGCACCAGCTTGGGCTGGGTGCGCAAATCGGCATCGGCCAGCACGGCGCGCACGTCGTCGGCACTGCGCACGCGCACCAACGTGGCTGCACGGGCGGCAATGCCAAAGCTGTTCAAAGGCTGCAAGGAAACCTGGCGTTCAACGAGCATGGGACAATTGTCGCATTCGACTTTGCCCCCCAACCAGAGAGGAAACAGCCCATGCCTTCTTTCGACACTGTTTGCGACCCCGACATGGTGGAAGTCAAAAACGCGGTGGAAAACGCAGCCAAAGAGATCGGCACGCGCTTCGACTTCAAAGGCACCAGCGCCGCAATTGAGCTGAAAGACAAGGAAATCACCCTGCTGGGCGACGCCGACTTTCAGTTGCAGCAGGTGGAAGACATTTTGCGCAACAAACTCACCAAACGCAGCGTGGACGTGCGCTTTCTGGACAAAGGCGCAGTGCAAAAAGTAGGCGGCGACAAGGTCAAGCAGGTGCTCAAAGTCAAAAGCGGTATCGCCACGGAAGACGGCAAAAAGATCCAAAAACTCATCAAGGAAAGCAAGCTGAAAGTGCAGGCCGCCATTCAGGGCGATGCGGTGCGCGTCACCGGTACCAAGCGCGACGACTTACAGGCCGTGATGGCGCTGCTGCGCAAGGACATGGCCGATTTGCCGCTGTCGTTTGACAATTTCAGGGATTGAAACATCCCCCCTGAGTCGCGCTCCCGCACGCCTTCCCCTAGGGGACGCGCTCAGTGCCGGGGAAACCCCGAACACGAGCGCCCTCGCAATTTCAGCTTGACGAACACGCCCATGGTCATTCAACTCTTGCGCTTTACACCATCCCTGCTGACACTGACGCTCTTGGCAGGCATGCCCGTCGCCCACGCTGCCGACAGCGTGTCGTTGCAAGGCATGCTGGGCAACAAGGCCTTGTTGATCGTAGATGGCGGCGCGCCGCGCACGGTGGCACCGGGCCAAACGCACCAGGGCGTGAAAGTGTTGTCCACCAGTGGCGATCAGGCCGTGGTACTGGTGGGCGGCGAGCGCCTGACGCTGCGCGTGGGCGAAACACCGGCCAGCGTAGGCAGCCATGCCACCACCAGCGGCGGCAACCAGATTGCGTTGACGGCCGATTCGCGCGGCCACTTTGTCACCCAGGGCAGCATCAACAACCGGCCCGTGCGCTTTATGGTGGACACGGGTGCCTCGCTGGTGGCCATGAGCCAGTCCGAAGCCGACCGCCTGGGGCTGGACTACAAAAAAGGTCAGCGCGTGCTGATGGGCACCGCCAACGGCACCTCGGCCGGCTGGACCATCACCATCGATACCCTGCGCGTGGGCGACGTCACCAGCTACAACGTCAGCGCCGTGGTCACCCCTGCCTCCATGCCCGTGGTACTGCTGGGTAACAGCTTTTTGAACCGCTTCAACATGCAGCGCACAGGCAGCCAGATGATGCTGGTCAGGCGCTGAAGTTTTACAAGTTCGCCAGGGAAAGCTTGAGCAACAAGTCTTGATTTTCCTTATGAAGCACCAGCGTGCTTGGGCTTTACTTGCCCCGCACGACGACCTGCCGTCTGGAGCCTCTCCAAAAAAATCTTTCCCCTTCCCGCTGCGGCTAAGAGCGTATTCAACCTCTCAGCCGTGAGGGGTGTGGGATGCGTATCGGGATGGGCTGCAAGGCGAAAACCGCAGCGATACCTGGTGGCGGTATCGCGAGGATTTGCAACGCAGCAGACCGCCCGAGGCCGCGCCCACACACCCGCGCTGAGACATTGAACACGCTCTAAGGCAGTGAAAGGGCTTTGGTTAAGCGGCGGGGCGGGGCGGGCCGCAGCCCGCTCAGGCCCTGGACTGCCGCAGCCCCCACATGGCCGCCAGCAGCCACAGCGACCATTGACCCAGCGTAGGCACGGCCACTGCGCTGGTGCTTCGGAACACAATCGTGACGTGCGACTGGCCGCTGGCCGTCGTGGGTGTGCCGTTGTTGGCCGTCAGGCTCCAGTCGGTGGCACCGCCGGTGGAAACAGGTGTGGGCACCGATGCCGGGGCTCCTGTTGATGAAGATGCGTAACTCGACGGGAAAGTGGGCACGGGATTGGGTGCATTGGCTCCAAAGGTCAGTGTGCCTGCTGCAGGTGCGGTGCTGCTGCTGGTTCCGCCAGAGCCAATGGCCGCGCCACCTGAATAGCTGGCGCTTGCATCTTCCGCGCTGCCCGTCGCGCTGATGACGCCGCCACCAAGGGTCACCGTGGCACCATCGCCGTCCCAGCCACCGCCAATGCCCGCGCCAAATTGGCCACCCGTGGCCGTGACCGTGCCACCCCTTACTTCCACCGTGCCGCCTGCGCCGGAAGAGCCACCGCCAATGCCCGCGCCCTGGTCCCCACCCCTGGCCTCGACCGTGCCGCTACCCCCAGCGCTGCTGTCGACAATCGTGAGTGTCTCAGTTGCGCCGACACCAATGGCGGCAGAATAAATAGGCGGGTTGGTAATGCTGACGCTCTGGCCATTCAAGTCGATGGTCAGGCTGCGCCCGGCAGGGGTGAGCAGATATTCGCCTGCTCCTGCGGTGTAGGCACCCGCCACCAGACAGAACGTCAGATCGGTGGCCGCACCGTTGTAAGCCGTCATCAGACTGCTCCAATCAGTCACGTTGGTGCCCACGCAAGTGCCAGTGTCGGCCCGCGCCGGTGTGCCCACCAGGGCCGCCAGCGCAACAGCGGCAAAGCCAAGGCCCGCTGCGCGGGCAAGCCGCTGGCGAACGTTTGAAACTGGGGGCGCGGTGGTGTCGGAGGTCAAGGTGCTGAAGGTCAAGGTACTGGATATCGAGTGGTCGGCTGGTCAGACTGCACGGTCAATCAGAACTGACGCCAACCCGGTTTGCTGCCAACCACTGTCAAAACCATGAAACCGTCGCCCGATGTCGCCCGATCTCAGCGCCGCGCCGCCACTTCGATGCGCCACGCCGTGGCGATGGACGGCGGTCATGGCTTTTTCTTGCTCCCCAGTTTGGATTCAGTGCCTGTCAGCAGCCGCTGGATGTTTTCGCGGTGCCGCCACAGCAGCAGCGCCCCCATGCCCATCATGGCCAGTGCAATTTGCCCCGATGCGGCCCACAGCGTGCCACCGCCCAGCAGGTAAATCGCCGGGGCCAGTACCGCTGCCGTCATAGATGCCAGCGACGAGTAGCGAAACCCCACCGCCATGCCAATCCACACCAGCAGCGCCGCTGCCCCCAAGCCCGGCTCAAACGCCAGCAGCACGCCCGCCGCCGTGGCCACGCCTTTGCCACCTTCAAAGCGAAAGAACACTGGCCACAAATGCCCCAAAAAAGCCGCCAGCCCCACCAGCGCCTGCGTGCCCTCGCCCAGTCCGTAAGGCGCGCCGAACCACTTGACCAGCACCACTGGCAGCCAGCCTTTGGCCGCATCGAGCAGCAGCGTGACGATGGCCGCCTTTTTTGACCCAGAGCGCAACACGTTGGTCGCTCCGGGATTGCCGCTGCCATAAGTGCGCGGGTCGTTCAGGCCCATCACGCGACTGACGATGACCGCAAAACTCAACGAACCCATCAAATACGCGGCCAACACCGCCAATAAAGGGCCTAGCATGTTTACTCCATATTTGATAGCTGTTTGCGCTTGATGAACAAGCGATAAAGGCTTATTTCATTGATGAAAATTGGCCGTGTGCCGGTCACAAGTCGATCGCGCACTGTACCGGCTTGGCACCCAGCACCTGCACGCACACCTGCGGAGCAATGCCGATCAGATAGCCGCGTCGCCCACCGTTGATGGCGATGCGTGGCAACTCCAAAATGGTCTGCTCCACATACACCGGCATCGCCCGCCGGGTACCAAAAGGCGAAGTGCCACCCACCAGATAACCGCTGTGGCGCTGGGCCACCTCAGGCGCACACGGGGCGACCGATTTGGCCCCGATCTGCCGCGCCAGCTGCTTCGTCGACACCTTGCGGTTGCCGTGCATCAGCACGATCAAGGCTTTGGCATCCTGATCTTGCATCACCAAGGTTTTGACCACCGCATACGGATCAAAACCCAGCACCTCGGCGCTGTGCGTGGCCCCGCCGCGCTCCACGTACTCATAAGGGTGTTCTGTAAAGGCCGCGCTGTGCGCACGCAGCATGGCGGTAGCGGATGTTTCGGCGATGTGCTTGGGCTTGCTCATGCCCGCATTTTGGGGCATGCCCCGCCCTCACCCAACCCTTTGTCGCCAGCGGGAGATGGCACCAAGAGGTCACAAAGCAAGCCAAACCAGCGGGTGCCGTGGCCGGGCTGTGCCCAGGCACCGGTACCGCCTCCTGGAGGGGGGAAGAGCGAAACATGGCCAAGCCAGTGCAGCCAAGGGGGTTGGTCTAATTCGCCGGATCACGCATTTCCAGCCGGATGGCATCGCACGCGGCCAGTATGTCGTCATTGAGTTGCACGTCCCACGCATCCAAGTCTTCGTCCAGTTGTGCCAGCGTGGTCACGCCGATGATGGTGCTGGCCACGCGCCACGAGCGGTAGCAAAACGCCAGCGCCAGTTGCGTGGGCGTCAGGCCGTTGTCCAGCGCCAGCGCGTTGTAGCGCTTGGCGGCGGCCAGTGATGATGGGCGGCCCCAGCGCTGATTTTTCATGCGCTCGTAAATGCTCATGCGGCCGCGCGGCGCATCAGGGCTGTGGATGCCGGTGACGTCGTACTTGCCCGTCAGCAGGCCAAAGCCCAGCGGCGAATAGGCCAGCAGGCCCACGTTCAGCCGGTGGCAGGTTTCGTCCAGCGCGTTGTCGTAGACACGGCTGATCAGGCAATACGGGTTTTGCGTGCTGACGATGCGTGGCAAGCCATGCTCTTCGGCCAGGCGCACGAATTCGTGCACGCCGTAAGGTGTTTCGTTGGACAGGCCAATGTGGCGCACTTTGCCCGCGCGCACCAGCTTGGCCAGCGCCTCCAGTTGTTCACAGATGGGCGTTTGCGTGTGTTCTTGCTGCGGGTTGTAGTACTGCATGCCAAAGGCGGGCACGTGGCGCTCGGGCCAGTGGATTTGGTACAGATCGATCACGTCGGTTTGCAAGCGCTTCAAACTGGCGTGGCACGAGGCTTCAATGTCGGCCGCCGTCATGCCGACCCCTTCACGAATCCAGGGCATGCCACGCGAAGGCCCGGCCACTTTGCTGGCCAACACGATCTTGTCCCGCGCACCCGGGCGAGTACTCAGCCATCGACCAATGATGGTTTCAGTGGCACCGCAGGTGTCGGCGGTGGGCGGCACGGGGTACATCTCGGCGGTATCAAAAAACGTCACGCCGCGCTCCAGCGCGCGGTCCATGATGGCAAAGGCATCGGCTTGAGCCACCTGCTGGCCAAAGGTCATGGTGCCCAGAAAAATGGGGGTGACGTGCAGATCGCTTGTGCCCAGAGAAATAGTTTGCATGGAAGAGTTGGATGGAGTCGACATGCTGCCAAGTCTATGGCCAGTTGCATGAGGCGGCCCCGCGCCAGCCTGTCGCACGACGGACTCCGCAAAGCCCGCACCTGCATGCCACGCCTGAATAATGCGGCCCATGCATTGCACAGACGACGCTCACAATATTTATCAGCCTCGGCGCGCTGCGCGCAGCGAGTTCGTGCCCATCCGCCTGCACCGCTACCACGTGCACGTGTGGGGCAACCCTGCCGCCAGCCAGCCACCACTGGTGCTGATGCACGGCTGGATGGACGTGGGCGCGTCTTACCAGTTCATGGTGGATGCGCTGTCGGACGATTTTCTGGCTGACCGCCTGATCATCGCGCCCGACTGGCGCGGCTTTGGCCGCACCACCGGCCCGGCGTGCGATCACTACAGCTTTGCCGACTATCTGGGCGATCTGGAATACCTGCTTGACCATTACGCGGGCGAGCGCCCGGTCGATCTGGTGGGGCACAGCATGGGCGGCAACGCCGTCATGCTCTACAGCGGCACGCGAGCTGCACGCATTCGCCGCCTGATCAATCTTGAAGGCTTTGGCATGCCCGCCACGCGGGCCAGCCAGGCACCAGGGCGTTACGCCCGCTGGATCGACGAAATCAAAACCCTGCACAGCGGCGGCTACGCCCTCAAAACCTATGCCGACGCTGATGGCGTGGCCGATCGGCTGATGAAAACCAATCGCCGCCTGCTGCGTAACAAGGCTCTTTGGTTGGCCCGGCAATGGGCCGAGTCGCGCCAAGACGCGGACGGCCAAACCCGCTGGCACGTACTGGGCGATGCCGCCCACCGCGTCATCAACCCGCAGCTTTACCGGGTGGACGAGGTGCTGGCCCTGCTGGCGCACATTACCGCCCCCATGCTGATGGTGGAAGCGGCAGATGACAGCCTTTCCGGCTGGTGGGAAGGCAAGTTCACGCTGGACGAATTTCACGAACGCCTGCAAGCCGTGCCCAACGTGCGCCGACTCGTGCTGCCCGACTGCGGCCATATGCTGCACCACGATCAACCCGAGCGGCTGGCGCTCGAACTGGAAGCCTTTTTGCAAAGTTGATGCCTGTGCATTGGTATCCTTTAGCGCTTTTCCCCACAGGAACTCGCCATGCGCACCCGCCACCTGTTCGTATCGCTTTGCTTGATCGCCCCCTCCACCATGCTGGGTGGCATCCCTGCGGCGCTGGCTCAAACCACGGCAGATCAAACACCACAAATCCGCGTCAGCGGCACCGCCGCCGTGCGCGTGGTGCCCGATGAAGTCATGCTGGACATTGGCGTAGAAACCCGCCATGCCGACCTGCAAGAAGCCACGCGCCAAAACGCCGAACGGGTTACCCGCGCGCTGGCGCTGATTCGCCAGCACGGCGTGGCCGAGAAAAACATCCAGACCAACTACCTCCAGGTCGAGCCAGACTACATCCACGACCGCATCGATCCCCCCGCCTACCGGGTGAACAAACGCATCGGCCTGACGCTGACCGATTTAAACCAGTTCGAGGCACTGCTTTCCGGCCTGTATGCCGCTGGCGTCAACCGGGTAGGCAGCATTGAATTTCGCACCACGCAACTGCGCCAGCACCGAGACCGGGCGCGCGGGCTGGCCATCCAGGCCGCACGCGAAAAAGCCGACGCCATGACGGCGCAATTGGACGTCAAGCGAGGACGGCCCTTGCAAATCAGCGAATCTGCGGCCTCCGTGTGGGGCGGATCATGGAGCGGCTGGCGCGGGCGCGACATGCGCCAGCAAAACACCGTCCAACAGGGCGCAGACCAAGCCGCTGGTGGCGATGATGGCTTGACCGTCGGTCAGATCAGCGTCACCGCCACCGTGGACGTGGTATTTCAACTGGAGTAACCAGCTGGCCTTTGCGATGGGGTTTTGCATGAGAAAATCTGCGGTTTTGCCACAGAACCCGCAGGACAACACAGCATGGACGCAGAACGCATCAACCAGATTGGCGACCGCATCGACGACCTTCGCGCGCGCACCGACGCGCTACGGGGGTATCTTTGACTACCCTGCCAAAGCCGAGCGCCTGCGCACTGTGAACGCCGCGCTGGAAGACCCAGCGATCTGGAACGACCCCAAAAAAGCCCAGGAGCTGGGCAAAGAAAAAAAATCCCTCGACAGCGTGGTGGTGGTGCTGGACGCGTTGACGCAAAACCTGTCCGACAACGCCGAGTTGTTCGAGATGAGCCGCGACGAAGGCGACGAAGCCGCCCTGCAGGCCATCGACGACGACGTGGGCAGCCAAGCCAGCACGGTGGAAGACCTGGAGTTCCGCCGCATGTTCAACCAGCCTGCTGACCCCAGCAATGCCTTCATCGACATCCAGGCCGGTGCCGGTGGTACCGAAGCGCAGGACTGGGCCAGCATGCTGCTGCGCCAGTACCTGAAGTACGCTGAACGCAAAGGCTTCAAAACCGACATCGAAGACGAAACACCGGGCGAAACCGCAGGCATCAAGAGCGCTACCATCAAGGTCGAGGGCGAATACGCCTTTGGCCTGCTGCGCACCGAAACCGGCGTGCACCGCCTGGTGCGCAAAAGCCCGTTTGACTCAGCCGGAGGGCGTCACACCTCGTTTGCGTCGATCTTCGTCTACCCCGAGATCGACGATTCGATCGACATCGACATCAACCCCGCCGACGTGCGCGTGGACACCTATCGCGCCTCAGGCGCGGGCGGCCAGCACATCAACAAAACAGATTCCGCCGTGCGCCTGACCCACACACCCACCGGCATCGTGGTGCAGTGCCAGGACAGCCGCAGCCAGCACAGCAACCGCGACGTGGCCTGGCGCCGCCTGCGCAGCCGCCTGTACGACCACGAAATGCGCAAGCGCATGGAAGAGCAGCAAAAGCTCGAAGACAGCAAGACCGACGTCGGCTGGGGCCACCAGATCCGCAGCTACGTGCTGGACCAGAGCCGCATCAAGGACCTGCGCACCAGCGTCGAAATCAGCAACACGCAAAAAGTGCTGGACGGCGATCTTGACCCTTTCATCGAGGCCAGTCTCAAACAAGGCGTCTAAGCCTTTCTCGCCACCACCCCCGCCACAAGCCTTCAGGGGTTTGGGCTACAACCACTTTTTTTCATCCTTCAGGGAGCCTGCATCCAATGAACCACCCAACCACCCGCCTTTTTTGCCTCGCCGCCGCCAGCGCTCTGAGTCTGGCTGCGCTGTCGGCCTGCTCCGACAAGGCCGCCGAGCCAGCCGCCCCAGCCACAGAAACAGCCGCCACCAGCACTCCAGCGCCTGAAACCGCCCCCGCAGCAGCGCCTGCTGCCCCTGCTGCGCCCGCCCCCGAAGTTGTCGACAGCGCTCAAGTCATCAGCGATAAGCTGAACGCCTACATCAAGTGCTACAACGGCGTGAACCAGAGTGCGCAACGGAGCATCGAACGCTACGCCAGTTGGGTCAAGAACATGGACACTGGCCCCACGGGCCAGGAGAGCATCGTCTATGGCCTCGACACGCTCGCCTCAAGTGCCGTCAGCAACTGCAAAGACGACATCACCGCCGCCGTTGCGCAAACGCCAGCCATTGACGGTCTGGACAACGCCGCGCGTGCCTACCTCGACGCGCTGCTGCCACTCAACGACAAGCTGAATGAGGCCGACAATTACTACAGCCGCGAGAATCACAAGGACGACGCCTTCGCCAAAGGCAAAGCCATGCACCAGCCGCTGAGGCAGGCCATGCAGGCCTTTGAGGTCGCCAGCACCGCTATGTCCAACGCGCTCGACGTGGAAAACGACAAACGGCAGGCCACCGAGCTGGCACGCGTCGAGCAAACCGAAGGCCGCAAACTGCGCTACTGGCACATGGCGACCATGGCTGATGCCAAACACCTGGTGCACATCCTCGATAAAGCCTCGTTCAACATGGAAGACGCTACCGCCAAACTCGCGGCCTACGAAAAAACCGCCGACGAACTGGTCGCCTACGCCAAGGCGCACGAAGACGAACGACCCATGATGTGGTCCAGCGTGGACCAACACCTGGAGACTTTTCGCGTCGCGGCCAAAGAGCGCCTGCGCCGCGTGCGCGACAAAACGCCCTACAACAGCGGCGAGCGCATGATCGTCGGCACCGACGGCGAATGGATGGTCAAAGGCTCGCCCGGCAAACTGGTGCACGCCTACAACGACTTGATCAAGAGCAGCAACAGCTTGCGTTGATACCCACCATCCAATGCCCCGCCAGCCTGTACAAACCGTAGGTTGACCGCTTGCCCCCATGAACGCCACCGCAACTTCAGCCCAGGAATGGAAAGCTGCTGTCTATGCCTACGCAGCGGATTTGAATGCCTACATCGCCCGTGGCGATGCCTGCAATTGGAAAGGCATGGATGATCACGACCGCGCACCTGACACCTCAAAGCTGCTCGAGCACATGCTGACGCAGTTGCACGCCGCCAACGCGCAAGGCACCGAATCGGCCATCGCCGCTTTTCGGGCGCAGTGGCCACCGCTGTACGAAGCCACGTTCCCGCTTTTGGAGGACAACAGCCAAGACTTTGCCGGGCTGGCGTGGTTGCCGGATGGCGCGTTGATGGTACGCACGGGTTCCTATTACGAACCGGGTCAGGTGTTCAAAATTCACGGCGTGCAAGTGGCCGAAATGCCCGAGGTCGACATGTTCGGCCTCAGCCCTAACCAGCAGGTATTGGCACTCGTGGCCCCCGGCTCTGATGTGGTCCGGTTGGTGAAAAGCGCAGACCAAACGCCGCTGGCCCAGTTCAATCTGCCCGATGGCAGCGAGGGGCTGCCGCCGGGCTTTACCACCCAGAGCGTCGAAGGCGACTCCAGCAGCGACAACGGGTACGAGGGGCTTAATGTCAACACCTTGGTGCAGATCATTCCTTTTGACGACGCCAGTGGCGTGGTCGTGGTGCAAAACACTGGGGTATTTTTGGTCACAGCCTCTGGCATTCGGCGCTTGTTGCCCACAGCCGATGACCTGCAAGAAGAAATGGAGGGCGCAGAGCCTTACCCGGTTCACCTGGACATGGCGCATGCAGCCATTTCACCAGACGGGCGCTGGATTGTGTGCGGCTCGCAAGACAGTTGCCACTGCGTGTTCAATGCACAAGGCGAATTGATCGACTGCATTGACCCCCACAGCGAATACCCGCACCATGCGGCCTTTTTTGCAGATGGACGGCACGTGGCCTTCAATGCCTGCCACTTGTACAACGGCGCAACCATGGCTGTTGCAGTCGATGCGTTGGGCAGCATCCAAAGTGATCATTACGAAGAGCACCCGGCAGTGACCGATATCGACACCTCTGCGCGTGTTTATGCCAGCGCGGCAGTCGATGACGCGCTGGTGCTGGGCGATGCCAATGGTTACCTCTGGGTGCGCAACCCCAAAGGCGAGTTGCAATGGAAGCAGCACCTGGGCAGCACCATCAACGCCATGGCAGCATCGGCGGACGGAAAGCGCCTGGCCGTGGGAAGCTACTCCGGCACGGTGCACATCATCGATTTGACCAACACCCAGGCTGCACCTGAGCAAATTGGCGTGCGTGCGCGCCGGGAAGTGCGCCGCTGGCTTTTCTGGAAACAGCAAAATCGCCCACTGGCCTGGTAAATCGCACACCAAGCCCATTCAACCTGAAGTACCCAAGGAATTTACATGCGTGAAGGACAAGCCCACGTCACCCGCCGCCAGGACTACGCGTCGCCTGCGTTCTGGATTGATGAGGTCGCGCTCAGCTTCGACCTCGACCCCACCAAGACCCGCGTGCTGAACAAGATGCGCCTGCGCCGCAATCCGGACGTAGCCACCCAGCCGCTGCGCCTGGATGGCGATGGTCTGAACCTCTCGCGCGTGGTGCTGGCGGGCCAGGGTTGCAGCTTTCGCATGGACGGCAGCGCGCTGGTGCTGGAAAACCTGCCCGAAGGGGATGCGCCTTTCGAGCTGGAAATCTTCACCACCTGCAACCCCGAGAAAAACACCCAGCTCATGGGCTTGTTCTTGAGCGGTGGCGACTTTTTTACCCAGTGCGAGGCCGAGGGGTTCAGGCGCATCACCTATTTTCTTGACCGCCCCGACGTCATGGCCACCTACACCGTCACGCTGCGGGCCGACAAGGCGCGCTACCCGGTGCTGCTGTCCAATGGCAACCTCGTCGATGCAGGTGATCTTGAAGACGGTCGCCACTTTGCCACCTGGCACGACCCGCACAAAAAACCCAGCTACCTGTTCGCCCTGGTGGCCGGCCAGTTCGTGGCGCGCGAGCAGCGCATCACCACGCGCAGCGGCGGCGACCATCTGTTGCAGGTGTATGTGCGCCCCGGCGATCTGGACCAGACCGAACACGCCATGCGCTCGCTCATCCACTCAGTGCTGTGGGACGAAGCGCGCTTTGGCCTCAAGCTCGATCTGGAGCGCTTCATGGTGGTGGCCACCAGCGATTTCAACATGGGCGCGATGGAAAACAAGGGCTTGAACATCTTCAACACCCGATTCGTGCTGGCCAAACCCGCCACCGCCACCGATGCTGATTTTGATGCAGTGGAAAGCGTGATCGGCCACGAATACTTTCACAACTGGACCGGCAACCGCGTCACCTGCCGCGACTGGTTCCAGCTCAGCCTGAAAGAAGGGCTGACCGTGTTCCGCGACCAGGAATTCAGCATGGATTTGGCGGGCACGCCCAGCGCGCGCGCCGTCAAGCGCATCGAGGATGTGATCCGCCTGCGCGCCGCACAGTTTCCGGAAGACGCTGGCCCCATGGCGCACCCGGTGCGGCCCGATGAGTACCTGGAGATCAGCAACTTCTACACCACCACCATTTACGAAAAAGGTGCCGAAGTGGTGCGCATGGTGCAAACGCTGGTGGGGCGCGAGGGCTTTCGGCGCGGCATGGATATGTACTTTGAGCGCCACGACGGTCAGGCCGTCACCTGCGACGATTTCGCCCAGGCCATGGCCGATGCCAACCCCGGCAGTGATCTGGCCCGCCTGCTGTCACAGTTCAAGCGCTGGTACAGCCAAGCGGGCACGCCCGTGCTCAAGGCCGAGGAGCATTACGACGCCGCTGCGCGCACCTACACCTTGCAACTGTCGCAAAGCTGCCCGCCCACACCTGGGCAAACCGACAAGCAGCCTTTTGTGATCCCTGTCCGGCTGGGATTGGTGGGCACTGATGGTGCCGACTTGCCCCTGCAACTGGCCGATGCCGAAACGCCGATTCAAAACCACACCTTCGTGCTAAGCGAGGCCCAAACCACGCTGCGCTTTACGGGCGTGGACAGCGTGCCCGTGCCATCGCTGCTGCGCGGTTTTTCTGCCCCGGTGGAATTGTCTGTGGGCCACAGCACCGAGCAGTTGCTGCACCTGCTGGCGCACGACAGCGACCCCTTCAACCGCTGGGAAGCTGGGCAGCAACTGGCGCTGCAATTTGCTACTCAATGTATAGCTGATAACGCAAGCACCAAAAGCACAAAACCGCTCAATGACGCTTACATTCAGGCACTGCGCACGGCCCTGCATGACCCTGCGCTGGACGCCGCCTTCAAAGCCTTGCTGCTCACCCTGCCCAGCGAGGACTACATCGCCGAACAACTGGACGTGGTCGATCCGCAGCACATCCACGCCGTGGCCACGGCCATGGACTGCCAACTGGCAAGCGAGCTGCAAACCGACTGGCAGCAGGCGTATGCACAACATGCCGACACCGGTGCCTACACGCCCGATCCGGTCTCCAGCGGACGCCGCGCACTGGCCGGTCTGGCCCTGCGCATGCTGTGCATGGCAGCACACGTCCAGGGCGACGCCGTATGGCCGGGCAAGGCTTACCAGCGCACCAAAGACGCGGGCAACATGACCGACCGCCTGAACGCCTTGCACGCGCTGGTGTGCAGCGGCCACGATCTGGCCGCACCTGCCCTGCAGCGCTTTTACCAGCAGTTCAAGTCTGAACCTCTGGCGCTGGACAAATGGTTTTCGCTGCAAGCGCGCCAACCCGACCGGGGTGGCCAAGTGTTGCCGCTGGTGCGCGAACTCATGCGCCATCCCGACTTCAAACTGCGCAACCCCAACCGGGCGCGCAGCCTGATCTTTGGTTTTTGCAGTGGCAACCCTGCGGCCTTTCACCGCAGCGACGCCGCAGGCTACGTGTTCTGGGCCGACCGCGTGCTGGAGCTGGACGCCATCAACCCGCAAGTGGCCGCCCGCCTGGCACGCGCGCTCGATGCCTGGGCGCGCCTGGCCGAGCCTTACCGCAGCGCCGCACACGAAGCCATTGCCCGCGTAGCCGCCAAGAGCGATTTGAGCCGCGACGTGCGCGAAGTCATCACCCGCGCGCTGGCTGCGGCCGATACCGACAACCCCGCACCCACTTCCAACCCTTGAACTGAAAAGGCCCACACCATGAGCGCCCGTGTATCCCTGACCCGCCACCTGGTTGAAAAGCAGCGCGTGGACGGCCTTATCCCGTCCAACCTGCGCCTGCTGCTGGAAGTGGTGGCGCGCGCCTGCAAAAGCATCAGCCACGCCGTCAACAAAGGCGCTTTGGGCGGCGTGCTGGGCAGTGCGGGCAGCGAGAACGTGCAAGGCGAGGTACAGAAAAAGCTCGACATCATCGCCAACGAGGTGCTGATCGAGGCCAACGAATGGGGCGGCCACCTGGCGGCCATGGCCAGCGAAGAGATGGACGCCATCCACGTTGTGCCCAACCGCTACCCCAAAGGCGAATACCTGCTGCTGTTCGACCCGCTGGACGGCTCCAGCAACATCGACGTCAACGTCAGCATCGGCACCATCTTTAGCGTGCTGAAAATGCCCGAAGGCGACCGCGGCGTGGAAGAACAAGACTTTCTGCAACCCGGCTGCCAGCAGGTGGCCGCAGGCTATTGCGTGTACGGCCCGCAAACCACGCTGGTGCTGACAGTGGGCGATGGCGTGTCGATGTTCACGCTTGACCGCGAGCAAGGCAGCTTCGTGCTGATCGAGGACAACGTGCGCATTCCTGAAGACACCAAGGAATTTGCCATCAACATGAGCAACATGCGCCACTGGGATACCCCGGTCAAGCGCTACATCGACGAATGCCTGGCCGGCAAAGATGGCCCACGCGGCAAAGATTTCAACATGCGCTGGGTGGCCAGCATGGTGGCCGACGTGCACCGCATCATGACGCGTGGCGGCATCTTCATGTACCCCTGGGACAAGCGTGAACCCCATAAGCCCGGCAAGCTGCGCCTGATGTACGAGGCCAACCCCATGGGCTGGCTGATCGAGCAGGCCGGCGGTGCCGCCACCAACGGCCACCAGCGCGTTCTGGACGTACAGCCCAAACACCTGCATGAGCGCGTGAGCGTGATACTGGGCAGCAAGAACGAGGTGGACCGCCTGACCGCGTATTACAAGGAAAGCGCGCCCGCTGCGCCAATGGTTTCATAGATACTTTTTTGTCAGGCACGGCACGTGCCTTGAAAAGATCGGCGCGGCCCTCGTCAAGGGCCGCATTTTTTTGCTGCACAAGCACACAAGGAAAAACCACATGACAGGGAATCTGCTGGCCAAGCTGCCGCCGCTGACGCGCGTGCTGATGTGGATGGTGGCCCTGCCTTTGGCGCTGGCCGCTTTTGGCGGCTGGGAATTGAGCCAATATCCGGCCTCAGCCCCTGCAGGCATGACCGCCAGCGACAACGCCCAAGCCCAGCACATCCAGGATCTGCAAGCTTTGCAGGCGCAACTGGCCTCGCGCTCGCCACACGACACCGTGCGCATCAACGGCCGCCCTACCACGGTGGTCGTGGCCAGAGCGAAGGTCAAAGCCCTGCTGGATCAGATCAAAGAAGAACAGACGCGCCAAAACATGGCCACCCGCATCGTGCGCCCTGCGGCCTGGACGGTGGTGGTCAGCGGCCTGCTGGCGGCCCTGTGGGGCGTGCTGGGCATTGCGAGCGCACGGCATGCGGGCGGGCGGGCATTGCGTTCACGCGATGCACTGATTGCGGCCTTTGCCCGCTGGCGCGGCTATTTGCAACCTTATCTGGGGGTGCTGCTGGCGCTCATTACCCTGACTTTTCTGGCCCTGACCGTGGTGCGCTGCGCGGTGGCCTACGACGTGTTCACCGCTGATGGCCGCGTATCCAGCGGCATGGTCAAGTGGCAGGCGCTGTTGGTCATGATCACGGCCTTCACGGCCTGGGGCGCTGCCGCCGCATGGTGGCGTCTGCGCCAATCGGTGCAGTTCATCAGCGAACCCAACGACGTCATGGGCCAGGCGCTGACGCCCCAACAAGCGCCTGGGCTGTGGCAGCACGTGCGCGAGCTGGCCGCACGCGTGGGCACGGCCCCGCCCGAGCACATGGTGCTGGGCATGGTCGAAAGCTTTTACGTCACCAACCACACCCTGCGCACGCAGCCTGCACAGCAACTGCTGGAAGGGCGCACACTGCATTTGCCACTGACTTACCTGAGCCTGCTGCGGCGCGACGAGATCGACGCCATCATCGCCCACGAAATGGGGCACTTTCTGGGTGAAGACACCGCCTACAGCATGCGCTTTGTGCCGCTGTACGCCAGCATGGAGCACGCGCTGCACAGCATGACCGACAAGGGCGAAATCCCTTGGGGATCGATCCCCGCCTACACCTTCAGCGCCTATCTGCTGGAAAGCTTTCACGGTGCGGTCAACCACTGGAGCCGCCAGCGCGAGCTGGCGGCTGATGCCGTCAGCGCCCGTGTGGCAAGCCCCGAAGCAGCGGCACGCGCACTGGTGCACGTGTCGGCCCTGGCACCGGTGGTCGAAGAACGCCTGGAGGCCATTGCCCGCCGCCCGGCCGAGACCGGGCACGATTTGATCGCCATGCTGCAAGAAGACGTGCGCGCCAAGCCACTGGCTCCGCCCGATCTCAGCGCCGAGGCCGCCACCACCCACCCGTTCGACACCCACCCGCCCACGATAGACCGGCTGAAAGCCCTGGGCGCACCCCGCATGCCCCAACTGGCTGCCCCCGACGATGATGCGCTGCAATGGGTGCGGTCGCTGTTTGCCGACAGCGCTGCCGTGCAAAGCGCACTGCTGGCCGACTTCAAATCCGCCGCCACCGAATACAACGCCGAAACCCGCCGCCACCTGCAAGCCATGAGCGATCAGGTCAAAGGCACCGTGGTGCTGCACGAATCCCGCGCGCTGCCCATCGGGGTCTTTGCAGCTGCTGCCGTATTGGGCCTGGCCACACTGGCCGCAGCGGCGCTGACTGGCTGGAGTCAGCACCTCGTTGCACTGCTGATCATGCTGACGATCACCGCCGCTTTGGGTGGTCTGGCCGTTTTGTGCTGGAAGCGCACCCAGCACGAGGTGATGACACTGACCCCCGATCACCTGTTGCTGCCCGGCATGGATCAGCCCTTGAGCTGGGGTGCGGTTGAATCGCTGCAAATCAACCTCGTCAACAGCACTTTGAGCGCCATCTTTGACTTGACGCCCGAAACCCCTTTGCCCACCTTGCGCCACAGCAACATGCGGCGCACCGTCGTCAAGGCCCGCAAACACCGGCTCATCGTCTCGGCAGTTGGCACGCGTGGCCTCAAAATCGAGCAAGCCGCCGAGTTGATCGACACCTACCTGAGCGGCTGGCATGCGCGCGAGGCCATGCAGCAGATGTAAGCATCCGGCTGCTATCCGCCCGCATCCGTCACCCCTCATCCATCACAATCTGCGCGTGGCCATTCCCCAGCATTTCATTCAGGAGCTTGTTGCACGCACCGACATCGTGGAGATCGTCGGTCGCTACGTGCCGCTGAAGAAGACCGGGGCCAATTTCTCGGGGCTTTGCCCTTTTCACTCCGAAAAATCGCCCAGCTTCAGCGTCAGTCCGTCCAAACAGTTTTTTCACTGCTTTGGCTGCGGCAAAAACGGCAACGCCATTGGTTTTTTGATGGAGCACACGGGCGCGGGCTTCATAGAAGTGGTGCACGATCTGGCCCAGCAATACGGCATGCCGGTGCCCGAGGACGAGCGCAGTCCCGCCGAGCGCGAGCACGCCGCCCAGCAGGCCGCACAACGCGCCACCCTGACCGACGTGCTGGCGCGCGCAGGCCAAGCCTACAGCAAAGCGCTGAAAGACACGCCCCGCGCCATCGACTACCTCAAACGCCGCGGCCTGTCGGGCGCAGTGGCGCGCGACTTTGGTCTGGGTTATGCGCCCGAAGGCTGGCGCACGCTGGCGGGGGTGTTTCCCGACTACACCGATCCGCTGCTGACCGAAAGCGGCCTGGTCATCACCAGCGAAGAAGATGAGGACAAACGCTATGACCGCTTTCGCGATCGCATCATGTTCCCCATCCGCTCAATCAAGGGCGAGGTCATTGGTTTTGGTGGCCGCGTGCTGGGCGATGAGAAGCCCAAGTACCTCAACTCACCCGAAACCCCGGTGTTTCACAAGGGGCGCGAGTTGTACGGCCTGTTCGAGGCCCGCAGCGCGCTGCGCGAGCACGGCTATGCGCTGGTCACCGAAGGCTACATGGATGTGGTGGCCTTGGCACAGCTTGGGTTTGGCAACGCCGTGGCCACCCTGGGCACGGCCTGCACGCCCGAGCACGTGCAAAAGCTGTTTCGCTTTACCGACAGCGTGGTCTTCAGCTTTGACGGCGACGCCGCAGGCCGCCGCGCCGCCCGCAAGGCGCTGGAAGCCGCCCTGCCCTTTGCCACCGACGTGCGCAGCGTCAAGTTTCTGTTTTTGCCGCCCGAGCACGACCCCGACAGCTTTATCCGCACCGAAGGGGCTGATGCCTTTGGCCAGGCCGTCAAAGACGCCATGCCACTGTCGCTGTTTCTGCGTGAAGTGGCGGCCGAAGACTGCGATTTGAATACGGCTGAAGGGCGTTCACGCATGGCGGCCAACGCCCAGCCTTTGTGGCGCTTGTTGCCCGGCGGCGTGCTGGCGCAGCAAATGCTGGCTGATCTGGCTGCGCAAGTGCACATCGGCACCCATGAGCTGGAGCAGCTCTGGGGTATGCCACAGCGCGGCACGCCCAGCGGCAGCGGCCACCGCGAGCCGCGCCAACCCCATCGGGCACCTGAGCGCACCGCCTCACGCACAGCCATGCGCCCCGCGCTCGAAGCCCATGCCCGCAACATCATCCGCCTGTTGCTGCGCCACACCGCGCTGTGGGACGACCTGACCAGCGCCGACCATGAAATGCTGTGCCGCATCGACGGCCCTTACGGCGACGCTTTTCGTTGGCTGGACGCACAAACGCTGGAGCACGGGCCGCAACCGCTGGCCTTGATCTTCGTGGCGATGGAAGGTGCTGGTTTTGAAAGCCTCGTCAAAACCATTTATGCCGAAGACACCATGCACGCCAGGCTTTCCGACGATGCAGTCCCCAGCAGCAGCCCACAGGAAGCAGACACCTCAACCCAGGACTTGAAGGTTTGTGTGACCAAAGCCTGGCTTGAAGTCACGGGCGATGACATCCGCTTGCTGGCCGAACAACTGGCGGGCAACACCACAGCAGAGGCCACCACAGCAGAGTCAGAAATTCGCACCGAATACCAGCAAGCCATGGCCAAACAGATGCAATTGAAGCGCCAACTGCTTGAACTCACCCGATCCAGCCCCAAGTAAACGTATAATTACAGGTTGTTTTTCAGGCAAGAGCGACAGCAGCACCTCCGAGTCGGCCCGCGCGCCCGCGTCAAGCGCGCAACCCACAATGGGTCAGGCCACCTTATCGCAAGGACTGCATACCAAATGTTCGCCCCACCATCTTGCCCGTAACGCCCGTGACCACCATGTTCGTGGCCGCTTCATGGCGTTGCTGACCGCTTTCTCGCAACTTGTTCGTTAATTTGAGCTGTCCTGCCTGGGGCTTCGTGCGTTGTCATGGGGCTGGGCCTGTCAGCTCGTTCCACAATCCAAGAGGTTTTATTCATGCCGACCAGCGCCAAAACCATCAAAGCAGCCGCCAAACCTGCCATCAAGAAGGCCGCCGCCAAAAAAGCGCCCGCCGCAGAAGAGCTTGAGTCCCAAACAGGCAAAACTGCCAACGCAAAATCTACCGCTGCACCCGCCAAAAAGACAACACGCCCGGCCAAAGGCGCTGCGGCGGCTGAAAAATCAGCACCACCAAAGCGCGGACGTGCGGCGAAAAAATCGGGCCGCAAAGGCGACGATGACGATACCGATTTGTCTGACATCGAAAGCGATCTGGAAGGCGAGCCAGAGGCACCGTCTGAACCCACTGTGGTTGAAAAAGTCAAACCTCTGCGCATGAAAATCAGCAAGGCCAAGGAACGGGCCTTGATGAAAGAGTTTGGCCTGGACGAGGGCGTGCTGTCGGAAGAAGAAGTCAGCACACGCCGCGCCAACCTGAAGGCGCTGCTCAAGCTGGGCAAAACACGCGGCTACCTGACACACCAGGAGATCAACGACCATTTGCCCGAAAAACTGGTTGACACCGAGACGCTGGAGGCCGTGATCTCCATGCTGAATGATCTGGGCGTGGCCGTTTACGAGCAAACGCCCGATGCTGAAACCCTGCTGATCACCAACACCGGCAGCAACACCGCCACCGAAGAAGAGGCCGAAGAAGAAGCCGAGGCCGCACTGTCCACCGTAGACAGCGAATTCGGCCGCACCACCGACCCGGTACGCATGTACATGCGCGAGATGGGCACTGTGGAGCTGCTCACGCGCGAAGGCGAAATCGAAATCGCCAAACGCATCGAAGGCGGCCTGATGGACATGATGCAGGCCATCAGCGCATCGCCCGCCACGATTGCCGAAATTTTGAAAATGGCCGCCGAAATTCGTGAAGGCAAGGTGGTGATCAACACTATCGTCGACGGTTTCAGCGATGCCGATGAAAACGATGACTACGTCGCCGAAGAAGATTTCGACGAATACGACGAAGACGATGATGACGATGGCAAGGGCGGCTCCAAGGCCATGACCCGACTGCTTGAAATGCTGAAAAATCAGGCGCTGGAGCGCTTTGACGAGATTGGCGCACTGTTTGAGAAAGTACACAAAGCCTACGACAAGGAAGGCTGGGGCTCGCCCAACTACACCAAGGCCCAGCATGCGCTGTCTGAGCGGTTGATGACCATCCGATTCACCGCCAAAACCATTGAAAAGCTGTGCGATCTGCTGCGTGGTCAGGTCGACGACGTGCGCAAATACGAGCGCGAGCTGCGCCGCATCATCGTGGACAAATGCGGCTTTCCGCAAGAGCAGTTCATTGCCGATTTTTCAGGCCGCGACAAGGCGGGCAACAAAGCCCCCTCTCACCTGCTCAACCTGAAATGGGTGGAAAAGCAGGCTGCAGCGGGCAAACCCTGGAGCACCATCATGGAGCGCAACATTCCACCCATTCAGGATTTGCAGCAAAAGCTGACCGACCTGCAAGCCCAGGTGGTGGTGCCGCTCGATGAGCTGAAAGGCATCAACAAGCGCATGAACGAGGGCGAAGCCTCCTCGCGCGACGCCAAGAAAGAAATGATCGAGGCCAACCTGCGTCTGGTGATCTCGATCGCCAAAAAATACACCAACCGTGGCCTGCAATTCCTGGATTTGATTCAGGAAGGCAACATCGGCCTGATGAAAGCGGTGGACAAGTTTGAATACCGCCGTGGCTACAAATTCTCGACCTACGCCACCTGGTGGATTCGCCAGGCCATCACGCGCTCCATCGCCGACCAGGCCCGCACCATCCGCATTCCGGTGCACATGATCGAAACCATCAACAAGATGAACCGTATCAGCCGCCAGCATCTGCAAGAGTTTGGTTTTGAGCCAGACGCCGGCATTCTGGCCGAGAAGATGGAAATGCCCGAGGACAAGATTCGCAAGATCATGAAAATCGCCAAAGAGCCGATCTCCATGGAAACACCCATCGGCGACGACGACGATTCGCACCTGGGCGACTTTATCGAAGACCAAAACAACACCGCCCCAGCCGACGCCGCCGTGCAGGCCGGTCTGCGCGATGTGGTCAAAGACATCCTCGATGGCCTGACCCCGCGCGAAGCCAAGGTGCTGCGCATGCGCTTTGGCATCGAAATGACCAGCGACCACACGCTGGAAGAAGTGGGCAAACAGTTCGACGTCACGCGCGAGCGCATCCGCCAGATCGAGGCCAAAGCGCTGCGCAAACTCAAACACCCCAGCCGCTCCGACAAGCTACGCAGCTTTATGGATCCCACAAGCTAAACGCCGATACAGCTACGGCAACCACCACCGCCATCAGCCATGCACTGATGGCGGTTTTTTTATGGATCACCCCAGCAGCCGTTCAATGGCATGCCACTCTTGGGCCGTCACCGGGGTGATCGACAGGCGGTTGCCACGTTGCAGCACACGCATGCCTGCCAGCGCGGGGGTTTCGCGCATTTCTTTCAGGCCCAGCACACGCGTTTTGCGCAACGCCTGCACGTCCAGCAACAACCAGCGCGGGGCGTGCTGCTGGCTGGACGCATCAAAGTAAGGCGACGCAGGATCAAACTGCGTCGGGTCGGCCCGGGTGCCCGAAGCCACGCGCGCAATGCCCACCACGCCCGGCTCGGCGCAACTGGAGTGGTAGAACAACACCCCATCGCCCACACGCATGGCATCGCGCATGAAGTTGCGGGCCTGGTAATTGCGCACACCCGTCCAGGGCACAGTGTGTTGCAGCGCGGCCAATGCATCGTCAATCGAGCACTCCTCAGGCTCTGACTTCATCAACCAGTATTGAATGGCAGATCGGGTTGTCGTCATGCACGCATTGTGTCGCCTGCCGGCATGCGCCCTCCAGGCCCGACAATGGCAACCATGGATGAACCTGCACCTCACCCTTTCAGCCAGCTCACACCCAATTTGGTGCAAGACGCTCTCTCGGCCCTGGGCCTGATGGGCGACGGGCGGCTGATGCCCCTCAACTCGTACGAAAACCGCGTCTACCTGGCCCATCTGGAGCCTGGTACGCCGCTGGCCGCCGAGCACCCGGCGGTGGTGCTCAAGTTCTACCGCCCTGGGCGCTGGTCGCACGCGCAGATTGAAGAGGAACACGCTTTCGCAAACGAACTGGCAGCGGCTGAAGTGCCCGTGGTCGCCCCACTGGCCGTGGGCGGGCGCACGCTGCACCAGCACGGCAACTTTGCCTTCAGCCTGTCGCCTCGCCGTGGGGGCCGCACGCCCGAGCTGAGCGATGCCGAGGCGCTGGAATGGATTGGCCGCTTCATCGCCCGTCTACACACCGTGGGCGCACGCCAGCCTTTTGCACACCGGCCCGCCGTGGACATCGCCAGCTACGGCATCGAACCACGCCACTGGCTGCTGACGCACCACGCCTTGCCGCTGGAAGTCGAACGAACCTGGGCCGATATCAGCCAAGAAGCTATTGATTTAATAGCTATAAACCAAATATCTACCTTCAATAACAATCAATTTGATATTGATAAGAATAGCCTTTCCACCCTGCGCCTGCACGCCGACTGCCACCCCGGCAACATCTTGTGGACGCCCACCGACCGACCTGGCGGCGGCCCGCACTTCGTCGACCTGGACGATTGCCGCACCGGCTGCGCCGTACAAGATTTGTGGATGCTGCTGGCCGGTGACCGCCTTGAACGTCAGCGCGCCCTGGGTACCTTGCTGGACGGCTATGAGCAGGTGCGCCACTTCGATCGACGCGAACTGGCGCTGATCGAGGCCCTGCGCACCCTGCGGCTGATCCACTACAGCGCCTGGCTGGCCCGCCGCTGGGACGACCCGGCTTTTCCCGCTGCCTTTCCCAGCTTTGGCACCCCCGACTACTGGCGCGGCCAGATCAATATCTTGCGCGAACAGATCGAGGCCATGCAGGCCCCGCCGCTGGTGGTCTGAATGCGCTTCACGCCTCTACGTACACCACATGGGTGTGGGTGTACTCGTACAGGCCGTGCTTGCCATCGGCTCCACCCACACCAGATTTGCGCACCCCAGCGTGAAAGCCCTGCATGGCCTCGAAGTTCTCGCGGTTGATATAGGTTTCGCCAAAATCAATCTCACGCATGGCGTGCATGGCCTTGGACAAATCGCGCGTGTAAATGGAAGAGGTCAAACCGTATTCACAGTCGTTGGCCATGGCAATGGCCTCGTCCAGATCATCCACGATCTGGATCGGCAGCACTGGGCCAAAGATCTCTTTGCGCATAATTTCCATATCGGCCTTGCAACCTGCCAGCACAGTGGGCTGGTAGTGAAAGCCCTTGCCAAGGTCGGCCACCTGGCCACCCGTGACCACCTGGGCACCGTCAGCAACCGCCTGGCGCACCTTGGCGGCTACGCCATCCAGTCCTTTTTGATTGATCAGCGGCCCCATTTCCACATCCGCTTGGGCCAGTGGGTCGCCGTAGCGTGTTGCGCTCATTGCCTTGGCCATGCGGTCGGTAAATTCTTGTGCCACAGACCGCTCGACATAAACACGCTCGGCGCAGTTGCAAACCTGGCCCGTGTTGATGATGCGCGAGGCACGAATGGCATTCACCGCCAAATCCAAATCTGCATCAGCGAGCACAATGGCCGGTGCTTTTCCGCCCAGTTCCAGGTTGAGCTTGGTGATGTTGCTGGCTGCCGCCGCCGCAATGCGCGCACCGGTAGGCACGCTGCCGGTAAAGCTGATCATGTTGACACCAGCGTGGGCCGCAATAGCTGCGCCCGTCGCCCCCTGCCCATAGACGACGTTGAACACACCGGCGGGCAAGTCGGTCTCAGCCAGCAGTTCGGTGAAAGCGTGGCAGTTGATGGGCGTTTCTTCGCTGGGCTTGATGACGATGGTGTTTCCAGTCAGCAGGGCGGGAGCCATCTTGCGGGCAATCAGAAAGAAGGGAAAGTTCCAGGGCAGAATGCCGCCCACCACGCCCAGTGGTTTACGCAACAAAAAGATGTTTTCTTTGGGGCGGTCGCTGGTGATGATTTCACCTTCCAGGCGGCGCGCCCATTCGGCCATGTAATCCATATAGTCGGCCGTAAAGTTCACCTCTACTTCGGCCAGCCCGGAAATCTTGCCTTGCTCTTGGGTAATAGTGCGCGCCAAGCGTGGCGCATGTTCGCGCAGTTTGGCGGCAATCCGGCGCAAATGACCTGCGCGTTCGATGGCCGGTTTGCGTGCCCAGTCTTTCTGTGCGGCGCGGGCCGCTTGTAGGGCACGGTCAACGTCTTCCTGGCTTGACAGCGGTGATTGCGCCAGCACCTCCCCCGTAGCTGGGTTTGTGACCTCGTGCAGTTGTGTGCTGTCGGTAAATACGCCGTTGATGTAGTTGCGAAGGGTTGTGACCTTGCTCATGCCTTATCTCCTTGGTGTGGCTTTCAATTTTGTAGTCTGCGGACAATCGCCAGCCCGGTGAGTGAACGTCGATTCACCTTGCGGTCAACGCGCTCTGGTCTGGCACTCAAAACCTGGGCGGGCACATCCCCGAAGCACCCTCTCATACGGGAGACCCAGTGGCACAACTTATACCCCACACGTGCACCCCTCAAACCCAAGATCAAGGCCACCATTTAATCTGCATCAACCTGCCCATTCCTACAATCCACGGTTTGACGTACATTACTAACCAGCCAGTCAGTAACATGAACGCCAGCACCTCCTCACCCACCGATACCGCACACAAGCGCGAACGCCGCAAGCACGATCGCCCGGGCGAGCTGCTGGACGCAGCGCTTCAAGTGTTTGTGGAAAAAGGCTACGCCGCCGCGCGGGTGGAAGAAGTGGCCAGGCGCGCGGGTGTGTCCAAGGGCACGTTGTTTTTGTACTTTGCCAGCAAAGAGGCGCTGTTCAAGGCCGTGGTGCGCGAGAACATTGGACGCCATGTGGCCGATGGACTGCGTCAAGTGGCCGAGTTCACTGGCCCCAGTGACGAGTTGATGCGCGAATTCATCCGTCATTGGTGGCAAAGCTACGGCAGCTCTCCGGCAGCCGGTTTGAGCAAGCTGCTGGTGGCCGAAGCGGCCAACTTCCCGTCGCTGGTCGCGTATTACCGTCAGGAGGTGGTCGAGCCTGAGCATGAACTAGTGCGCCAAATCTTGCAGCGCGGCATGGCGCGGGGCGATTTTCGTGCGGTCGATTTGAACTTGACGCCGCTGCTCATCATCGCCCCGCTGGTGCAGATGACGCTGTGGCGCTTTACCCAAACGGTGTGCTGCACGCCCAGCGTGGCACCGGACCCCACCGCTTTGCTGGAGCAGCATGCCGAGATGGTGATTCGCGGTCTGCGTAAGGATGGTTCCGCCCCATGAAAACCTGGCAAAAACTGGCTTTGACTGCACTGGCGCTGGCTGCACTGGCCGGTCTGGGTGCGCGCAGTTATCAGGCTCGCCAGGCCGAGCGACAAGCCTTGTTAGCGACCACCAAGCCCCCGTTGATGGCGTTGACTCCTGCCGATCTGGCCATCGCGCAGGTGCGCGATCTGGACACCGGCCTGCCCCTGACGGGCACGCTCAAAGCCGTTAACTCGGCCATCGTCAAAGCACGGGTGCCGGGCGAATTGCAGGGCTTGAGCGTGCGCGAAGGCGACAGCGTGCGGGCAGGCCAGGTGCTGGCCCGGGTAGAACCCACCGAATACGCCGAGCGCGTGCGCCAGATGCGGCTGCAAGCCGATGCGGCGCAAGCCCAGGTCGATATCGCCCAGCGCCAGTACGACAACAACGTGGCACTGATGGACAAGGGCTTCATCTCCAAAACCGCGCTCGACAACTCGCTGGCCAGCCTCAACAGCGCCCAGGCGAATTACCGCGCCGCCCAGGCTGGGGCTGAAGTGGTACGCCAATCGCTGTCCGACACGGTGCTCAAAGCGCCCATCGACGGCCAGATTGCCCAGCGCCTGGCCCAACCCGGCGAGCGCGTGTCCCCCGAAGCACGCATTGTCGAAATTGTCGACCTAAGCCGACTGGAGCTGGAAGCCGCGCTGGCCCCTGCCGACTCGGTGGCGGTGCGTGTGGGCCAGCACGCGCTGCTGGACATCGAAGGCGTGGCCCAGCCGGTGCAGGCCACGGTGGCGCGCATCAACCCCAGCGCCCAGGCGGGCAGCCGCAGCGTGCTGGTGTATTTGAACGTGGCCACCCAGCCAGGCCTGCGTCAGGGCCTGTTTGCCCACGGCCAGCTGCGCATGGCCAGTGAACGCGCACTGGCCGTACCCCTGAACGCCGTGCGCACCGACAAGCCTGCGCCTTATGTGCAAGTGGTGGATACGGCCAAGGGCACCATCGAGCACCTGCCGGTGCAAACCGGTGCCCGCGGCAAAGCGCATGACACTGCCCAGAGTGCACCCCAAGGTGCTGCCCACAGCGTGCCGCAAGATGAAACATGGGTGGCCGTGCAGGGCGTGCCCGAAGGCGCATGGGTGCTGCGCGGCACCGCCGGCGTGTTGCGTGCAGGCACCCCTGTCAACGTCGAAGCGATCAAGGCGTCATCGACCGCGCCCTCTTCTGCTGCGGCCAGCGCCGCATCCAGCATGCACCCGTCATGAAAGCGCAGCGCGTGTCAGCCTTTTGCCCCAGTGCAGCAACATCTATCGTTTTGATAGCTGATTGTGCAATATGGTACTGCGTTAAATGCCAATTTGGTTTTCAGACCTGGCATTGCAAGGCACGCTGAACACGCCTCCAAACTGCCATGTGGTTCACCAAAATCAGCCTGAACAATCCGGTGCTCGCCACCATGATGATGCTGACGTTTGTGGTGCTGGGCCTGTTCTCGCTGCAACGCTTGCAGGTCGATCATTTCCCTAACGTGGAATTCCCGGTGGTGGTCGTCACCACCGAATATCCTGGCGCAGCCCCGGCCATTGTCGAGAGCGAAGTCAGCAAGAAGATCGAAGAAGCCGTCAACGCCATTGCGGGCGTCAATCAACTGACCTCGCGCAGCTATGAAGGCATGTCGGTCGTCATCATCGAATTTCAGCTCTACATCGATGGCCGCAAGGCCGCTGACGATGTGCGCGAAAAAATCGGCCAGGTGCGCCCTCTGCTGCGCGACGAGGTGGAAGAGCCGCGCGTGCTGCGCTTTGACCCGGCCAGCCGCCCGGTCTGGTCAGTGGCCGTGGTGCCCGAGCCGCAAAGCGATGCCCAGCCCCTGTCGGCCGTCGAGCTGACCAACTGGGCCGACCAGGTGTTCAAAAAGCGCCTGGAAAACGTGCGCGGCGTGGGGTCAGTCAGCCTGGTGGGTGGCACCAAGCGCGAGCTGAACATTTACCTGCAACCGCAGGCCATGGAAGCACTGGGCATCACGCCCGAACAAGTCATCGCCGCCGTGCGCAGCGGCAACCAGGATCAGCCGCTGGGCGCGGTGCGCGCCCGCGCGCAAGAGCTGACGGTGCAGCTCGATGGCCGCCGCCAGCGGCCTGAAGATTTTGACCGCATCATCGTCACCCGCCGCAATGGCTCACCGGTGTATCTGGCTCAGGTAGCCCGCGTGAACGACGGCGCGCAAGAGCTGGAAAGCCTGGCCCTGTACAACGACCAGCGAACCCTGGTGCTGTCGGTGCAAAAAGCACAAGACGAAAACACCATCGCCGTCGTGGACGGCCTGCATGACGCCTTGCAGGCCATTCAGGCCGAGGTGCCACCCGGCATCCGGCTGGAGCCGGTGACCGACTTGTCGCGCCCGATCCGCGTGGCCGTCAAGAACGTGCGGCAAACCCTGATCGAAGGTGCGCTGCTCACGGTGCTGATCGTGTTTTTGTTTTTGAACAGTTGGCGATCCACCGTCATCACCGGGCTGACGCTGCCCATCTCCATCATCGGCACCTTCTTTTTCATGCAGGTGTTTGGCTTCACCATCAACATGATCACGCTGATGGCGCTCAGCCTGTGCGTGGGCCTGTTGATCGATGACGCCATCGTAGTGCGCGAAAACATCGTGCGTCACGCCCAAATGGGTAAAGCGCCCTACCCCGCTGCCATGCAGGGCACACAAGAAATTGGCCTGGCCGTGCTGGCCACCACATTGTCGATCGTGGCAGTGTTTCTGCCCATCGGCTTCATGCAGGGCATCATCGGCAAGTTCTTTCACGAATTTGGCATCACCATCGTGGCGGCAGTGCTGATCTCGATGTTTGTCAGCTTCACGCTCGACCCCATGCTGTCGTCGGTGTGGGACGACCCGGGTATGCACCGCCACGGCTTCGCCGCAAGTGCTCCCACCACCTGGTATGACCGTACGTACGACCACACATTAGGCCGCGTGACCGGCTGGTTTGACCACGCCACCGATGTGCTGGCCGACAACTACCAACAGGCGCTGCGCTGGGCCTTGGCGCACAAACTGACCACCTTGTTGCTGGCCAGCGCCATTTTTGCACTGAGCCTGGGTATGGTTCGCCTGCTGGGCACCGAGTTCGTCCCCAAAGCCGATTTTTCAGAAACCTACGTGGCGTTCTACATCCCGCAAGGCTCATCGCTGCAAGCCACCGAGGCCAAGGCTCGGCAGGTCAACGCCATCATTCGCCGCCACCCCGAGGTGCGCTACACCGTCACCACCATCAACAGCGGCGCAGCACAGGGCAAGACCAATGCCACGGTCTACATTCGCCTGACCGACCGCCACCTGCGCCAGCACAGCGCCGATGCACTGGCCCACACGCTGCGCCACGAACTGCTGGCCGTGCCGGGCATCACCGTCACCCAGTCGGGCCTGGTGGAGCCAGTGGGCGGGCAAAAGCAGATCGATTTTTCGCTGCACGGCGGCGATCAAGCTGAGTTGGAACGGCTGGCTGGGCCACTGATGGCGCAACTGCGCACCATACCCGGGCTGGTGGATCTGGATTCAAGCAGCAAGCCCGACAAACCCACGGTGGACATCGCCATCAAGGACGATGCCGCGTCTGAGCTGGGCCTGACGGCCGCGCAAATCGCCACCCCTTTGCGCACCCTGGTGGCGGGCACCACCGTGGGCAACTGGCGCGCGCCCGACAACCAGACTTACGACGTCATCGTGCGGCTTCAGCCCGAAGCGCGCACCACGCTGGCCGATCTGGAACGGCTGCCTCTGACCGTGGGCCTGAACCCCGACGGCACGCCCCGCATCGTGCGCCTGAACCAGGTGGCCCGCTTGAGCGAAGCCGCCAGCACCAACCAGGTCAACCGCCTGGCCATGCAGCGCGCCATACAAATCACCGCCAACGTCGAAGGGCGCTCCAGCGGCGAGGTATCTGGCGACATCCAGCAGGCGCTGTCCCAATTGCCTTTTCCGCCCGGCTATGGCTACACCTTCAGCGGATCGACCAAAAACATGCAGGAATCGTTTGGCTACGCCTTGCAGGCACTGGCCATGGGCATCATCTTTATCTACATGATCCTGGCCAGCCAGTTCCGCAGCTTCTTACAGCCTCTGGCGTTGATGACTTCGCTGCCGCTGACGCTGATCGGCGTAGTGCTGGCACTGCTGGTGTTTGGCTCCAGCATGTCGATGTTTTCCATCATTGGCATCGTCATGCTGATGGGCCTGGTGACCAAAAACGCCATTCTGCTGGTGGACTTTGCCAACCGCGCCCGCGCGGGCCAAACGGACGAAACGAATGAAAGAGATGAAACCGCCGAGACAGGCCATGCCGCCAAGCCCATGCCGCGCGAGCAGGCCCTGCTGGCTGCCGCACGCGTACGCCTGCGCCCCATTTTGATGACCACACTGGCCATGGTGTTCGGCATGCTGCCGCTGGCCTTTGCCATCACCGAAGGTGCCGAGCAGCGCGCGCCCATGGGACAGGCGGTCATTGGCGGCGTCATCACGTCCTCTTTGCTGACCCTGGTGGTGGTGCCGGTGGTTTATTGCTACGTGGACGATCTGGCCACCTGGGCCAAGCGACGCTGGCATGGTGGGTCGGCCCGTTCGGCCACATCACCGCTTGAGACGCCACCCCAAACCAGCACCGATAAAATTAATTTTTGACCCTGTAACCCCCGACTTTGGAGCCTGAACCACCATGAACGTCGAACAAGCCCGTTTCAACATGATTGAGCAGCAAATCCGCCCCTGGGACGTGCTGGACGCCCGCATTCTGGAGCTGCTGGCCATCGTGCGCCGCGAAGACTTCGTGCCCCCGGCCCACCAGATCCTGGCCTTTGCCGACATGGAAATTCCGCTCAAGGACAGCGAACCTGCCATTGCCGCAGGCCAGGTGATGCTCAAGCCCATTGTCGAAGCCCGCATGCTGCAAGACCTGGAAGTGGCCAAGCATGAAAAAGTGCTGGAAGTCGGCACCGGCTCGGGCTACATGGCGGCGCTGCTGGGCCACCGCGCCCAGCGCGTGCTGACGCTGGAAATTGACACCGAACTGGCCCGCACCGCCCACGCCAACTTGCAACGCGCGGGGGTGCTGAACGTCGAGGTGCGCGTGGCCGATGCGGCCAGCACCGATTTGTCGGCCGATGGCCCATTTGACGTGATCGCGCTGTCCGGCTCAGTGGCCCGCCTGCCCGAACATCTGGTCAACCTGCTGAGACCGGGCGGGCGTCTGATGGCTATTGTGGGTGACGAGCCGATGATGCGCGCCACACTGGTGCGCCAAAGCGGCGCGGGCGCAGTTGTCACGCAGCCCTGGGACATGGTGGCCCCGCGTTTGCTGAACTTTGCCGAACCATCGCGCTTTCGCTTCTGAAACGGCCCCCACTGTTTGCTCCGCACACTGCCACGCACGGCCACACGCTGCTTGCCATGATCGATCAAATCCCCCCGCACGATCTGTCCGCCTGGCTGGCCGCAGCGCGCGCTGAAGGCCAGCCGCTGTTGCTGGACGTGCGTGAGCCAGTCGAATGGCAAATAGCCAGCGTGCGCGCCGAAAGCGCTGATCTGTTGCAGTTGCCGATGTCTGCGGTGCCTTCGCGCCTGAATGAGCTGGACCCGGACCGCCCCGTGGCCGTGCTGTGCCACCACGGCGGCCGCAGCATGCAGGTGGCCATGTTCTTGCAGCAGCAAGGCTTTGCGCGCATTGCCAATGTGGCGGGCGGCATCGATGCCTGGTCGCTGCAAATCGATCCGTCTGTCCCCCGTTACTGAGCAACTGACGTTGTCCAACCACTGAAAAGAGGTTTTTCGCCCATGCCCTTGCCTTTTCGTCGTACTGCCTTTGGCTGCTCTGTGGCTTTACTCTGGTGCGCCTCAGCCGCGCAGGCGCAATCGCTGCTGACGCTGTACAACACCGCCCAGGGCTACGACGCACCCCTGCAATCGGCCCGCGCCGCCTTGCAGGCCAGCCAGGCCAGCGCCGACCAGGCCCGCGCCGGGCTGCTGCCCCAGGTTGGCCTACAAGCCGGTGCCGACCGCAATTACCTGGACGCCCATATTGGCAGCAGCGGCAGCAGCCGCGAATACAACACGCTGAATGGCGCACTGGTTGGCTCGCAGCCGCTATACCGCCCGGCCAACCGCATCACCTGGGATCAGGGCAAAAAGCAAGTGCAGGTGGCGCAAGAGCAGTTTGCCGCCGCCGAACAAGACCTGATCGTGCGGCTGGCGCAGGCTTACTTTGACGTCCTGAATGCCGAAGACACCCTGTTTTTCGTGCGCGCCTTCAAAGGGGCCGTGACCGAGCAGCTCGAGTCAGCCAAACGCAATTTTGAAGTCGGCAACGCCACCATCACCGACAGCCTGGAAGCGCAATCGCGGTACGACCTGGCCACGGCGCAAGAAGTGGCCTCAGAAAACGACTTGCGGGTCAAAAAACTGGCGCTTGATCAACTGGTGGGGCAGGCGGGCACCCACCCGCAACCGTTGACGCTGCCGGTAACCCTGCCTGAGCCGCAGCCCGACAACGTGGGTGCGTGGGTCAACCAAGCGCTGGACAACCACCCCGCCATACAGCAAAGCCGCACCGCGCTGGACGTGGCCCGACTGGAAACCGACAAAGCCAAAACCGGCCATTTGCCCACGGTGGATTTGCAAGCCAACGTGGCGCAAACGCGCTACCCCGACGGCAACCCCAGCATCAGCGCCGCCCCCCACATGCGCTATCGCGCCACCACCGCCAGCGTGGGTGTGGTGCTGAACTGGCCGCTGTTTGCCGGTTTTGCGGTGGAAAACCGCATCCGCGAAACACTGGCATTGGAAGACAAGGCACTTGCCGATCTGGACAACGCGCAACGCAGCGTGGCACAGGCCACGCGCAGCGCTTTTTTTGGTGTGCAGTCCGGGCTGGGTCAAGTCAAGGCGTTGGAAGCGGCCGAACATTCCAGCAAAACATCGCTGGACGCCAATTTGCTGAGCTACCAGGTGGGCGTGCGCATCAACATCGACGTGCTGAACGCCCAAACCCAGCTTTACCAAACCCGGCGCGATCTGGCCAAGGCGCGCTATGACGTGCTGCTGGGCATGCTGCAACTCAAGCAGGCCAGTGGTGTGCTGGCGTTGAGCGATGTGCAACAGATCAATGCCTTGCTCAAGCCCAGGGAAGAAGGCGCTGCGCCGACAACGCCGTCCACGTCAGCGTCAACACCTGCAGCCACACCGGCATCTACACCCACAACACCGCCAGCCACACCGCCCGCCAAAGTGCCCTGAACCTTGGGGTTTTGGGTCGAAGGTCGTTCCGCTTGCGCTCAATCTTTCAGCGTGGCGGCTGCCTCGCTGGCTTGCGGTGATTCAGGCTTGCCTGCCAGCGCCGCCTCCAGCCACAGCGCGGCCACAAAGCGCTTGTTGAACGACAGCCACAGCAAAATGGGTGCTACAGGCGTCAGCATCAAAAAACCAAACTGATAGCCATAGGCAATCAGGTTGTTCGTCAGGGGCGAATATTGCAGATAAGCCGCCCCGGCTGGCCCCGACAACAAAGCCACGTCGCGCAGCCACTGAAAGCAAATGCCCCACGCCTGCGCAGGCAGCAGCAATACACTGCCCATCAAGCCTTTGAGCCACCAGCGCTCAGTGCGCGACGCCAGCAACATGGCCCACAGCAGCACCAGGCCATAACCATAGATCGGGTAGTTGACCTCGGGGGCCAGCTCGCCCAGCACATCCGCGCCCTGCGGGCCTTTCATGCGCACCTGCACCAGGGTGTGCAGCACCGCCGTCACCCCCTCCTGCTCAAAACCATCGACCCAGGAAAACAGCAGTTTCATCACCGTGCCAGCCAGCCAGATCGATGGGCCTGCAAACCACTTGGCGGCCCAATACCATAGCGGCAACAGCACCGCCAGCCACACAATGGCCAGCAGCAAAAAGCGTCCGATCAGTGTGGCGCGCATAGCGTGTTCTCTGTGCTTGTAGGGCGACGAAATCAGGCCGCAGCCGCCACGGCGGGCGGCCCATCTGGCCGTGCATCATGCCGGGCCACGTAGCGCATCCACAGCAGCCAGACCACCAGCACATCCAGCATGATGAGGGCCTGCCACATGTACAGGTGGGCAAACTCAAAAGCCTTCAAGCTCCACTGCCCCAAAAAAAACAGACTGACAATGCGCAGCAAGTTCACGGCCTGCACGGCGATGAACCCCAGACCGATGCCCCACAGCTTCATCTTCCAGCTGGAGGGAAACGCCAGCATGGCCGCCACCAGCACAATGGTGGCCTCCACCCCGTTGCACCCGGCCTCGATCGACACTCCAAACCCCGTCTGGGCGCTTTGCAGCACCCGGCCATAAGAAATCACCGAAGGGTCGATCAAATGCACAATGGCCGCGCTGGCCTTGGCCAGCCAGCCCGTCCAGGGGTGCACCACAGCGATCTGTACGGGCTTGAGCATTTCAACCCCGAATAGCACTGCCTGCACCGACAAAAAAATCAAAAAGAAACGTGCCACAACTGAATACCCAGATTAGCCGCATTACAACCTATGTCTTGATGACATACCGTAACTGTAACAGCCTCAACCCTGCACACCAACTTGAGAAACACCAAGCACAAGCGTCTTATCATCCAAAATTGCCTAATCAGACCCAAAAAATGAAATGAGCGACGCCTACATCTACGCCATGGCCCATTGGGCCATGGCCGGTCTTTTCCTGCTGGCGGCATACGGTCTTGGCAGTTGCTTGACTCGCATCATTGGTCTTCAGGTGCGGGATATGCACGCCACTTGGTTGGAAATAACCGCCGGGGCAGGCTTGCTGATTTGTATTTTTCTGGGGCTGGCATGGGCAGGCCATCTTCGAGTCTCCATCGTGTGGTTATTCATCGGACTGGCCGCTGCGGCAGGTCTGGTGCATCTCGTGCAAGCGTGCATGCAATGGCGGACAACACAAAGAGGGGGGCACCCGATACCCCATGATCGGCCAAGCCGCCCATGGCAGACATTGGGACGATGGGCCATCGTTGCCATTGTGGTGCCCCTATCCTTTCCTTTGCTGGTCGCGCCGCTTCGTCCACCTTACGTGTGGGACGAAGTGATGTACCACCTGCCCCACGCACGCGAATGGGCCGTCACAGGCCATCTGACCGTCAACGAATGGCTGCGCTACCCATGGTCGCCCATGGGCATGAGCCTGTTGTACGCGGCCGCACTGCTGGTGCAAGACGACGTGCTGCCCCACTTGCTGAACGCAGCCGCAGGCTTTGGCTGCGCACTGCTGATCTGGAGTTTTCGCCATTGGATTGGCGGCTGGGCGGTAGGGTTGATCGCCAGTCTTTTGTGGCTGCAATTGGCTGCACCAGAATTTCCAGGCGCGACAGCGGATTTAGGGTTAAGCCTGTTCGTTACGGCCTCAGTGATGTGCGTTCTGCGCTGGATTGACGATAAGGCGCATGTGCAATGGCTGTTCATCGCTTCCTTTTTGGGTGGATGTGCACTCAGCATGAAATATCAGGCCTTGATCTTTGTGGCCCCGCTCGTTTGCATGCTGGTTTACCTGCTGGTGCGCCGTCAGATCAACTGGCGCACCATCATATTTTGTGCCATTTTGATAGCTCTTCCCTGTATTTACTGGTTTGCCAGAAACTGGCTGGAAACAGGCAACCCGTTCAATCCGCTGGCAAGTTCGATCTTGGGATATTATGACTGGTCTGAATCTGACATGGCATGGCAGCTTGAAGATTTGCGGCGTTCGCGCAACTGGCCGCATCTGATTTTGTGGCCAGCCGTCTTGGGCCCCTTGTCGCCAGGTTTCTGGAAATCCAATATTCGCAAAGCTTTGTATGCGTATGCATTGTATGCATTTTTCACCTGGCTGGTGACATCGCATTATTCACGCTATCTACTTCCGGCAGTCCCTGTTCTGCTGTTACTTTCCATAAGCACCTTGATTGGATTGATTGATTATGTTCTATCATCGCCATCAAAACTGACTCAGAACGGAGAAAAATATCTGCTTATTTCAAAAAAAATCAAAGCTACACTCTTTGTTTTGGCCATTATTTTTATTGCCTACGGATTTGATTACAGATTATCAATAATACCCGTAACGGAAAGTCAAAAACGCGATTTTTTGCTAGACAAAATTCACAGATATGAAATTATTCATCACACCAAACAACTTCAAGACCATAAGGTTTACCAATGGGGCATGGAAGGGATGATTTATTATTTTCCACGTGGTACAAAAGGCGACTTTTTTGGCCCTTGGCGATATTTCGATATGCCTTTTGAACCAGCCAACCTGAGCAAAAAATTAAAACAAGGAAAATTTGACTATCTGGCCACTTCAGAACATGCCAGAGAGAAAATTGAGGCTTATTCCAATTTCAATGATTACTTTGAAACCATTGCCATTACCAAAGATGCCAGCATCTATCGAATAAAATAAAAATATGAATCCACCCCAACCCCGAATAGCCTTGGTTGTGCCGTGCTACAACGAAGCAGTGGCCATTGGCACGGTGCTCGATGAATACAAAGCCGCATGGCCCGAGATGGCGTTGCATGTGTTCGACAACAATTCCACCGACGGCACGGCGGATGTGGCGCGTGCGCACGGTGCACAAGTCACACAGGTGCAGTTTCAGGGCAAAGGCAACGTGGTACGGCGCATGCTGGCTGATGTGGACGCTGATGTTTATGTCATGGTCGACGGCGATGCGACTTACGACGCCTCGGCCCTGCGCGAACACGTCAATCTGCTGATCACCGAAAATCTGGACATGGTGCTGGGCCAGCGCATTGATGACCATGCCGAGGCCGATACCAATTACCGCCGCGGGCACCGCCTGGGCAACCGCGCGTTGACGGGCACCGTGATGTGGATTTTTGGCGGCAGCTTTGCCGACATGCTTTCGGGCTATCGGGTGTTTTCCAGGCGCTTTGCCAAGTCGTTTGCGGCCCATGCACACGGTTTTGAAACCGAAACCGAACTCACGGTGCACGCGCTGGAGCAGCGCATGCCTTGTCGGGAAGTGCCGGTCACGTACCGGTCGCGCCCGGATGGCTCGGTCAGCAAACTTTCGACCTATCGAGACGGCTGGCGTATTTTGCGCACCATCGTCAAGCTGACGTCCACGGAACGGCCCTTAACGTTTTTCGGCATGATCGCGGCGCTGCTGGCGCTGGTCTCGGTCGGCATCGCCATCCCGCTGTTTTCGACCTATTTCGCCACCGGTTTGGTACCGCGCATGCCCACGGCCATGCTGTCTACCGGCCTCATGCTCAGCGCCATGCTGTCGATGCTGTGCGGCGTATTGCTGCACCAGGTGACCCTGGCGCGGCGCGAGGCCAAGCACCTGGCCTATCTGCAAGTGCCTCCGCCTGGTGCCTTGCGCAAACCAACGTGAGCCGTCATCTGCGTTCATTCTTTCTGTTTGGCGTGGTGGGGGCCGCAGGCTTTGTGGTCGATGTGGCTGCACTGTATGCCGCCATTCCACTGCTGGGGCCGTATGGTGGCCGTGTGCTGTCGTTTCTGGCTGCGGCCACTTTCACCTGGGCGCTTAACCGGCGCATCACTTTTCGTGCCGCCGTACCCGTCAACCGCGCTGGGCTACTGACCGAATGGGCGCGCTATCTGGGTCTGATGGTGGTGGGCGCAGTCATCAACTACGCCGCCTATGTGCTGGTATTGCAGCGCTTTCCTGCTGTGGCCTGGGGGCCAGCGCTGGGTGTGGCCGTGGGCAGCCTGGCAGGTCTGGCAGCAAATTACTTCAGCGCGCGGTTTTGGGTATTTGGCGTACCACGCCAACCTGCCCCCCCTCCTCCTCCGCCTTGAGTGCAGATAGCGCTGGACTCATGGCGTATCTCCCATGCGCGCATTCCCCGTTTTTCTTCTACGGTTTTGGCACTGCCAGCGCCAGCATTGCCCGCGCTGTGCGCTCGGCACCGCCACGGTGCGCCTGGGCAAAATCGAGCGCTGCGGCGCGCATGGTCTGCAAGGCTGCCGCATCCTCCAGCAAGGCGCGCGCAGCCGCCACGCCAGCGGCCATGTCAGGCACGCGCTGGGCCGCACCAGCGGCTTGGGACAGATCTGCTGCCTGGGCGAAGTTGAAGGTGTGTGGCCCCATCACCACCGGGCAACCGCAAGCAGCGGCCTCGATCAGGTTTTGCCCACCTAACTGCGCAAAGCTGCCACCCAGCAGGGCCACGTCGGACAAGGCGTAATAAGCCGCCATTTCACCCAGACTGTCGCCCAGCCATACGTCTGCCATGGGCGGCGCGCCATCACCCCAGGCGCTGCGGCGGCTGAGCGTCCAACCTGCACCCATCACCAGCGCCGCCACCTCGGTAAAGCGCTGCGGATGGCGCGGCACGATCAGCCACTGAATGTCTTGCCCAACCCCATTCAACGCTTTGTTGGTCGCTTGGTTTGACGCATCATTTGCTTCATTATCAGTAGCATACTTCACTTGTTGTATCTGCGACAGCGCCTGAATTTGCTTTAAAAATTCAAGCTCTTCGCCCTCGCGCGAGCTGGCCAGCATGAGCACCGGGCGCTGCCCTGCGGCGCGCCAGGTACGGCCTTGTGCCAGCAGCGCTGGGGCAGGCTGTGCGTCGAACTTCAGATTGCCGAACACGCCCGCCACGGGCGCGCCAATGGTGCGCAGGCGCTGAGCATCGGCCTCGGTCTGCGCCCACACGGCGGCCAGCGCGGCATAGGCAGGCCGCATCAACGCACCAAAGCGTTCTGCCCCACGCAGCGATTTGGCCGACAGACGTGCGTTGGCCAGCGCCAGCGGCACGCCCGCGGCGGCACACTCGGCGATCAAGTTGGGCCACACCTCGGTTTCCATCAGCACGCCCACATCGGGCCGAAAGTGGTGCAAAAACCGGCGCACCGCTGCGCGCGTATCCCACGGCTGCCAGACCTGCACATCACCCGGCTGCAATAGCGCCGCGCCATCGGCCCGCCCGGTAGCCGTACCATGCGTGAGCAGCAGGCGCAGGCCGGGCCGCTGGCGACGCAATTCGGCCAGCAAAATCGCCGCCGCCCGTGTTTCCCCCAGCGACACGGCGTGCATCCACACCAGCGGCGCGCCGCCCTCAGGCTGCGGACGCGCCATGGTGTAATGGCCAAAGCGCTCCTCTACCGCGTGCAGATACCCCGGCTCGGCCTGCCCCCGCTTGCGCAGTTTGCGCCTCAGCAAGGGCTGAATGGCCCACAAAACAAGGTTGTAGAGCGCGCGGATCATGGAGCCGGGCCTGCCCTCACCCCTACCCTCTCCCACAGGGAGATGGCGTCAAGACCCCGGTGCCGCATTGGCCCCATTTCATGCTGACGAAAGATGACTGAGGGGTTGGTCGGCAACAGATCAAGGGTCATTATCTCAATGCGCGCTGCCGCCCAGCTTGGCATCGGGCTTGACCCGCCGCAGCAGCGCCAGCATCTCGCCCTCAATGCGTTGGAGTGCCGCATTGGTCTGCCCCTCAAAGCGCAGCACCAGCACCGGCGTGGTGTTGCTGGCGCGAATCAGACCGAAGCCGTCAGGCCAATCAATGCGCAAACCGTCGATGGTTGAGACCTGCGCAGGCGCGGTAAACACACCTGCCGCCAAACTTTGCAGCTCAGCCGCCAGGCGGTGCGGCTCGCCCTCGGCGCAGGGCACGTTCAACTCGGGGGTGCTGTGGCTGGTGGGCAGTGCATTCAGCACAGCACTGGCGTCCGGGCTGCGGCTGACGATCTCCAGCAAGCGGCCGCCCGCGTAGGTGCCGTCGTCAAAGCCATACCAGCGTTCTTTGAAGAAAATGTGGCCGCTCATCTCGCCGCCCAACGGTGCGTCCACCTCTTTCATTTTGGCCTTGATGAGCGAATGGCCAGTCTTGAACATCAGCGGCTGTCCGCCCGCTGCGGCAATCGCCGGGCCTAAACGCTGCGTGCACTTGACGTCGAACACGATGGTGCCGCCCAGCACGCGGGTCAGCACATCTTGCGCAAACAGCATCATTTGCCGGTCAGGGAAGATGTTTTGTCCATCCTTGGTAACGATGCCCAGGCGATCACCATCGCCGTCAAAGGCCAGGCCCAGCTCAGCATCGGTGCTTTGCAGCGCGGCGATCACGTCGCGCAGGTTGTCGGGCTTGCTCGGGTCGGGGTGGTGGTTAGGAAAGCACCCATCCACCTCGGTAAACAACTCGATGACATCGCAGCCAATGGCGCGGAAGATAGCCGGCGCGCTGGCCCCAGCCACGCCGTTGCCGCAGTCCACCACCACCTTCATCGGTCGCGCCAATTTAATATCGCCCACGATGCGCGCGCAGTAGGCTGGCCCCACGTCGTGCTGGCGCAGGCTGCCGCCTGTACGGCGCTGCCAGCTTTCAGCCTGCATCATCTGGCGCAGCGCCTGAATATCGTCGCCATAAATCGCACGGCCCGCCAGCACCATCTTGAAGCCGTTGTCATCGCGCGGGTTGTGGCTGCCCGTCACCTGAATGCCGCTCGTGCACAGCGTGCTGGCGGCAAAGTACAGCATGGGCGTGGTGACCATGCCGATGTCGATCACCTCGCAACCGGCTGCCACCAGACCGCGCATCAGCGCGCTGCTCAGCGCCGTGCCGGACAGGCGCCCGTCACGCCCCACCGCCACCACGCGCTCGCCCGCCGCCAGCGCAGTGCTGCCAAAGGCCAGGCCCAGACCTTCGGCCACCGCCTCGTTCAGCGTAGTCGGCGTGGTGCCGCGAATGTCGTAGGCCTTGAAAATAGACGGGGTCATTTGCATGGGGCAGATTGTAGGCAGCCCAACACTGCGGCTCTATCTTGTCGACTCGTTTGTCCAAACCACGTACCCCAACCAACCTGCCATACAGCCAAAATGGCATAGAGTGTCCCCATGCCTGCTCTTCATCTCGACCCCGCCCACCAGCCGCGCGAATTTCTCCGGCACTTGTTTGACGTGGCGGTAGCCCGCGCGCAACCCGCCCAGGTGCTGGCTGGGCACTTGCCGCCGCCGCCACGCGGACGCACGCTGGTGCTGGGCGCAGGCAAGGCGGCGGGGGCCATGGCACACGCGCTGGAAGCTGCCTGGCCTGCCGATGCGCCGCTGTCCGGCCTGGTGGTCACGCGCTATGGCCACACGCCGCCACAGCCTGCGAGCGTGTCATCACGCATCGAGATCGCCGAGGCCGCGCACCCCGTGCCCGACAGCGCGGGCCAAGCCGCCGCAACCCGCATGCTGGCGCTGGCCAAAGGGCTGACTGCTGATGACCTGATGCTGTGCCTGATCTCGGGCGGCGGCTCGGCCCTGCTGACTCTGCCCGCCGAAGGGCTGACGCTGGCAGACAAGCAGCGCATCAACCAGCAACTGCTGGCCAGCGGCGCGGGTATTCATGAGATGAACACGCTGCGCAAACATTTGTCGCGCATCAAAGGCGGGCGGCTGGCCGCCGCCTGCGCACCCGCTCCAGTGATCACGCTGGCCATCAGCGACGTGCCGGGTGACGATCTGGCGGTGATTGCCAGCGGCCCCACAGTGGGTGACGCCAGCACCTGCGCTGAAGCGCTGGCCATTGCGCAGCGCTACGGGGTTGATTTGCCACCAAGCATCGTCGACGCACTGCAATCGGGCGCGCTGGAAACACCCAAGCCAACGCACCCGTTATTCAGCCAGCACCGGGCACACACCATCGCCACGCCCATGCAATCGCTGCAAGCGGCTGCTGAAGCTGCCCGCGCGCACGGGTTGGCAGCGCACATTCTCAGCGATGAGGTCGAAGGCGAATCGCACGACATTGGCCGCATGCACGGCGCTCTGGCGCGTGCGGCGGCCCAGGGCCAAGGGGCTTTTCAGCCGCCCTGCGTGCTGCTCAGCGGGGGCGAAACCACCGTCACGCTGGGCCAACCTGCTGCCAACGAACGCACTGGGCGCGGCGGCCGGGCGGGCGAATTCTGTCTGGGCCTGGCGCAAACCCTGTCTGGGCAGCCAAACGTCTGGGCACTGGCGGCCGACACCGACGGCATTGACGGCATAGAAGACAACGCCGGTTGCCTGGTCGGCCCCGACACGCTGGCACGCGCTGCGCAGGCCCACCTCAGCTTGAGCGAGCACATCGCCAGACACGATGCCTATGGCTTTTTTGACGCCCTGGGCGATCTGGTCATCACCGGCCCCACCCACACCAACGTGAACGATTTCCGGGCGCTGCTGATACTGGCGTAACTACTTGTCGTGACTTCCGCTGCGGTTGACGTGCATCAAGGCCATTGGGTGCGCTGCGGGGCACAGTGCGCGCATGCACGCATCCATTCTGCCCAACCGGCCAGACTCTGTGGCCACCTTGCCGCAGGGCAGCTTGGTGCTGCAACGCGGCACCCCCATCACCCACGTTGACCATGTGGATGAAGGCCGAATCGCCATAGGCTTGCTGGAGCAAGGCCAACTGGCGCACCGCATGGGCACCATTCAAGGCCCCTGCTGGCTCAACGCCTCATGTGTGGTGCTGGGCATGACCCCGCTGGTGGATGCAGTGGCCGAAACTGCGGTGCAAGTGCGCCGCATCCCGCTGGAGCAGTTCAACGCTGAACTTCAATCCATGCCCGAATCGGCCCGCTCGGTACTGTTTGACATCGCCAAAGCCCACCGCCTGCAAACCGAACTGGCGGTCAGCCGCCTGTCCAAAGACGCCGAGGCGCGTTGCGCCGAATGGCTGCTGCGCCATGCCGAGCCTGCCAGCCACACCCCCGGCGAGCTGACAGTGATGCTGCGCCAGCGCAAACGATTGATTGCCGCACAACTGGGCATTGCGCCCGAAACCTTCTCGCGCGTGCTGCGCCAGTTGCGCGAGCAAAGCCTGATCAGCGGCTCTGGCCGTGAGTTGAATCTGCTCGATTTGAACGGGCTGCGCACGTTGGCGCGCATTTAGCTCGGGGCTGTCAACACCAACGCGCAGGCGACACCTGCCTTGGATCAACCCCTTGGCCGGGCGGGCCGTAGCTTTGCATGAACATGGCGGCTGACCGCCCGGTGCTGTGTATGCCGGGCTGTGCTTCGCGCTCCAGGCTCAGCCCGCGCGGGTCAGTCGCCACGCCAGCGACGCACCCGCCATGCCAGCGCCGACGATGAGTACATCACAGGGTTCCACGCGGCCATTCTTTCATCCCTGCTTGCACGTCATCGCGCTCCATCCGCATGAAAAACCCGGCGCACTGTCCAGGCTGAATGACAAAAGAAATCAGACCACGCGCACGGCCCGAAGTCTGAGCGAAAAATCGCGCAAGGCGGCAATGCCGCTGCTTTCAGCGCGGCAGCACCAGACTTGTAGATCGGCCACCAGTTGCTCACGCGAGCGGCCCGTGTTCAGCCACAACTGGCGCAACTCTTCGCGCATGACAACCATTTTGTCGAGCACCGGGTAAGCGGCGCGCGCATGGGCCAACTGCGGGGCGGCTGCGGCAGGCACTTTGTCCGCGTCGCGGTGCAGCCAGCGGCGCGCAGCGCGCACAGCCTTGCTGCGCGCATCGTAGGCATTGGCTGTTTGTTGCTGAAACACTTCACGCATGTGGCGGGCGTAATGGGCCATCATTTCGTAGCGGTGGGCAATCAGCGCTTGCAGCGTTTGGTCATCGGCCACGGGGCGCAACGCACCGTAACGCAGGCGCGGGGGCGTTTTCTTGGGCCGCGCCAGTCCCAGCCTGGACAGCACGGTGATGTACACCCAGCCGATGTCCAGTTCATAAGGCTTGACCGAAAATTTGGCCGACGTGGGATAGGTATGGTGGTTGTTGTGCAGCTCTTCGCCGCCAATCAGAATGCCCCAGGGCGAAACGTTGGTGGAGGCGTCAGGCGCTTCAAAGTTGCGGTAGCCCCAGTAATGGCCCACGCCGTTAATGACCCCGGCAGCCCAAAACGGAATCCACACCATCTGCATGGCCCACAAAGCCGCGCCCCAGGCCCCGAACAGCGCCACGTTGATCACCAGCATCAGGCCCACGCCCAGCGCTGAAAAGCGGCTGTACACATGCCGCTCGATCCAGTCATCGGGCGTGCCGTGGCCGTAGCGTGCCAGCGTCTCGGCGTTTTGGGCTTCGGCCCGGTACAGCTCGGCCCCTTGCCACAGCACCTTGCGCAAGCCATAGATCTGCGGGCTGTGCGGATCGTCCGGCTGCTCGCACTTGGCGTGGTGTTTGCGGTGGATGGCCGTCCATGCCTTGGTGGTCATGCCCGTGGTCAGCCACAGCCAGCAGCGGAAGAAATGCTGCAACGCCGGATGCAAATCCAGCGCGCGGTGCGCCGAATGCCGGTGCAGGTACAGCGTCACGCTGACGATGGTGATGTGGGTCAGGCCCAACCCCAGCAGCAGCACCTGCCACCAGGCCCAGCCCAACCAGCCATGGGCGGTCCAGTCCATGACCGCATTCAACACAAAAAAATCAAAAGTGGGCCACATGCTGCTTTAACCTCCATCACCTGTCTGACACCATAGGCTGAAAACCGCCCAACCAACGTCGTTTGGAGCGCCGGACACGCCAAAGGTTCGCTGAAACGCGGCCCCTCAATCCTGCCGCTGCCACGCGGCGGCAAAAAAACCGTCCATGGCGTGCTGGTGCGGCCACAGGCGCAAAAAACGGCCTGGCTCAATCCCCTCAACCGCCACGCCCGGGCTGCACAAGCTGGCCGCATCCGCCACCTTCAGGCCCTGCAACAGATCAGCGACGTTGAGCGGCTTGAACTCAGGATGCGCCGCCGCAAACGCCTGGGCCACGCCTTCGTTTTCTTCTGGCAACAGGCTGCACGTGGCGTACACCAATCGGCCACCGGGTTTGAGCAAGCGCGCCGCACTGCTCAAAATGGCCTGCTGCTTGAGCACCAGCTCCTCCACGTCCTTGAGCGACTGACGCCACTTCAAATCCGGATTGCGCCGCAGCGTGCCCAGACCCGAGCACGGGGCGTCGACCAGCACGCGATCCAGCTTGCCTGCCAAACGCTTGATGCGCTCATCACGCTCATGCGCAATCGCCACCGGATGCACGTTGGACAAACCGCTGCGCGCCAAGCGGGGCTTTAACGCATTCAGCCGGTGCTGCGACACATCAAACGCATACAGCCTGCCCGTGTTGCGCATGCTCGCGCCAATGGCCAAGGTCTTGCCGCCAGCACCGGCGCAAAAATCGGCCACCATCTCGCCGCGCCGCGCATCCAGCAATAAGGCCAGCAGTTGCGAGCCTTCGTCCTGCACCTCCACCGCGCCACGGGTAAACACCTCCAGCCTGTTCAGCGCCGGTTTACCCGCCAGGCGCAAGCCCCAGGGCGAATATGGCGTGGGCGCCAAATCAAACCCCAGCGCTTGCAATTCTTGCATCACATGCTCTCTTTTTTGTTGCACTGTATTCACGCGCACATCCAGCGGCGCGCTGTGCAGCAAGGCCGCAGCCAGCGCATCAAACGCCGCCGCATCGCCAAGCTGGGCCTGCAAACGCTCGGCCAGCCACGTCGGCAAGTTGTGACGATGAATGGGCAGCAACTCGTTCGGTGCCACCGCATCGCAGGCGGCAAGCCATTGCTTTTCGCCCTCAGACAACGCTTGCTGCAAAAAGGTGCGTGGTGCATGAAAGCCCAAAATGGCCAGCCGCCGCTCGCGCGCACCCTGCCCCGCGCGGGCCAGGTGTTCAAACAGCGGCTTGCGGCGCAGCACCGCATAAGCCGTTTCGGCCAGCGTAGCGCGCTCACGTGGCCCCAATTGGCGGTGCTCACGAAAAAAGCGCGACACCACCGCATCGGCCGGGTGATCGAGCCGCAGCACGCGGCGCACCAGTTCGGTGGCGGTGTCGAGCAAGGGTTTGGGGTGCATGGCGGTCAGTTCAAACAGGCAGATGAAATCAAGGCTGAAAATATAAGCCAAGGGCCTTGGCAAGCATTGAAGCGGATAGCGTTTGACCAAGGTTTGACCAAGGATGGCCGCGCCTTGCAAAAAATCTTGCAAACCATTGGCGATCAAGCCGGAAGCTCAGTGTCCAGCCAGAATATGTCGACCAGTTCGCCCTCGGCGCTTTCCAGCCACCACTCCATCATGATGCTTCGTGGGCCTATGCCCAACACGGCCAGCAGCCCGCGCGCTGGCCCCAGACGCGGGCAGCGCCACAGCACGTCGCCCGGCTGCAGCTGCGCCAGCACCGCCTGGCGAATAGCCTCGGGCACTTCGGCGTCGGTCAGGTCAACCTGGTAGTCCTTTAGGTCTTGCATGTCGTTCCCATCATCCACGCTCGACGTTCCTGCTGGCAATGTCCCCCAGCGCGCAGGCAAAAGCCCTGCCCACACCGCCAGCAGTCCCAGCAATGCCACCACCAGCATGGTCTTGGGCCACACCGTGGTCAGCAACACCCCAACGATGGAGATGGCGGCCAGCAGCCACGTCATGGCCCCGCGTTCCATCAAGTATCGACCCATCAGGCGCGGCGCTGGCGCGAGGCGCGCTTGGTCAGTGTCGTGGCGGATACACCGGGTGCGGTGCCCAGCCCTGATAGAGCCGCCCGCTGCTGGTTCAGCGCCAGTAGACGGCGTAGCACCTCGTCATCGGGCATGGCAGGCGTGTAATCGGCCCAGCCGTAGGCGGCGGCCACCGCGGTGTCCAGCACCTCGTGCGCCTGCGCCAGCCACACCGGACGCTGGTTGTACAGGTTCGAGCCGGACGGTGTGCACTTCGCTGGGGTGGCCGTTGAAGTGGGTGTGGATGCGGATGGTCAGGCGGTCGCACACGACGAGCAAGGGCGGGTTGGCCAGATCCATGCTGTACTGCTGCAACTGGCGCAGGGCGGCGTCGAGGTTTTTGCCGGGGGCTTTGTTTTCCCACGCGAAGTGGTCGCGGTAGAACACGTCGGCGTAGCCGCGCCCCTGGCCGAGTTGCAGCACGCGGCGCTCGAACACGTATTCATCAGCGGTGTCGTCACCGGGTTTGGGCACACCGAGCAGATCGCACAGATCCAGGAAATGGCTTTGCGCGCCCTGCTCTTCATTCAGGTCGTGCGAGGGGCCACCAGGGCCCCATTTGGCGATGAATTCGGCGGCGGTCATGGTGTTGAAACAGTGGTTTATTCGTTATTGTTTTGATAGCTGTTGTCGCAGATGGTTGTAGCGGCAACGGCTGTTTTTACTTAAAGAATTTTCTTGATCTTCAGCCTGTGCCCAACACCTCGGGGTTGATCGGCGTAGGCGGCTGGCTGCCGCTGAGGTGGGCAATCAGGTTGCGGGCAGCCAAGTCAGCCATGGCGCGGCGGGTGGGCAGGCTGGCGCTGGCGATGTGGGGGGTAAGCACCACGTTGGTGCAGACCAGCAGATCGGGGTGCACCTTGGGTTCGCCTTCAAACACGTCCAGCCCGGCGGCTGCAATGCGCCCGGCGCGCAAGACGGCGGCCAAGGCGACATCGTCCACCGTGCCGCCACGGCCAATGTTGGTGAGGGTGGCGGTGGGTTTCATCAGCGCCAGCTCGGGCGCGCCGATGGCGTGGCGGGTTTGGGCGCTGTAGGGCAGCACCAGCACCACATGGTCGGCGGTTTGCAGCAGTTCTTGTTTAGTCACATAGCGGGCGTTGCCTGCGGCGGCTTCATCTGTGGCGCTCAGGCGGTTGCGGTTGTGGTACAGCACGTTCATGCCAAAGCCGAGTGCGCCGCGTCGGGCAATGCCCTGGCCGATGCGGCCCATGCCGATGACACCCAAGGTGCTGCCGTGCACGTCGACCCCGGCAAACTGGTCGTAGCGCCAACCATGCCACTGGCCCGCGCGCAGGTAATGTTCGCTTTCAGTCACGCGGCGGGCGGCGGCCATCATAAGGGCAAAGCCAAAGTCGGCGGTGGTTTCGGTCAACACACCGGGGGCGTTGGTGGCCAGCACGCCCGCAGCGGTCATGGCGGGCACGTCGAAGTTGTTGTAGCCGACAGACATGTTGGCGCAGATTTTCAGATCAGGGCACGCCGCCAGCAGCGCGACGTTGATGCGCTCGCCGCCAGTGGTCAACACGCCTTGCTTGCCTTGCAGGCGGCGGATGAATTCGTCTTGCGGCCAGGCGGTGTCGGCCTGGTTGGATTCGACCTCGAAGTGCTGGGCCAACTGCTCGATCACCTCGGGGAAGATGGCGCGGGCAATGACGATACGAGGGCGTGAGGAATCGGGGGCGGTGATGGTCATTCAACCATTCTATTGAGGCTTGCGAGGCCAGGCTGCTTGCCGGAATACGCTGCCGTGGCTGAAAGCACGCCCCCCGGCCCCGTCACCCCAGCGACAAAACCAGCGCCGCAGGCCCACCTATGATGGCGTTGAACAATTTTTGACCTTCATCAGGAGACACCCCACATGCACGCATGGCTTTGCGAAACCCCCACCGGCGTCGACGCGCTGACCTGGAAAGAGCTGCCCACGCCCCAGCCCGGCAAGGGCCAGGTGCTGGTACGCGTTCAGGCGGCCAGCCTGAATTTTCCAGACCTGCTGATCGTGCAAAACAAATACCAGATCAAGCCAGAGCTGCCTTTTGTGCCGGGGTCGGAATACGCGGGCATGGTGGAGGCCGTGGGCGAAGGCGTCACGCACCTGCAACCCGGCCAAATGGTGGCCTGCGTGTCGGGCACGGGCGGCTTTGGCACCCACGCGCTGGCTCCAGCCAAGCTGTGCATGCCGCTGCCGCCGGGTTTTGCGGCGGCCGATGCGGCAGCCTTCATCATGATTTACGCCACCAGCCACCACGCCTTGATTGACCGCGGCCAGCTCAAAAGCGGCGAAACCGTGCTGGTGCTGGGTGCAGCAGGCGGCGTGGGCATGTCGGCCATCCAAATCGCCAAGCTGGCCGGTGCCAAAGTGATCGCCGCCGCCTCGACCGACGAGAAACTGGCGTTTTGCAAGCAACTGGGCGCAGACGAAATCATCAATTACAGCACGCAAGATTTACGCGAGCAAATCAAGGCACTGACCGACGGCCAAGGTCCCGACGTGATTTACGACCCCGTGGGCGGGCCATTCACCGAGCCTGCGCTGCGCTCCATCGCCTGGCGCGGACGGCATCTGGTGGTGGGCTTTGCGGCGGGCGACATTCCGGCCATCAAAATCAATCTGGCGCTGGTCAAAGGAGCCAGCATCGTGGGTGTGTTCTGGGGCGACTTTGCGCGACGCGAACCCGAAGCCAACGCCACCATGATGGCCGAGCTGGCCCGCTGGTACACCGAAGGCAAAATCAAACCCCTGATCGACACCCAGATGCCCATGGCCGATCTGAAAGCCGCCTATGCACGCATGGATGCCCGCGCCGTCAAAGGCAAGCTGGTATTGGTCAACCCTTGAAGCGCGACAGGCAAGAAAAAAGCACCTGACATCGCTGTCAGATGCTTGATTCAACCATGAAAGTTTGGTAGGCGCGATTGGACTCGAACCAACGACCCCCACCATGTCAAGGTGGTGCTCTAACCAGCTGAGCTACGCGCCTAAAAGTCCGAAGCGCGCAAGTGTAGCAGAGATCGTTGCGGCCTTTTTGGGCTATCTCCGCCGCGCCGTGCGCACGCCTGGCAAGCCTTGCACTTGATGCAGCACTTGGCCCAGCCGACGGGTATCGTCCACCTCGATGGTAAAGATCATCCAGGCCCAGCCTTTGGCCGATTGGGTTTGCACGCCAATCACGTTCATCTTCTCGCGCGCCAGCACGTCGGAGATGTCGCGCAGCAAGCCAGGCCGGTCGGTGGCCTCCACCGTCACGTCGACCGGATAAGCGGGGGTATAGCCACTGGTGGACGTGCTCCAGTCCACATCGATCACGCGCTCAGGCTCGCGCGTCAGCAGTTCACGAAAGCTCGCGCAGTCGCGCCGGTGCACGCTGACGCCGCGCCCGCGTGTGACGTAGCCTGCAATACTGTCAGGCGGCGCTGGTTTGCAACAGCGGGCGGTTTGCGTCAGCAGCGAGTCCAGCCCCACCACCAACACACCGCCCGCACCGCCGCCTGCGCTGGGCTTGCGCAACAAAGCCTGGGTATCGGTATCCAGCGGCGGCTCTGGCGGGCGCAAGGCGTTTTCGATGCTGCGCAGCGACAGCTCGTCCTTGCCCACGGTTTCAAACAAGGCGTCGGGGGTTTTAAAACCCAGCCCGGTCGCCAGATGCTCCAGCGACACGGCGGTACGGCCTTCGCGCTGCAACAGCTTTTCGACCATCTCACGGCCGCGGGCGATGTTTTCGCGCGTGTGCTGGGCGTTGAACCATGCGCGCACCTTGGAGCGCGCGCGCGGCGATGCCAGGTAGCCCAATTCAGCGTTCAGCCAGTCGAGCGATGGCCCGCCCTCTTTGCCCGCCACCACTTCCACGGTCTGACCATTTTTGAGCGCGGTGTTCAGCGGCACCATGGCCCCATCGACCTTGGCACCCCGACAGCGGTGGCCCAGCTCGGTGTGCACGCTGTAGGCAAAGTCGACTGGCGTGGCCCCTGCGGCCAGCTCGACGATGGCGGCCTCGGGCGTCAGCACATAAATACGGTCTTCAAACAGCGCGTGCTGCGCGTCGCTGGCCGACAAATCGCGCTCCCAGGCCAGTAGCTGGCGCAGCACGGCGATTTTGGCGTCGTAATCGCTGGCAGCTGACACACCCGCGTAGCCCTTGGCACCGGCTTCTTTGTAGGCCCAGTGCGCGGCCACGCCGTTTTCGGCATGCTGGTGCATGTCGTGCGTGCGGATCTGAATTTCCCAGGCTTTGTCGTCCTCGTCACGCACCACAGTGTGCAGCGATTGATAGCCATTGACCTTGGGCTTGGCGATGTAGTCGTCAAACTCGTCCGGCACCTGGGTGTAGCGCTGATGCACCCAGGCCAGCGCGGCGTAGCACTCGTCGACCGTGGTCACCATCACGCGCAGCGCACGCACGTCGAACACGTGGTTGAAGTCCAGCCCCTTGCCGCGCATTTTGCGCACGATGGAGCTGATGTGTTTGGGCCGCCCACTCACTGACGCGTGCAGCCCCTGCGCTTGCAAAGCATGTTCGATGTCAGCGCGGCGTTGCTCCAGCGCAGCCTCACGCTCGACGCGCTTTTCTTCCAGCAGTTTGGCCACTTGCCGATAGATTTCAGGCTCCTGAAAACGGAACACCAAGTCTTCCATTTCCCACTTGATCTGCCAGATGCCCAGGCGGTTGGCCAGGGGCGCAAACACCTCGTGCGATTCGCGCAGCAAGCCGGGCGAGGGCAAGTGGCGCGCTGCCGCGCAGTAGCGCAGCGTTTGCAGGCGCGAGGCCAGGCGCAGCAGCACCACGCGCAAATCGCGGCTGAAGGCCAGCAGCATCTTGCGCACGTATTCGGTTTGCTGGCCTGCGCGCTCGGAATCGGGGGCGTGGTTTTGGCGGCTGACGCGCGAGCGCTGTTGCACGCGTTCGAGCTTGGATGTTTCCAGCGCCAGTGTGGCAAAGCTGACTCCAAAAGCTTTGCCGATCACCTCGTCAGGCCGGTGGAGCTGGGCACAGGCGTAGCTTAAGTACACCGCCGCCTGAATGGCGTCTGAGCCGCCAATTTCGGCCAGAATCTGCGCCACCGCGTCGGCATGGGCCAGCACGTTTTCGCCACTGCTGGTGGATTCGCCGTCCAACAGCGGCTCGGCAAACGCGCGCGCGCGCGGCCGAATATCGGCAGCGGCAGGCAGCGTGTGAGCTACGGCGGCGATGACTTCTGCCACTGGCGCACCAGCAGGTGGTGCCAGCACATGCGCCGTCTTCATTCGTTGGCTGCCTCCGAGGTCACCTCAGTCCGTACAGGCAGCAAAAAATCCAGCACCACGCGCACCTGATCCGATGCAATCAGTGTGGGCGCATGGCCGACGCCTGCAAATTCGACCACATGGGCCTGTGGCCCGCGCTCACCCATGGCCACCACTGTGGCACGGCTGAGCAAATCTGACTCCGCACCGCGCAACACCAGGGTATTGGCCCGGATGGCGTCGTACAACTGCCACAGCGTGGCCTCAACTTCAGCAGCTGCTTCGCGGGTCATAGCCGCATAAGGCACGGCCAAAGCCGGGTCGTAGTGCAGTCGCCAGCGGCCTTCTTCTGGTGCGGGCCGGAACATCGGGCGTGACAAGGCCATCCATTGCTCATCGGTGTGCGGGCCAAAGCTTTGCGACAGCGCCCGCATGGCTTGCGCACCCTCTTCCACACTGGCAAAGGTGCCCGCCTTGCCCACGTATTGCCCAATACGTTCCAGCGCTACCCATTCAATGGCAGGCCCCACGTCGTTCAACACCAGGCGGCGAATGGGCACGGGCAACGGCAGCTGGGCCGTACCAGCCATCGTCATGCCAATCAGCCCGCCCATGCTGGTGCCCACCCAATCCAAGGTGGTGATGGGGGCTTGACCGTGCAGCGCGCCCAGCAGCGCCAGCATGTCGGCCGCATAGGTGGGGAAACCATAACCCATCGGGTCTTTCAGCCAGTCGCTTTCACCCCGGCCCACCACGTCCACGCAGACCACTCGCAGTGTCTTGCCAAGCTGTGCCGCACGTTCAAGCAACGCCTGCGCCAGCACATCGAAGTCGCGCCCCTGGCGCGTCAAACCGTGCACGCCCATCACCACATGCGGCGACTGGGCATCGCCCCATTGCCACCAGGCCATGCGGTGGCCACCCTGGGCATCAGGACATTGAACATGGTGCAGCGTGGGTTGATCGGTCATCACAAGCCTCTTTCACTTTCACAGTAAACAAACAACAAACGCCAGCCATCAGCGCCAACCAATGCTGGCGTGCCAAGCGGTCTGTCAATCAAGATACACCAAGTGCGGGGGGCGGTGATGACTTGGGTTTGAACTGAGTCGAAAAATTTAGCAAAAGATATTGAATTTATAGCTGCATATTCAATGTCTATAGTGTTTATCGACACTTTTGAATTTTAAGGAAGGTCTGCACAACCCCCGCTGCAGGGCGAGGTGACGCGTGAATGTTCACATGGCGAAACGAGCGTTGAATTTCTCATCGTTTTGCGCTGTTTTTGGTTCGCTTGACCCTGATTTT